>NZ_JBIAYW010000005.1:257538-582392 GCF_042898305.1 Dactylosporangium sp. NPDC000521
CGAAGGACGAATCCGGCTGTGCGGGCGACCAGCGCTGTCCGTGGATCAAGGTGCTGGGGTGGCGTCGCCGGTGTGGAGGGGCTGCTGTTTTCGTCGCCTCCGATCGAAGGATGGATGTGGTCGCGGGGGCGGCGAGTCGGGTGTTTCCGGGTCCTGGACGTGCCGCTTCCCCGGTCGCCGTGATCGAAGGATGAGTCCGGCTGTGCGGGCGACCAGCGCCGTCCGTGGATCAAGGTGCTGGGGTGGCGTCGCCGGCGTGGAGGGGCTGCTGTTTTCGTCGTCTCCGAATCAAGGGGTGGATGTGGTCGCAAGGCGGCGAGGCGGGTCTTTTCGCGTCCTGGACGAGCCGCCTCGCCCGTCGCCGTGATCGAAGGACGAATCCGGCCGTGCGGGCGACCAGCACTGTCCGTGGATCAAGGCGCTAGGGCGACGTCCCCCTTGAGAAGCGTCAGACGGGCCGTGGGAGGTCACGTGCGCAGATGGGGTGACTCGGTCCGGCTGATGCGGAGGGGGCGCTGCCCGAACTGGCGGCGGCGGCAGCGGTGAAGGGCTCGCTGCATCGTGGGGGACCCGCGGCGCCTGCATGCGGGGTGGGGCACGTCCGTCTTGGGGGCATAGCGGCCGGTTCGTTTCGGCGTTGCCAGGGTTAGCCGGCCACGGCCCACCACGCCGTGGCTCCGGGCACGCATGGTCGAGCGCAATCCAGGTCGGTGTGACCAGATCGGCGCGACTGAACCGGGCGCCTCGCCAGACCGGGCACATGCCGGGCTGTGCGGTGCCGGGTCGTGTGCGACTGGGTCGGGCGAGTGCGTGGTCGAAGACGGCACAGCGCCCGGGCTGTGCGCGGTGCCGGGCGGTGTGCGACTGGGGCGAGGTCCGTGTGTGAGCGTCGGGCGAGTGCGTGGGCGGAGCGGGTGCATGGTCAGAACCGGCGCGGCGCCCGGGCTGTGCGCGGCGCCCGGGCTGTGCGCGGCGCCCGGGCTGTGTTCGAAGTGGGCCGGGCCGGGTTGTGTGACTGGGTCGGGGGCGTGTGTGGGCGTCGGGTGAGTGCGTGGTCGGGGTGGGGCGCGTGGTCAGAGCCGGCGCGGCGCCGGCCGAGCAAGGCTCGGACCGGCGCGCGGCGCGGCGGGGTGGGTCAGACGAGGCGGCGGATTTCGCCGTGGGCGCGGTAGAAGCCGCCGCGGGAGGCCTCGCGGATCTCGGGGACGACGTAGCGGGCGTGGGGCTCGCGGATGCCCTTGGGGAACTGGACCTGCCAGTCGTGGTGGTAGCCGGGGGAGACGACGCGGATGCGGAGGCGGCCGCCCTCCTCGAAGCACTCGACGATGATGCCGTCGCTGGGGTCGGTGGCGACCTCGACGGTGGTGGAAGGGGCGACGGCCTCCATGCGGGGGGCCTTGACGTCGACGTACTCGGGGACTACGCCCTGCTCGGCGGCGCGGACGGCCTGCTCGCTGGCGTCGATGCAGGCCAGGGAGCCGTCGGTGGTGACGATGTAGAGCCGCTCGTCGTGGTACTGCATCGAGTAGGCGCTGCCGCAGCCGGTGCCGAGCTTCCACAGGCGGGTGCCGTCGGCGGCGAAGCAATACACCGAGGAGCTGGAGTCGCCGGCGAAGACGTAGCGGCCGTCGGGGGCGGCGGCGCAGGAGTAGATGGTGTTGTCGCAGCGGTAGGTGACGGCGGTCTCGCCGCTCTTGGTGAAGGACAGGACCGAGTTGGAGGACATGCCGGCGTAGAGGGTGTCGCGCTCCTGCCAGCCGAAGAGGACGGCGCCGCGGGTGGGCTGGTTCCACAGCTCCTTTCCGGTGCGCCAGTCGTAGCTGGTGACGCCCTTGCTGTGGCCGTGGTGCACGGCGTTGTCGTCGCAGCGGACCATCCAGCCGCTGGTGCCGTTGCCCTGGCGGCGCCAGAGGAAGTCGTCCTCGTGGTCGATGCTGCAGATGCCGCCCTTGGCGTCGGCGACGCCGAGGACGCCGTCGTGGATGTCGAGCCAGTAGATGTCGATGTCGGGGGCGATGGAGTAGGCCAGGCGCGGGATCTTGCCGGAGAGGTCGTAGACGTTGCCGTCGTCGCAGCCGGCATAGAGCCAGTCGTCGTCGGCGACGATGCACTTCACGCCGTCGGGGAGCTTGAACTGGCGCTCGACCTGGGCGTCGTGGGTGAGGGTGGTGACGACGCCCGCCTCGTTGCCGACCATGCAGACGCGGTCGTCGACGAAGATGCCGAAGGCGGAGGAGCCCGACTTGTAGCGCCACAGGAGCGGGGCGGTCTTCGCGGTGGAGCGGGCGCTGACGATCACGCGGCGGGAGACGGAGCGCTTGGCGCGCTGGCCGGCGACGGCCGGGGCGTAGCCCTTGCGGGTCTTCTCGCCGATCTTCTTCGCGGCCTCGGCGGTAGCCTTGGCGTGGTCGGGGTAGGTCGTGGTCTTCAGGGTGCCGGGGTCGCCGATGCGGCCGTAACGGATCGACATCTCAGCGCCGTCGACGGTCACTTCGTAGAACTTGTGGGCGCTGCCGCTGTCCTCGGACAGCTCGAGATAGGTCGTCTGGGGCATCGGTCACGGCCTTTCGAATACGAACCAACGAGGGGCGCCGACAGCGTAGCGGCGACCACCGACAAAAATCGCAGGCGTGCGCGACCGGCCTGGTCGCGACGACCGCAAGGAAGGCGGCGCAGGAGTGACGGACCTCAGAGAAGCCCTGGACCGGCTGCTGGAGCCCGTCCCGCCGAAGCGGCTCGCCGAGTCGGTGCAGCGGCTCATCGCCGACTACCGCAGCGGCCGCCCCGCCGACGAGCCGCTGATCCGCAACATGGTCGACGCCACCGCGTACGCCGCCTACAGAATGCCGGCCACCCACGCCGCCGTAGGGGCCGTGCTGGAACAGCTCGGGCAGAGCGTCAGCCCGCGCAGCATCCTCGACGTCGGCGGTGGCTCGGGCGCCGCGACCTGGGCGGCGCTCGAGCAGTATCCGGAGATCCAGGAGATGACCGTCCTCGACCAGGTGCCGGAGGCGCTGAAGCTCGGCCAGCGCATGCTCCCGCAGGCCGGCTGGCAGGAGTGGCACCTCGGGGAGCCCTTGTCCACTGTGGACATGGTGCTGGTGTCGTACGTGCTGGGCGAGCTCACCGAGGACGCCCAGGTCCAACTCGTCGAGGCGGCCGGCGCCGCGGCGAACCAGGCCGTGGTCATCGTCGAGCCGGGCACCCCCCTCGGGTACCGGCGGATCCTCGAGGCAAGGGACCGCCTCATCGCCGGAGGCTGGACCGTCGCCGCCCCCTGCCCGCACCAGCAGGCGTGCGGGATGACGGGCAAGGACTGGTGCCACTTCACGGCCCGGATCAACCGCTCCGCCCTGCACCGCCGCCTCAAGGCCGCCGAGCTGGGCTACGAAGACGAGAAGTTCTCCTACGTGGCCGTCACGAAAGGCGCCCGCCAGCCACCGGGGCGGGTGGTGCGGCACCCCACGTTCCGCAAGGGGCTGGTCACGCTGCAGGTCTGCAACCCGGACACCACCGTCGGCCCGACGCTCGTCTCGAAGCGCGAGGGTCAGCGGTACAAGCAGGCCCGGGACGTCGAGTGGGGCGACGAATGGCCCGCACCGGAAGGCTGACCAGCGAGGTAGCCGCCCCGAAATGTCCTCATAACCGGATGCGCACGGTGGCGGCCGCAGCATGTGATCGCCGTGACGGTCGCGGGCGCGCTCGTGCTGCCCGTGCTCGGTCTGCTCGGTAACGCCACCGGTATCAGGATGCTCGCCAAGCTGCAGGCGGCGCTGGACCGCTGGACCCAGCTGCCGGCACGGCGGAGGACGGCGAACGGGCCCGGCCGATCGTGGTGATCGGCCGGGCCCGTCGTCAGGCGGTCAGCGTCAGGTCTGGTCCGCAGCGAAGGAGGCGACCCAGGACAGCGACGAGTTCCAGTTGATGGTCAGCTCGTTCGTCGACCACGACTTGATGTCGTCGATGTAGCACAGCTGCGGCTTGCAGTCCTTCAGCGCCGCCGAGGCGACCTCGTCCTGCAGCGAGGAGTTCGGTCCACCGGCGAGCGTGCCGCGCGGCGGGTTGGGCAGCTTCGGGTCGAGCTGGTTGGCGTACCAGCGGCTGTGCTGGTTCTTCGACGCCTTCTCGCCGTAGCCGGTCACGTAGGACTGGTTGAGCGCGTTGCGGCCGAAGATGTAGTCCATGCCGGACAGGACGCCGTCGCGGTACTTCGCCTCTCCGGTCAGGTCGTACGCGGTGCCGACGACCGCCAGGTTGTTGAGCATCTGGCTGTTGGACGCCCAGTCGTAGCCGCCGTTGGGCGCGTAGGCCTGGCCGTACGCCTGCGAGGTGAGCGTGGCGAGGTGCTTGTCGGCACCGGCGACGACGCTGGCCTTCACACGCTCCCGGTCGGGCAGCTTGTTGTCGACCGTGGCCAGGTCGAGCCGGCCGAGGGCGCCGACGGCGCGCCAGTCGAACGCGTTGGCGAAGACGTCGTTCTTGTGCACCGGCGACGCGGTCACGAAGTCGGCGAACTTCTTGTCGCCGGTGGTGATGTAGAGCTCCGCCGCCGCCCAGTAGAACTCGTCGTCGACGTCTCCGTCACCGTACGCGCCACCGCCGACGGAGTCGGAGTCCGGCGCGTAGACCTTCGGGTTCGCCTCCGCCGCCGCGAACGCGGCGCGGGCCGAGGCCAGCAGCTTCTCGGCGTAGGCCGGGTCGTACGCCTTGAACACCCGGGCGCCCTGAGCGGCCGCGGCGGCCAGGTTCAGGGTCGCGGCGGTCGACGGCGGCTTGAGCACCCGCGGCTGCGTGTCGGCGGCCGGGTCGGTCGGCAGCCCGGTCCAGGCGACGTCCTGGACCTTGTGGTGCGCCATGCCGGCGAGCTTCTGCCCGGCCGGGACCTGCATCTTCATCAGGAAGTCGAGCTCCCAGCGGGCCTCGTTGAGCACGTCTGGGGTCTTGCCGCCGGACTCCGGCTGGCGCAGGGTGCGCGCCTGAGCCGCCTTCGGGGAGCGCTCGTAGGAGCTCATCAGCTGCGCGACCGAGATGCCGCCGTTGACGACGTACTTGCCGTGGTCGCCGGCGTCGTACCAGCCGCCGGTCACGTCGAGGGTGTAGTCGCAGGAGCCGGGCGCGCACGGCACCTTGGTGTCGCCGCCGTTCGGCGACTCCGCGACGTGCCCCGCGGCGCGGCCGTAGCCGGGCGCGATCTTGTCGTCGATGGCGATGCCGCTGCGCTGCGGGTAGTAGAACGACATGGCGTCGATCGCGAGCTGGCGGTAGGCCTTCGGGTCCAGGTCGAAGGGCAGGCTCGCCTTGCCGTCGACCTCGAGGGTGTACGTGCTGCCGCTGCCCTTGTAGGAGCTGAAGTCGACGGTGTGGGTGTTCTGGCCGGAGCTGGGGTCCATGCCGTGCGGGGTGGTCTCGCCGGAGGCGACGACGGCGCCGGCCTTGTCCTTGAGCTGCCACGGCAGCGGGTCGGTCGCGTCGCTGATGACGGTGGCGTGCTTCGGGCCGTCGGGCAGGTAACCGACCTGGTTGACCCGCACCGGTGTGTCCGGGATGTGGTCCGGCGTCGCGGGGAACGCGTAGGCTGCGTCGCCCCCGCGGGATCCGACGCCCGGCAGGCGGCCGTCCTTGGAGGCGAACGCGATCGGCAGGGCGACGGCGGGGACCGCCACGATCGCCGCGATGGCGGCGAGTTTGGCCTTGTTGGACAGGTTCGGCAGGCGCACCGGCTCTCCTTCTCGGTCGGGTTGCACCACACCCGCCACCCGCTCCTCCAGGGGGAGAAATGGGGTGATCGGCGGCGTGTCCGGGCGAACCTACCGAGCGAAATGCCGGTCGAATAGGGCAAAACATCCACCATGTGACCCAGGCCACTCGGCACTGCGGCGGTTGGCACATCAGCTCCTCCAAACGCATGAGACCTTCTGTGCATCCGCCCAGCTCAATGACTCTACAACTGGTGTATACAACGTAGGTATACACATGGTGTACAGTCACCGGCATGTCCATCGGTCAAGCGTTTCTGGGGCTGCTCGAGTCCCAGCCCCGCCACGGTTACGACCTGAAGCGGGCCTACGACGAGCGGTTCGGCAGCGACCGGCCCCTCGCCTACGGGCAGGTCTACTCGACCCTGTCCCGGCTGCTGAAGCACGGCCTGGTCACCGTCGACAGCGTCGAGCCCGGCGAGGGCCCCGACCGCAAGCGCTACGCGATCACCCCGGCCGGCGTCGCGGACGTCGAGCAGTGGCTCGCCTCCCCGGAGAAGCCCGAGCCGTACCTGCAGAACACCCTCTACACGAAGGTCATCCTCGCGCTGCTGACCGGCCGCCCCGCCGCCGAACTGCTGGACACGCAGCGGACCGAGCACCTGCGCCTCATGCGCGAGCTGACCCGCCGCAAGACCGGCGGCGACCTCGCCGACCAGCTGATCTGCGACCACGCCCTGTTCCACCTCGAGGCCGACCTGCGCTGGCTGGAGCTCACCGCCGCCCGCCTCGACGACCTGGCCCGGAAGGTGCGTGCCTGATGCTCTCCGCTGTGTCCTTGACGAAGTCGTTCGGATCCACACAAGCCTTGTCGGGCGCCTCCATGTCGATCGCGGCCGGCGAGGTCGTCGCCGTGATGGGGCCGTCCGGCTCCGGCAAGTCGACCCTGCTGCACTGCCTCGCCGGGATCGTCCGCCCGGACGGCGGGCAGGTCCTCTACCGCGACCGCGAGCTGTCCGCGATGTCCGACGCGCAGCGCAGCGCGCTACGGCGCGGCGAGTTCGGCTTCGTGTTCCAGTTCGGCCAGCTGGTCCCGGAGCTCACCTGCCTGGAGAACGTGGCGCTGCCGCTGCGCCTGTCCGGGCACCGGCGCAAGGACGCCCAGCGACGCGCCGCCGAGTGGCTGGAGCGCCTGGAGATCACCGACGTGGCCGGCAAGCGGCCCGGCGAGGTGTCCGGCGGCCAGGGACAGCGCGTCGCCGTGGCCCGGGCCCTCGTCACCGGCGCGCGGGTCGTCTTCGCCGACGAGCCGACCGGTGCCCTGGACTCGCTCAACGGCGAGCGGGTCATGCGCCTGTTCACCGAGGCCGCCCGCGACACCGGCGCCGCCGTGGTGCTCGTGACGCACGAGGCCCGGGTCGCCGCCTACGCCGACCGCGAGATCGTGGTCCGCGACGGCAAGGCCCTCGACCTGGCGAGGCAGGCATGACCGCTGTGCATGGCGGGGCGTCCTCCGGTGCGACGGGGGTGGCGCTCGGCGGGGCGGGGCGGCACGCGCCGGAGGGCGGTCCCGTGCGGGCCGGCCGGCTGCGGCGCTGGGCGACGGAGATCGGCCTCGGGATCCGGCTCGCGCTCAGCGGCGGCCGGGAGGGCCTGCTGCGCACCGCGCTCACCGCCGTCGGCGTCGGCCTCGGTGTCGCGGTGCTGCTGCTGTCGGTGTCCATCCCGACGATGCTCGACGCGCGCAGCGACCGCACCGCCGCCCGCGACGACGACCGGTACGGTGGCGAAGAACTGCCGGCCGGGGACACGACCGTGCTGACGTTGAACCTCTCCACCTCCTTCCACGGCAAGAACGTCCGCGGCCGGCTCGTGCGCGCCGACGGCGCCCACCCGGTGCTGCCGCCCGGCGTGCACGCGATGCCGGCGCCCGGCACGATGCTCGTGTCGCCGGCGCTGCGGGACCTCCTGGCCTCCTCCGACGGCGCACTGCTGCGCGACCGGATGCCCGGCACCGTGGCGGGCACGATCGGCAAGGCCGGCCTCTCCGGCCCCAACGAGTTGGTGTTCTACGCCGTGCGCGGCGACCTGGCGTTCGGCCAGCCGCAGGTCCAGCGCATCGACT
The DNA here is from genome assembly GCF_042898305.1 of Dactylosporangium sp. NPDC000521. NCBI lineage: Bacteria > Bacillati > Actinomycetota > Actinomycetes > Micromonosporales > Micromonosporaceae > Dactylosporangium > Dactylosporangium sp. NPDC000521. Next base: position 265,360 of record NZ_JBIAYW010000005.1, read on the forward strand.
CGTACGGCAGCCGCAGCGTCCACGAGCCGCTCGACCCGTTCCTGCTCATGCTGGTCGTCGTCATCTTCGTGGTGCTGCTCATGCCGGTGGCGATGTTCGTCGCCGCCGCCACCCGGTTCGGTGGCGAGCAGCGCGACCGGAGGCTCGCCGCCGTCCGGCTCGTGGGCGCCGACGGTGCCATGATCCGCCGCATCGCCGGCGGGGAGGCGGTGATCAGCGCCACCCTCGGCCTGCTCGCCGGCGGCGTCTTCTTCCTCGTCGGCCGGCAGTTCGTCGAGGCGTTCGAGGTGGCAAGCCTCAGCGTGTACAGCTCCGACGTGCGCCCGCCGCTGCCGCTGCTCGCGCTGCTCGTCGTGGCCGTGCCGGCCGCCGCGCTGGCGATGACCCTGGTGGCGATGCGCCGGGTGGTCGTCGAGCCGCTCGGCGTCGTGCGCCGCGCCACCTCCCGCACCCACCGGCGCCTGTGGTGGCGGGTGCTCGTCCCGCTCGCCGGTGCCGGCCTGCTCGCGCCGCTGACCGGCAGGCACGGCGAGTTCAACCCGTGGCAGGCCGTCGGCGGGGTGTCGTTGCTGCTGCTCGGGGTGGCGCTGCTGCTGCCGTGGGTGTTCGACCGGCTGGTCGGCCGCCTCGGCGCCGGTGGTGGCGTGTCGTGGCAGATGGCGGTGCGCCGCCTGCAACTGTCCGGCGGCAGCTCCGTGCGGGCCGTCGGCGCCATCGCGGTCGCGGCGGCCGGGACGATCGCGCTGCAGATGCTGTTCGCCGCCGCCGAGGCCGAATTCACGATCAACACCGGGCAGGACCCGACCCGGGCGCAGGCGGTCACGGTGCTCACCGTGTCCCCGCTCGCGACGGTCGAGGACGTCGCCGGCGTCGACGCGAAGCTGCGGGCCTCGGGAGTGACGTCGGTCCGCACGTACCGGAGGGACATCGCGACCATCGGTGACGACGACTTCGTCCAGGTCCGTGTCGGCGACTGCGACGTGCTGCGGGAGATAGCCGTGCTGGACCGCTGCACCGACGGCGACGTGTTCGTGCTGGACCGTCCCGACCTCATCGGGCGGACCGTGCGCATGGGCGAACCGTCCGCCACGCCGCAAGGTCCACAGTGGACCGTGCCGGCGGCGGCGCACCGGGCGAAGACCCGCAAGGACCCGTGGGGCCAGGACGTCGAGGGCATCCTCGTCACGCCCGCGGCCGCGCCGGCCGCCCGCGCGGAGCCCACCTTCGAGTCCTACGTCCACCTGGACCAGGCCGCCGGCCAGGCCGCCGAGGAGCGGCTGCGCAACGCGGCGATGGCCATCAGCCCGACCATGGACGTGTCGATCCTGCGCTCGAAGGTGCGCGACAGCACGTTCACGAGCATCCGCCGCGGCCTCTTCGCCGGCGCGGCCGTCACCCTGCTGCTCGTCGGGCTGAGCCTGCTCGTCGGCACGATCGAGCAGCTGCGCGAGCGGCGGCGCACCCTGGCCGCGCTGGTGGCCTTCGGCGCCCGCCGATCCACGCTCGGCTGGTCGGTCCTCTGGCAGACCCTGGTCCCGGTCGTGCTGGGCCTGCTGCTGGCGACCGGCCTCGGCCTCGGCCTCGGCGCCATGCTCCTGGCCACCGTCGACGTGCCCTTCCACGCCGACGTGACCGGCATCGCGATCGTGTGCGGCATCGCCGGCGGAGTGGTCCTCCTCGTCACCACGGCGTCCTTGCCCGCGCTGTGGCGTCTCATGCGGCCCGACGGGCTGCGCTTCGAGTAGCGGGTTTTTCTGTCGTACCCCGGGGCTACCGTGTCGGTCATGGAGCTGCGGGAGTGGTGGGGCCTCATCGAGTCGGCGCGGTCGTCCTGTCGGACGGACGACCGCGACCCGCCGGGCGATCCGGTGCCAGGGGCGGTGCTGGACTTGGTCGCGGCCCTGCCACCCGCCTCGATCGTCGCGTTCGGTCGGCGCTTCTCGGCCGTGTTCGACTCGGCGTATCTCGCCCCGCTGTGGGCTGCGGCCTACCTCATCGAGGGCGGCTGCGGCGACGACGGCTTCATGGACTTCCGCGCCGGCCTGATGCTGCAGGGCCGGTCCGCGTTCGACCGCGCCGTCGCCGACCCCGACACCCTCGCCGACCTGCCAGTGGTCCAGCGCATGGGCACCACCGGCGAGGGCTGGCTCGGCTGCGAGGCGATGCTGTATGTGGCCCGCACGGCGTACACCCGCAGCACCGGCTCACCGTCCGGCTACGACGAGGCCTTAGCCACCCCGGCCGCGGCCCGCCCGTCACCGGCCCGCGGCGAGCGGTGGGACGTCGACGACGACGCACAGATGCGGCTGCACCTGCCCCGGCTGGCCGCCCTGTTCCTTTCCTGATAGCGGAGGATGCTCGGGCGCGGACGACGTGCGGCGCCGACGCGGTTGCGTGTGCCCTGTTGGCGGCGCTGCTCTTCTACTGACTGCGGCGACCACTGGGGATGGGCCGCCGCAGGGAATGCTGGGAGCGGGGCGCTGGGAATGGGCGCTGAGAGCGGAGCTGCTGGGTCGGGTGCTGTTGGCGCTGCGCATGTGCGGTTGCGCCTGCGCCTGCGCCTGCTGGCTGTCCCGTTTCTGCCTTGTTCGCGGCGGGCGGGCGCTCAGGCATGGACGATGTGCTGCGCAGATGCGGTCGGGTGTTCCTTGGTTGGTGGCGTTGTTCTTCCCTCGGCCGCCGGGAGCGCTGGAAGCGGGTCGCTGGGAACGGGGAGCTGGGCGGGCCGGGGCCACCGGCGATGCGCACATGCGGCTGCATCTGCCGTGCTGGCTGGCTCGTTCGTGCCCTGATCGAGGCTGGTGCTCGGGGTGTCGTCGGCGATGTGCAGTTGCGGCTGCGTGTGCCTTGCTTGGCGGCGTTGTTCTTCTCCTGACTGCGGGGAACGCTGGGAGCTGGGGCGCTAGACGATCTATTCCAAGGGGTACGGGACAGCGAAAAGGTGCGAGGGCCTCCAACATCGACGCTGCGAAGCAACGATGACCTGGAGGCCACGTGTACGTCGATCTGGACACCCTCGCCACCGCACTCTACGTGAAGATCGACGACGAATTGAAGGCGTCACCCCAGCTCAACCCGTACCGGCCGAAGACCGGCATCACCCCGCAGATCACCGACGCCGAACTGATCACCGTCGCCGTCCTGCAGGTCCTCCTCGGCCACCACAAAGAGAACCGCTGGCTCCGGGCCGCCCGTAAAGCCGTCGGGCATCTCTTCCCATACCTGCCCAAACAACCCGGATACAACAAACGCCTCCGAGCCCTGGTCACCCAGCTCGCGCACTGCATCGCCGTCCTCGCCGCCGACACCGACCTGTGGCAGCACCCGATCCGTATCGCCGACTCCACCCCCGTGCGGTGCGGCACCTCCCGCGAGACCGTCAGACGTTCCGACCTCGCCGGCTGGGCCGGCTACGGCTACTGCGCCTCGCACTCCCGCCTGTTCTGGGGACTGCGCCTGCACCTCGTCACCACCATCCACGGCCTGCCCGTCGCGTTCGCCCTCACCAACCCCAAGACCGACGAACGTGACGTCCTCATCGACCTGGTCTCGTTGCAGCCGAACATGTTCCACCACCCCGACGGACTGATCCTGATCGTGGACAAGGGCTACCGGGACCGCACCACCGAAACATGGCTCAACGACAACAACACCAACGTCGTCCGGCCCGCATACCGCACCGAACCACCACGCCCCGGCCGGACCCTCCTACGCGCGGTCCGGCAGAACATCGAGTCCGTCAACCAAACCCTCAAAGGCCAACTCGACCTCGAACGCCACGGCGGCCGGACGGCCGCCGGGGTCGCCGTCCGAATCCTGCAACGGGTCCTGGCCATGACCGCCGCCATCTGGCACAACTGGCACACCAGCCAGCCGATCATGCGATCCCTGACCGCCTACGGCCACTAACCCTTGGAATAGATCGTCTAGGAGCGGGGAGCGGGGCGCTGGGAACGCGGGAGGCTGGTGGGGCCGGGGGAGACGACGATGTGCAGAAGCGGCTGGACCTACCCTCGCTGGCGGCCTTGTTCCTTCTTCGATCGCGGCGGGCGCTCCGGTCCAGTCGGCGCCGCGCACATGCGGCTGCGGGTCGCGGTTGGCGTTGCTCCTCCCCTGACTGCCGGGAGCGCTGGGAGCTGGCGGCCTTGTTCCTTCGCTGATGGCGGCCGGCATCCGGGTGTCGACGACGTGTTGCGCAGATGGGGTTGTGGGCCGTGGGTGGCGGCGTTGTTCCTCGTGTGGGCGTGGTCGTGCATCATCAGCCGATGGCGGAAGGTGAGCTGCTGCTCGAGGTGGGCATCGAGCCCGAGTGCAACCAGATCAGGCTGTCCGTGACCGGTGGAGACGGCAGCGTGCCGGAGTGGGGGGACGGACCGGGTGCGGCGGTGTCCGGGCCGGGCGTGATCCTGGTGGAGACCTGGGCTGACGAGCGCGGGCCGGTGACCGTCCGCGTGTACGACGGGCGGCCCGGGCTCGACGGGTGGAGCCTGGTGCGCACGGGCCGGCTCGAGGTCGGGCCGGCCGGGCTTGACGCCGGTATGGCGGTCAGCGCTGTTGACCACTGGATTCCGGTTCCCGAAGGTCCGGTGGAGGTCGAGGTGTGGGTCCGCGATCCGGTCGAGCCGGGCGAGGTCACGTTCGTCCTGACGCGCTGACGACCTTCTGCGGGGCGTCCGGAGTTCGCATACGCTGCTGGCATGGCGGGGTTCGAGGATGCTGCGCGGGGTGTGCTGGACGAGGGGCGGTACGTGGTGCTGGGCACCGCGGACGCGGATGGGAAGCCCTGGGTGTCGCCCGTTTTCTACACGATGAGCGGGTATCGGGAGCTCGTCTGGATATCGTCGCCGGAGACGCTGCACTCGCGGAACCTGGCGGTGCGGCCCGAGGTGAGCATGGTGGTGTTCGACTCGCGGGTGGAGGTGGGCGGGGCGTTCGCCGTGTACATGAGCGGGGTGGCGGCGGAGGTCACGGGGGAGGCCGTGGCGGAGGTCGCGGCGGCGTATGGTGCCGCGGCGCTGCCGAAGGGTGGGCGGCTGGTCAGGATCGAAGAGGTGACCGGCGACGGGGTCTACCGGATGTACCGGGCGACGATCCGCGAGCACTGGGTGCTCGACCCCGACAGCCGGCCCGACGGGCGGGCCGTCATCACACTGTAGAAGCGTTACGCCGCAAGGCGTCAGGCCGGGACGCGGGCGAGGATGTCGTCGACCGAGGCGGCCGGGTCGGTGATGGGGAACTGCACCTCGCGGATCACACCCGCCGCGTCGGCGAGCAGGGTGAGCCGCTTGAGGCGGTCGACGCCCGCGGCGCGGAAGGTCGGCAGGAGCAGGCCGGCGGTCAGCGTGAGGTCCTGGTCCGACAGCAGCGGGAACGGCAGGCGGGCGTGGGCGGCGAACGCGGCCAGCTGGTCGGGGCGCTGGGTGCTCACGCCGTGCACCGCGACACCCTTCGCCAGGAACGCCGGGTGGCGGTCGGCATAGGTCAGCGACTCCAGGGTGCAGCCGGGAGCACCGGGGATGTCGCTCCAGCCGGGCGGGTAGCCGTGGGTGCCCGGGGCGAAGGCGCCGGGGAAGCAGTACAGCACCATCCATGAGACCGGGGCGCCGAGGTCGACCGGGGTGCCGTCGTGTGCGGTGAGCGTGACGGCGGGCAGGCGGCGGCCGATCAGGGCGTGCACCCTGCGGGACTCGCCGGAACCGGAGCCGGAGCCGGAACCGGAACCGGAGGCGGAACCGGAGGCGGAACCGGAACCGGAACCGGAGGCGTCGTCGGCGGTCGCGGTCAGGGCGCCCGAGCCCATGACGTGCCGGGTGCCCCAGTCCTGCAGGGCGACCAGCACGGGCAGCAGCCCTTCGCCCTTCGCGGTGAGCAGGTAGTCGTAGCGCGGCGGGTGCGCCGAATACTGCCGCCGGTGCAGCACGCCGTGCTCGACGAGCCTGGCGAGGCGCTCGGTGAGGGCGCGGCGGCTCACGCCGAGGGCGCGCTGCAGCGCGTCGAAGCGGGTCGTGCCGCCGGCGATGTCGCGCACGATGAGGAACGTCCAGCCGTCGCCCATCACGCCGAGCGCCTGGCTTATGCCGCAGTCGGCGTCGGCGAGGGCAGCGCGGTCCATGCCTACCGACTATAGTGCGTTCCATTATGGAACTCACTGCGCAACGCAAGGAGACGCTGTTCTGGACCTGGTGGGCGGCCGGGACCACCAGCAGCGTCGGGTCGGCGGTCGGGGCGGTCGCGCTGCCGCTGACGGCGCTGACGGTGCTCGGCGCGGGGCCGTTCGAGATGGGGCTGATCGCGGCGGCCAGCTATGTCGCGTGGCTGGTCATCGGGCTGCCGGCGGGGGTGTTCGTGCAGCGGCTGCCGCTGCGCGGGGTGCAGGTCGGCGCGGACCTCGCCCGGGCCGCCGCGGTCGGGTCGGTGCCGCTCGCCTGGTGGTGGGGGTGGCTGAGCGTGCCGCAGCTGGTCGCGGTGGCGCTCGTCGTGAGCTTCGCCAACGTCATCTTCGACGTGGCCAACGCGACCTTCCTGCCGGAGATCGTCGAGCGGGAGCGGCTGCAGGCCCGCAACAGCCTCGTGTCGGCCACGCACGCCGCCACGCAGCTGGGTGGGCCCTCCGCCGGTGGGCTCTGCGTCCAGCTGCTCGGTCCCGTCGCCACGGTACTGGTGGACGCCGCCAGCTTCATCGTCTCCGCCGCGCTGCTGCGGACCCTGCCGGTTCGGGACGGCAGGGTCCGTGGTGACGCGGGCCCGGCCTGGGGGCTGATCCGGGAAGGATGGTGGTTCGTGGTCCGCCATCCGGTGATGGGCCCCGGCATGTGGACCGCGACCGCCGTCAACTTCGTCTGCGGGGCACAGCTGGCCGTGTACCCGCTGTACCTGGTGCGCGAGCTGCATGCCCCCGCCGGGCTGGTCGGCCTGCTGCTCGCCGCGGAGGGCGTCGGATCCCTCGTAGGCGCGGCGCTGACGGCGCGGATCACGGGCCGGCTCGGGTCGGCCAGGGCGCTGATCTGGGCCGGGTTCGGGGCGGTCGCCGGTGCGGCGCTCGTGCCGGCCGGCAGCGGGTGGCCGGCGTTCGTGGCGTTCGCCGCGGGCAACGTGCTCTTCGCCGGCGGCGTGGTCGTGCTGAGCGTCACGACCCGGACCTATCGCCAGATCGCCAGCCCGGCGGAGCTGCTGCCGCGGGTCGTGGCCACCGTCCGGTTCGTGTCCTGGGGCGCGATCCCCGTCGGCGGCCTCGTCGCGGGTGCCCTGGCCGGCGCGGTGGGCGGGCGCACGACGTTGTGGCTGTTCGCCGCGGCGACCCTGGCCGCACCGCTCGCGCTGGTCCTGTCGCCGGTCCGGCGGCTGCGCGACCTGACCGACTTCCAGCAGGTGCCCCGTGCCGGCGGCGAGCTCGTTCACAGCCCGGGCGGCGTCGATGTGGGGCGTGTGAAACGGGGTGGCGATGATCGGCGTGACGTGCGTGTAACGCGCTCTCCTTAGGCTGCCCGCAGCGTCACGGTCGACGCGACGGTGTCGGCCGGGCGGAGGGATGTGGTTGTGGGAGCACTCGGCACGCAGGTCAGGACGGTGTGTTCGTACTGTGGCGTCGGCTGCGGGGTGGTGCTGGACATCCAGACGGGGCCGGACGGCCGGCGGAGCGTGCTGAAGGCGGCCGGCGACAAGGAGCACCCGGCCAATCGCGGGCGGTTGTGCACCAAGGGGGCGACGAGCGCCGACATGCTCGCCGCACCCGGGCGGCTCGGCACGGCGAAGGTCCGCCGGGAGCGCGGCGCCGCGCCGCAGGACGCCGACCTCGACGCCACGATCACCGAGACCGCGCGGAAGCTGCGGGCGATCATCGACGAGCACGGGCCGGACGCGGTCGCGCTGTACGTGTCGGGGCAGCTGACCCTCGAGGCGCAGTACCTGGCGAACAAGCTGGCGAAGGGCTTCATCGGCACCAACCAGATCGAGTCGAACTCCCGGCTGTGCATGGCGAGCGCCGGCAGCGGCTACAAGCTGTCGCTGGGCTCGGACGGGCCGCCCGGCTCGTACGACGACCTCGACCACGCCGACGTGTTCCTCGTCATCGGCGCGAACATGGCCGACTGCCATCCGATCCTGTTCCTGCGGATGCTCGACCGCGTGAAGGCCGGCGCGAAGCTGATCGTGGTCGACCCGCGCCGCACCGCCACCGCCGAAAAGGCCGACCTGTTCCTGCAGGTCAACCCCGGCACCGACCTCGCGCTGCTGAACGGGCTGCTGCACCTGCTCGTCGAGGGCGGCCACGTCGACGAGGAGTTCGTCGCGGCGCACACGGAGGGCTGGGAAGCGATGCCCGCGTTCCTGGCGGACTACCCGCCGGCTCGGGTGTCCGAGATCACCGGCATCGCGGAAGCGTCCCTGCGAGAGGCCGCCGCGCTCATCGGTACCGCGGCGAATTGGGTGAGCTGCTGGACCATGGGACTCAACCAGTCCACGCACGGCACCTGGAACACGAATGCCCTGATCAACCTCCACCTCGCCACCGGAGCGATCTGCCGCACGGGCAGCGGGCCGCTGTCGCTCACCGGTCAGCCCAACGCCATGGGCGGCCGCGAGATGGGCTACATGGGCCCCGGCCTGCCCGGGCAGCGCTCGGTGCTCGCCGAGCAGGACCGCGCGTTCGCCGAGGACCAGTGGGGGCTGCCGCGCGGCACCATCCGCGCCGAGGTCGGCACCGGCACCGTCGACATGTTCCGGCGGATGGCCGACGGCGAGATCAAGGCCTGCTGGATCATCTGCACCAACCCCGTCGCGTCCGTCGGCAACCGCCGCACCGTCATCGAGGGGCTCGAGGCCGCCGAGCTGGTCATCACGCAGGACGTGTACGGCGACACCGAGACCAACGCGTACGCCGACGTGATCCTCCCCGCGACGATCTGGGGCGAGACCGACGGCATCATGATCAATTCCGAGCGGAACCTGACGCTCGTGCACCGCGCCGTGACCCCGCCCGGCGACGCCCTGCCCGACTGGCAGCTGATCGCTCGCATCGCGACGGAGCTGGGGTACGGCGCCGCGTTCGACTACGGCAGCGCCGAGGAGATCTTCGCCGAGCTGCGGGCGTTCTGGAACCCGGCCACCGGCTACGACCTGCGCGGCGTCAGCTACGACCGGCTCCGCGACGGCCCGGTGCAGTGGCCCGCGCCGCCCGGGGCGGGAGCCCGCAACCCGATCCGCTACCTCAACGACGGCGTCAGCCAGCACCTGTACGAGCGGCCCGACGGGTCGAGGCCGCGACTGGCGTTCGCGACGCCGAGCCGCCGGGCGGTGTTCTTCGCGCGGCCGCACCTGCCGGCGGCGGAGCTGCCCGACGACGACTACCCGTTCCTGCTCAACACGGGCCGCGTGCAGCACCAGTGGCACACGCTGACGAAGACCGGCCGGGTCGGCAGGCTCAACAAGCTCAACCCCGGCCCGTTCGTGGAGCTGAACCCGGCCGACGCGGCGCGCCTCGGGGTCGCCGACGGTGACCGGGTCGAGGTCGCGTCCCGCCGCGGCCGCGCGGTGCTGCCCGCCGTCGTGACGGACCGGGTGATGCCGGGCGGGTGCTTCGCGCCGTTCCACTGGAACGACCTGTTCGGCGAGTACCTCAGCGTCAACGCCGTCACGAACGACGCAGTCGACCCGATCTCGTTCCAGCCGGAGCTGAAGGTCTGCGCCGTCTCCCTGACCCGCGTGGTTGAGATGCCCGCGGCCGCTGATGAGCCGGGCCTGCGCGAACTGCTCGGACTGCCTGTCGCACCGCCACAACTCACCGAAGACGAGAAGCGGTATGTTGCCGGGTTCCTCGACGCACTCACCGCCGCTCCGCCGGACCACACCGCCGTCCCCGTCCTACCGGTGTCGGCGCCTCTCACGCCCGAGCACGCCCTTTGGGTGAACGGGCTGCTCGCCGGGCGGTACTCGCGGGTGCCCGCGACGGCACCCGCCGTGGTGGCGGTCGAGGAGGCGGCCGGGCCGGCGATCCAGGTGCTGTGGGCGTCGCAGACCGGCAATGCCGAGGACTTCGCCGGCGTCGTCGGCCGGCGGCTCGCCGACGCGGGCTGGCGGGCGAGCGTGCGCAGCATGGCCGACGTCGGCGTCGACACCCTGGCCGGGCCGGCGGATCTGCTCATCATCACCAGCACGTTCGGCGACGGGGACGCGCCCGACAACGGCGCCGCGTTCTGGCGGTCGCTCGGCGGGCCGGACACGCCGCGGCTCGACAACCGCCGGTACGCCGTGCTCGCGTTCGGCGACTCCAACTACGACGACTTCTGCGGCCACGGCCGGCGCCTCGACGCGCGGCTCAGCGAGCTCGGCGCGACCAGGCTCACCGCCCGCGTCGACTGCGAGCCGGACTACCAGCCGGCCGCCAGCGCCTGGCTCGACCAGGTCATCGCCGCGCTGCGGGCCACGCCGGCCCGAGGGGCGGCGCTGCCGGCACCGACCCGCAACCAGCCGGTGACGGCCCGGCTCACCGGCAACCGCCTGCTGAGCCTGCCCGGCTCGGCGAAGGAGGTGCGGCAGTTCACGTTCGAGGCCGCCGACGGCGTCCTGCCGTACGAGGCCGGCGACTCCCTCGGCGTCTGGCCCGTCAACTGCCCGGACCTGGTGGACGAGTGGCTGAAGGTGACGGGCCTGCGCGCCGACGAGCCGGTCGAGGTCGACCGGCACGGCACGCTGCCGCTCGCCGAGGCGCTGCACCGCCGCCTGGAGATCGCGAAGATCAGCCCGGACCTGCTGCGGTTCGTCGCCGAGCGCGGCACCGACCCGCACCTGAAGACCCTGCTGCGCCCCGACAACCAGGGCGAGCTGGCGAAGTGGGCGTGGGGGCGCCAGGCGATCGACGTCATCGCCGAGTGGCCCGTCGACGCGACCGCGCAGGAGTGGGCGGGCGTGCTGAAGCGGCTCCAGCCACGGCAGTACTCGATCTCCTCGACGCCGCTGCTCGACCCCTCCCGGGTCAGCCTCACGGTCTCGGTGATCCGCTTCGCGAACAGCCGCGGCCAGATCCGCAAGGGCGTCGCGTCGACGTTCCTCGCCGACCTGCCCGCCGACGGTGAGGTGCCGGTCTTCGTCCAGCGCTCCCCGCACTTCCGCCCACCCGTCGACCCCGCCACTCCCATGATCATGGTCGGCCCTGGCACCGGCGTCGCACCGTTCCTCGGCTTCCTCCACGAACGCCAGGCGCGCGGCGCCCGCGGCGCCAACTGGCTGTTCTTCGGCGAGCAGCGCCGCGGCACGGACTTCTACTACGCCGACGAGCTGCTCGCCCTGCGTGACGCCGGCGTCCTCACCCGTCTGGATCTCGCGTTCTCCCGCGACCAGCGCAACAAGGTGTACGTGCAGGACCGCATGCGCGAACACGGCGCCCAACTGTGGTCCTGGCTCCAGGACGGCGCCTCCTTCTACGTCTGCGGCGACGCCAGCCGCATGGCCAAGGACGTCGACCGGACGCTGCGCGAGATCGCCGTCGCCCACGGCCACCTCACCCCCGACGCCGCCGAGGCGTACGTCAAGCAGCTCAGCGCCGAGAAACGGTACGTGCGCGACGTCTACTAGGGTGTGCCGATGCGCAGACGGGTCGTGGGTGTGGTGCTGGCGTGCGGGCTGCTGGCGGGGTGTGGCGGGGAGCCGGTGAAGGTGCCCGCAGCCGCGTCGAAGGCGCCGGCGTCGGTGGCCGAGGAGCTCGCGGTCTTCGCCGGGGGCGGCATCGCGGTCCCGGCGGCGAAGCAGCTCCCGGCGAACGCGGCGATCGGCGGGCCTGACTACGCGGTGCGGTTCACCGAGGCCGGGACGGCGGATCACCTGGAGCCGGCGGTGGTGACGCAGTTCGCGAAGATGCAGTCGGCGACCGGCGTGCCGCGGGACGCGTCGGGCACGATCGCGGCCGGAGCGGGCAAGGAGTTCGTGTTCGCGCGGCTGGCGGCGGTGCCGGCGCGCAAGACCGAGCCGTCGCCGGAGGTGAAGGCGCGGCTGCGGGTCGGGGACAAGGCGCGGCCGGTGGAGGGGATGGTCACGGCGGACAGCGTGCTGGTCGCGCTCGTGCCGGCCGGTGCGCCGGTGACGCTCGTCGTCGCCGACGCCGGCAAGGAGGAGAGCGTCGACCTGCGCACCGGCACGGTCGGGCCGGGGGTCGCCGCCGCGTACCTGAAGCAGCGCCCCTACGGCGAGACGTCCTACAAGCTCGTCGGGCAGATCAGCGGCGAGCCGCACCAGACCTCCGTGGAGATGAAGGTGTCGGCGGCGGTCGAGCCGTACGACCACCGGCAGCAGGGCACGTGGGCGCCGGCCGGGCGGACGTGGCTGCGGATCTGGGTGGAGGCGAAGTTCACCGCGATCGGGGCGCTCGACGGCAGCGTCGACCTGCGGCAGAGCCTGCAGGTGTCCGCGGCCGGCAAGACGATCACCGTCGAGGCGGGCAGCGCCGGCGTCACCCGCGACTCCGTGCCGATCACCGGCTACACGATCAGCGACGAGGTGCGGATGGAGGTCGCGGAGGGGTCGGTGAAGGAGATCTCGTTCCGGTTCGAGCCGAAGGGCGCCATCACCCGCGACGGCAAGCCGGCCACGCTGAAGCTGACCGGCAGCACGCAGCAGAAGATCACGCTCAAATAGCGACGCGGGTCGGTGCACGGTCCGTCATCCACTCGGTGAGCTGCGCGGCGGACACGGGACGGGCGAAGTGGTAGCCCTGGGCCGAGCGGTACCCCAGTGACCGCAGCCGCTCGGCCTGCTCCGGCGTCTCGACGCCCTCCGCGACGGCGTGCAGCCGCAGCGCCTGCGCGAGCTGGATGACGGCGGCGGCGACGGGCGTGCGGCCTTCCCCTGACGGCAGCGGGGGCGCCTGGGTGAAGGAGCGGTCGAGCTTGACCTCGTCGACCGGGCAGTCGTGCAGTTGTCCTCGCCGTGCGGCGGAACGCGGCCGTGAGCAGCAGCGCGCCGACCGGGGTGGGCAGCCACAGCAGCACCGGCGGCCCCACCGGCCGCACCAGGTTGACCAGGAACCAGACCACGCAGGCGGCAAGGACCAGGCACGAGGCGCGCATCGGCCCGGACATGGCGCGCCACCGTCGCAGTGCGCCCATGCGGTCTCCTCGCCCCCTGCTGTCACCAGTGCGCCGCCATCATCGACCACCCGAATGCTGCCATGAGGCATTGCCGGATTTCAGCACGTTACGATTGACGTAATATCACGACGGTTGTAATTTGCTGGTCATGCCGCCTCTGCAGGAACCGACGTTTCTGGTGCTGACCGCGCTCACCGGCGAGCCCCTGCACGGCTACGGGATCCTGCAGCAGGTGACCGCCCTCTCCGGCGGCACGGTGGTGCTCGGCGCGGGCACGCTCTACGGTGCGCTGGACCGGCTGGCCGAGCAGGGCCTGGTCGCCGTCGAGCGCGAGGAGGCCGTCGACGGCCGGCTCCGCCGCTACTACCGGCTCACCGACGAGGGCGCGGCCCGGCTCGCCGCCGAGGTCGACCGCCTGCGCCGCAACGCCAACGCCGCCGCGGCGGGCCTCCGCCGCCGCGGCCGGCGGGCGGGACTCGCGTGATCACGGTTACGGGGTGAGGCGGCGGAGGACTGTCCACTGGGGTTCCGGCACGAAGCCGAGCGCCTCTTTCGGGCCCTGGGCGCCCTTGCCGCCGACGATGAGGGGGCGCTGCTGCTCGATGCCCCAGCGGATGAGGCGGGCCAGGTGGTCGAACCAGAGGCCGCTGCGCCGGTCGCCGCCGAGGGGGAGGGCGCCCCACGGACCCAGGATCGGGGCGACCGGATGGTCGAAGGTGACGGTCGCCGCGATGAGCCCGTTCGGGCCGGTGTAGCTGAGGGCGAGGACGCCCGGCTGCCGCAGGACGGTCTCGAACAGGGCCTGTGGCCAGACCCGCATCGGCGGCCAGCGCTGCGTGTGGTTGCGGCGGGCGGTGACGGTGCAGAGGCGGTGCATGGTGGCTGCGTCGATCCCGGCCTCGGCGGCCGGGCCGAAGGCGACGGTGAGCGACGGGTCGGCGTCGATGTTGCGGACCAGCCGCTGCTGGTCGACGCGCCTCGATTTGCGCAGGGTTCGCAGGTACGCGTCGTAGTCGGTGAACGTGTTGCGTAGCAGCAGCGCCGGCGCGCCGGCTCGCACGACCGAGACGCCGTGCAGGAGGTGTGGTAGCTCGCGCCGGTAGATGTGGCGGTACATGACGGCTTGGAGGCGCCTGCCGTACCGCTGCCGCAGCGACTCCTCGAGGGTCCTGACCGCGGCCGGGAAGAGGTCCGGCGCCGGCCCGCCGCTGGGGTGCAGCGTGCCGGGCAGCCCGCCGGCCAGGGCGATCCCGGGGAGCGCGCCGATGAGCATGCTCTCGACGTCGGCGACGGCGAGCCCGAGGCCGGGGATCCTGCGCAGGCGCAGCGTGACGAGCCCGGCGACCTTGCCGCCGTCGCGGAGCGCGCCGGTGAGGAACGGGCCGCGCCGGGTCGACGCCAGCGTCCGCATGACCGGCCAGTCCAGCACCGAGTGCAGCTCGGCGTCGCGGACCGCGGGCCCCCACCACGGCGGCGTGGCGGTGCCGGTCGGATCGAGAAGATCCAATACCAGTTCTTCGATGAAGATGATGTTCCGCCAAGATCCGCGGCCGGTCAACAATCCGAACGGAACGCTTCCCTTCGGTAACCGCTTCCGTCAATACCTTTGCAGGTTGATGGGGGGACGGAAAGATCTTCGGTCGACGAGATGGGGATCAATGTATGTACTCGGCTTGAGTCAACACCACGACTCGGCTGCGGCACTCCTGCACGACGGGCGGATCGTCGCGTTCTGCGAGGAGGAGCGGTTCAGCAGGATCAAGCACGACGGGGCTTCCCTGTCGGGGTGGTGCAGTGGTGCCTGCGCAGCGCGGGCATCACCCTCGGCGACGTCGACCACGTCGCGTACTTCTTCCAGGGCCGGCGCCTGCTGTGGCACGCGGGCAAGCACTTCCTGCGCTACCTCCCGGCCACCCTGGCCGTGCTGCGCAACGACGCCGGCGACTACGGCAAGGCCCGCGGCTTCCGCGAGACGACGACCCGGCGGGAGACGTCCACCAACGCCGACGACAGCCACATGGGCGGCACCCTGCTCACGCTGTGGCGCCGGGCGTCGCAGCTGGAGGGGCTGCTGCGGGCGGCGACCGGGCACGAGGGGCCGACGAAGCTCAAGGTGCACCTGGTCGACCACCACCACGCGCACGCGGGCAGCGCCCTGCACATCTCGCCGTGGGACGACGCCGCGATCATCGCCTGGGACGGCATCGGCAGCGACGGCACCAGCACGCTGCTCGCCGTCGGCGAGGGCGACCGGATCCACGACCTGCGGCGGGTGAAGTTCCCGCACTCGCTCGGCGCCATGTACGCCGACGTCACCGCCCGCGTGCAGACCGTCTCGCGCGGCGACAACCCGCTGTACCACGAGCTGATCAGCGAGTTCCACGCGCTGACCGGCGTGCCGATGGTGGTGAACACCTCGTTCAACGACAACGAGGAGCCGATCGTGTGCACACCGCAGGACGCGGTCCGCTGCTACCTCAAGACCGGCATGGACGCGCTCGCGCTCGGGCCGTTCTGGACGCAGAAGTGATCCGACGCTGGTGGTGGCTGGCGGCCGGGGTCGCCGGCGCCGCGATGACCGGGCTCATCATGGGGGTCCTGCCGCCGGACCGCACGATCGACAACCCGGCGGAGTTCCTGCTGCGGATCAGCCCGGTGCTGTTCGCGGTCGTCGCGATCGGCGGCTTCCCGCACCGGGCCGCACCGGGCCTGATCCTGCTCGCCGCCGTCGTCGTCGGGTACATGGGCATCCTGGACACCCTGTACGTGCTGCGGGTCGTCGCGCTCGCCGACGGCGGCGACTTCGCGCCGTTCTACCAGATGGCGATCTTCGTCAACGCGTTCACCGTCCTGGCGATCCTGTTCGGCTACCGGCTCGGCGGCGCGAGCACGGAGCGCGTGCTGCGGCTCGGGTTCGCGTCGGCGCTGGTGGTCGTGTCGGGCCTCAACGACCTGTCGTTCTACTACCTCAACGACTGGCCGGACGGGCGCCCGGCACGGCTGGACTGGGCGTCGCACATCACGGTGTTCGTCGGTGGCACGCCCACCCCGGCGGTCGCGATCGTCTTCTGCGCGGTGCACCTGCTGCTGGCCGCGGCCGTGCTCACCGTGCCGAGGTCCACACTTCGGCGTCGGCGAGAAACCCCGACGCCGTCCCCGGCACCGGCGTCCCCCCGACCGTGAGGGCGCCGTGCCCGCACCGGGCGAACACCGTGGACAGGTTTCGGCCGGTGCCCTGGAAGTCGTCCACGGTGATCAGGCGGTGCCCGGACGGCCCGCTCAGCTCGACCGTGATCCCGCCGCCGGTGGCCGTGCAGCCGGCGGCGAGGTCGAGCTCCACGGCGACCGGCGCCTCGGTGAGCGCCGGCTCGGGCCACGGCAGCCCCGCGACCTCGGGGAAGTGCCGGTTGAACGTGTCCGCCAGCCACCGGCCCAGCACCGGCCGGTCCGTGACGAGTGTGGTGCGGCCCTCGTGCCACAGGACGATCGCCCGCCCGGCGCCGTGCGCCGACCAGTCGACCCGCCACACCGACACGAACGCGACCGTCCGGCCGTCGCGCTCGACGGTCAGCCCGGGGTTCGCCCCCACCAGCAGCACCGGCATCGGCCGATCCTAGCGGCCGGCGGCGCGGATCCGGTCCGCCAGTGACGGCAGGTCGCCGGGGTTGCCGTGGTGCCAGTCCCAGAGGGTGCGGCAGCGGACGGTGGTGGCGACGTGGTGGCCGACGCTGAACACGGCCTCGGCGCGGAGGTGGCCGTCGCGGCGCATCCGGATCGTCAGGGAGGTGCCGGCGTCGCCGAGGCGGGCGGTGCCGCCGGGGCGCAGCGCCGCCAGGTCGTCGGCGAAGGCGGCCAGGTCGGGCCAGGGCACGAACAGGGTGCCGGAGCACGGGCGGTCCTCGCCCGGGTGGGGCAGCAGGGTGTCGCGGGGGACGTCGAGCGCGCAGTGGGCGTGCCGGGGGTCGCCGTCGGGCTGGTCCTGCCAGCTGCGCCCGCTGCCGGCCGCGATCCGCAGCCCGATGCCGTGCTCGGCGTCGAAGAACATCACCCGCGTCGTCATCAGAGGTGCTTCACGAACTTGAGGGCGTCGCGGCCCGGTCCGTCGTAGTCGCTGTGCACGGGTAGCCCGTCCACCGAGGTGTCGCCCGGCACGAGGGTGAAGCCGAGCCGGGTGTGGAAGGCGAGGGACTGCCGGTTCGCGACGCCGGTGATCGAGTGGACCTTCCGGACGCCGCGCGCCGCGACGTCGGCGCAGAAGCGGCGGTACAGCCCGCCGCCGACCCCGGTGCGGCGCAGCGCCGGCGAGACGCCGACGAAGTGGATGTAGCCGACCCCCGGGTCGGACTGCGACACGAATCCGACGAGGAACGCGCCGAGCCGGCCGCCGGGCAGGTCGAGCACGTAGCTGGTGTCGGTGAAGTGCTGGAAGTACAGGCGGGGCAGTAGCATCGCCCGGTACACGCTGCCGGACTCGCCGCCCAGGCCGCCCCACCATTCGTCCATGACCGCCATGACGCGGGCGTGGTCGTCCTCCGTCGGGTGCCGTAGCGTGTCGATCACCGTTCCATTGTCGCGCGCCGCATCGGGGTGCGCTGCTACGGTCGGGCCCATGTTCGAGCGCCACGGCGCCGCCGCGGTGAACCAGCCGACGAGGGTCGCGGCGATCGACGTCGGCGGCACCCGTACCAGGGTGGCGGCCGGCGACGGGACGGTCGTGCGCTTCCCGACGGACCCCGACTACGACCGGCAGCTCGCCCTGCTGCGGGAGGCGGTCCAGGGCCGGCCCGAGACCGTCGGCGTGTCGTTCGGCGGGCGGGTCACCCCGGACGGTGACGTGCGGGTCTCGCTGCACCTGCGCGGCTACGAGGGCCGGCCCCTGGGCCGCGACCTGGCGGCGGTGCTCGGCTGCCCGGTGCGGGTCGCCCACGACGCGACCTGTGGCCTGCTCGGCGAGCACGCCGCCGGCACGCTGCGCGGCGAGGACCGGTGCGGCTACCTCACCCTGTCGACCGGTGTCGGCGCGGCCGTGCGGCTCGGGCAGGGCGAGCACTTCGTGGCGCTGACCACCGAGGCCGGCCACCAGCTCGTCGAGGGCAACGACCGGCGCTGCGGCTGCGGGCAGACCGGCTGCCTGGAGACGCTGCTCGGCGGTGCGGAGCTGCGCCGGCGGCTGGGCCGTGGCCTGGAGAGCGTCGACGATCCGCGGTTCTGGCAGGTGTACGCGCAGCGCCTGGCCGCCGGCATCGCCAACTTCGCGCTCACCGCCGGACTGGAGGCGGTCGCGGTCGGCGGGGCGATCGCGGCGCGCCGGGCCGAGCTGTGGCCGCCGCTGCGGCGGGCGCTGGCGGACCGCCTCACGTATCAGGCGCTGCGCGTACACCTGGCGGCGACGGAGGACGCCCCGCTGGTGGGTGCGAGGGTGCTCGCCGGCACGCCGCCGACGAGCATCCTGCACTGAGCGGCTCTGTCAGCGGGCCTCGATCTCGACCCAGTCGAGGTCGCCGGCGTAGTAGTCGCAGCCGACGTCGCGCTGGTCGCACTCGGTCTTGCCGCCGATGGACAGCGGCCAGCTGTTGGAGATCGAGCCGGTCCAGCCGCCGCGGCGGGCCACGGTCCGGCCGTCGATCTCGAGGCTGACGCCGGAGCCGGTCCGCTCGCAGCGCACGACGTGCCACCAGCCGTCGTTGATCGGCCGGGGCGCCTGCACGATGATCGTGCCCCTGGAGCCGCGGAACAGGCACTGCACGATGCCGTTCGGGATCTGGAACTTGAAGTTGCCGCCCGAGGTGGTGGCCTGGCCCTTCTGGATGATGTTGCCGAACTTGTAGGTCGTGCGCAGCCTGAGCGTGACGGCGTAGTCGCGGCTGCCGGGGTCGAGGGCGGAGCTGTCCGGCACGGTCACCAGGTGCCGCGGGTGCGTGGGCGGACGGTCGGGCTCCAGCCGGGTGAACCGGTAGCCGGTCGCGCCGCGGACACCGACGTCGGTGATCACCTCGTCGCCGATCTTGCCGTGCAGGCCGTTGCCGCTGCTGTCGACCATCGTGCGGGCGCCCGGGCCTTCGTTCATCGACCAGACCGCCACCGGGTAGTGGCCGGTGCTGGCGCCGGCCGTGGCCGGCACCCCGACGACCAGGACCGCGGCCGCCGCCGCCACCGCCAGAACCCGCGTCACAGAGACCATGCAATACCCCCGAACTCAAAAAGTCCGCAATCCGGACAAACCAGATCGTAGACCTCGAAAGCTCCTACCCGGGGTGGGATCGCCGCAGCGTCGTCACACTCCTGTCGGCGCCTCCGGGTCCAGGGCGGCCTCGACGGCGGCGGCCTCCATGCCGCGCAGCAGGGCCTCGCCGTCGGCGGGGGAGACCACGTGCGTGTCCATGAAGATGATCGCCCGCACCGCGTCGTCGGGAAGGTCGTCGATGTGCACGATCAGCGGCTCGAACGGCACGTCCTGCCGGGTCGTCCACTCGAACGTCGCGTCCTTGCGGCCCTGGAACTCGGTGCTGCCCTCACCCGCGGTGCGGCGGTCGTTGAAGTACGCCGGCAGCTCCAGGTCGCCGCCCCGCTCCTCGACCACCCGGCGGACCAGCTCGTCGAGCTCCACCGGGTGGTAGTACGCGTGCTTGTACGTGGTCATGGCGCCGCGCTTGGCCCGGTCGAGGACCTCCGCGAGCGAGGCACCCGCCACGTCGAGCTGGCAGATGCCGTACTGGGCGAGCATGCACACGACCCGGTCCAGCCCGGGGCGGAACCGGTTGTTGACCATCGGCCGCAGCACCACCGGGTTGACCCCGGTGACCCGGGCGAGCGCGACGGCGAACACCGCGAGCAGCGCCGGCGCCGGCGGCACACCGGTCCGCTCGGTCACCGCCCGCAGCGCGGGCGCGAGGGCCCACGACGTGAGCTCGCCCCGCCAGTGCCGCGGCTCGGGCTTCTCGGCCGTGTCCGGGAACCGGCGCGGTGCCATGCCGCGCAGGATGCCCTCCCAGTGCCGCAGCGCCAGGGTGTTCTGCCGCTGGCCGGCCGGCGACGCCTGCCACCGGGCCTGCTCCAGGGGCTGCAGCTCCGGGATCGGCGTCTCCACCCGGGTGGCGAGGTCCTCCAGCATCACCCCGGTGCCGAAGCCGTCGGCGACCAGGTGGCACATGACCACGACGAGGTGGGTCAGTTCGCCGCCGGACCGCACCGCCGTCATCCTGACCGGCCAGTCCTCGGCGAAGTCGTACTCGGTCTCCTGCAGCCGCAGCCGGACCGCCTCCGCGACGGCCGCCGGGTCGTCGTCACCCGCGTCGACGATGTCGAGCGTGATCTCACCGGCCGCGGCCACGACCTGGCTGGGGCGCCCCTCGGCGTCGAACCGCAGCCTCGTCCGCGCCGTCGGGAAACGGCTCATCATGTACCGCAGCTGCTCGGCGACGTCGTCGACGGTGGTGCCCGCGGGCAGTGGCCCCCAGGCGCCGTTCGGCAGCCACGAGCGCTGGCGGACCATCGCCTGCCAGATGTCCTGCTGCCCCCACGACAGCTCGGCCTCCCCGGCACCGTCCCCGGCGAACGCCACGTTGATTCGTTCGGCAACCGTGGTCATCGGATTCCTTCCGTGGATACTTCGGCCTTCAGGCCGGAGAGGAAACGGAACTCCTGCGGAGCAGGGCAGGGAAAGCCGATCCGCCGCCAAGGCGGATGGGCGTTTGCCTGTGTGTCACCGCAAGGTTCACCATTCGGGCCGCTATCGTGTGGGCCGTGTCCAGGGTTGTGAAGCGGGCGTTCAGGTACCGCTTCTACCCGACTCCCGGGCAGGCTGCCGAGCTTGCCCGGACGTTCGGGTGTGTCCGACTGGTCTACAACCTGGCGTTGCAGGCCCGGACCGAGGCGTGGACACTGCGCCGGGAACGGGTCAATTACCACGCCACCAGCGCGATGCTGACCGCGTGGAAGAAGACCGAGGACCTGGCGTTCCTCAACGAGGTCTCCTGCGTGCCGTTGCAGCAGGCGCTGCGCCACTTGCAGGTGGCGTTCACGAACTTCTTCGCCAAGCTGGCGGGGTATCCGACGTTCAAGTCCAGGAAGCGGTCGCGCCGCTCGGCGGAGTACACGACCAGCGCGTTCCGCTGGCGCGACGGCCGGCTCACTCTGGCGAAGATGACTGAGCCCCTGGACATCGTGTGGTCCCGGCCGCTGCCCGAAGGAGCCTCGCCATCCACGGTCACCGTGTCCCAGGACACCGCCGGCCGATGGTTCGTCTCGCTGCTCTGTGACGATGTGATCCCCGACGCTGCGGCAACGGGCGCGGTCGGTGTCGACGCAGGGCTCAACAGCCTGCTCACCCTGTCCACCGGGGAGAAGATCACCAGCCCCAGGCATGAACGCCGGGACCGGGCCGCACTCGCCCGCGCCCAAGGCAACCTCGCCAGGAAAGAGAAGGGCTCCGCGAACCGGGCGAAGGCACGGCTGAAGGTCGCCGGCGTCCACGCCCGGATCACCGACCGGCGCCGCGACCACCTGCACAAACTGAGCACTCGGCTCGTTCGTGAGAACCAAACGATCGTGATCGAGGACCTGACCGTCCGCAACATGGTCAAAAACCACCACCTCGCCCGCGCCGTCTGCGACGCGGCCTGGCGGCAGTTCCGCACCATGCTCGAATACAAGACCCAATGGCACGGCCGCACCCTGGTCGCCGTGGACCGCTGGTTCCCGTCGTCCAAACTGTGCAGCGTCTGCGGTGCGCTCGCTGAACGGATGCCGCTGCACGTCAGGTCGTGGACCTGCCGGTGCGGCACCATCCACGACCGCGACGTCAACGCGGCCCGCAACATCCTCGCGGAGGGGCTCTCCGTGATCGCCTGTGGAGGCGGTGTAAGACCTCAACGAGAGTCCTCTCGGACGGGGCAGTCGTCGGTGAAGCAGGAACCCCCTGGGGTGACCCAGGGAATTCTCGCCCTTTAGGGCGGGGAGGACTGTCAAGCCATACCTCCGCCTCGAAGGCGCCGATCGTAGCGGATCATGGTGTCCGGTCTGCTACATGGTTTGTGGTGGTGCCTGCCATACCGGTGTTCGGCTGGTGTACGGGCGTGTGCCGGCCGCTCGGACCCGGTGGAATCGACGGCATGGAGACGGATGTCGTCACGCTCGACAGGGTGCACCGGCGGTTCGGCGCGGGGGACCGGGCGGTCACCGCACTGCACGAGGTCACGCTCGGGTTCGCGGCCGGGACGTTCACCGCGGTGATGGGCCCGTCCGGGTCCGGCAAGAGCACGCTGCTGCAGTGCGCCGCGGGGCTGGACCGGCCGACCGGCGGCACCGTCACCGTCGCCGGGACCGACCTGTCGACGCTGTCGGAGACCGGGCTGACGCTGCTGCGGCGGGACCGGATCGGCTTCGTGTTCCAGGCGTTCAACCTGCTGCCGTCGCTGACCGCGGAGCAGAATGTGGCGCTGCCGCTGCGCCTCGCGGGCCGGCGGCCGGCGCGCGCCGAGGTCCGCGCCGTCCTCGACGCCGTCGGGCTCGGCGGCCGGGGAAGGCACCGGCCGGCGGAACTGTCCGGCGGGCAGCAGCAGCGGGTCGCGATCGCCCGGGCGCTCGTCACCCGGCCCGCGGTCCTGTTCGCCGACGAGCCGACCGGTGCGCTGGACTCCGCGACCGGGCGGGACGTGCTGCGGCTGCTGCGGTCCCTGGTGTCCACAGCGGACGGTGACCGCCGGCAGACCGTCGTCATGGTCACCCACGACCCTCTGGCCGCGTCCTACGCCGACCGGGTCGTGTTCCTCGCCGACGGGCGGCTCGCGGGCGCCCTGGACCGGCCGACCCCGCAGGCCGTCGCCGCGCGCATGACGTCCCTGGAGGCGGTCTCGTGCTGAGCATCGCCACGCAGACGTTGCGGGCGCGGTGGGCGTCGTTCGCCGGGGTGTTCGTGGCGCTGTCGCTGGGCGCGTGCCTGCTCGCCACGACGGGCCTGACGATCGCCTCGACCGTCTCCGACGGCCGTTCGCCGGTCTGGTACGCGCTGCCGGCCGTCGTCGTCACCGGCAACCAGACCGTCAGCGTCACCGTCGACGAGGGCGACGGGGAGCACTCCACGGCCAGCACCCGGGCCCGCCGCCCGCAGCAGCTGCCGGCCGGCACCGCCGAGCGGCTGGCCGCGCTGCCCGGCGCGACCGTCGTCGTGGACCGTGCCGTCCCGGTCGACGTCGGCGGCGTCGCGCTGGAGGCGCACCCGTGGTCGAGTGCGGGGCTGCATCCGTACACCATGCGCGACGGCCGGCCGCCGCGCGCGGACGACGAGGTCGTGCTCCCCGAGATGACCGGCGCCCGCCCGGGTGACCGTGCCGAGGTGTCGACGCCGCTGGGGCCGCGGGTGCTGGTCGTCGCCGGGATCGTCACCGGCCCGCCCGCCGCCTACCTCACCGACCCGGCCGCGGCGGCGCTGGCCGGAGGGCGGGTCGACGCGATCGCCGTCGACGGGGTCACCGCGGCGCAGGTCCGCGGCGTCGTCGGGCCCGGCCCGGCCGTGCTCACCGGCGACCGCCGGGCCGGCGCCGAACCCGACCCCGGCGGCGACCTCCTCGCCGCCGCCGCGTCGCTGCTCGGGACCACCGCCGGCGTCGCATTGTTCGTGTCGGTGTTCGTCGTCGCCGGCACGTTCGCGTTCGCGGTCGTGCAGCGCCGGCAGGAGCTCGCGCTGCTGCGCGCCGCCGGGGCCACCCCTCGCCAGGTGCGGCGGCTCGTCCTCGGCGAGTCCCTCATCGTCGGCGTCGTCGCCGGCCTCGGTGGGTGCCTGGCCGGCCTGCTGGTGGCGCCGCCGTTCGCGGCGTGGCTGGCCCGGTCCGGGTTCGCGCCGCCCGGGTTCACCGCCCGGTTCATCCTGTGGCCGCTGCTCGCCGCGTTCGGGGTGAGCCTGCTCGTCGCGCTCGCCGGCGCGGCCGTCGCCGCCCGGCGGGCCGGCAAGGTCCGCCCGATCGAGGCGCTGCGGGAGGCGGCCGCGGAGCGGCGGGTCATGACCGCCGGCCGGTGGGTCTTCGGCGTGCTGTTCCTCGGCGGCGCGGCCACGCTGCTGGCCGTCATCCCGTCCCTCGGCGGGGAGGCGATCGCCCTCGTCCTGGTCGACGCGCAGCTGGCCATCACCGGGATCGCGCTGCTGGCACCGGTTTTCGCGCCGCGGCTCGCGTGGCTGGCCGGGCTGCTGGTGCCCGGCGTCGCCGGCGCGCTCGCCCGCGACAACGCCCGCACCTCGGTCCGGCGGACCGCGTCGACGGTCGCGCCGATCCTCGTCACGGTCGGCATCGCGGCGGCGACGTTCGCGGCGACGGCGACGCTCTGGGACGCCTCCGAGCGCGCGTCGGCCGGCCGCGTGACCGCCGGCTCCATCGCCCTGCCGGTGGGGTCTGCCGGCATTCCCGTCGCCTCCGCCCCGGGGGCTTCTGGTCCTTCGGGTGCTTCCGGTCCTTCGGGTGCTCTTGCTGGCGTTCCGACGGCACAGTCCGTCGTGTACGTGCCGACCGACGACTATCCGGAGCAGTTCGACGCCCTGTACACCGGACCGGGCATCGACAGTGTGCTGCGGCTGCCGGTGCGCTCCGGCTCGGTCGCCGACCTCGCGGGCACCGACACCGTCGTGGCCGGCGCCGGGCTGGCCCGCGCCGCGGGCTGGCGGACCGGCGGCACGGCGACGCTGTGGCTGGACGACGCCTCGCCCGTCCAGCTACGGGTCGTGGCGGTGCTGGAGCCGTCGATCGACCTCGACGAGACGGTCCTGCTGCCGTGGGCGCTGCGGGCGGCGCACGCCCCACGGACCGGCGCCGACGCGGTCTACCTCACCGGGTCCACGCTGGACGGTGCGCGGGTCGTCACCGCCGCCGAGTACTTCCGGTCGCTGAACGCCGCGCAGCGCCGCCTCAACCACCTGGCGCTGGTCGCCGTGCTCGGCATGGCGCTGGTGTACACGTCGATCGCGATCGCCAACACGCTCGTCATGGCCACCGGTGCGCGCGTGCGGGACCTCGCCGTCCTGCGCCTCGGCGGCGCCACGCCACGGCAGGTGCTCGCGATGATCGCGGTGGAGGCGCTGCTGCTGGGCGCCACGGGGATCCTGCTCGCCGGCGTCGTCACCGCGGGGATGCTGGCCGGGCTGCGGTCTGGGCTGCGGTCTGAGCTCGCCGGTCTCGTGGCCGATCCGCGCACCGTGGTGCCGTGGACGCCGATCGGGGTGATCGCCGCGGTGTGCGTGGCGATCACCCTCGTCGCGAGCCTGGTGCCGGCCGCCGTCGCCCTGCGGACGCCGCCGGGGCGCCTGTCCTCCGTCCGGGAGTGACAGGTCTATGGTCGGGGCCATGGCGTTGTTCGGGCTCGGACCGATCGGGCAGATCGCCCGGCACGTGAGCGACATCGGCCGGGCGGTCGACTTCTACGGCGGGGTGCTCGGCCTGCCGCACCTGTACACCTTCGGCGGTCTGGCGTTCTTCGACTGCTCCGGCACCCGGTTGTTCCTCAGCCGGCCCGAGTCCGGTGCGTTCGACCCGGCCGCCCAGTCGATCATCTACTTCCGGGTGCCGGACATCCACGCCGCCCATGACTCGCTGACCGGCCGCGGCGTCACCTTCCAGTCGCCGCCGACGATGATCCACCGGCACGAGAACGGGGTGGAGGAGTGGATGGCGTTCTTCGCCGACCCCGACGGTTCGCTGCTGGCCGTCATGGCGTAGTTCCTCGAGCGGCCTCGGCCGGGTCGTCGGCCGGGTCGTCGGCCGGGTCGTCGGCCGGGTCGTCGGTCAGGGCTTCGGTCAGGGCTTCGGTCAGGCGAGCGCCGGCGGGGCGGCGCGGAGGGCGCGGCCGAGCATCGTCCTGACTACCAGTGGGTGGATGCGGCCGACCACGGCCAGGTAGGCGCGGCCGCGGCGGGTGCGGGGACGGGCGAGGGTCGAGCAGACCACCGACTCCGCGTCGACGAACAGCGAGATCCGCAGGTCGAAGTGGCGGGTGTCGGCGCCGAACAGGACCTCGTCGGCGCGGGCGTCCAGCGGCGCGAACACCTCCCTGGTGTCGAGCGGCTCCAGGCCCGGGATGTGGTTGCGCAGCCGCATCAGCGCGCCGACCCAGCGCGGCGGGCGGCCGAACATCGCGGCCCGCCACGCGGCCGGGTCGGCGCTCGCGCCCGGCGGCCGCCTGCCCTGCCACGCGTCCATCAGGTCGACCCGGTCCAGCGTCCCGGCCGCGAGCCGCGCGCCGCCGGGGAGCGGCACCCGCCGCGGCCCCCTGCTGAACGCGCGGCGCAGCAGCCGTACCCACGGTGACCAGCGGGCCGGTCGGCGCACGGTGCCGGTGCCGGCGCGCTCGGCGTTGTCGAGCAGGTCCTGCAGCAGCGCCTCGTGCAGCCACCGGATGGCGACGGGCCACAGCACCCGCATCGCGCCGGTGAGCCGGCCCCGGATGACGTGCACGACCGCGGTGCCGTCGCCGTCGGGCTCGATCCGCAGCTCGTGCTCGCCGACGACGCCGATCGCCGGGTCGAACCGGCACCGCAGCAGCCGGCCGGGGACGTGCTCGACGACGTCGTACCGGATCATGCCGTGCCCGCCGGACGCGCCGGGGCCGAGCGGCCGGTCGAACCGCATCGGCGGCCACGCCCTGACCGGCCACAGCGGGTCGTCTGGCCCGGCGAGCCGGTCCAGCAACGCGCCCATCCGCTCCGCCGGCGCGTCGATCGTGCGGCGTTGAACGTTCTCCATGGCTGCCTGCCCGTCCCTCGTTCCGTACGGTGCCGTATGGAGGAACCGTACGCTACCGTATGGGCATGGCACAACGGCGGCTCAGCGCGGAGGACTGGACGGCGGCGGCACTGGCCGCGATCGCCGACGGAGGGCTGCCCGCGGTCGCGGTCGAGCCCATCGCGGCCCGGCTGGGCGCCACCAAGGGCAGCTTCTATTGGCACTTCGCCAACCGCGACGCGCTCATCGAGGCGACCATGCAGCTGTGGGAGCGCGCCTGCACCGACGCGATCATCGACCTGGTGGAGGCGGCGGGGGACCCGCCGCGGAAGCTGTCGCTGCTGTTCACGACGGTGCTCGGGCACGCCCGGTCGAGCCGCCTGGAGACCAACGTCCTCGCCGTCGCCGACCACCCGCTGGTCGCGCCGGTGGTGCACCGGGTGACCCGCCGCCGTCTGGAGTACGTCGAGCAGCTGTTCACCGAGGCCGGGTTCGCGCCGGACGAGGCCGGACGGCGGGCGCTGCTGGCGTATTCGGCGTACGTCGGGCAGGCGGAGCTCGCCGCCCGCCTGCCGTCGCTGCTCCCGGCCGACGCCGGCGGCCAGGGCGCCTACCTCGACACCGTCCTGGGTGCCCTCTTGTCGCCGCCCCATTCGGTGACGTAGCGTTTCTGGATACACGACGTTTCTGAGTTGGGCGGTGCGAGTTGGCGCGGCTGACCCGCGTACAGCAGCAGCAACGGACGCATGAGCAGCTGCTGGACGCCGGTCTGGCCGTCCTGCTGCGGCGCGGATATCTGAGCGCGACGGTCGAGGAGATCGCCGCCGAGGCCGGCTTCACGCGCGGCGCCGTCTACAAGCACTTCGGCGGCAAGGAAGGCCTGTGGCAGGCGATCGTCGACGCCCGGGCCGGCGCGCTGCTGGACGGGCTGCGGGCCGCCCTGGACCGCGCGGGCAGCCACGCCGAGCTGCTGGCGGTGCTCAACCCGGCGGCGTTCGTCAGTGACCCGGCGGCGGCCCGCTGGACCGTGGTCTCCGCCGAGCATCTCGCCGCCGTCGCGGGCCGGTCCGCACACCAGGCCGCGACCCAGCGCCGCCTCGACGAGGCGGTCGCCGCCGACCTCGACCGCCACTGCCGCCGGCTGGGGATCCGGCCGGCGGTGCCGCTGGAGCAGTTCGTGGTGGCGTGGAGCGCGCTCGGCGGCGGCCTCGCGCTCCTGCACGCCGTCGACCCGTCGACCGACGTGGCGACGGTCGCCGCCGGCGTGCTCGCCGCACTGCTGCCCGCACCGTCGTCGCAACCGTCGTCGGCGCCGGCGGCGTCAGTGGAAGGGGGCGCGCGTGGAGTCAGTTGAGCGGCGGTCGGCGTTCATGGCGTGGCTGCGCCGGCGGTTCCGGCTCCTCGGCGGGGTGGCCGGCGCGGTCTCGCACGCCGACACAGGACCGTACGCTGGCGCACCGCGCGACCCCGACCTGCGCGTCGGCGACGAGAAGTCGTACTCGACCGTGCGGTACACCACCCAGCACATCGCGTACACGACGATCGGCACCGGTGAGGGCGAGTGCCGCAGGTGCGGCCGCCCGCTCGTCGACCTGCACCGGCTCGAATACGTCCGCGGCGACACCCGCGTGCCGGTCGGGGCCGTGCGCACCTGCCGCGGCTGCCAGACCGACTCGTGGCTGCTGCGCTCCCGGATGCCGGCGGTGTCGCGCGCCCGCGACACCGCCCGCAAGCACGTCGTCTAGATCACGTCGTAGGAGAGCATGACGACGCCGGTGGACGTGGGGGTGCAGTCCACGAGCGACAGCCGCCGCGGGGTGGCCGCGCCGCGGAACAGGCGCTTGCCGGTGCCGAGCAGCAGCGGGTGCAGGAACAGGCGGTAGCCGTCCACCAGGTCCTCGGCGATCAGGTCCTGGACGAGCACGCCGCTGCCCAGCACCGCGATCGTGCCCTCCCCGTCGGCCTTGAGCTTGCGCACCGAGGGCCCGAGCGGGCCGTCGAGCACGTGCGCGTTGTTCCACGTCAGCGACTGCGGCGTGCGGGTCGCGACGTACTTCACGGTCGAGTTCAGGTGAGCCGCCATGGGGTTCGTGTCGGGCTGCCCGGGCCAGAACGCGAGCATGTGCTCGTAGGTGCGGCGCCCGAACAGGTACGCCGTCGTCGACGCCAGGCCCTCCAGCGCGGCGGCCGCCTGGCGGTCGTCGAAGTACGGCGCGCCCCAGCCGCCGTGCTCGAACCCGCCGTCGCGGTCGTCGTCCGGCGACGCCAGACCCTGCATGACCCCGTCCAGGGTCAGGAACTCGATCACGGTCAGCTTGCGCATGTGTACCTCCAGGTGTGCGGACTCGCTTTCACCTGCTGTACGAATTCGCCGCTCCCGGATCGACATCCCGCCGGCGCCAACCGAGCGCAGGGCCGAGGTTCGTGGCGATGTCGGTGAGGATCTGCAGGTAGTCCTCATGCTCGAACGTGAACGGCAGCGCGAACGCCACCTCCCGCACCTCCTGATACCCGGCGTGCGCGTGCAGCCGCTCCGCGATCAGCGCCGACGGCCCGACCAGATCCGGGGCGAACATCATCCGGGCCGGTCCCTGTGGCGTCGCCGTGCGCGGGGTGCGCTGCTCCGCGTACACCTCGTAACGGCGCCGCTGCTCAGGCGTCGCGGAGTCCGTCGGGATGACCACCAGGCCCTGCGAGACGCGCGCCCGGTCGCCGTCGGGGTGCGCGGCGCGGAACGCGCGGATGTGCGAGCGCTGGATCTCGGCGAAGTCTTCCGACTCCTCTGCCTTCACCACGCTGCTGGTCAGGAAGTTCATGCCGTGCTCGCCCGCCCAGCGGGCCGAGGCGAGGCTGCCCCCGCCGTACCACATCCGGCTGCCGAGACCGGGGGAGTGCGGCTGCACGCGGTCGGAGAACACCTCGAAGCCTTCCGTGCCGGCCTCGGTGACCGGAACCCCGCGGACCAGGTCGAGCAGCCGCCGCACCCGGTCGTAGCCGAAGTCCTCGGCCTCGGCGGTGTGCGGGTACAGCGCGTCCTTCACCCGCTCGAAGTGCATCGGCGGCCCGACGCTCACGCCCGGGTTGAGCCGCCCGCCCGACAGCACGTCCACGGTCGCCAGATCCTCGGCGAGCCGTAGCGGGTTCTCCCAGCCGAGCGGGATGACGGCGGTGCCGAGCTCGATCCTGCTGGTCCGCTGCGTCGCCGCGGCGAGCACCGCCACCGGCGACGAGATTCCGAACTGCAGGTGCCGGTGCCGCACCCACGCACTGTCGAACCCGAGGCGCTCCCCGAGCTCGATCACCTCCAGCGTCGACTCGTGACCCTTGCGCGGATCCGCCTCGTCGAACAGCCCGATCGTCAGAAAGCCCAGCTTCTCCAGTGCCACGCTGTAGATTATCCGCCCGTGACCGGCACGGGCGTCTTCTGCGGGGCGTCTTCTACGAGGCGGCTGCTACGGGGCGGCTGCTACGGGGACGGCGATTGTGATGGCCGCCGGGACGGCGCGGGCCTTGAGCTTGCGGACCTCGGTCCGGGAGCCGCCGTCGAGCTCCAGCAGCACCGGCTCCGCGAACCGCACCTTGACCTTGCGGGCACTCGCCACCCGCACGAACGGCGAGCCGTCGGTCCGTCCGAACGCCATCCTCCCCAGCGTCCGCGCCCACTGCAGGGCGCCGTGCGCGGTGGACACCCCGACCTCCAGCCGCCCGTCGAACGGACTCGCGTCGTCGAACGCCTCGATCCCGCCGGCGATGGTGCCGATGTTGCCGAGCAGCACACAGGTGGCCGGCCCGGAGAACCACTGCGCCCCGTCCAGCTCGACGGTCACCTCGACAGGCTCGTCCTTGACATGCCGGATGGCGGTGCCGAAGTACGCCAGCTTCCCCGCCCGGCTCTTCATCCCCCGATCGGCATCATCGATCATCGCCGCGTCGAACCCGGCACCCGCCATCACCGCGAAGTGCTCCCCGCCGACCTTCCCCAGGTCGAACCGCCGCCGCGTCCCCTCCAGCCCGATCCTCACCGCCTCGCCGATGTCCTGCGGAATGTCCAGTGACGTGGCGAACAGGTTCGCGGTCCCGGCCGGAACGATCGCCAGCGCCACGTCCGACCCGGCAAGCGTGTCGACGCACCGCTGCACCATGCCGTCGCCGCCCCAGACGAAGACCAGGTCCGCACCTTGTTCGACGGCCTTGCGCACCTGCTTCGGCGCCTTCCGGCTCTTGGGCACCTCCCGCCAGTCAGGCGCCTCGACACCCGCCCGGGTCAGCTCCCGCCGAAGCTCGTCAAGCCCCCCACCGATGCTCTTCCCAGCATGCGCAATCACAGCGACCTTCACACCCGCCCCGGTACCCATCCGCACCTTCCGTTAAGCACCCCCCATCACCGACCGCCCCATGCCGGCCCGGCGCCCACCGGCGTGACGATCGAACGCCGGATCCGGTCATGGCGGGGTTCCATCCTTCGATCAACCCGGTCGCGCCGCGATTCTGGCGCCTCGCGTCACCTCACCTCGCCTCCTGCATTCGACGGTGCTCGCACTTGAACCGGCGGGTGGTCCGGAGCCGTCGCGCACGACCCTCCAACCGCGCAGGACCCTGAACCGCGCAGGACCATCGAGCCGCGCAGGACCCTGAACCGCGCAGGACCATCGAGCCGCCGCGCCGCCCGTGGTGGACACCCGGCACCAGATCGCTGTCGCGAGCACGGCTGCGGTCACCGTCGTGCACCACCCGTGCCTACGCACTGCGGTCCGGCGGCGGGCAATCAGCGCGCAGCGGTGGTCAGGCGTCACGGACCTCGAGGGTGATGACCGCGACGAGTAACGCCCCCACCGCCCAGGCCGCGGTCACGGCAAGACCTGCCCACGGGCCGATCGGTAACGTGTCCAGCCCCGTGGTGGCTTGGACGGCGAGCCCAGCGGTCATCGGGCCCGCCTGCAGCAGGTGCCGCTCCCACGCCGGGTCGGGTGCGGCGGCGGCGAGGATCGGGAACAGGAACAGCAGGGCGAGCACCACCCCGACCGCCGAGGCGGCGTTGCGGACCACCGTGGCCACGCCGAGGGCGAGCAGGCCGATGAGCGTCAGGTACAGCACCGAGCCACCGGTGGCGCGCAGAACTGACGGCCATGACGCATCCGCCGGCAGGAAGTGACGGCCGGCGAGGGCGGCGACCGCGACCGCCACCGTCGCCACGGGCACGGTGACGGCGGTGACGACGACGGCCTTGGCCGCGAGCACCCCGGTGCGGCGCGGCATGGCGGCGAGGGTGCCGTGGATCATGCCCGTGCTGTACTCCCCGCCGACGGCGAGCACCGCGAGGATCGCCACGACGGCCTGACCGAGCTGGACGCCGGTGAGACCCGTCTTCGTCGGGTCGCCGGCGCAGACCTCGGCGCTGCACGCAACATTGAGCACGACGACGAGCCCGACCCCGACGGTCGCCGCCACGATCCCGACGACCAGCCACACCGTCTCCGTGGCGGTGCGCAGTTTCGTCCACTCCGCCCGCACGTACCGCCAGCACTCGGCCGCCAGCGGACGCCGCGATTCGGTCGTCAGCCCGCGCCGCCGTCCGGCTCTGAGTTCGTGCCGCGGTTCGGTCGTCAGCTCCTGCTGCGGTTCGGCTGGCTGCCCGGGCCGCGGCTCCGCTGGCAGGTGCTCTGGGGCCGTCCCACGCGGGTGGCGCGCCTCCCGCGCCCCGGAGCCGGCCCGGTCTTCCAGCGGTGATGGGGTGCGGTCCCGACGCGAACCGGGCGGCGGTGGCAGGTTGCGGTCCCTGCGACGGTCCGGCGGAAGCAGGTCGCGGCTCATACGTCCCTCCTACGGAAGCGGTACGCGGCGAAGGCCAGCCCCGCGGTCGCCCAGGCGAGCAGGACCGCCAGCCCCGACCACGGGGTGAGCGGGAAGAAGCCGTTGGCGGGCGTGTACAGGCCCTCCACCTGGGCGTACTGCGGCGTGCTCTGCTGGATGGCGAACGCGGCGGCCGGCGTCACGCGAAGCAGCCACGCACCCGCGGCGACGGGCAGGACGGTCATCGACAGCAGGTACGGCAGGACCGTCGCCACGAACGCCAAGGTCACCGCCGTGGTGCCGCGGCGCAGCAGGACGCCGAACGCGAGCGCGAGGACCGCGGCGACGGCGAGCAGGGCGCCGGTGCCGGCGATGACCCGCAGCTCGGTGGCGGTGGAGACCGGGTGGACGTACACGCCGTTGTCGCGGAGCAGCCCTGGCCCGATGGTGACGACGACGGCCGCGGCGGCGACCCCGACGACGAACGTGACTGCGCCGAGCACGGTCGCCTTCGCGGCGAGCGCGGCACCACGGCGGGGCGCGGCGGCGAGCGACGTGCGGATCAGACCGCGCCGGTATTCGCCGGTCATCGTCATCGCGCCGACCACGACGACGAAGACCAGACCGGCAAACGTGCCGACGAGCGTCTGGCTGATCGTCGTGCCCAGCCCGGCGGCACCGGCCACGGCTGGGGCGATGTCGCCGGAGCCGCTGACCGTGAAGCCGTCGGCGGTCTGCTCGGCGCCGGGCGCCTGCCCTCCGGCGGGTGCCCTGCTACCACCGGGGCTGTCGCCCGGCTCGGGCGGCGGGCCGCTGCCGATCGGGTGCGGGTCGTCGGCGGTGCCGCCGACGCGTTCGGTCGTCCAGGTCGCGGACTGCCAGCCGCCGGTCGTGGTGAGGTGGTCGAAGCCGGCCGTGGCGAGGCTGGGCGCGCTGGTCGCGCCGGCCGCACCGACCCCTTCCACGAACATCGGCGACGTGACGAACAGCCCGGCCTCCGCTGTCGCCGGCAGTCCCTTGAGGCGGACGGTGCCGATGCCCGTCCACGAGGTGCCGTCGGCGGACTCCAGGGCGGTGACGACGTCGCCGGCGCGGGTCAGCCGCAGCCATCGCGGCGCCGACTCGGTGACGGCGCCCGGCTTCCCGGCGCGGTCGTGGACATAGTCGTGCTGCAGCCGCACGCCGTGCGCGCCGGTGACCATGACCGCCGCATACGTGGCGCCCTGCTTCGTGCCGTCCCTGACGATCAGGCCGGCCTTCGCCCACGGCACCAGCCCTGGTTGCGGATCCTTGCCCGGCCCGTCGGGCGGCAGCTCGCCGGTCAGCGACGCGACCCGGACGGTGAGGGTGCCGTCGCCGGCGAGGGGCCGGTGCACGAACGTGAACACGTCGGTGACCTCCTCGCCCTCTGGCCCGACGGGCAGGCCGCAGCCGGAGCCGCACGTGCCCGTCATGCCTGGGAACAGGCCGAGACCGACGATGGCGGCGGCGGCCGCGGCCATGCCGATCAACCAGCCACGCACCGTCCTGAATTTCGTCCATTCCGCGTGTACGAGTCGCGCGAAGCCGCTCATGCCGCCACCCCCGCCACGCCTCGGCGCCTGTCCGGGCCGACGCCGCGACGCTGGGTCGCGGCTCCTCCACCACGCTTGGGACCGCTCATCGTGCCGCCTCCGACCCGGTCGCGGCGCGGAACTCGACGGCGTCACGGGTCAGCTCGAGATACGCCTCCTCGAGGGTGGCCCGGTGCGACGAGATCTCCGCGAACGGCACGCCGCGGCTGGTCAGCAGCCGCACGACGGCCTCGGCCGGCAGCCCGGTGACCGTCAACGTTTCGGCGTCGGTGCGGCTGACGGAGGCGCCTTCTGCTTCCAGTACACCTGCCGCGACGTCGATCGAAGACGCGCCTGTGCGCAGGGTGACTCTGCCTGCGGCGGCCCGCTTGAGCAGCGCGGCGATGTTGGTGTCGGCGATGACCCGGCCTCGGCCGGCGACCACGACATGGTCGGCGGTGTCCTCGAGCTCGCTCATGAGGTGACTGGAGACCAGGACGGCTCGGCCCTCCGCGGCGAGCCCGCGCAGGTGCTGGCGCATCCACACGATCCCCTCGGGATCCATGCCGTTGAACGGCTCGTCGAGCATCAGCGCGGGCGGGTCGCCGAGCAGCGCGGCGGCGATGCCGAGACGCTGACGCATGCCGAGGGAGAACCCACCGGCGGCGCGCCGGGCCACGGTCTGCAGACCGGCCCGCTCGAGGACCTCGTCGACGCGGCGACTCGACAGTCCTTGGGAATGCGCGATCCACAGGAGGTGATTGCGTGCGGTGCGGCCGGGCTGCAACGCGCCCGCGTCGAGCAGCGAACCGAGGTGGCACAGCGGGCGGGCGAGGCTGCGATAAGGACGGCCGGCGACGAGGGCGGTGCCGGCGTCGGGCGCGTCGAGGCCGAGGATCACCCGCATCGTGGTGGACTTGCCGGCGCCGTTGGGCCCGACGAAGCCGGTGACCTGGCCCGGCTCGACGGTGAACGTCATCCCGTCGAGGGCGGTGTGCGACCCGAACCGTTTGCGGAGTCCGTTGACGACAATCATGCGGTCCGTTGTACGTGGCGGCCGGTGACATCACGGTGACAGCGGCTGACACCTCACTGACACCTTCGACCTGGCATGGTGGTGGGCATGCGGGTGCTGGTGGTTGAAGACTTCGAGGTCCTGGCCAGGACGGTCGGGACGGGGCTGCGCCGTGAGGGCATGGCGGTCGACGTGGTCCTCGACGGCACGGAGGCGCTCGACCGGCTCACCGTCAACCGGTATGACGTCGTCGTCCTCGACCGCGACCTGCCGGGCATCCACGGTGACGAGGTGTGCCGGCGGATCGTCGCGGCCCGCTCCAGCAGCCGCGTGCTGATGCTGACCGCGGCGAGCACCGTCAAGCAGCGCGTGGAAGGCCTGGGCCTCGGCGCCGACGACTATCTGCCCAAGCCGTTCGACTTCGATGAGCTGGTGGCCCGTATACGGGCGCTCGCGCGGCGCCCCGCCGAGGCATTGCCGCTGGTGTACGAGCTCGGCGACCTGACGCTCGACCCGGCCCGGCGGGTCGCGTCCAGGGGCGGGCGCCGTTTGGAGCTCAGCCCCAAGGAGTTCGGCGTCCTGGAGTGCCTGCTCGCCGCCGACGGCCGGCCCGTCTCCGCTGAGGATCTGCTGGAGAGGGTGTGGGACGAGGCGGCCGACCCGTTCACCACCGTGGTGAAGACGACGATCCGCCGGTTGCGCGGCAAGCTTGGCGCGCCCGAGCTCATCCACACGGTCCGCGAGGCCGGCTACCGGATCGGGGCGCCGTGAGCACCCGGCGCCGGCCGCGGCGCGGGCTGCAGCTGCGGCTCACGACGCTGTATGCCGTGCCGTTCATCATCGCCGTGACGGCCAGCATCGCGCTGTTCTCCTTCGGGGAGACCGTGTCCGCCCCCGCCAGCGAGACCGTCGGCGGCGTCCGCATCATCCGCGACCCTCCTTCCGAGATCTACGAGGAGCGGATGTTCCGCGTCATCGCGCTCACGGTGCTGATCGCCAGCGTCGTCGCGGTGATCGGCGGTTGGATCACCGCCGGGCGGCTGCTGCGCCCACTGCGCGCCATCATCGCCACGGCGCAGGACATCTCGGCGACGAGCCTGGACCGGCGGCTCGGGAAGACGGGCGACGACGACGAGTTCACGGATCTCGCCGAGACGCTGGACAGCGTCTTCGAGCGGCTGGAGGCGGCGTTCGCGTCGCAGCGGCGGTTCGTGGCCAACGCGTCCCATGAGCTGCGCACGCCGCTGGCCGCGGAGCGGGCGCTGCTGCAGGTCGCGCTCGCCGACCCCGACGCCACCGCCGACTCCCTCCGCGAGGCCTGCCGCGAGGTGCTCGCTCTCGGCGCCGCCCAGGAGCGGCTGGTCGACGCCCTGCTGACCCTCGCCAGCGGCGAGCAGGGCATCGAGCAGGCGGAGCCGGTCGACCTGGCCGAGATCGCGGCCGCCGCGATCCGTCGCCGGTCGAGTGAGGCGAAGGTCCGCGGCGTCCGCGTCGACGCCACGCTGGACCCGGCCGTCGGCGCCGGTGACCCACGCCTGGCCGAGAGCCTGGTGGCGAACCTGGTTGACAACGCGGTGCGGTACAACATCGACGGCGGCTGGATCGAGGTCATCACCTCCACAGTGCGGGACGCCGCCCCGCCCACGGCGGCGAGCGCGGGCCGGCCGGTGCGTGCCGAAGCTGAGCCTGCGGCGCCGGGTGCGGGCACTCCGGGCCGGGACGAGCCTGGATCAGCGGCGGAGAGTGGAGCTTCGGCGGCGCGGGGCGTGGGCCGGCTGCTGCCGTGGGGCGCGAAGTCGTCGGTGCGGGGCGAGGCAGGGCCTGCGGCGCGTGGCTCGGGTTCGACGGTGCGGGAGGCGGCTCGGCTCACGGTGCGCAACACCGGGCCTGCGGTCCCGGCGGAGGAGATCGGGCGGCTGTTGCAGCCGTTCCAGCGGTTGGAGGGCCAGCGGATCGGCCGGGCCGCGAGCGGGCACGGCCTCGGCCTTGCGATCGTGCAGGCCATCGCGACCGCGCACGGCGCCACGTTACGCGTCACGCCCCGCCCGGAGGGTGGCCTCGACGTGACCGTCGACTTCCCGCCGCCCGCCGACCGCAGCGCCTAACTCGGCCGGCGCGGGCTGGGGCGGCCGGGCGAGGAGGACGGCAGCCTGGGATGGCGCGGGCTGGGGCGGCCGGGTGGGCGAGTGCGGCGGGTTCGCTTGGTTGGTGAGGGCTGTGGCAGTGCGGGTTGGAACGGTCAGGTGGCGAGGACGCGGGCTGGGACGCGCTCGGTGGCGGCGGTGCGGGCTGGGACGCGGGGCGTGGGGCGGTGCGGGTTGAGGCGGTCGGGTGAGGACGGCGTGGGGCGGCGCGGGTTGAGGCGGTCAGGTGAGGACGGCGTGGGGCGGTGCGGGTTGAGGCGGTCAGGTAAGGAGGACACGGGCCGGGATGGCACGGGCTGGGCGGCCGAGTGGGCGAGTGTGGTCGGGTTGGCGAGTGCGGTCGGGTGGACGAGTGTGGTCGGGTCGGCGAGTGCGGTCGGGTGGACGAGTGCGGTCGGGTTGGCGAGTGCGGTCAGGTGGGCGAGTGCGGTCGGGTTCGTTTGATCGGTGAGGGTGGGTCGGTTCGGGGAAGGGCGGGCACGGCCGGGTGCAGTTCGGTCGCGGGGGCATGGTCGTGTGAGGCGTGGAGACATGCGGTGGCGTGTCGGGCCGGCTGCCCTCCAGCGACGCGGATTGCGGCGTTGTGCGGGGAGGTGGCTTCGTCACGGGCTGTGGTCGGCCACCTCTCGTTGGGCTGGTGGATCGCTGGCTTGCGAGGACGTAACGCGGGATGGGGTGGCCGTGATGGTGCGTTCGGCGGTTGCCGCTCGTCAGGGACATGGAATTGAGTGACGAGCCCTGGCCCGGGAGCCGTCGTCGATGTCGGCGGGGTTGGTGACCTGGCTGCGGACGGATCCAGGCGGACCGGACCGGGTCGGTCGCCGTGGCGGGATGCGGGGTGAGCGCATCACTGCAGCAGAATGGCGGGGTGCTGGACGACGAGGTCTTCGAGGCGGTCACGGGGCTGGTCGTGGCCGGTGAGTACCGGGACCAGATTCCCGGCTGGGAAGTCGTGGACCTCGGTCTGCTCGCGCTTGTCGATGACTTCGAGGCGCCGCCGGCGCGGCGGTGCACGTACGAGCGTGGGTCACGCAGTCACGTCGCGGCCCGGAGGCATGGGCTGGTGGAGAAGCTGCCGCCGCTGGAGCCTGCGTCGGCGGCAGCGGTGGACGAGGTGGAGCGGGTGGCCGGGGTCGCGCTGCCGCCGTTGCTGCGGCGGCTGTACCTCGAGGTCGGTGACGGTGGGTTCGGTCCCGGGTACGGGCTGCTGAGCCTGCGGAGCGACCTGGTCGAGCAGGGACGGCAGGCCGCAGAGGAGCCTGCCGTCCCGATGATGCTGTGCAGTTGGGGCTGCGGGATGGTCTCGTACGTCGATCTCGCCGACGGCTCTGTCTGGTCGAACGGGCCGGGACGGGAGGGCGGGGCGACCATGGAGCTGTGGCCGCACCACTTCACGCTCGGCGAATGGCTGTCGCAGTGGGTGCGGCGCCGGCTGTACCCGCCGTGGCGCACCACGGATCCGGTGAGTGGGGAGCCGCGGCTCGCGACGTACGAGGAGACCGTCGCGATGCTCGGGGAGCAGCACTGGCTCGACGACTGAGCGCCGGTCAGCAGGCGGCGCGGAAGGCGTCGAGGCGGAGGTTCTTGCGGATCGAGCTGAAGCGGAGGCCGGCCGGGGTCGGGCACAAAGAGGCCTTGTACTCGACGTGGAAGACGGGCTTGCCGGCGGTGATGAACGGGGTGAGCAGGGCGCATTCCTTCCACTGCAGGCAGGATTCGTTGACGGCGAAGTCGAAGGACGGTTGCAGCTTGGTGATCTGGTCGAGGTCGTTCTTCAACCCGACGGCCAGGCCGAGAGAGTGGGCGAGGTCGGCGACGCGGCGGTTGAACAGGAGCTGGTCTGCGGCGGTGAGGGGGAAGCCGGTGGGGTTGGCGTAGCCGTCCATGTTGTCCGGGTCGACGGCGTCGAAGCCCTTCGCCTTGCAGGTCGCGAAGCGGTCGGCGAGGATCGGGCGCAGCGTGTCCCACTGGCGGATGTCGAGCCACTGCTCGCCCGCCCAGCCGTCCAGGGCCTTGCCGCGCACGGCGGCCGGGAAGCGGGCGGCGTCGGCGCGCCAGTCCTCCCAGGAGCCGGCGTCGACGTAGCAGAGCACCTTCCGGCCGGCCGCGTGCAGCTGGGTGACCTGGGCCTTCGTGGCGTCGGCGCCGTCGATGTCGTACACGTCGGCGGCGATGGACGTGTCGAGCTTGCCGGTGAACTGCATCTGCCAGGTGGCACCGACCGCCGGTTTCCACCAGGTGGCGGGGGTGGTCGCGGCGGCTGCCGGTACGGTGGAGCAAACGACGGCAACGAAGGCTGTCACGGCCAGGAGCACAGTGCGGGGGGTGTGTCGCATGCCTCGCCATCGGCCGGGCGTCGGGTGGCCTGATCTGACGGTCCGGCGGAATGCGCCGGCCGACCGGGGGACAGACAGCCCCATCTCCTGGTCGGTATGTGTCCGTGACGGCGGCGGCCAGGTGGTGTACGAACACCGCCCCGACACCGTGCTCTCCACAGCGAGTGTCGGCAAGCTGCTGCTGCTGGTCGAGGTGGCCCGCTCCCTCCCGCCGGACCTGCCGTGTGACCGGCGGGACGTCGAGCCGGTGGCGGACTCCGGGCTGTGGCAGCACCTGCACACCGACGTGCTGCCGGCGCACGACCTGGCGGTGCTGGTCGCGTCGGTGAGTGACAACCTCGCGACCAACGTGCTGCTGCACCACGTCGGGCTGGAGCGGGTCGCGGCGCTCGGGCATGAGCTGGGGCTGGCGGCGACGGCCCTGCACGACATGGTCCGCGACGTGCGGACGGCCGCGCATCCGCCGCGGCTGTCGTCCGGCTCCGCCGGCGAGCTGTCGCTGCTGCTGCACCGGCTGCCGGGGATCGACGGCGGCGAGCGGGCGCTGGACTGGATGCGCACCTCGGCGGACCTGTCGATGGTCGCGTCGGCGTTCGCGCTCGACCCGCTCTCGCACGACGGCCTGGTCCTGCGCAACAAGACCGGCACCGACGACGGCGTCCGGGCGGACGTGGGGGTCGTGAACGGGTGCGCGTACGCGGTCCTGGCCAACTGGCCGCCGGACGAGGCGACGGCCGGTGAGGTGCTCGCGACCATGCGTGAGCTGGGCGATGGGATTCGTGCGTTCGTGGGAGCATGAGGCATGCCGTACTCGCCGCGGGAAACCGTTCAGAAGACCGGGTTCAGCCTCGACACGCTGCGCTACTACGAGCGGATCGGCCTGCTCGACGGCATCGACCGCACCGCCGGCGGGCAGCGCCTGTTCACCGACGACGACCTCGCGTGGCTCGAGGTCCTGCGCTGCCTGCGGGACACAGGCATGCCGATCGCGAGGATGCGGCGGTACGCGGAGCTGGCGCGCGACGGTGACAGCACGTTCGCCGAGCGTGCCGAGCTGCTGGAGGAGCACGACCGGGACATCGAGCGGAAGATCGCCGACCTGCGGGAGGAGCAGGCGAGGATCAAGGAGAAGATCGGCTGGTACCGCGGCGAACTCGCCCGATCAGCACCCGCCGACGCCCAGGCCCCCGCGTGACAGAGGTTTGGGGCGGCTCGCCGCCCTGTGCGCCGGGGACGGTCGGTCCGCGTCCGTTACTGTGCGGCGGGCGTATTCGATCCGGCGGCCGGTTACCCGAGGCGTCCATTGTGGACGAACGGGCAGCTGGCGGCGTCTGGTCGGGCGGTCGCCGATTCTGAAGGGTGCTGACGCCCCGGCGAAGTAGGGCGCACACCGGTGTGGCGGCGTGTCGCGGCGGGCGCCGACGAACGGCTGGCCGCCGACGAACGGCTGGCCGCCGTCGCGCGGATCGCTGCGGACCTGGGGGTGGCCGGGAACCATCCGGTGCTGACGTGGTTGCCGCACCTGCGGGATGCCGCCACTGGGTCGGCCCGATCACGCTGTCCGCCAGCCACGCCGCCACTGGCTGGTCGGTTCGCGGGTCGTCGGGCAGTCGCGCCGCGACCGGCTGGTCGGTTCGCGGGCCGTCGGGCAGTCGCGCCGCGACCGGTTGGTCGGTGCGCGGATCCTTGAGGAAGGCCGCCGTCGGTCAGGGTGAGCGAGGTGATCCTGCGAGGGCTGCGGGGGCGCTGACGTCCACGGCGCAGCGGATCAGGGCGGCCAGGGCGCGTGACCGGCTGTGTGGCGGCCAGGCGATCACCGTGGTCACCGCGGGTGCGTCCAGGACGGGCACGGCGACCAGGTCGGGGCGCAGCTGGGAGCGGCACGACGACGGCAGGGTGGCGACGACCATGCCGAGGGCGATCAGCTGGTACAGCTGCGTGCTGTCGCGCACCAGCGGGCCCGTCGAGGCGGGGGAGCCGGGCCAGGCGGGGAACGGCTCGCCGGCCAGGTCGGCGGTCAGCAGATGGGGGCGGCCGGCGAGGCGGTGGCCGGCGGGCAGGACCGCGACCTGGCCCTCGGTGTGCAGCTCCTCGACGTCCAGGCCGGTCGCGTCGTCGAAGGGCAGGTGCAGCAGCGCCACGTCGGCCCGGCCGTCGCGCAGCAGCCGCTCCTGCTCGCCGATGCCGCACAGGAGCACCTCGACGGCCACGGCGTCGGGGCCGGTCGCGGTGGGGTCGGTGGCGTACGCCGAGAGCAGCGCGGGCAGAAGGTCGCCGGCCGCACCGGACTTCGTGGCGAGCACGAGCTTGGCGGCGGGGTGGCCGGCGCGGCGGGTGCGGCGGTCGGCGGCGGCGACCGCGTCCAGGGCGGCGCGGCCCTCGCGGAGCAGGACCTCACCGGCCGCGGTCAGCGCGACCGAGCGGCTGGTGCGCTCCAGGAGGGTGACGCCGAGGCGGCGCTCCAGCTGGCGGATCGCCCGCGACAGCGGCGGCTGGGCGATGCCGAGGCGGGTGGCGGCCCGGCCGAAGTGCAGCTCCTCGGCGACCGCGACGAAGTACGCCAGCTCGCGCGTTTCCATACCGCTACGGTATCGGTCCTGACCCAGACGGTGTTGGCGGCCGGGGCGGGCGCGAACCAGCATCGTGGGCATGACCACAGGAACCGTGGCGCTGGTGACCGGCGCGAACAAGGGAATCGGCTACGAGATCGCGGCGCGGCTCGGGGCGCTCGGGTGGCGCGTCGGGGTCGGGGCACGCGACGCTCAGCGGCGGGAGGAGGCGGTGGCGAAGCTGCGCGCGGGCGGCGCGGACGCGTTCGGGGTCGCGCTCGACGTCACCGACCAGGCGAGCGTCGACGCGGCCGCGGCGCGGCTGGACGTGCTGGACGTGCTCGTCAACAACGCCGGGATCATCGGTGGCACGCCGCAGGTCCCGAGCACCGTCGACCTGGCGATCGTGCACGCCGCGGTGGACACCAACGTGTACGGGGTGATCCGCGTGACCAACGCGATGCTCCCGCTGCTGCGCCGGTCCCCGCGGCCGCGGATCGTGAACATGTCGAGCTCCGTCGGCTCGTTCGCGGAGCAGACCGACCCGGAGGGGCCGCTGAGCGGGATGCCGCCGTCGGTGGCGTACGCGCCGTCGAAGGCCTTCCTGAACGCCGTCACCCTCCAGTACGCCAAGGAGCTGCGCGACACGGGAATCCTGGTCAACGCCGGCTGCCCCGGCTACTGCGCCACCGACCTGAACCACCACAGCGGCTTCCGGACCCCGGCGCAGGGCGCGGCGATCGCGGTGCGCCTCGCGACCCTGCCCGACGACGGCCCGTCCGGCGGCTTCTTCGACGACGAGGGCCCGGTCCGCTGGTAGACCGCCACGGCCGCCGGGGGAACGGGTCGCTCGCGACTGGAGCGGTCGCGGACTCCGTCGTGACGGCGGCGAGGTGGCTGAGGACGTGGC
Organism: Dactylosporangium sp. NPDC000521; assembly: GCF_042898305.1. Lineage (NCBI taxonomy): Bacteria > Bacillati > Actinomycetota > Actinomycetes > Micromonosporales > Micromonosporaceae > Dactylosporangium > Dactylosporangium sp. NPDC000521. The sequence continues at coordinate 308,436 of NZ_JBIAYW010000005.1, forward strand.
CGGGCTGGCCGAGCGCGGGGGCGCGCAGGCTGCCGAGCGCGGTGCCGCAACCCGCAAACCCGCAACCCGCGGCCGCGCGGCACCGCGCTCGGGACGAAGGGCGAAGGGCGGAGGCGAAGGGCGAAGGGCGAAGCAGGAACTGGGTCAGCAGGTGGGTGGGGCGGTGCTGGCCGCGGCGGCGACCGGGGTGGTGGCGGCGGCCGACGGCGACTCCGACGGCGACGGGGAGAGGGACGGCGACGGCGACGGGGACGGCGGGGCCGGGCTGTACATGAGGGTGGCCGTCTGCTGGAACGCCGACGAGCCGAGGGCGATCCCCGGCAGCGTGACCTGGTGGCCGGAGGCGTCCGTGACGCGGAGGGTGACCGGGCCGGTCAGCCCCGACGGGCCGGTCCACGTGTTGTCGGTGTTGTGCTTCAGCGGCGTCCAGCCGGCCGCGGTTTGCAGCTCCACAGTGGACAGCCGGTTGCCGTGGTTGTCCAGGACGACCGAGAGGGACGAGTAGCCGGTGCCGCCCTTGGCGCGGACCTTCAGGGGGCCGGGGAGGTCGGGGTCGCGGACGGTGCCGTAGGTGATCTGGATGATGCCGGCGCTGACGGAGCCGATGCGGGAGAAGGCGCCCTTGCTCAGGTCGATCTTGCCGGCGGGACAGGACGGGCACTGGTCGACGACCTGCACGGTGGTGGTCTGGCCGTTGGGGCCGGTCACGGCGAGGTAGGAGCCGCACGCCGCGCCGCCGGCCCACTCGGCGGGGCCGATCGCGGCGTAGGCGTCGGTGGAGGGGGCGCCGAGGTTGCACATGCCGTTGCGGTTGGTGCTGTAGTACGAGGCGCTGCCGGAGCGCACGTTCTCCACCACAGGTGCCTGGAGCGGCGCGGCAGGGACCGCGGCGCAGGCGGCCTCGCCGGTGTCCTGCAGGACGAGCACGAGCGACACGACGACGGCGAGCACGCCGCCCGCGGCAGGGATGATCCAACGCAGGTGACGGCGCTCCATGGGTCCGGGAGTCTAGAAGGCAGACCGCGAAACCCGAAATCGACGACAACAAGCACAGCGAGTGCACACAGTCGTTGACATCGAGGCATCGACGGGCGTCTCATGTGTGGATGCGCAGCGCAGCGTCGTTGGTCCTTGTCGCGGGCATCCTCGCCGTCCCCGCGCCCGCCGCCGCGGAGCCGCCGGTCTGCGGCCCGCCGGTGGCGAGCACCACGCAGCCCGGATACACGGTCGCGGATCCGGACTGCGACGTGAACGGCACGCCGTTCGTGCCGGTCAACGGATCGAGCGTGTGGACCGGGATCACCGACGGTGCGGCGTACCGCATCGAGAAGCCCGCCGACTGGAACGGCGAGCTGGTGCTGTACGCGCACGGGTACCGCGGGCTCGGCACGACCGTGTTCGTCGACAGCCCGTCGCTGCGCGCGCACTACCTGTCGCGCGGCTTCGCCTGGGCCGCGTCCAGCTACGCGACCAACGGCTATGACGTCGGGCAGGGCGTGCGCGACTCGTACACCCTGATCGACCGCTTCAAGGAGCACACCGGGCTGCGCGCCAGGTCCGTCTACATGACCGGCGCGTCGATGGGCGGCCACGTCACGGCGGTGGCCATCGAGGAGCACCCGCAGGCGTTCGCCGGCGCGATGCCCGTCTGCGGCGTCCTCGGCGACGCGGAGCTGTTCGACTACTTCCTCGACGCGAACGTCACCGCGGCGGCACTCACCGGCACCGCCATCACGTTCCCGAAGGCGCCCGTCGATCCGTCGTTCCAGGAGGTGTACCGGCAGCAGGTCGCCCAGCAGGTGCCGCTGCTCGGCCAGGGGGCCGGGCTGACCGCGCTGGGCCGCAGGTGGGGCGACTTCGTCGAGCAGCGCAGCGGCGGCACGCGGCCGGGCTTCGACAACGCGATCGCCTACTGGAGCGCGCTGCCCGGGATCCCGCCGCTGACCACGGTGCCGTTCCTGTTCGGGGTGTACCCGGGGCTGTCCGGCGGCACCGCCGGCATCGCCGAGGGCAACCTCACGTCGAACCGGCTCACGCTGTACCAGAGCGACGACAGCCCGTGGCTCAGCCGGGACGAGCTGCGCGTCAACCGCGACGTCCTGCGGGTCGACCGCACCGACCGGCCCTCGCGGGACCTGTCCGGGGTGCCGCGCGTCGACGGGCGGCCGCGCGTGCCGGTGCTGTCGATGCACACGATCGGTGACCTGTTCGTGCCGCTGTCGATGGAGCAGGAGTACGCGCGCCGCGCCGCGCTGCAGGGCCGCGGGAAGCTCTTCGTGTCCCGCGCGGTGCGGGCGCTCGGGCACTGCGAGTTCACCGTGCCGGAGCTCGCGCAGGGCTTCGACGACCTGGTCTCGTGGGTCAGGACCGGGCACCGGCCGGCGGGCGACGCGATCCTGGACCGCCGGGCCGTGGCCGCGGACGACTTCGGCTGCCGGTTCACGCTGACGCAGCGCCCCTCCTTCGGAGCCGCCTGCCCGGCCTGAACATGAGCGGTGCCGGGTACGGTGACCGCTGCGGCTTCCCGTGCGCCGGTGACGGCTACTTCTCTGAAAAAAGCGCCGTCACCACCGATGATCTCGGGAGCTGCCCATGCTGCCGGCCGAAGCCTGAGTCCAAGATCCGACGGCTCGGCCCCTGGGCGCCCGCCAGCGGATAACGTGACGCCGTGACGCGGCTCGACTTCCGGATCCTCGGCCCGCTGGAGGTCCAGCCGCCCGGCGGCGCGCCGCTGGACCTCGGCGCGCGCAAGCAGCGGGCCGTCCTCGCGCTGCTGCTGCTCGACCCCGGCAGGGTCGTGTCGCTCGACCGGATCATCAACGGGCTGTGGACCGGCGAGGCGCCGTCGAGCGCCACCAGCACGCTGCAGGTGTACATCTCGCAGCTGCGGCGCGTCCTCGAGCCGGACCGCCCGCCGCGGACCGCGCCGTCGGTGCTGGTGACCCGGGACCCCGGGTACCTCCTCGCGATCGACGCCGGTCAGGTCGACGCGGCCCGCTTCACCCGTGGCGCGGAGGAGGGCCGGGCCAGGCTCGCGGCCGGCGCGTACGCCGAGGCCGAGACGCTGCTCACCGCGGCCCTGCGGGAGTGGCGGGGCGTGCCGCTGGCAGACTTCGCCGAGGAGGAGTTCGCGGCCGCGGTCGCCGCGCAGCTCGGCGAGGCGCACGACGGCGCCGTCGAGGACCTCGTCGACGTCCATCTCGCCACCGGGCGGCACGCGGCGGCGGCAGCGGCGTCCGTCGCGCTGCTGGACCGGCACCCGTTCCGCGAACGGTCCTGGGGGCAGCTGATGCTCGCCCTGTACCGGGACGGTCGCCAGGCCGACGCACTCGCCGCGTTCCGGCGGGCGAGGACGGTGCTCGACGACGAGCTCGGCCTGCCGCCCGGCCCGCACCTGCGCGACCTGGAGGCGGCCATCCTCCGCCACGACCCGGCCCTGACGCCAACGCACAGTCCCTCCGTCGCGACCGCGCCCGCCACCCCCGGTCCCTCGGCTTCGCTCAGCACCGCCGGTCGCGCGGGTTCGCTCAGCACCGCCGGTCGCGCGTCGGCGGCCGGCACCGCCGTGAAGACGGCCGACCGCCCGGCGGCCACGGAGCCCGTCGGCAGGGATCTCGTCGGCAGTGCGCTCGTCGGCAGGGAGCGGGAGGAGCGGCACCTCGACGAACGGCTCGCACAGGCAGGCGCCGGCCAGGGCGGCGTCGTCCTCGTCGTCGGTGAGGCCGGGCTCGGCAAGACGCTGCTCGCCGAGCGGGCCGCCACCCTCGCCACCGGGCACGGGCTGCGGGTCGCGTGGAGCCGGTGCGTCGAGGCGAGCGCGACCCCCGCGTTCTGGCCGTGGGCGCAGATCCTGCGGGCACTGCCCGACACCGACGGCCGGCGGCACCTGCTCGACGTGCTCGCCGGGCGCGGCGAGAGCGGCTGGCGGGCCGAGGAGCCCGGCACCGCCCTGTTCCACCTGCACGAGGCGGTCGCCGAGACGCTGTTCGAGAGCGCCGCCGGGCAGCCGCTGCTGCTCGTCGTCGACGACCTGCACGTCGCCGACGCGTCGTCGCTGCAGCTGCTCGCGCACCTGGCGCCCGCCCTGCACCGGCGGCCGATCCTGCTGCTGGGCACGATGCGCCCGGACGTGACCGGCGGCGACCCCGCGCTGCGGGAGACCCTTGCGCTGCTGGCGAACGAGCGCGGCTCCGACCGGATCCGGCTCGGCTCGTTCACGGCGGGAGACATCGCCGCGTACCTCCGCGACAACGCGGGCGGCGCACCCGGTGAGGCACCCGGCGGTGCACCCGGCGAGGCACCCGGTGAGGTCGTCCAGGCGCTGCTGGAGCGCACCGGCGGCAACCCGTTCTACCTGAAGGAGCTGCTGCGGCTGCTCACCAGCGAGCACCCCGGCGGGTGGGGCACCGCGCAGGCCGTCGCCGACCTCGGCGTGCCCGAGGGCGTCCGCGACGTCGTCGGCCGGCGCGTGTCACGGCTGCCGGAGGAGACCCAGGCGATGCTGCGCACGGCGGCGGTCATCGGGCGGGACGTCGAGCTGGTCCTGCTGGAAGCCAGCACCGACGCCGAGAACGAGCAGGTGATGAGCGCCCTGGAGCCCGCGGTGGTCGCGGGGCTGCTCACCGAGGTGCCCGGCACCTGGGACTACCGGTTCTCGCACGCGATCGTCCGCGACACCCTCTACGGCGCGCTCACCCGCCTGCAGCGCTCCCGGCTGCACCTGCGGGTCGGTGAGGCCCTTGAAGCGTTCGCCCGGCCCGACGACCCGGCGCTGCTCGGCCGGCTCGTGCACCACTTCACCATGGCGGCGCGGCTCGGCGGCGCGGAGCGCGCGGTCGGCTACGCGCGGCGCGCCGCCGAGCTGTCGATGGCGCAGCTGGCGTACGACGAGGCCGCCACCTACCTGGAGTCGGCCCTCGGCGCGCTGGACCCGACCCGCCCGGGCGCGGCCGCCGACCGGTGCCGGCTGCTCGTCCAGCTGGGTGTCGCGCGCCGCGCGGGCGGGGATCTCGCCGGCACCCGCGCCGTCCTCGACGAGGCGCTCACCCTCGCCCGGCAGCTCGGCGACGACGACCTCACGATGGACGCGGCGACGCTCTTCGGCGGGGTCACGCTGTGGACGTGGCGGCCGTACCTGGTCGTCGACGAGCGGATGATCGGCATCCTCCGCGACCAGCTCGCCCGCCTCGGCGACACCGACCCGCGCCGCCGGGCCGTCCTTCTCGGCACCCTGGCGGTCGAGCTGTACCACGCCGAGGACCGGCCGGCCGGGGAGGCGTACGCCGCGGAGGCCGTGGCGATCGCCAGGCGCATCGGCGACGCGGAGCTGCGCGCCCGCACCCTCGACAACCTCTGGAACGTCGCCCTGGTCCCGCAGGCCGAGCAGCTGCGCCGGGCCACCGTCGACGAGCTGCTCGCCATCGACGCGCTGCCGCGCACCGTGGAGCTCACCGGCCGGCTGCACCGCATGATGAGCGCCGTGACCGCCGGTGACTTCGCCACCTTCGACACCGACCTGGCCCGCGCCGTCCACCTCGGCGGGGAGCTGCGCACCGGGGTCCTCGCCGCGCAGGTCAGGTACGCGCGGGCCGGCCGGGCGATGCTCGACGGCCGCTGGGACGACGGCGAGCGGCTGGTCGGCGAGGCGTTCGCCCTGCAGGCGCACACCAGTCTGTGGGGCACCAACTGGATCCGGCTGGCCATGCTGTACACCAGCCGGCGCTTCCAGGGAAGGCCCGGTGATCTGCTCGACGAGCTGATCCGCCGCGCCGACGAGCCGCACCTGGAGCTGCTGCGGCCGACCGCGGTCCTGGCCGCCTGCGAGTCCGGCGACGAGGACCTTGCCCGGCGGCTCGTCGACCGGTGGGGCACGCGCCGGGAGATGCTGTGGTGCTGGAACCTCGTGGCGTTCCAGTGGGCGCTCGTGGCGGCCCGGCTCGACCTGCCGCTGTGTGCCGAGTTGTACGAGGAGATCCTTCCCTTCGCCGACCTGTGGGCCACGGTCGGGACGGGCTGCGCCACGTGGGGCTCGATGCGCTACGCCCTCGCCGCGCTCGCGCACGCCCTCGGCCGTCCGGACGATGCCCTCGCGCACGCCACGCTGGCCCTGGAGGCGCACCGCCGGCTCGGCGCCGCCCATCTTGAGGCCGCAAGTATTGCTCAAGTCGCGCGTTTAAGTGGCGATTAACCGGCAGCCAAGCGCTGTCGTGCACCGTGGTCCGTGGCGCTGCCGCACGCGCCCCGACCTTGAGGAACCTCTGATGACTGCATCGACCGACCTGTCCTTCGCCGACCTCGCCGCCGCCGTCGACGGCCCGGTGCTCCTGCCCTCCGACGACGGCTTCGCGGAGGAGATCTTCGCCTGGAACGTCGCGAACCCGCACCGACCCGCCGTCGCCGTCGGCGCCACCAGCATGGCCGACGTCGCCGCGGCGGTCAGGTGGGCCGGCCGTCACGGCCTGCCCGTCGCCGTCCAGGCCACCGGCCACGGCGCCGTCCGCCCCGCCGTCGACTGCGTCCTGATCACCACCAGCCGCATGCAGTCCCTGTCCGTCGACGTCGCCGGCAAGCGCGCCCGCGCCGCGGCCGGGGTCCGCTGGTCCCAGGTCATCGAGGCGGCCGCGCCGCACGGCCTCGCCCCGCTGAACGGATCCTCGTCGCAGGTCGGCGTGGTCGGCTACACGCTCGGCGGCGGCCTCGGCCCCCTCGGCCGCACCTTCGGCTTCGCCGCCGACCACGTCCGCTCCGTCGAGATCGTCACCGCCGACGGCGTCGTCCGCACCGTCGACGCCGCCCACGAGAGCGACCTCTTCTGGGCCGTCCGCGGCGGCAAGGGCAACTTCGGCATCGTCACCGCCATCGAGTTCGACCTCTTCGACGTGCCGTCGCTGACCGGCGGCGGGTACTTCTTCCCGGCCACCCACGCTGCCGAGGTCCTGCACGCCTACCGCACCTGGGCGCCGACCCTCCCCGACGGGATGAACACGTCCCTCGCCATGCTCCGCCTGCCCCCGCTGCCGCAGCTGCCCGAGCCGCTGCGCGGGGCCTTCGTGGTGCACCTGCGGGTGGCGTACCTCGGCGACACCGTCACCGCCTCGGAGCTGCTCGCCCCCATGCTCGCCGCCGCCCCGGTCCTGCTCGGCGGCGTCGGCGAGATGCCCTACCAGGCCATCGACTCCATCCACCAGGACCCGGTCGACCCCACGCCCACCCGCGAGGGCGGCGTCCTGCTCGGCGACCTGACCGCCGCCACCGTCGAGGGCCTGCTCGCCACCGCCGGCCCGCAGGTCGACGTCCCGCTCATCGCGGTCGAGCTCCGCCACCTCGGCGGCGCCCTCTCCCGCCCGCCGGCCGTCCCGAACGCGATCCCCGGCCGCGACGCCGCCTTCTCGCTCTTCGTCATCGGCCTGGGTGTCCCGGAGCTGGTGCCGGTCGTCGACGCCGTGACCGCCGCGGTCCTGTCCTCCGCCGCGGACGCCACCGTGCCGGGCGGGTTCATGAACTTCTCCGGCGGCGCGGGCCCCGAGGCGCTGCAGGCCAACTGGCCCGCCCCGGACCGCGACCGCCTCCTGCGCATCAAGCGCTCCTACGACCCGACCAACGTCTTCTCCACCAACCAGGCAATCCTCCCCTGACAACGAACACGTAGGTGAGTCCCGTGCCGCTGACCGGCCCGGGTCCCGATCGGGATCCGCCGGCCGCAACGGCACGGGACTTACCGTTGCTCGTGAAGGTGGAGACAACGACATCGGCCTGGTCACGCCGCGGGCGGATGCGGCAGCGCTCCGGGCCGCCGGCGCCGTCCTGATCCTGGGCGCAGACGGCACCGACCGCGGGTCCAATCCGCGATGCGCGCCCTCACAGCCTCAGCGCGGTCGCGGCGGCGGCGTCGTCGACGAAGGCGACCAGGCCGTTCGTCAGGGTCGGCGCCGTCGCGTGCCACCTGCCGACCAGATGCCGCCAGCGCACCGTGCCGGTGGCGGTGTCGACGGCGTAGAGATGTGCACCGACGCCGAAACAGGCGACGTCACCGGCCATGGTCACCGCGCCGGGGTAGTAGCCGGTCCGCAGCGTCCAACGGACCCGTCCCGTCGCTGCTTCGACCGCATGCAGATCGCGGGTGGCGAAATACGCGACGCCACCGGCGATCGTGATCGCCGAGAACGGCCCACCCCAGCCGTTGGCACGCATGGACCATCCTGTCTCGCCGGTCTCGCGGTCCAGTCCGTACACCCGTTTGCCCTCTGGCCGGGCCGCCACGACCACACCGTCGGCGGCGGCAAGCACCCATTCGAGGGGCTTCTCGCTGGCGAACCGCGCCACGAGTGGTCGCGGCTTCGGCACGACCTGCCACCGGATCTCGCCCGAGGCGGGCGCGAGGCCGGCCACCCGCCCGGCATCCGTGCCGACGACGACGCCGTCGGCATCGGCGATCGCCGCGACCGGCCCCCCGACGAGCTCTCGCGTCCAGCGGTCCTCACCGGAGTCCGCGGCAAGGCTGACCACGCGACGCTCCCGCCGCACCACGACGTGACCGCCCGGCGCCAGCACCGGCAGGCGGGCGTCGACGCGGTGTCGCCAACGCTCGGCGCCGGTCGCCAGATCCACCGCGGTGAGGTCGGGCGCGGCGAGATCGCCGTGGACGGCCACATATACGTTGGCACCGTCCGTGACCAGCGCGGTCCGCGCCGCGGAGCCGGCGATCGGATGCCGCCACTGCCGCTCGCCTGTGCCGCTGTCGAGGCAGTGCACCTGGCCTCCGTCGTCGCAGACCAGCACCCGGGAGCCGGCCGCAAGCACCGGCCGGACCAGGGTCCGCTCCGGCTCGGCAAAGGCCCATCGGACCGCGCCGGTCAGCGCGTCGAGCCCGTACAGCCGATGGTCGGTGCCCGCCATGAGCAGGGTGTCGCCGGCGACCGGAGGGGCGAAGGCCGCCGGTTCACGCGACTTGCTGTCCAGCGCGATCGCCCAGGTGTTGAGTTGGTGCGTCGCGACCAACGGAGGAATCGGCCGCCTGATGCCACGGACGACGGGCCCGACCCGTTCGACCGTCCACGCGACCACGGCAGCCGGCGGGGCAGCAGGCACCTCGGTGATCGGCGACTCGTCCACAATGGACGATTGGCGGACGGATTCTGGAGCCGTCGAGGTCGTCGAGGTCGTCGCGGCGACGTTGCGTGCGAGGGCGAAGGTGCCGGAGGTGTTCCGTGCGGCGGCCTCCGCCCTCGGCAGGCCCTTGCTGCGCAGTCGTTGCGACACGTGGTGATACACCGTGTCGAGGCTGAGATACTCGCCGCCGCCGGGCAGCCCTTCGGTGAGCAGCCCGACCAGTTCGCCGGTGAACGCCGTGTGCTCGGCACCGATCGGCGCCATCGCCAGCCTGGTGGCGGACGTGGCGGTCAACACGTACGCACCATCGATGACGACCTGCCCGGCCGGTCCGCCACCCATACCGTCCAGCGCTGCCCCGCTGAAGCAACAGTCCAGGATGACGATCTTCACCGCGGCGGGGCTGTCGAGGACCGTGTCCCGCAGTCGCTGGTACGGCAGGCAGTCCACGTCGGAGAACTCCACCGAGGACTCGGCAACGGCTAAGTACAGCTCACCGCGGCGTCCGGCACGCATCCCGTGACCGGCGTAGTAGACGAGGAGCGCGTCGGTGGCCTCGTCAGCGGCCTTGGCCACCGCCTGCGCCACCGCGACCGGTGTCCGGGGGTCCGAGACCACGGCGATGGACTCGCCCGGCAGCCCGCACCGAAGCGGATCGGTGAGGATGCCGGTGAGCGACCGGAGGTTGTTCGCGACCGCGGGGAGATCGGGTAGCTCGGGCTTGCGGTAGGCGCCGACGCCGATGAGCACGGCGCGCGAGGCGAGCGGGTCAGCGAGGATCAAGGCCATCCTCGACGGTCGGTCGGCGGCGACACCAGCACCGTGCCGTTCCCCGGCGTGGGCGAGCTGTGCTCGGCCCGGACGGTCCACGGACGGAGATCGTCGTCGGACCGCAGCCATTGGCGGAGGGCCCCGACCTCCTCCCCGCCGCCGCCGTCGTCCGGGTGCGCCGGAGTTCGTCCGTCATAGCGGACAAGATAGTGTCCGTCGCCGGGCCGTCGCACCCTACGTTTGGCCGTAACGCGTGCGCCGCCGCGTCGTGCGTCGATGGATGGACCAGCCGATGGCGAACACGGAGGTGAGTCCCGTGCCGCGCGCACGCTACGGGGCTCGTCGTCTCTCCGCCTGGCTACGCGCCCGGGCGCGGGCGTGGGTGGCGGCGGGACCTGCGGATGAGGGCGATGGTGAGCCAGGTGAGCATGGCCAGGGCCCACAGGGCGACGAAGACCGTGGTCGCCGCCCAGCGGGCCAGCGGGAACACCGACGGGGCAGGCGAGGGGCCGCCGAAGGCGCCGGCCGCCACCAGGTCCGCGGCGACGTCGACGTCCCAGATGGTGCCCGGGGGCTTGGTGAGCAAGGACTTCGTGGTGCCGTCGGGGGCGAGGGCCAGGAGGTCGGCGTCGGAGACGGCGCGGTAGGCGGCGGGTGGCTCGTAGGACGGCCCTGCGGTGTACGTCTCGTCGACGTAGCGGACGACGACCGCGGTGCCGTCGCGCTGCCAGCCGGCCAGGCGGGCGGTGGCGCCGCCGAAGGTGGGCAGGGAAGTGGGCAACTGGTCGCCGGTCGTGGCGGACAGGACGGTGAGGCGCCAGGACCTGGCGTTGCGGGCCGCGTGGGAGCAGGCGGCGGTGCAGCCGTCGGCGACGGTGAAGACGCCGAGGCCGGTGCCGTCCGCGGTGTACGACCAGGGGCCGCCGAGGAGGGCGCCCGCCGGCAGGGTGGCGAGCGGGCGGCGGGTGCCGGTGGCCGTGTCGACCAGGGCGAGCTCGCGGCCGAGCTGGACGGCGACGGTGCGGCCGTCGGGGGAGAAGGCCGCGGCGCCGCGGCGGGTGCGGCCCAGGTCCAGCAGGTGCGTCGTGGCGCCGGTGCCGACGTCGAGCACCCACAGCGCGCCGTTGTCGGAGCCGATGGTGTCGGATCCGTCGAAGGGCGTGTCGGTCCAGGGTGACGCGTTGGACCGGTGCACCAGCAGGCGGCGGCCGTCGTGGCTCCACGCGACCGGGGCGGCGGCGCCGGAGCCTGTAAAGCGTCTGGCCTCGCCGGTGCTCAGGTCCACGACGGCCACGTCGCGGCCGCCGGTGCCGAAGAGGTGCTCATAGGTGCCGTTGCCCGCGGCGTACCGGCCGTCGGGGGAGAGCAGCACGTCCTGGCCGGCCTGTAGGTAGGTGGTGCCGAAGGGCAGGACGCGGTAGGAGCCGTCGCGGCCGATCGCGCTGATGCGGCTGCCGTACGTGAAGGGCAGGTCCGGCGGCTCGTAGCCGCCGCCACCGCTGACCAGCAGCGCGGCCGGGCCGCGGGGCGAGAGGGCCACGCTGGCCTGCCAGACCCATGGCTCGTGCAACCGCCCCGGCGCGCCGCTCGTCCCGCTCGCCGGCACCGCCGTGCCGTCGAACCCGCTAAGTGCCATGGAAGCGGCAACTGCCAGTACAACAGCGAAAATCGCAAATGTCGACATCTGCCGGCGGTGACGGCGTCGGCCGCGACAGAACAGGTCGGACGGGACGCGGGCGGCGGGCATGTCGTCGGCGGCCGCCGCCAGGCGCCGGGTGAGCTCCTGCGTCATCGTCGCACCTCCAGTTCGGAAGAATCGCCGAGCAGCTCCGGGGCGATTGCCCGCAGTCGCGCGAGCGCGTCGCGGGTCTGGCTCTTCACCGTGCCGACGCGGCAGCCGAGGATGTCGGCGGTCTGCGCCTCGGTGAGGTCCTCGAAGTAGCGGAGCACGATCACCGCGCGCTGCCTCGGTGCCAGCCTGGCGAGCGCGGCGCGGACGGCCACGCCGCCGGTGACCGCGTCGGACTCGTCGGGGCCGGGGCGGTCCGGCGGGTGCTCCACGTGGACGGTCCGCCCGCGGTGCCGCCGCCACGCGGACACGTGCTGGTGGTAGAGGGTGCGGCGGACGTACGGGTCGGGGTCCCCGCCCGCCGCGATCCGCCCCCACCGCCCGGCCACCCGCAGCAGCGTCTCCTGCACCAGGTCCTCGGCCAGGTGCCGGTCCCCGGTGAGCAGGAACGCGATCCGCGACAGCGCGGCGACCCGCTCCCGCACGTACGCCAGGAACGACTCCTCTGCGTCCACGTTCACCTCCACACCCTCCGACACGCCGCCGCGCCGGGGAAGGAGGGGTGCATTCCGAAGAAGATTCTTGCGTCGATTCTTGCGTTGATTTGGGTGGGGCGGGTATCAAGGGGAAAGTTCGATCGTCGAAATATTTGTCTCCGGAAGGTACAGAGCGTGGGCACACGAGTGGCGGCGGCCGTCACCGGCCGGTTCGGCGCGGTCCTGATCCTGCTCGTCACGGTGGGGCTGACGGCGCTGGTGTTCCTCACCTCGCCCGCCCAGCCGCAGAAGGAGCCGGCCGACGGGCTGCCGGCGGGCAAGCAGTCGACGAAGGTCATCGAGCTGGCCGACCGGTTCGCCAGTGGCCGCGCCGAGGTGGCCGTCGTCGTGTACGAGCGGCGCGACGCACCCCTCACCGACGCCGACCGCGCGGCGATCGAGCGGACCAGGACCGCCGCCGGCGGCCAGGCGCCGGCCGTCGGCGCCGAGGACGGGCGGGCCGCGCTGCTGCCCGTGACGCTCACCGGCGAGGGCGACGAGCTGTACGCCGCCGTCGACAAGCTGCGCGAGACCGTCCACGCCGGCCTGCCGGACGGGCTGACCGCACAGGTGACCGGCGGGCCCGCGTTCGGGCGGGACATCTCCGCCGCGTTCGAGGGCGCCGACGTCACGCTGCTCATCGCCACGGCGAGCGTGGTCGCGCTGCTGCTGCTCATCACGTACCGCAGCCCGCTGCTCTGGATGGTCCCGCTCGTCGTCATCGGGGTCGGCGACCAGGTCGTGGCGAAGCTGCTGCCGTGGGTCGCCGTGCTCGTCGGCGAGCGCACCGACGCGTCGGTCAGCGGCATCGTGTCCGTGCTCGTCTTCGGCGCCGGCACCGACTACGCGTTGCTGCTGATCTCCCGGTACCGGGAGGAGCTGCGCCGCACCGAGGACCGCCGCGAGGCGATGCGGGTCGCGCTGCGCAACGCCGCCCCGGCCGTGATCGCCAGCGCGGGCACCGTCGTCCTCGCGCTGCTGACGCTGCTCGCGGCGGTCCTGACCGCCAACCGGACACTCGGCGTCGCCGCCGCGATCGGGGTCGCCGTGGCGCTGCTCTTCGGGCTCGTGGTGCTGCCCGCCGCGCTGGTGTGCCTGCCGCGCGGGATCTTCTGGCCGTTCGTGCCGCGGCTCGGCAGCGACGACCCGACGACCCGCGGCCTGTGGTCCCGCGTCGCGCACGCCGTCGGCCGGCACCCCGCCAGGGTCCTCGCCGGCGCCGCCGTCCTGCTCGCCGTGCTCACCGCCGGCCTGCTGAGCACGTCGATCGGGCTGTCGCAGACCGAGCAGTTCCGCACGCAGGTCGAGTCGGTCACCGCGCAGGAGGCCCTCGCCAGGCACTTCCCCGCCGGCTCCGCGCAGCCGGTGACCGTGATCGCCCCGGCGGCCGCCACCGATCGTGTCGTGGCCGCCGTCGAGGGTACGGACGGCGTCGCCATGGTCGGCAGACCCGAACGCTCCGACGACGGCACGCTGACGAAGCTGCGCGTCGACCTGAAGGCCGGGTCGGGCACGCCCGCCGCCGACGACACGGTCCGGGCGCTGCGGTCGGCCCTCGGCGCGCTCCGGGCCGGCGACACGCTCGTGGGCGGGGCACCCGCCGCGGACCTGGACAAGCGCGACGCGTACAGCCGCGACAACACCGTCGTGGTCCCCCTGGTGCTGCTGGTGGTGCTGCTCGTCCTCGTGCTGCTGCTGCGCTCGGTCGTGGCGCCGCTGCTGCTCCTGCTCACCGTCATCGTCAGCTTCGCCGCGAGCGTCGGCGCCGCGGGCCTCGTGCTGCGGCACGTCCTGGACATCCCGGCCCTCGACGCGGGCGTGCCGCTGCTGAGCTTCCTGTTCCTCGTGGCGCTCGGCGTCGACTACAACATCTTCCTCGTCACCAGGGCCCGGCAGGAGGCAGCGGAGCTCCGCGACACCCGCGCCGGCGTGATCCGGGCACTGGGCGCGACCGGCGGCGTCATCACCTCCGCCGGCATCCTGCTCGCGGCCGTGTTCACGGTGCTCGGGGTGCTGCCGGTGATCGTGCTGACGCAGATCGGGGTGATCGTCGGCATCGGCGTCGTCCTGGACACCCTGGTGGTGCGGACCGTGGTCGTGCCCGCGATCGCCCTGCTGCTCGGCGAGCGCTTCTGGTGGCCCGCCCGCCCAGCCACGGCGCCGGCTTCGGCCTCGGCGCCGGGTTCGGCTGCGGACGGGTCCGCGGAGAATGCGGGTGGGCCGGCACATCACTCGGGCCGGCACATCGCGACAGGGTCGCCGGGGCGGCATGCGGAGTGACCGTTCGGACCTCGTGCAGGCCGGGGTAGGGCTGTCCATTGCCTTGGCGTGCTTGCCGACGACGTTGTGGGAGTGGCCCGCAGGAGGTCGCCGTCACGCGCACGTGGCGCAGCAGGGCGGCGAGGACGTCTGGGGGTGGACCGTCACGCATCGAATCCGAACTCTGCCACAAGCCGCGGCGCCAGGTGAGGGCGTCAGCGCCTGACGACGTCGTGGGCGAGGCGGAGCAGGTCGGGCACGGCCGGGTGTGTGAAGGGCTCCCGCCACGCGAGGAACACGTCGACCGGCGGCGTGTCGGTGAGCGGCACGTAGCGCACCGCCGGGTTCGGATGCATCGCGGCGGTGCCCGCGGGCGTCACGCCGACCGCGTCGCCGGCGATGATGACCGACAGCCAGTCGTCGGTGTTCTTCACGGGCACCACCTGTGACGGCGCGGCGTCCGGCGGCCACAGGGCGAGGGTCGTGCTGCCGGTCACCGTGTTCAGCGCCAAGGGCTCCGCGGCGAGGTCGGCGAGCGTCAGCGAGACGCGCCCCGCGAGGGGGCTGTCGTCGGCGACCGCGGCGAACCGGGCCTCGCGCATCAGGTGGGCCGTCGCCACACCCGGGACGTCGGGCGCGCCGCGCAGCACGGCGACGTCGACCGTGCCGGACGCGAGGCCGGCGCTGCGCTCGTCGAGGCGGAGCAGCTCCAGCGCGGTCTCCGGGTGCGCCCGCTTCCACCGTCGCTGGAGGCTGGTGGTGTACGCCCCGAGCGCCGACCACGCGTGCCCGAGCCGGACCGGCAGCCGCCGGGACCGGTCGGGGTCGAGGGCGTGCTCGACGGCGGTGATCGCGGCGGCCGCGTCGCGGCGGAACTCGTGGCCCGCGGGGGTCAGCGCCAGGTGGTGCGTGGAGCGGTCGACGAGCCGGACCCCGAGGTGCGCCTCCAGCTGCTGCAGGGTGCGGGTCAGCGCCGGCTGGGTCAGGTGCAGCCGGGCGGCGGCGCGGGTGAGGTTGCCCTCCTCCGCGATGGCCAGGAACCCCCGGAGGTGTCGCAGTTCGATGGTCACAAACGTCGCCTTCGGCAGGCCCACGCACGACCGGGCCCTCCGCCACGCTGCGGACTGGTCATGCGTGTTGAGCATAGCCAGCGGTGAAACGGCATTTCCCATGATCCCCGGTACTGTCTAGCGTTGCCCTGTGACCGACGTCCTGACCGCGCCCGCACCGACCGCAGTCCCCGAGAAGTCCAGGGCGGGCGGGGTGTGGCGGGTCCTCGCGTCGCAGACGTCCGTCCACAGTGGAGCCGCCGTCGCCACCACCCTGTTCCCCCTCGCCGGGGCGGCCGGGGTCGTGTCGCTGCGGCTGCTCATCGGCAGCGCGGTCCTCGTCGCGGTCGGACGGCCGAGGCTCAGGGGGTACACCACCCGGCAATGGATCCTCGTCGGCCTCTTCGGCGCCGTCCTCGCCGGCATGAACCTCGCGTTCTACGTCGCCATCGCGCGCATGCCGATCGGCCCCGTCGTCACCCTGGAGGTGCTGGGGCCGCTGACGCTGTCGGTGGTCACCGCGCGGCGCCGCGTGGCGTGGCTGTGGGCGCTGCTCGCGCTCGCCGGGGTGGCGCTGCTCGGCGGCGGTGGGTTCGACCAGCTCGACCCGCTCGGGGTGGGCTGCGCGCTCCTCGCCGGCGCCGCCTGGGCCTGCTACATCATGCTGTCGGCGCGGGCCGGCGCCACCTTCCCCAAGCGCGACGGCCTGACCCTCGCGATGCTCGTCGCCGCGCTGCTGGCCCTGCCCGCCGGGCTCCTCGACGCGGGTGCGGCGCTGGCCCAGCCCCGCGTGCTCGCCCTGGGCGCCGCCGTCGCGGTGTTGTCGTCGGTACTGCCGTACACGTTCGAGCTGACCGCGCTGCGCCGCCTGCCGACGTCGACGTTCGCGGTGCTGATGAGCCTCGGCCCGGCGATCGCGGCGCTGATGGGGTGGGTGCTCCTCGGCCAGGACCTGCACCCGGCGCAGATCGCCGCGATCGGGTTCGTCGTCGCGGCCAGCGCGGGCGTGGTGCTGTGGAAGGACCGCGGGTCCGCTACAGGCGCGGCAGCCGGATCGTGACGACGGTCCCGCGCGGGTCGTTCGGGCCCGCGGTGACCGTGCCGCCGTGCTGGGAGGCGGTCTGCGCCACGATGGCGAGTCCGAGGCCCGAGCCCGGCATGCCACGGGCGGCCGGCGAGCGGTAGAAGCGGTCGAAGACGTGCGGCAGGTCCCCGGCGTCGATGCCGGGGCCGGTGTCGGCGATCCGCAGCACGCACCAGCCCTGACCGGCGCGCAGCTCGGTGTGGACCGTCGCGCCCGGCGGGCTCCACTTGGCGGCGTTGTCGAGGACGTTGACGACCATGCGCTCGAGCTCGCTGGGCCGGCCGTGGACGCGGGCGGGGCTCGCGTCGCCGGCCCAGCCGAGGACCGGGATCGCGCCGGGAACCAGGTCCGCGCCGGAGGCTGGGTCCGCCCCGGGAACCGGGTCGGCGCCGGCGGCCGGGTCCGCCCCGGGGGCCGGGTCCGCGCCGGCGGTGGCCGGGGGACGGTCGAACGTGAACGTCACCGCCGGGACCCGGATGCGCACCCGGTCGATCGCGGCCGCCACGACGTCGGTCAGCTCGACGTCCTCGGCCGGCTCCCGCGTCGTCTCCTCGCGGGCCAGCTCGACCAGCTCGGTGGTGAGCGCCGCCAGCTCGCCGACCTGGGCGTCGAGGTCCCGCAGCAGCTTCGCCCGCTCCTCCGGCGGCAGCCGGTGCGCCAGCTCGGGCTGCCGCTCCACCGCCAGCAGCAGCTCGATGTTGGTGCGGATGCTGGTCAGCGGGGTCCGCAGCTCGTGGCCCGCGTCCTCGACCAGGGTCCGCTGCGACTGGCGGGCGGCGTCGATCGCGGCGAGCATCGTGTTCACCGACTGGCCGAGGCGCGCGATCTCGTCGACGCCGTGGATCGGGATGGGCCGGTTCAGGTCCATCGTGACGGCGACGTCCTCGACGGCCTTCGTCAGCTGCTGCACGGGCACCAGCCCGGCACGCGCGACGGTCCTGCCGAGCGCCGCGGCCCCGCCGATGCCCAGCACGCAGCCGGCGGCCATGAGCAGCCCGAACACGGTCAGCGTCCGGTTCGCCGGCGTCTGGTCGGCGGCCACCTGCACCGCCCCGGCGCCCCGCCCCGCGGCGACGGTCAGCATCAGGTAGCTGTGGCCGTCGAGGAGCATCCGCTCCTGGACCCGCTCCTCCTCGCCGGCCGCGACCCGCCGTGCGCCGTCGGTGACCGGCAGGCCGTTGGTGGAGTGCGCGGTGACGGTGCCGTCGCGGCCGAGGACCTGCCAGCGCGGCCCGATGTCGCGCCGGAACCGCGAATCCCGTCGCCCGCCCGGTCCCTGCGGCGGCGGGCCGTCCCGCCAGAGCTCCGGCTGCGCGACGACGGACCGCGCGTCGGTCTCCAGCTGCGACCGCAGCTGCTGCCGCTGGATCTGCGCGACCGCCGCGAACGCGATGCCCGCGACCGTCAGCACCGCCGCCGCGACCGCCGCCGTGACCAGCAACGACAGCCGGTCGTGCAGCGTCCTGCGCCGCCACCACCGCCCCAGCACCGCCCCGGCCCGCTTCACAGGGGCTCCTCCCGCAGGACGAAGCCGACGCCGCGGACGGTGTGCAGCAGGCGCGGGCTGCCGTCGGCCTCCAGCTTGCGGCGCAGATAGCCGAGGTACACGTGGATGCTGTTGGACGTCTCGCCGAAGTCGTAGCCCCACACGTGCTCGAACAGCATCCCGCGGGTCAGGACCTGCCGCGGGTGACGCAGGAAGACCTCGAGGATCGTGAACTCGGTGCGGGTCAGCCGCAGCGGGTGCTCGCCCCGCCACACCTCCCGGGTCGCCGGGTCGAGCCGCAGGTCGGCGAAGGCCAGGAGCTCCGACGGCGGCTCCGGCGGCGCGGAGAGCAGCGACCGGCGCAGCAGCGCCCGGATCCGCGCCAGCAGCTCCTGCAGCGCGAACGGCTTCACCAGGTAGTCGTCGGCGCCCGCGTCGAGGCCGGCGACCCGGTCGCCGACGCTGTCGCGGGCGGTGAGCATGAGCACCGGCACCAGCAGGCCGTCGCCGCGCAGCCGGCGGCACGCCTGCAGGCCGTCCATCCGCGGCATGCTGACGTCGAGGATCATCACGTCGGGCTCGTCGGCGTGCGCGGCGTCAAGGGCCTCCTGCCCGTCCCGGGCGGTGTCGACCTGATAACCCTCGAACCGCAGCGTCCGCGCGAGCGAGTCCCGCACGGCGGCGTCGTCGTCCACGACCAGGATCCGCATTCCGTCACCCCTTCCGCTGCCCAGCTTGCCTCACCCGTGCCTCAGCCGGCGGGCCAGCCCTCGGTGACCCGGACGAGACCCGACGCCGTCACCATGAGGGCCTCGTAGCCGTCGAGGCCCTCCAGCCAGTCCATCGCCCATGGCCCGCGGGCCGCGGCGGCGGTCGCGTAGACGTCGGCCCACAGCAGGTCCGGGCCGGTCACGGTGACCGCCCGTACTCCGGTCGCGGGACCGCCGGTGTACGGGTCGACGATGTGATCCCCGCGGTGGGTGCGGCCGGAGGTGGCGACGGCGCCCGTACTCCGGGTCACCACGTGCGCCACTCCTGCCTCGGGCGCGTCCGGGTCCTCGACGCCGATCCGCCACGGCGGCTGTCCGTCCGGCGCGTGGACGAGCACGTCGCCGCCGGCGTTGAGGCACCAGCCGAGCCCGGCCGGCAGGTGCGCCGCCGCCCGCTGCACGGCCCACCCCTTGACCAGCCCGGACGGGTCGTAGCGGGGGCGGCCGGTGCGCGGGTCGGGCAGCCCCCGCGGGTCGAACCACCCGCCGGTGCGCTCCCGCGCCTCGTCGCACAGCGCGAACACGGCGTCCAGCGCGGGCGTCGGCGGCGCCTCGCCCCGCTCCCAGCGGGACAGGTCGCTGCCGTCGAGGTACGGGCTGAACGCCGCGTCGTCGCGGCGCAGGTCCGCGAAGACCCGGGCCACCGCGGCCGCCGCGGCCGGGTCGCCGGCACCGGGGCCGCGCAGGTGGACCGAGACCGGCAGGCCCATGATCTGCTCGACCCACGCGCGGCGGGGCAGTTCGGCGGTCATGACAGGTGCGCGGCGTCGATCGCGGCCTGCAGCGACTCCTTGTAACCGTCGCTGGTGACGGTCGCGCCGGAGACGGTGTCGATGTCGGCGCTCTGCGCGGCGACCACCGCCTGGTTGAGGATCGGCAGGGCGCGGGCGTTGATCTGGCGGTCCTTGCCGTTGCCGTCCGGGTACACGGGCACCGTCACGCCGGTGATCTTCCCGCCGGCGACCGTGATGATGACCTGGATGTCGCCCCACCGCGTCGGCACCACCGAACCGTTGTAGGTGGTGCCACCCGTCGCCGCTCCACCGCCCGTATTGTCGCCGCCCGTACCGCTGCCGCCGCTGGTGACGCCGCCGCTCGTGGTGCCGCCGCTCGTGGTGCCGTTGCCCGTGGTGCCGCTCCCGCTGCCGGAGGCGCTTCCTGGGCCGGTCGCCACGGTCGCGGTGCTGCCGAGGCTGGTGCGGTAGCTGAAGAGCAGTACCACGGCGGCGAGCGTCGACAGCAGCCACAAGGTGATCCGTCGCACGGGGCGATCCTTTCCGTTACCAGGAGAACTGTTCGGTGTGCACGCGCGACGCGGGGACCCCGGCGGCGCGGGCGGCGGCGCGGGCCGCCTCGGTCCAGGTGCCGGGCCCGCAGACGTAGACGTCCGCCGCCGCGATCGACGGCGCCGCCCTGCGCAGCGCCTCCGCGTCGCCGATCCCGGCGAGGTTCCGCGGCAGCCATGACGCCTCACCTGCGCGCGGGCCGAGCAGGTGGACGACCCGGACGCCACGCTGCCGCGCCAGCCAGTCCAGCTCGTCGCGGAAGGCGATCTCCGCCTCGCTGCGGGCCCGGTAGAGCAGGGTCGCCTCGCCGGAGCGGTAGGGCAGCTCGCCGAGCAGCGCCAGCAGCGGCGTCACCCCGATGCCGCAGGCCATCATGACGACCGGGCCGCCGGTGTACGACTCGCCGGTGAGCCGCCCGTACGGGCCCTCGACCAGCACGCGGGTGCCCGGCGCGAGCGACGCGACGCGCGAGCTGCCGTCGCCGAGATCCTTCACGGTGATGCGCAGCACCCCGGTGTGCGGGGTCGCCGACAGTGAGTACGGGTGCGCTCTCGTCCAGCCGGGACCGTCCAGGAAGCGCCACTGGAGGAACTGGCCGGCCCGGACCGGCAGCTCGTGCAGGTGCCGGCCGGTCAGATAGACCGAGGTCAGCCCCGGCCCCTCCGGCACGACGCGGCTGACGGTCAGGCGGTGCCGCGCGTTGCGCCACACCGGCAACCCGACCCGGTAGACGAGGACCGCGCCGGCGGACACCGCGTACAGCGTCCACCAGTACGCCGTGGACAGCGGCGAGGCGAGGAAGTCCGCGCCGGTCCAGAGCTGGTGCGGCAGGGCGAGCCCCACGCCGAGGTAGGCGTACAGGTGCAGCAGATGCCACGACTCGTAGCGCAGCCGGCGCCGCGCGGCCCGCATCGACGTGACCACGACCATGACCAGCGCGACCGTGCCGGCCACCGCGAGCAGCATCCCCGGGTACTCGACGGTCAGCTCCCACAGCTCGGCGAACACGTTCGCGTCGGACGCGACCGCGTAACCGATGGTGATGAGCACGATGTGCGCGACCATCAGGTTGAACGAGGTGAACCCGGTCCAGCGGTGCCAGCGTGCCAGCCGGTCCTGCCCGAACGCCCGCTCGACCAGCGGCACCCGGGCCATCAGCAGCACCTGGAGCAGCAGCAGGTCGGAGGAGATCAGGCCGGTGAGCCGGCCCGCCGCGGACCACGCGTCGGCGCCGCCGGCGAGGAACTGCTGGACGCCGCCGTTGGCCACCCACAGCGCGGCCACGACGAGCATGCTCGCCGTGGCCGCCGCGCCGCCCAGGTCCGCCCACCACCGCGGGGTTGTGGCCGGGCGCGGCACGGCACCTGTCATCGTCATGCGTTCAACTATCGGGGGACCGGCTGGCAGCCGGCTGTGAGCCGGTTAAAGGTTGTCTAAGAACGCCCCACGACGTTCTGCCACGCGTCGGCCGGCAGCAGGTATCCGGCTCGCACGTTGGCGACGTCCGCCAGGACCACCTTGGCCAGATACGCGCCGCGGCGCGGGTACAGGCGCTGCAGCGTCGCGGCGTCGAACGGCTGGTGCGTGCCGAACAGCCGGCAGAACGTCTCGCCGGTGTTGTCGCCGGTGTTCAGCGCGGTCGGCACCGCCACCTGCGACAGCCGGATGCCGCCGGTGGCGAGTCCGAGCGCGTCACGGGTCTTCGTGCCGTCGGCGCCGAAGACCAGCGGGGGAGCGACCGGCGGGGGAGTGCCCCGCCGCACCCAGCGGATCAGGTGGTCGTATGCGGCGGCGACGACGTGATCGAGGGGCACCCGGCTGAAGGGCGGGCTGCCGCAGGTGTACTGGGGTGCCGCACCGAGATCCCGCACAGAGATCGGCGCCCGGTACTCCTGGCCGCGCCACCCCGAGTGCGCGGCGCCGGCGACCTCCCAGCGGCGGAACCGGTCGGTGTCGGCGGGCCGCTCAGGGGTCCGCACGTCCGTCTCGGAGAGCACCTGGAACACCGGCTCGGCACCCACGCGGGTCGGCGCGGACCCGACGACGAACGCGTAGCCGTCGAAGACCGGCGTCACCTTCGGCAGGATGCTCTGGTAGTACACCGTCATCCGGGCGGCCGACTGTGAGGCACCGATCGCGAGCGTGGTCCGCGGCCGGAGCGCTCTGGTGACGGCCGCCGCGGCCTTGGCGAAGATGTCGTAGGACAGCTCGTCGGCGGTGAACCGGCCGCCACCGGTGACGTCCAGCGTGCCGTACCGGGCGGGGCTCCAGCCGCGCAGTTGCTCGACGCCGACCCGCTGCGCGGACACGCCGATCCACGCGTGCCCCTGCCGGGTGATGGCGTCGTGGTCCCACAGGGCGTCGAGATCGTAGCCGGCGGTCACGTTCTGCCACTCGACGAGCGCGGTGCCGCTGAAGCGGGCCGCGTGGGCGGGCCGGCGCACCACGACCCTGGTCCGGAACGGCACGCCGGTCGCCACCTGGTTGCCGGCGGTGTCCCAGCCGTCGGCGCCCCCGGCGACGAGGAACTCCTGCTCGACATAGCCGGCGGCGGCGAGGTCGTCGGTGGTGGAGAAGAACGGGTACGTGTCGCGGATGTCCGCTGCCTTCGGATCACCGGGGACGGTGCCCGGCAGCGGCCCCGTGACGGTGACCGGCGGCGCCTCCGCCACGGCGTGTGCGGGGACGGCGGGTGCGGCGACGAGCGCCAGGGCGGTCAGGACGGAGCAGGCGAGTCGTGCCAGTGTATTGGGTGCCATGGATGTCACCCTGTCGGCGGCGGTGGGCCGCGGCATCGGTGGAATCGCCGGTGCTCCACCCGCGGACACCGCTTCCCGGCGTGCCGCCGGCCACCTCGCGCAATGCCACCTCGCCGCCAGCTATGACGACGGAAAGCGCGTTCACATCGCTGCAGCACCCGAGGACGGCCCTGCACGTTGATCGAAGGACGGTCCTGGCCGTCCGGACGACCGCCACACGACTTCGATCACGGCGGCAGGGCGGTAGTGGGTCACCGGTTGCCTGAGCGCATGCCTCTCGACGGCGCGCTGCAGCATCCGAGGACGGCCCTGCACGTTGATCCAAGGATGGTCCTGGCCGTCCGGACGACCGCCACACGACTTCGATCACGGTGGCAGGGCGGCAGCGGGTCACCGGTTGCCTGAGCGCTTGCCTCTCGACGGCGCGCTGCGGCAGCCGAGGACGGCCCTGCACGTTGATCCAAGGATGGTTCTGGCCGTCCGGACGACCACAGCACGACTTCGATCACGGCGCCAGGGCGGCACCGGTTGGAGACGACCGCACGAACGGCTCTCGACGGCCCGCTCCGGAAGCCGGTCGCCACCACCGGGACCGCGGATCTCTCACCTTGATCGAAGGACGGTCCTGGCCGTCTGGACGACCACCTCACGACTTCGATCACGGCGGCAGGGCCGCGGCCTCGGCCTGTTCGCGCTTCGAGGGGGCGGCCATGGCGGGGCCGGCGAGGCCGATGACCACGACCGGGACGGCCCGGGCGCACCGGCAGCGGCCGGACTGTCAGCCCGCGGCGATGGCCTCCTCCACGGTGGCGTGGCGGGTGAGGATGCGGTCAAGGTTGGTGATGTGCAGCACGTTGTCGACCAGAGGGCGGGTGCCGGTCAGCCGCAGCCAGCCCCCGGTCGCGACGAGCTGTGACCGCGTCCTCACGAACAGGTTGAGCCCGCTGGAGTCACACATCGGCACGTCCGACAGCTCCAGCACCAGGTGCAGCGCAGGGCGTTCGGTCAGTCCGGCCAGGACGTCGGCGAGCGGGGCGAGGGTGTCGTAAAGGACCTTGCCCCGCACCGATACGACGACGGCACCGTCGCGGTCGGTGACGTCGGCGGTGACGTGTTCCTCCGTCACCTGGGACTCGTCGCGGTCCAGGGAGAACTCCACAACCCCGAGCGTAACGGGAACCTGCGGACGGCCACAGGGTCCGTTTCCGGCGCGGCGGGGATGGGAATCCGTACAACCGATCGCGGGGTGCACGCGCGACCGGTGTGACGGATGGGTCGCGCATGCGACCGTGTTTGGTTTGCCGAGGGGTGAGCGAGGCATGGCGGCGACGGTGGAAGCGCGCTGGCTGGAAGCGTTCAGCGCGATTCTCGACGGATCACACCTGTTCCAGCCGGACGGGCTGGCCACGGCGGTGGACGCTGCGCTGGAGCCGCTCGGGATCGACGCCACCATCTACCTGGTCGACGAGGAGCAGCGGTCCCTGTGCCCGGTGCCGCGTCCGGGGTACCCGCTACCCCCGCCACAGCCGGTGGAAACGACGGCGGCGGGGCAGGCGTTCGCGATGGTCAGCTCGATGCCGAAGGGTGACCGCGGCTGGTGCGTGCCGATCGTCAACGGCACCGACCGGCTCGGGGTCGTCGAGTTCGAGGTCGGCGAGGACGAGCCGGAGGTGCGCGACGGCTCGCTGCGGGCCCGCTGCGAGACTCTCGCCGGGCTGATCGGTCACCTGGTCACCGTCACCTCCCACAAGGGTGACTTCCTCGCCCAGGTGCGCCGGTCCCGGTCGATGACGCCGGCCGCGGAGCTGCTCCGGCAGCTGCTGCCGCCGCTCACGTCGGCCTGCGAACGGATGGTGATCAGCGCGATTCTCGAGCCGTGCTACGACGTCGGCGGTGACGGCTTCGACTACGCGATCGACGGCGCGCGGGCCAGGATCGTGATCCTGGACGCCGTCGGACACGGGCTCGCGGCCAGCCTCGCGTGCGGGGTGGCGATGTCGGCGATGCGCGCGGTCCGCCGTGCCGGCGGCGACCTGCGGGCGCAGGCCCGGGCCGCCGACGCCGCGCTGACCGAGCAGTTCCCGGACAGTCGGTTCGTGACCGCCGTGCTGGCGGAGCTCGACCTGGAGGCCGGGCGCCTGCGGTACATCAACGCCGGACACCCACGGCCGCTGCTGCTGCGCACCGGGCGGGTCGTCCGGGACCTCGCCGCCGGTCGCCGCATGCCGCTCGGGGTGCACGACGACGTCGAGGTGGCCGAGGAGGACCTGGAGGGTGGCGACCGGCTCCTGCTCTACACCGACGGCGTGACGGAGGCCCGCGACGCGGCCGGGGAGGAGTTCGGCGTGCAGCGGCTCATCGACCTCACCGAGCAGCACGCGAGCGCCGGCCTGCCCGCGCCGGAGACCCTGCGCCGGCTCGCGCACGCCGTCGCCGAGCACCAAGGCGGCGCGCCGGCCGACGACGCCACCCTCGTGCTCGCCGAATGGTCACCGGTCGCGGCGCTGCGCAGCGCTCCGTACCAGCAGCGCCTGACCTGACCTCGCACCGGTCGCGACGTCGGTCTCGTCGTCGAACTCGCCGATGACCTCCTCCAGGAGATCCTCCAGGGCGACCAGGCCGACCGGCGCGCCGTCCTGGGTGGCGACGGCGAGCTGCGCCCGGGACTCCCGCATCGACCGGACCGCGGCCAGCACGCTGCTGCCGGCCGGCAGGGCGAACGCGGCGGTCATCAGGTCGGCGGCGGTCGCCGCCGAACCAGCCGTCGTCGCCCGCAGCGCGTCGCGGACGTGCACCACCCCGACGACGCCGCCCAGGGAGTCGACGACCGGGAACCTGGACCGGCCGGTGGACCGGTTGGCGAGCTCGACGTCGGTCGCGGTGGCGTCCAGCGGTACCGTCACCATCGCCGCCGCCGGGGTCATCACCTGCGCGACGGTGGTGTCCTGCAGCTGCAGCACCCGGCTGAGCAGCTCCTGCTGGTCCTGGGCGAGCGTGCCGTGCTGCCGGGACGACTCCAGCAGCATCATCAGCTCCTCCGGCCCGTGCGCAGCGGACAGCTCGTCCTGTGCCCGGACCTTGACGAGGCGCAGGCACGCGTTGGCGAGGCCGTTGAGCAGTGCCAGCAGCGGCCGCACGACCCGGGTGAACGCCCGGAACGGCAGCGCCAGCCCCCGCGCGGAGCGCTCCGGGTCGCTGATCGCCCACGACTTCGGTGCCATCTCGCCGACCACCATGTGCAGGAACACCACGACGGCGAGCGCGATCACGAACGCGATCGGGTAGCTGAACCGCTCCGGCAGCCCCACGGCGTGGAACAGCGGGTCGAGCAGGTGCGCGACCGCGGGCTCGGCGAGCGCGCCGAGCCCCAGCGAGCACAGCGTGATGCCCAGCTGCGCGCCGGCGAGCATCAGCGACAGCTCGCGGCTGCCGGCGAGCGCGGCGGCCGCGGCCCGGCTCCCACCGGCGGCGGCCTGCTCCAGCCGGTGCCGCTTGCTGGCCACGAGGGCGAACTCGGCGGCGACGAAGAACCCGTTCGCCGCCAGCAGCACCGCGGAGACGAGCAACGCCCATCCGGTGCTCACGCCGTCACCTCCGCTGCGCTCCGGCGCCGGCCTGAGCCCCAACCCGCAATCCTGTTTCGCGGCCCTCCGCTGCGCTCCGGCCCGCTCATGCCGTCACCTCCGCTGCGCTCCGGCGCCGGCCTGAGCCCCAACCCGCAATCCTGTTTCGCGGCCCTCCGCTGCGCTCCGGCCCGCTCATGCCGACACCCGGATCGTCTTTGGGACGTGGCGGTGCACGGTCAGGACCTCCAGGCGCACCTCGCGGGGCGGGGCGTCGTCGTCGGGGAGCGCGGGCGGCAGCGTGACGTCCACGGTGTCGCCGGGTTGGGGGATTCGGCCGAGGCGCTGCAGCACGAGACCCGAGACGGTGTCGTAGTCGTCGCTCTCCGGCAGCGTCACGCCGGTGGTGCGGGCGACCTCGTCGACCCGCCAGCGGGCCGGGACGAGCCACGAGCCGTCCGGCTGGCGGACCGCGGACGGCTCCGGCGCGTCGTCCTCGTCGCGGATCGACCCGACGAGCTCTTCCGCGACGTCCTCCAGGGTGATGATGCCGGCGAAGCCGCCGTACTCGTCGATGACGCACGCCAGCTGCCGGTGCTCGGTGCGCAGCCGCTCCAGGACCGCCGGCAGCGCCGCCGTCGACGGCACCAGGACCGGCGGCAGCGCGATCTCCGCCATCGTCACCTTGTGCCGGTCCGCAGCGGGCAGCGCCACGAGGTCGGCGCCGCCGACGACGCCGATCAGGTCGTCGACGCTCGCACCGACGACGGGGAAGCGGGTGTGCCCGGTGTCGAACAGCTCGACGAGGCGGATCGCCGGGTCGGTCGCGGCCACCGTGACCACGTCGACGCGGGCGATCATCGCCTCCTCGGCGGTGCGCGCCCGGAACGCGAGCCCGCGCTGCAGCAGCTGCGAGGTGTCGGCGTCGAGCAGCCCGCCGGTGCGCGACTCGGCGATGATGCGCTCCAGGTCCTCCGGGGTGGCGCCCTCGGGCAACTCCTCGATCGGCTCGATGCCGACCCGCCGCAGCAGCCGGTTCGCCGCCGCGTCGAACATGCGGATCAGCGGGCCGGCCAGCGCCAGGTAGACCAGCGTCAACCGCGCCAGGGCCCGAGCGAGGGCCTCCGGTCGGGCGATCGCCCAGTTCTTCGGGCCGAGCTCACCGAGGACCATCTGCACCACGGTCGCCGTCAGCAGCGCCAGCACGACCGCCGCCGACGCGCTCGCCGCCTGCGGGACCCCGGCCGTGCCCAGCAGCCGCGCGAGACCCCTGCCGAGAAACGGCTCGGCGACATACCCGACGAGCAGGGCAGTCACGGTGATGCCGAGCTGCGCGCCCGACAGCATGAACGACAGCCGTCCGGTGACGCGCAGGGCCCGCCGCGACGGCAGGTCACCGCCGTCGGCGGCGCGCTTGAGCTTCGCGCGGTCCACGGCCACATAAGCGAACTCGGCTGCGACGAAATAGCCGGTCGCGGCGGTGAGCACCACGATGAGCACGAGGCCGATGAGGATCAGCATGAGGGACCAAAAGTCAGCCGGGCGCAGCCCGGCCCGGTACTCCAACCAACCATGATCCGACGCTAGCAGGCTTCGCTGAACGATCGCTGGGAAGCGCCCCGCACCGGTACTGTGAGGCTGAATCGTTCCAAGCGTCCGGCCGATCCACCTTCGTCGCGGTGATTACCGCCGATGACGCCCGGGTAAAGGGCGGCAATCCCCCGAACACCCTGGAGGTTGTGATGGCGGAGCTCGGACACGAGGGCCGAAGCGGGGCCGGGGCGGCCGGCGAGCCGAGGTCCCAGTCCCGCGATCTGGCGCGCGATCTGGCCCGGGACGTCCGGGACCGGGTCGGCGCCGAGGCCCGCGGCCGCAACGAGGGACTTGCCGGGGGCGTGCGCCGCTTCGCCGGCGAGCTCGACCGGATGCCCGGCGGGCGCGGCGGCCCGGCCACGAACAAGGCCGTCACGCCACGGGGCGGCCGCCGGGTCGCGGACTACCTCGCCGGGCACCGGCCGGAGGGCGTCCTGGAGAGCGTGCAGGACGTCACCCGCCGGCCCGACACGTTCCTGCTGGCCGCCGCCGCCGCGGGGTTCGTCGTCGGCCGGCTCGGCGACGGCGCCTTCCAGGCCGGGCGGCCCGGCGACGGCGACCTCTGGCGCGCGTACAACGGCAGCTCGTACAACGGCCGCGGCTACAGCACGAGCGGCCCGGCGCGGAAGACCCGCTGACCGCCGGCCCGCGGCACGACGCACCGCCGGGGACGCGCCGTGCCAGCACCGGCGGGGGCGCGGACCGGCCGCACCCCCGCCGTCACGCGCCGGTGACCGGCGGCTCGGCCGACCACGGGAAGTTGATCCAGCGGTCCGTGCGGCGCCACACGTACTCGCACCGCACGACGGTGTGCGGCTTCTCGTACAGCACCGCGATGCGCACGTCCGAGGCGTGCTCGACGCAGAAGTCGTGCACGACCCGCAGGGTGGCGCCGGTGTCGGCGACGTCGTCGGCGATGAGCACCCGGGCGCCGGCGAGATCCGCGCCGTCAGGGGTCGGGCGCAGCACCACCGGGGCCTCGAGCCGCTCGTCGACGCCCGTGTAGTACAGGACGTTCATCATCACGATGCTCTTCACGTCGAGCGCGTACCCGAGGGCGCCGGCCAGCAGGAGCCCGCCGCGGGCGATGGACAGCACCACGTCGGGCCGGAACCCGTCGTCGGCGACCGCCTGCGCCAGCTCCCGCGAGGCCGCGCCGAACTCCTGCCAGCTCAGCTCTTCCCGCTCCGCCATCGCCTACCCTTCGAGCGCCTTCCACGGCTTGGGGGTCCACACCCAGTGTCCGTTGACGTGGGCCAGACCGTCGAACGCCATGCCGGAGTCCTTGCCCGGCTCGGTGTACTTCCACCGGTACCAGGTGACCCCGGGCTGCAGGTGCGGCCCGACGTCCTTGTAGCCGCCGGGGAACTCGGCCTCGGCCGCGGAGGTCCACGCCTTCAGGTCGTCGCTGGTGGCCTTCGCCAGCTTCAGCTCGGTCTGGCCGGCACTGCCGGCGACCTCGACCTTCTGCCCGGTCCACACGCTCTTCTTGTAGAACTGTTCGGCCTTCGCCGCGGCGGCGCCCACGAACAGCGCCTTGTAGTCCTCGGCCGTCGGCTGCAGCTTCTGTACGAGCGCGGGGTCCTTCGGCAGCGCCTGCAGCAGCGCCTTCGCGCCGTCGTCACCCTTCGGGTACTGGTCCGCGGCCTGGCTCGCGCCCCCGGCGGTGGTCGCCGGCGCGGCGGGGGAGTCCGCCTCGTCGGACTTGCAGCCGGCGGCGGTGAGGCCGATCAGCGTCACCAACAATGTCGAAAGCGCCAGGCGCTTCATGCATGCTCCTTGATCGTCGGTCCGTGTGCGCGGACCAACGTACAAAGGCGATGCAACGGCCTACTTCAGGAACGCGCTGACCGTCGTCGCGAGCCAGGCCGGGTCGTCGAGCCACGGGGAGTGCCCGCCGGCGGGCTGGACGGCCACCTCGGCGTGCGGGAACAGGCCCGCGTAGTCGGCGGCGCGCTTCGGCGGCAGCGCCACGTCGTGCTCGCCCGCGATCAGCAGGACCCGCGCCCGCAGGCCGCCGATCGCCGCCCGGGCCGCCGCCGTGTCGACGCCGTCGTAGTACACCTTCGCGGCCTCGTCGTTGCGCAGCCGGTCCTGCTCGGCGGCCTGCGCGCGGGCGGTGTCGTCCCACCGCCCGTACGTGAACGGTGTGATCGCCGCCCAGTCGGCGGCGACGGCCTCGCCGGCCCACACCCGCTCGAACGCGGTGTACGCGGTCGGGAACCACGGCTCGGCGTGGCGCAGCCGCGCGACCTCCCGCCGGTCCGCGTCGCCGATCTCCAGGCCGACCACCCGCGGCGACGGGGTCACCAGCACGAGGCGGCCGATCCTGTCGCGGTGGCGGGTGGCGTACAGCACCGCGACGGCCGCACCGGCGGAGTGCGCCAGCAGGTCGACCCGGTCCAGGCCGAGGTGCTCCCGCAGCGCCTCGACGTCGTCGGCGAGCCGGTCGCAGCGGTAGGTCGCCGGGTCCTGCGGCGCGTCGGACCCGCCGGTCCCGCGCAGGTCCAGCCGGACCAGGTCGTGGTGCGCGGACAGTCCCCCGAGATCGCCGAGGTACGACGAGGCCACCATCGGCCCGCCCGGGATGCAGATCAGCGGGCTGCCCGCGCCGCCGCGGTGGTACGCGAGCCGGGTGCCGTCGGCGCCGTCGAAGTAGTCCACCGGGCGATGATATGCGTGCCTCTCGATCCGGTCCCGCCGTGGCGTTTCGGGCCGGACGCGGCGGGGCAACTGCAAGAGGTGAGCCGGCTCGTTCGCGTCCTGGCCGCCGCGGTCACCCTCGCGGTGGGTGTCGGCTGCGCCATCGGCACCGGCGGCGACCAGGAGCGGCGCGGCGCCCCGCTCGGCGGCGGCCTGGGTCGCACGCCCGACGCGGCACGCGCCGACCAGACCGCGCGCGACGCCATCGCCGACGTCGAGCGGTTCTGGTCCGCCACCTACCCGCGCCTGTCCGGCGGTGCGCCCTTCGAGCCCGTGACCGGTGGCTACCACCCGTACACCCGGCGGGACCCGCCACCGGCGTGCGGGCCCGAGCGGTGGCAGTACCAGCCGAACGCCTTCTACTGCTCCGCCGGCGACTTCATCGCCTGGGACGCCGAGACGCTCGTCCCGCAGCTCGACGCCGACTTCGGCCGCCTGCTCGTCGCGGTCGTCTTCGCCCACGAGTACGGCCACGCCGTGCAGACCCGCCTGCGGCAGGGCGGCCAGCCGACGATCGTGCTGGAGCAGCAGGCCGACTGCTATGCCGGCAGCTGGATCGCCGACGTCGCCGCCGGGCACTCCTCGAAGTTCGCCGCCGCCACCCCCGACGAGCTCGACAGCACCGTCGCCGGCATGCTCACGCTCCGCGACCAGCCCGGCGTGTCGGCCCAGGCCTCGCAGGCGCACGGCAACGCCTTCGACCGGGTCCGCGCCCTGCAGGAGGGTGTCGAGCAGGGCGCCGGCCACTGCGCCGCGTACAACGCCCGGAACCTGCCGGTGACCGAGATCCCGTTCAGCTCCGAGGACGAGGCCGCGTCCGGCGGCGACCTGCCCTACGAGCAGGCGGTGTCCGAGCTGTCCGCCGACGCCTCCGCGTACTGGAGCCGCGCCTACCCGAAGCTCACCGGCGAGCCGTGGAAGCAGGTCAAGGTCGTCCCGTTCGACCCCGCCGACCCGCCCGACTGCCCCGGCCAGGACCCGTCGCCGGCCTTCGCCTGCACGAGCCGGGACTTCATCGCCTTCGACGACAAGCAGCTGGGGCCGCAGCTGTACGAGCACATCGGCGACAACGCCGTCGGCATGCTCCTGGCCGACCTGTTCGCCCGCGTCGCCCAGGAACGCCGCGGCGAGCCGGCGACCGGCCGTGAGGGCCAGCTGACGGTCGACTGCCTGGCCGGCTCGTGGACCAACGACCTGCTCAACCGCACCGAGGGCCTCCGCCTCTCCCCGGGCGACCTGGACGAGGCCGTGGCCGCCCTGCTCGTCCTCGGCCGCGCGGGCGCCAGCAACGACGCCACCGCCTTCGACCGCATCGCGGCCTTCCGCGACGGCACCCTGGGCGGCATGTCGAAGTGCGCCTGAGCGGTGCTGTGGTTCTCCTCGCCCGTGGATGTGCAAGACCGGCCGGGACCGCCGGCGAACCTAGCGGCGCGGTCCGCCGCCTGACCGCGGGCGGTCGCCCGCCGCCAGCGCGCCGGACTCGGCGGCGCGGATGATGCGGCGGAAGGTGGGGCACTCCATGTGGCTGGGTGCCGGGCAGGCGGCCGCGTGGCGCAGGGAGTCGCGCAGGACGGTGAGCCTGCCGATCGTCGCGTCCAGGTCGTCGGCCTTCGCGGCGAGCACGGCACGGTCGATGCGCGGGCTGCCGTCGGGGGCGAACATGAGCGCGATCTCGTCGAGGGAGAAGCCGGCGGTGCGGCCCAGCGCGATCAGGGCGAGCCTGCGCAGCACGCCCGGGTCGAACTGGCGGCGCAGGCCGGCCCGGCCGGCGGACGCGATCAGGCCCTTCTCCTCGTAGTAGCGCAGGGTCGAGACGGCCAGCCCCGAGCGGCGCGCCACCTCGGCGATGTCCAGGTTCGTCATCGGCTTGACCTCAAGTCGGCTTGAAGTGAAACGGTCCCATCCCGTCACCGTTCATGGCAAGGAGAGCAGAGCATGGAAGCGCAGACGGCACTGTGGAACGGGCGCGCCGGTGCGGCGTGGGTCTCGGCGCAGGCGATGCTGGACGAGGTGTTCCGGCCGTTCGAGGACCTGCTCGCCGCGGCGGTCCGCGGCGGCGGCCGCGTGCTCGACGTCGGCTGCGGCGCCGGCAGCACGACCGTCGCCGCCGCCCGGAAGGCCGGCCCCGGCGGCCGCTGCGTCGGCGTCGACATCGCCGCGCCGATGATCGCCGCCGCCGCGGACCGCGCCGGCCGCGAGGGGGTGCCGGCCGTCTTCGTCCAGGCGGACGCGCAGGAGCACGACTTCGGGGCGGCGGCGTTCGACACGATCATCTCCAGGTTCGGCGTCATGTTCTTCGCCGACTCCGTCCGCGCGTTCACCAACCTGCGCCGCGCCGCCGCGCCGGGCGCGCTCCTGCGGGCCGTCACCTGGCGCGGCGTCGAGGAGAACCCGTTCATGACGACGGCCGAGCGGGCCGCGGCGCCGCTGCTGCCGTCGCTGCCGCGGCGCCGGCCGGACGCGCCGGGGCAGTTCGCGTTCGCCGACCCGGCGAAGGTGCGGGGCATCCTGCGGGACGCCGGCTGGACCGCGGTCGACATCCGCCCCCTCGACGTGCCGTGCGCCTTCCCGGAGGCGTCGCTCGTGCCGTACTTCACCCGGCTCGGCCCGCTCGGCCTGGTCCTGGGCGACGTCGCCGAGCCTGCCCGGACCCGGATCGTCGAGACCGTCCGCGCCGCGTTCGCCCCGTTCGTCGTCGACTTACCAGCAGGCGCCGAGGTCCGCTTCACCGCCGCCTGCTGGCAGGTCGACGCGCACGCCCCGACGGTGTGACCAGCGACCTCAGCCGTCAGGCGCTCTCGCCGCGGCGGAGCTCGTAGGCGACGAGGCGTTCCTGGGGCGGGGCGCCGTCGGGGCCGGCGAGGCGGGCGGCGAGGAGGTCCACGGCGACCTGGGCCAGGCGCTCCTTGTCAGGGGCGATGGTGGTCAGGGTCGGCACGGAGAAGCGGCCGTCCTCGATGCCGTCGAAGCCGGCGACCGCCACGTCGCCGGGGACGCGGAGACCGGCCTCGTGCAGGGCGCGCAGGGCGCCGAGGGCGAGCGTGTCGTTGAAGCAGAACACCGCGTCCGGCCGGGCGGCCAGCAGTGAGCGCATGGCGGCGGCGCCGTCGGTGCGGTGCCAGGCGGAGGCCGGTGCGATCAGCGAGTCCGACACGGGCAGGCCCGCGTCGGTGAGGGCGGCCGTGTAGCCGGACAGCCGCAGCCGGGCCGTCACGCCCTCGGCGGTGTGCTGGGCGCCGATCGCGGCGATGCGGCGGCGGCCCAGGGCGATCAGGTGGGCGGTCATGTCGCGGGCGGCGGCGACGTTGTCGATCGCGACGTGGTCGGCGGGGCCGTGGTGGACGCGCTCGCCGAGCAGAACCATCGGCGCGCGGCCCGAGGCGGCCGACAGGTCGGCGGCGGTCAGGGCCAGGGGGCTGAAGATGACGCCGTCGATGAGGTGGTCGCGGATGCCCTGGGCGACCATGCGCTCCTGCTCGGCGGAGCCGTTGGTCTGATCGATGAGCACGGTCCAGTCGTGGCGGGCGGCGGCGTCCACCACGTGGCGGGCGAGCTCGGCGAAGTAGGGCAGGCCCAGCTCGGGCACGGCGAGGGCGATGACACCGGTCCGGCCCAGGCGCAGGTTGCGCGCGGAGAGGTTGGGGCGGTAGTCCAGCGCGGCCAGGGCCTCCTCGACCTTGGCGCGGGTGTCCGGCCGGACGTGCGGATATCCGTTGACCACGTTGGACACCGTCTTCACCGACACCCCGGCGCGCTCGGCGACGTCCTTCAGTCTGTGGCGCACGCGAAGGACTGTACCGTGCGCGCAGCTCTTTACAACGTTGTATTCAACGTTGTACAAAGTCATCACGTTCACACGGAAGGCGACAGGATTGGACACCTCGGCAGGGCACGTCGCTCAGCACACGGCGAAGGTCACGATCGATCCGGCGTTCCGCATCGGCCCCGCCGACCGGCGGCTCTTCGGGTCGTTCGTCGAGCACATGGGCCGCTGCGTGTACGGCGGCGTCTTCGAGCCGGGCCATCCGAGCGCCGACGGCCTGGGGCTGCGCGGCGACGTGCTGGAGCTGACCCGCGAGCTCGGCGTGTCGGTGGTGCGCTACCCGGGCGGCAACTTCGTCTCCGGCTACCGCTGGGAGGACGGCGTCGGCCCGGCCGGCGACCGGCCGCGCCGACTCGACCTCGCCTGGAAGAGCATCGAGACCAACGCATTCGGCCTCGACGAGTTCATGACGTGGGCGCGGGCGGCCGGCGTCGAGCCGATGATGGCCGTCAACCTCGGCACCAGGGGCGTGCAGGAGGCCTGCGACCTGCTGGAGTACGCGAACCACCCGGGCGGCACGCACTTCTCGGACCTGCGGCGCAAACACGGCGCCGAGAGCCCGTACGGCATCCGCCTGTGGTGCCTGGGCAACGAGCTGGACGGCCCGTGGCAGGTCGGGCACAAGACGGCCGACGAGTACGGGCGGCTCGCCGCCGAGACCGCCCGCGCGATGAAGATGGTCGACCCGTCGGTGAGCCTCGTCGCCTGCGGCAGCTCCAACCGGGGGATGCCCACGTTCGCCGCGTGGGAGGCGACGGTGCTCGAGCACACCTACGAGCACGTCGACTACATCTCCGCGCACACCTACTACGACCCGACCGACGGCGACCGGGCCAGCATCCTGGCGTCCGCCGTGGACATGGACGCGTTCATCCGTGAGGTCGTGGCGACCGCCGACCACGTCGCCGCCAAGCAGCGCCGGACCCGCCGGCTCAAGGTGTCCTTCGACGAGTGGAACGTCTGGTACCAGCAGCGCCTCGCCGCCGACCTCGACCGTGACTGGGTGGAGGCGCCGGCGCTGATCGAGGACACGTTCACCGCGACCGACGCCGTCGTCGTCGGCGACCTGCTCATCACGCTGCTGCGGCACGCCGACCGGGTCGGCGTCGCCTGCCAGGCGCAGCTCGCCAACGTCATCGGGCCGATCCGCACCGTCGACGGCGGGCCGGCCTGGCGGCAGAGCATCTTCCACCCCTTCGCCCTGACCGCCCGGCACGCCCGCGGCACGGTGCTGCGCACGGAGCCGGTCGGGCCGTCGCACGACACGGCCCGCTACGGCCTGGTGCCGTCCGTGGACACCGTCGCCGTCCACGACGAGGAGAGCGGCGCGCTGGCCGTCTTCGCGGTCAACCGCGGCGACACCGACCTGCTGCTGCAGATCGACCTGCGCGCCATGCCGGGCCTCGTGCCGGCGGAGCACCTCAGCATCGAGGCCGGCGACGCCACCAACACCGCCGACGCACCCGACCGCGTCACGCCGCGGGTGCGGCCACTGCCCACCGCCGGCGGCGTGCCGCTCAAGGCCGCCTCCTGGAACCTCATCCGCTTCACACACCCCCACGAGGAGCGCTGAACCATGACCACACTCAACCGACGGCAGCTGCTGGGTCTCGGCCTCGGCGCCGCCGCCGCGGTGTCGCTGGCCGCCTGCGGCGACGACGACAAGGGCCCCGCCGCCGCCACGGGCAACGGCGGCAAGGACTACACCGGGCCCAAGGTCACCCTGAACCTGTGGAACGGCTTCACCGGCGGCGACGGCGACATCTTCAAGAAGCTCGTCGACCAGTTCAACGCCGAGCACGCCAACATCGCGATCACCGTCGCCACGTACAAGTGGGAGGACTACTACGCGAAGCTGCCCGGCGCGGTGTCCAGCGGCAACGGCCCCGACGTCGCCGTCATGCACATGGACATGCTCGCGACGTTCGCCGCGCGCCAGGTCATCCAGCCGGTCGACGACGTCGCGGCCGCGCTCGGGCTGAGCGAGTCGGACTTCGCCGCGACCGTGTGGAAGGGCGGCATCTACCACGACAAGCGGTACGGCATCCCGCTCGACATGCACCCGCTCGGCATGTACTACAACAAGACGCTGTTCCAGCAGGCCGGCCTCGACCCGGCCAAGCCGCCGACGGACCGGGCCTCGTTCGAGGCGGCCCTCGCGGCGTTCAAGAAGGCGGGCATCCAGGGGTTCTGGATCAGCCCGTTCCAGTTCACCGGCGGCATGACCGGCTACTCGCTGGTCCACCAGTTCGGCGGCTCGCTGTACAACGACGACGCGACGAAGGCGGCGTTCAACTCCGACCAGGCGGTCGAGGCGGTCACCTGGTGCACGAAGCTCGTCGCCGACGGGCACTCCCCGGCCAACGTCGGCCAGGACGCCGACTACCTCGCGCTCAAGAGCGGCAAGAACGCCATCAACATGAACGGCATCTGGCAGGTCAACGACCTCAAGAAGAGCCCCGAGGTGCAGTGGGGCGTGGCGCCGCTGCCGCAGATCGGCACAAAGAAGGCCGTCTGGGCCAACTCGCACAACTTCACCATCGTGCAGCAGAAGAAGACCGACGCGAACAAGGTCGCCGGGGCGAAGGTCTTCATCAACTGGCTCAGCCAGCACTCCCTGGACTGGGCGGCCGGCGGGCAGGTCCCGGCCCGCAACGCGGTCCGCGACGACCCGAAGTTCAAGGAGCTGACCGAGATCAGCGCCCTCGCGGCGGAGCTGCCCGACGCGGCGTTCCCGCCGGCGGCGCCCGGCATCGGCGACGTCACGAACCTGTTCTACACCGCGTTCAACGAGGCGGTGCTGGGCAAGAAGTCGCCGAAGCAGGCGCTCGACGACGGCGTCGCCAAGGCCGACAAGCTGCTGGAGGACAACCGCAAGAAGTACGGCAGCTGACGATGCGGCACGGCCGCGCGACACCGTACCTGTTCCTCCTGCCGTACCTGCTGATCTTCGGCGCGTTCGGGCTGCTGCCGATCGCCCTGGGGGTGTGGCTCAGCCTGCACCAGTGGGACTTCCAGCTGCCCGACAAGCCGTTCACCGGCCTGGACAACTACACCGAGCTGTTCACGCCCGATTCGCTGGTGTACAGCGACTGGTGGGAGAGCGTCCGCGCCACCGCGATCTTCACGGTGCTGTCGGTGCCGCTGCTCGTCGTGCTGCCGCTCGGCGTCGCCGTGCTGCTCAACCGGCGGTTCCCCGGCCGCACGTTCTTCCGGGCGGTGTACTTCGCGCCGTACGTCCTGGGCGTCGCGGTCGTCGGGCTGCTGTGGCGGTTCCTGCTCGACGCGAACCTCGGCTTCGTCAACCACGTGCTCGGCACCGAGACGCCGTGGCTGACGGCGACGCCGTGGGCGTGGGTGTCGCTGGTCGGGGTCACCGTCTGGTGGACGTGCGGCTTCAACGCCGTCATCTACCTCGCCGGGCTGCAGGACATCCCGGCGGAGCTCTACGAGGCGGCCAGGATGGACGGTGCGTCGGCGTGGCGGCGGTTCTGGCACGTGACCTTGCCAGGGCTGCGGCCGGTGATGCTGTTCGTCGTCACCACCACGATCCTGGCGTCGGCGAACATGTTCGGCCAGTCCTACCTGATCACGCAGGGCGCGCCGGGCAACGAGACCCGCACCGTCGTCGCCTACGTCGTGCAGCTCGGCCTCGGCCAGAACGACGCCGGGCGGGCGGCCGCGATGAGCGTCACCCTGACCCTCATGCTGGCGGTCGTCAGCGTCGCCAACTTCCGGCTCTTCCGCTACCAGGAGGACTCGTGACTCTGCCACCAGAAGGGCGCGGGACAGCGCTGCCACCCCGGCCGGTGCCGACCACGAGAGCCGGCGCGCTGAACATCATCCGCCGCGTCGCGCTGTACGCCACCCTCCTCGCCTTCACGGCGGTCTTCGTCGTCCCGCTGGTGTGGATGGCGCTGACCTCCTTCAAGACCTACCCGGCCGCGCAGCAGAGCCCGCCGACGTGGCTGCCGCACCCGGTCTCGACCTACGGGTACGGGCGGCTGTTCGAGGCCGGCTCCCAGAACCCGGTGCTGCGCTGGTTCGTCAACAGCATGCTCGCCGCCACCCTGCACGCGGCGCTCGTGCTCGTCACCGCAGCCACCGCCGCGTACGCCCTGGCGCGGATGCGGTTCCGGGGCCGGGGCGCGGTGTTCGCCGTCATCGTCGCGACCCTGTTCGTGCCGCCGGCGACGCTCATCATCCCGGGGTTCCTCATCGCGGACACGCTCGGCTGGCTCGACACGATCACCGTGCTGGTCGTGCCGACGGCGGCGTCGGCGTTCGGCGTGTTCTTCCTGCGCCAGTTCTTCCTGTCGCTGCCGCGCGAGCTGGAGGAGGCGGCCGTGCTCGACGGGGCCAACCAGTGGCAGGTGTTCGTGAAGGTGGTGCTGCCGCTGTCCCGGCCGGCGCTCGCCACCCTGGTCGTGCTGTCGTTCCTGACCAACTGGAACGACTTCCTGTGGCCGGTCTACACCCTGTTCAGCGCGGACCGGCTGACGCTGCCGGCCGGGCTCGGGCTGCTGCAGGGCGCGTACGTCACCGACTATCCGGTCGTCATGGCCGGTGCGGTGCTCGCCAGCGTGCCGGCGCTGGTGCTGTTCGTCCTCGCCCAGCGGCACGTGATCGAGGGCGTCTCCCGCAGCGGGCTCAAGGGGTGAAGAGTCCGCTCCTGGCCGTCGCCGCAGTCGCTGTCCTCTCCCTCGGCGGCTGCGGCGACGGCCGTTCGACAACAGAGCCGGAAGGCGGCGACGCCGTGTTCAGCAATCCCGTCCACAGTGGAGACACGCCCGACCCGCAGGCGGTGCTCGCCGACGGCACCTGGTACCTCTTCCACACCAACGCCGCCGGGTCGAACGTCCCGGTGCTCACCTCGCCGGACCTCGTGACCTGGAGGCCGGCCGGCGACGCGATGCCGGTGCTGCCCGCCTGGGCCGACCCCGGCAAGACGTGGGCGCCGGAGGCGATCGCGCTCGGCCCGCAGCGCTACGTGCTCTACCCGACCGTCGCGGACCGGGCCTCGGGGCGGCAGTGCATCGCGCGGGCGACCGCCACGCGGCCCGGCGGCCCGTACACGGACACCGCCGCCGCGCCCCTCGTGTGCCAGGCGGACCTCGGCGGCTCCATCGACGCCAGCCCCTTCCGTGACAGCGACGGCAGCCTGTACCTGCTGTGGAAGAACGACGGCAACGCCGTCGGACAGGACACCTGGCTGTGGTCGCAGCGGCTGTCGGAGGACGGGCTGCGCCTGGTGGGGGAGCCGGTGCGGCTGCTGCGGCAGACCGAGCCGTGGGAGGGCCACGTCGTCGAGGGCCCGTTCCTGTGGCGGCACGAGGACCGGCTGTACCTGTTCTACGCGGCCAACGCCTACGACAAGGCCGACTACGCCGAAGGCTACGCGCTGTGCGACACGCCGCTCGGCCCGTGCCGCAAGCCCGGCGGCGACCCGGTCCTGAAGTCCGGCGGCGGCGCGTCCGGGCCGGGCCACGCGTCCATGGTGGAGTTCAAGGGCCGGACCTGGCTGCTGTACCACGCGTGGCCGCCCGGCGCGGAAGGCTCGGTCAGCCCCGGCCGGCAGCTGTGGCTCGACGAGGTCACCTGGGAGGACGGCCGGCCGGTCGTCCACGGCCCGACGCGCGGGCCGCAGCAACGCCCCTGACGGGCCAGGGGCCGAAGGTCACCGCCGGGTGAGGTGGCCGGCGCAGGACTCGCGCCGGTCACCGCCGGACTTCGTGCCGTCGGGGCAGACCACGTTCACCCACGTCACGTCGTCGAGGTCGGCGTCGTCGAGACGGGCGCCGCGCAGGTCGGTGTCGGCCAGGAGGGTGCCGGTCAGGTCCGCGCCCCGGACGTCCGCGCCGCCGAAGTCGGACCGGCGGAACTCGGTCCGTCGCAGCTTCGCGCCGCGCAGCACGGCGCCGCGCAGGCCGGTGTCGGCGAACGTGCTGCCGTCCCAGGTGGTGCGGCGCAGGTCGGCGCGGCCGAGCTCGACGCCGGTGAGCGTGGCGTCGCGGACGTCGGCGCCGGTGAGGTCCGCGCCGGTCAGGTCGACGTTCTCCATCGACACCGTCCGCAGGTCGGCCTCGTGCAGGTTGGAGCCGCTGAGGTTCGCCTCGCGGACGAACCCGTCCACAGTGGACCGCTCCAGGTCGGCGCAGCGCAGCCGCCGCTGGGACAGTTCGGCGTCGTTGACCGTCCGGCGTGGCATCGAGACCGCCCCGGCCTCCGCGCACCGCCGTCCATGCGTCTCGGTGTTCCGCGTCTGTACGACCAGCAGCACGCCGAGCAGGACCGCGCAGAGCAGGCAGGCCGCCGCGACGCGACGCGGCCGGTGCCGCACCGCGTGTCGCAGCTTCGCCAGACCGCCGACGTTCACCGTGGGCCCGGTGAGACGAGCGGGTTCAGGGAAAGGCGCAGGATGCGGTCGTCATCGGCGGAGGGTCCGCGGTCGAGGCGGCCGTCGCGGTTGGACGTCGTCATCCAGACGCTGCCGTCGGGTGCCCTGACGGCGGAGCGCAGGCGGCCGTACTTCGTCGCGAGGGCCTCCACGGGCTTCTTCGCCACCCCGCCGCTGGGCCGCCACCGGATGCTCGGCGCGTCGGGTCCGCCGCCCTCGGTCGGCCGCCTGCCGGCCTCCTTCTGCAGGCTGCGGTCGAGGGCGACGAGGTAGACGCGCTGCCCGCGCAGGCAGGTGACGACGGCGGTGCTGCCGAGCACGGCCACGTCGGCGCTGACCCCGACCTCCGGGTGCCAGGTCACCACCGGGTCGATGAACTGCGGTTTGCCGCCGATGCCCTCCACGAGCGGCCAGCCGTAGTTGCCGCCGGGCAGGATGACGTTCAGCTCGTCCCAGACGGCCTCGCCGATCTCGGTCTCGTACATCGTGCCGTCGGGGCCCCAGTCCAGGCCCTCCGGGTTGCGGTGGCCGTAGGACCAGACGAGCGAGCCGCGGAACGGGTTGCCGGGCGGCGGCTTGCCGTCGGTCGTCATCCGCAGGATCTTCCCGCCGAGATTGCTGAGCTGCTGCGCCGCCTCGGTCCTCGACGCTTCGCCGGTGGTCGCGTACAGGTACCCGTCGGGGCCGAACTCGAGCCGTCCGCCGTTGTGGATGCCGCCGCGCGGGATGCCGGTGAGGATCGGCCTGGGCCGCTCGCCCAGCTTCAGCCTGGCGATCCGGTTGTCGTCGCGGGTGGTGTAGTAGATGAAGACCGTCTGGTCGACGGCGAACCGCGGCGACGCGGCGATGCCGAGCAGCCCGCCCTCGTTGTCCGACACCGCCTCGCTGATCTTCGTCACCGGCGTGACCGCCTGCGTGCCGTCGGCGGCCCTGCCCGGGCCGATCCGCAGGATCCGCAGCGTCCGCCGCTCGGTGACGAGGGCGCTGCCGTCGGGCAGGAACGTCAGGCCCCACGGGACGTCGAGGTGCCGCGCGATCGTGCTGACGGCGACCGAGGCGTCGCCGCTCGCGGACGGGTCGATCGGACCGTGGCCGAAGGCGGTCGGGTCGGTGACGCCCGGCGCCGCGTTCTTGGTCGGCGGTGGCTTCGCCGGGGCGTCGGCCGTGCAGCCGGCGGCGACGCTCAGCAGCACGCAGAGCGCGACGGTGCCCGCGCGGACGGGTGTTCCCATGGACCGGCCTCCGCTCGCGCCGCCGTACATCGTCTCCCTGCACGATCACGAATTCGTGCCGCCTCCGGCCTCACCCGTGCCGGAGGATCGTCGACGGGAGTTTGACCTCGTGCCGGGCGGGGCACAAAGCCGTGGGAGTTGAGCACCCGTACCTTCGCCCGTACCTTCGAGGAGACCAGATGAGACTGCTGACATTGGCCGCCGGGCTCGCCACCGGTTACGTGCTGGGCACCCGTGCCGGCCGCGGCAAGTACGAGCAGATCGTCGAGGGCGCCCGGCAGCTGCGTGCCAACCCGACCCTCGCGCAGGCGCAGGCGACGGCGAGGAAGCTCGCCTCCTCTCCGTCGTCCACTGCCTCGATCACGCCGCCCGCGGCATCACCCGCGATGTCATCCGCCGCGTCGTCCAGCACCACCACGACGCCGTCGTCCC
The DNA here is from genome assembly GCF_042898305.1 of Dactylosporangium sp. NPDC000521. NCBI lineage: Bacteria > Bacillati > Actinomycetota > Actinomycetes > Micromonosporales > Micromonosporaceae > Dactylosporangium > Dactylosporangium sp. NPDC000521. The sequence goes on from NZ_JBIAYW010000005.1 coordinate 351,076, forward strand.
GCGCGGCTTCGGCCGCCCCGGCTTCGACCGGCCCGGCTTCGACCGGTTCCGCTTCGACCGGTTCGGCTTCGGCCGGCCCGGCTTCGGCCGGCTCCGCTTCGACCGGTTCCGCCGGCTCCGCCGCGAAGCCCAAGGCGGCGCGCGGCACCTCCGGCCAGGGCGCGGCGTCCGCCGTCAACTCGCTGAAGTAACCGACCCGAACGATCCCGCACGGCCCCGGCAGCGCGCGCTGCCGGGGCCGTCCGTGTGCAAACGACCGTTCCGCTTGACCATGGAAATGAAACCGATGCCAGTGAGGGAAGGAACTCGAACTCACCGAACCGGAGGAGCATGTCACCGGACGTACCCACCGCACTGTTGGAGCGGGCCGAGGCGGGCCCGATCGACGACGGCGCGTTCGTCGCCTGCGTGCGGGACTCGCTGCCGTACGCCTGGGCCGTCGTCAGCGGCGTCGCCGCCGGCCTGCACGCGTCCGGGGCGGACTTCGCCGACTGGACTGCGATGAGCAGACGATGATGAGAATTCGAACGTCCATGGCCGCCGCCGCGGCCCTGGCCGCGCTCGCCGATGCGGCGACGCGGGCACACCCGCCACGGCGGGACGAGGAGACCGGCTCGCGGTCGTCGCGACCACCACCCAGGTCGCCGGCTTCGCCCGCGCCGCCGGCGGTGACCGGTTCAGCGTCACGCAGATCCTCAAGCCCAACATCGACCCCACATGACGACGAGCCGCCCGCCGCCGACGTGACCGCGATCGGAGCCGCCCGTGTGCTCGTCAAGAACGGCGTCGGCCTGGAGGGCTGGCTCGACGCGACGATCGCCTCCGCCGGCTTCAAGGGCAACGTCGCCGACATGAGCACCGGCGTGACGATCCGCGACGGGGAGGATCCTCACATCTGGCCGGATCCCCGCAACGACCGCATTGCTCGCCGCGCTGCTCGTCGCAGCCCTGTCACGACGGCACGACCCGAGCACCGCCAACGCCGTCGTCCTCGCCGCCGGTGTCGCGCTGCTGTCGGCGCAGCGAGGGCTCGCCACGGACCTGACCGCGTTCCTCGCCGGGTCCATCCTCACCGTCGACCGGCACGACCTCGCCGTCGTCGCGACGGTGCTGGGCGGTGCGGGGAAGGAGGTGACGTTCACGGCGTTCGACCGTGACGGAGCCCGGCCGGCCTGCCCGTCACCACGATCGACGCCACGGTGCTGCTGCTGATCGGGTGCGTGGGTCGTCACCGCCGTCCCAGCCGCCGGCACGCTGCTGACGGTCGCCCTCGTCGCCGCACCGGCCGGCACAGCGCGACTATGGGCGACCCGGACCGGAACCATGACAGCCCTCGCGGTCACACTCGCCGTCAGCGGCAAGGTCTGCGGGCTCCTGCTGCCCCGGGCCAGGGACATCGCCGCCGGAGGTGCGGTCAGCCTGGTCGTGGCCACCTGCTTCGGCGCCTCACTGCTCACCGCGCCCCACTTGCGATCCCTCCGGCTGCCGACCACCGACCGTCCGCCGGCGTCGATGCCGCACCGACCGCCGAAGTGCAGCAGGGCCCGCTGCCATCGGGCGGATTCCCATTCTTTGCGGGTGACCGACCGTCGTGTCCGCGGGTCCGGTTTTCCGGCCACGGCACCTGATCGACGGGCTCCGGCGACGGATCCAGACGGGAGCGCCGTGATGCTGACCGCGTCGCAGGCGCATGCGACCGCCACGACCAGATCCGGTGGGACGCCAGCATGGACCCCACCAGCGTCCGGACACATCAGCACGCTGCCCGGTGCCCACCGTGACGGGACGTTCGCCGCAGGAGCAGTGCTGTGATGTCTGGGCGCAGATCCGGTCGCGTCGCAGCCCTGGTCGCCGAGGTCGGACACGTCACCTGGGACGTGTCGGTGGACTCCACCGCGCGGACGGACCGGCACGCCGCCGGGGCGCGGTATGGGGGATCTGCAGGCCGGTTCACCCGGCGATGTTCGGCAGGAGCCATTCGACCTTGCCTTCGGCCGCTCCCGTGGTGCCCTTGACGCCAGGATCCACCTCGGCTGCGAGCAGGGCAAGAAGTCGCTGTCGATCGTTCTGACCGCGGCAACAGTCTGCAGTTCACCGTGGTCCTCGACGGCAGACGGGTCCCGCCGCTGCGCGCTGGGCTGGCCGCGGACCTGCCTGGATCGGGTCCTGGCCGACAAAGCGTGCGCCGGCAGGGAGAGCCGGGACTATCCGCGCCGCCGTGACGCCTGAACAGTGGCGTCCGGGCCGTGACGCCTGAACCGTGGCATCCGGGCGGTGGCATCTGGGGCGTGGCGTCCGGGTTGGGGTATCTGGGCCGGGGGAGTCCGGGCGGCGGTCCGCTCGAAGGCCGACCACGCCGCGAACTGGAGTCGGGACCTATCTGCGCCGCCGCCGTGACGTCTGGGCCGTGACGTCTGGGCCGTGACGTCTGGGCCGTGACGTCTGGGCCGTGACGTCTGGGCCGTGACGTCTGGGCCGTGGCGTCCGGGTCGGGGCGTCCGGGCGGCGGTCCCGATCAACGGCCGACCACGCTGCGAACCGGTGGGGGCTCGGGCCGGAGGGTGGCCGTCTGCCCGGCCTTCGACCCTGGAACGCTGCGAGCAGTGCCGCGGCGTGGATTGCGGCGTCAACCTGCCGAACAGCGACGACGAGTGTGTGCTGACAGGTCGGCGTCATCGTCACCGCAGCGGCGAATGGTGCTGCGCCGCCGTCAGCGGACACGGCTGAGTTGCGGCTGCGGGCTTCGGTGGGTCGGTGGTCGGTGCGGCCCGGCTACGATCCATCGCATGTCGACCACGGCCTCCGGGTGTCTCTTCGGTCTCGCGTACGGCGATGCACTCGGCAAACCGACCGAGTTCATGACGGTCGACGCGATCGTCGCGCGCTACGGGGCCGGTGGTCCCCGCGAGCTCGAAGGCGACCCGGCACTCGTCACCGACGACACACAGATGACGCTCGCAGTCGGGTGGGCGCTGCTGGACGCTCCCGCTGCCACCGCCGCCGCGCTGGAGCCGCTGCTGCGGGCCCGCTTCGTGGAGTGGGCGCACAGCCCCGACAACAACCGGGCGCCGGGCATGACGTGCCTGCGGGCGTGCGGCGGGCTCGCCCAGGGCGTGCTATGGACCGAGGCGACCGTCGCGGGCTCCAAGGGCTGCGGCGCCAACATGCGGGTCGCGCCGGTCGGGCTCGTCCCCTCCTACGACCTGGACACCCTCGCGGGCGTCGCCCAGCTGCAGGCCGCCATGACCCACGGTCATCCGACGGCCCTCGCGGCCAGCGAGCTCACCGCGCTTGCCGTGCGCCTGCTCCGCGACGGCGCCCCCATCGCGTCGCTGCCCGCCGCGCTGCGCGACCGGTGCGAGTCGCAGCGGACCATCTACCGGTCGGACTGGCTCGGCACGCTCTGGCAGCAGCCGGCGGTGAGCTCGCCGGAGCAGTTCATCAGCCGCGGCTGGGACGAATGCCTCGACGTGCTCGACCGTCTCGACGCCGCCCTGGCGGCCCCCGACGACGGCGGCGACCCGTGCGCGGCCACCGGGGAGGGCTGGATCGCCGAGGAGGCCCTGGCCACCGGCCTGCTGTGCGCGATCCGCCACGCGGACGACCCGGTGACCGCCCTCGCCCGGGCCGCCACCACCGCCGGTGACTCGGACTCGATCGCCTGCCTCGCCGGCGCCTTCCTGGGCGCGTCGCTGGGCATGGCGGCGTGGCCGCTGCCGTGGCTGTCGCGCATCGAATACGCCGCCGGCCTCACCACCCTCGGCCGCGCCTGGGACTGACGGCACCCCCTCGTGCCGGGCCGTCGTCGCGGACGCCTGCCGCAGGACGACGGTCCTGGCCCACGCGACGACACCCCACAAGAACCCGCCGACCCCCGTCATGCCCTGGACGCTACGCCCCGGGTACGACACTTTTCCGGGCCGGCAGATCGAGGAGCGGGGCCGGCAGACCGCACTCCAGGACCAGGCAGATCCAGGTGACAGCGACGGTCAGCAGCACCCGCATCGCCGGGTCCGCGCCCGACACCGGCTCGACGAGCACGGCGTGCAGGATCGCCAGGACCGGCATGTGCAGCACGTAGATCGGCAGGGTCCGGCGGCCGATGCCGCCGATCGTCGCCGACACTGCGCGGGACCGGGCCGCGAGCGCCACCGCCGTCACGCCGAACCCGATGGCGGCGACGCTGACGACCGGGCGGGCGAGTGGGGTCAGAGGCAGGATGGCGAGGCCCGCGGCGTACATGAGACCGAAGACCGACAGACGGCGCCAGGTCGCGGCGCGGGCGAGGCCCTCCACGACCGGCCGCAGGCGGAGGCCGGCGAGGAAGCCGGTCGGGGACTGTCGAAAGGACGACGCTTCGGCTACCGGGCGTGCTCCCGCAGCAGCGAGCGGGTGATGGCGGCGACGTCCGGGACGCCGGTGAGGGCCATCGTCAGGTCGAGCTCGGCGACGATGTTCTCGGCGACCTGCCGTACACCGTCTGCACCGGCGATCGCGAGACCGTAGATGTGCGGCCGCCCGAGCAGGCACGCGTCGGCGCCGAGGGCGAGCGCGACGAACACGTCCGCGCCGGAGCGGATGCCGCTGTCGAACAGGACCGTCGGGTCGGGGCCGACGGCGTCGCGGACGGCGACCAGCGCGTCGAGGGCGGCGACCGTGTGGTCGACCTGCCGGCCGCCGTGGTTGGAGACGATGATGCCGTCGACCCCGGCCGCGACCGCGGTCTTCGCGTCGTCGGGGTGCAGGATGCCCTTGAGCAGGATCGGCAGCTTCGTGCGGCGGCGCAGCGTCTCCACGTGCCGCCAGCTCAGGCCGGGGTTGGAGTAGATGTCGAGGAAGGTCTCGACGGCGGCGCGCGGCTCCTTGGAGCGCAGGTTGGCGGCGGTGCCTCCGGGGTGGTTGCGCGCCATCGACCACAGCGTCCGCAGCGCGCCGAGCGTGACCTGCGGCCTGCCGGCGGGGGCGGTCATGCGTTCGCGGACGATCTCCATGAAGCGCGGGTCCGAGGTGTACTGAGCGATCCCCAGACCCTGCGCGAACGGCAGCGAGCCGAGGTTGAGGTCCTGCGGTCGCCAGCCGAGCAGCGTCGTGTCGAGCGTGACGACGAGCGCGCGGGCGCCGCAGTCCTCCGCACGGCCGATCATCGAGTCGACGAGCCGCTCGTCGGTCGACCAGTACAGCTGGTGCCAGAACGGGGTGTCGCCCATGCTTGCCGCGGTGCGCTCCATCGGGTCGCAGCCCTGGCTGGAGAAGATGTACGGCACGCCCGCCGCGGCCGCGCCCTCGGCGATGCGGACGTCGCTGCCCGGCGTCACGAGCGCGCCCGCGCCGACGGGGGCGAGCAGCAGCGGCGCGCGCAGCGGTGTGCCGGCCACCGTGGTGGTGAGGTCCCGCGTGGTGACGCCGTGCAGCATCCGCGGCACGATCCGCCACCGCTCGAACGCGGCCCGGTTGTGTCGCATGGTGGCGCCACCGCCCGCGCCGCCCGCCACGTACGCCCAGGCCCTCCGCGACATGGCCCTGCGCGCCCGCCGCTCCAGCTCGTCGGCGTCGGTGGGCACGTCCGGCGCGCGCCCGAGCACGCCGGCGCGGTAGATGGCGTTCTGCCTCAGCCGGCCCGGGCCGGGGGTGCTGGTCATCGGAAACCTCCGTGGAAACCCGCGGCGTTCGCCGCGGGGAGGAAGCGGAGGTAGGGAGGTCGATCCGCCGCCAAGGCGGTTCGGCGTCCACCCGCGCTCGCCGTAACGTTCACTGGTTGGCGTGTTAGCTTATGGGCCTTGTCCAGGACTGTGAAGCGTGCGTTCAAGTACCGCTTCTACCCGAGTGCCGAGCAGGCTGCTGAGCTTGCCCGGACGTTCGGGTCTGTCCGGTTGGTGTACAACATGGCGTTGCAGGCTCGCACCGAGGCGTGGGCTATGCGGCAGGAGCGGGTCAACTACAACGCCACCAGCAGGCTGCTCACCGGCTGGAAGAAGACTGAGGAGCTGTCGTTCCTCAACGAGGTCTCCTCGGTGCCGTTGCAGCAGGCGCTGCGTCACCTGCAGTCCGCGTTCACGAACTTCTTCGCCAAGCGGGCCAGGTATCCGACGTTCAAGTCCAGGAAGCGGTCGTGTCGCTCGGCGGAGTACACCAGCAGCGCGTTCCGCTGGCGGGACGGCCGGCTGACCCTGGCCAAGATGGATGCGCCGCTGGACATCGTGTGGTCGCGTTCCCTGCCGGAGGGAGCATCGCCGTCCACGGTGACCGTGTCGCAGGACGCCGCGGGCCGCTGGTTCGTGTCCCTGCTCTGCGAGGACCGGGTCGAGTCCGTCCCTGCCGCGGGTGCGGTCGGTGTCGACGCCGGCCTGGACAGTCTGCTCACGCTGTCCACCGGTGAGAAGGTGGTCAACCCGAAGCATGAGTGCCGGGACCGGGCCGCGCTCGCCCGCGCTCAACGCGACCTGGCCAGGAAGGAGAAGGGGTCCGCGAACCGGGCGAAGGCCCGGCTGAAGGTGGCCCGCGTGCATGCCCGGATCAGCGACCGGCGCAGGGATCACCTGCACAAGTTGAGTACTCGGCTCGTTCGTGAGAACCAAACGATCGTGGTCGAGGACCTGACCGTCCGCAACATGATCCGAAACCATCGCCTGGCCCGCGCCATCAGCGACGTGGCCTGGCGGCAGTTCCGCACCATGCTCGAATACAAGACCGACTGGCACGGCCGCACCCTGGTCGTCGTAGACCGATGGTTCCCGTCGTCCAAACTGTGCTCGACCTGTGGCGTGCTCGCTGAGCGGATGCCGCTGCACGTCAGGTCGTGGATATGCCGGTGCGGCACGGTCCACGACCGGGACGTCAACGCGGCCCGCAACATCCTCGCGGAGGGACTCTCCGTGACCGCCTGTGGAGGCGGTGTAAGACCCCAACGAGAGTCATCTCGGACGGGCAGTCGCCGGTGAAGCAGGAAGCCCAGCGGGCGACCGCTGGAATCCCCACCTCAGACGTGGGGAGGACGTCAAGGTTGTCCATCTTCCTCATCGGACGGTGGCCGGCAAAGCGGCTACGGTCGGGGGCGTGACGAAGCACCGGCCCGCCGCGCGGGTCATCTGCCTGGACGCCGCCGACCGGGTGCTGCTGCTGCGGTGGCGGGACCCTTCCGACGGCAGGTGGCTGTGGGAGCCGCCCGGTGGCGGCATCGACCCCGGCGAGACCCCGTTCGAGGCGGCGCGGCGGGAGCTTGCCGAGGAGACGGGCCTCGACGCGGCGCGCGTGGGGGAGCGATGGGTGCCGGTGTCCCGCGACTCGTGGTGGAAGGGCGTCCGGTACGTCGGGATCGAGCAGTTCTTCCTCGCCCGGTTCGACACCGAGCGGCCGCCGCTGGTCCGGACCGGCCTGCTGCCCCACGAGCAGGTGACGCTCGACTCATTCGCGTGGGTCGCCTGGCCGGACCTGGCGTCGCTGCCGGACGAGCTCCAGCCGCCGCAGCTGCTGGAGGTACTGGTGGCCCTGGCCCCGGACGGCCCGTGGTCGGCGCCTCGCCCCTGACGGGGTCGCAACCTGGGCTGACCGGGCCGCAACCTGGGCGCAATGCGGGGCAGGCATCATGGAGTGCTTCCGACCGAGAGGGTTGTCGTGCTGCTGTCTGTCGCCGCCGCGGTGGTTGCCGCGCCGTTCGTGTGGTTCGTCGGGTCCGTCGCCGGGGTCGCTACGGCGACGGCGCTGCAGGAGGTGCGGGTCGAGCGGCAGGTCCGCCGGATCCGGCGGGAGCGCGCGGGATCACCATGGGAGTTCCGGTCTCCGGGTCGGGCATGACGCGGCAGGCCAGGCCGAAGACCGCCGCGACGACCGGCGCCGTCACCACCTGAGCCGGCGTCCCCTCGGCGACGATCCGGCCGGCGCGCATGGCGATCAGGTGCGTCGCGTAGCGGGCCGAGAGGTGCAGGTCGTGCAGCACCGCGACGAGGGTGCGGCCGCGGTCCCGGTGCAGCCGGGCGCACAGCTCAAGGACCTCGATCTGGTGGGTGACGTCGAGGTACGTGGTCGGCTCGTCGAGCAGCAGCAGCGGCGTGTCCTGGGCCAGGGCCGTCGCGATCCACACCCGCTGCCGCTGGCCGCCGGACAGCTCGTCGACCGGGGTCGTTGCCAGGGCGGTGGTGCCGGTCGCCTCCATCGCGTCGCGGACCGCGTGCCGGTCGGCGGCGGTCCAGGGGCCGAGGGGGCCGTGGTGCGGGTACCGCCCGTGGGCCACGAGGTCGGCGACGGTGATGCCGCCGGGCGCGGTCGCCGTCTGTGACAGCAGCCCGAGGGTCCGGGCGACCTCGCGGGTCGGCCGGGTGCGGATGTCGTGCCCGTCGAGCAGCACGGCGCCGGCCCGGGGGCGCAGCGTCCTGGCCAGGGCCCGCAGGAGCGTCGACCGCACCTACACGGTGCGGGAGCAGCGCGGCGACGAGTTCGACGTCGACTTCGCCGTGCACGACACGGTCACCGCCGGCCCCGCGTCGACCTGGGCCCGGCACGCGCGCCCCGGCGACCGCGCCGTCGTGCTCGCCCCGACCGTCGCCGACAACGGCGGCGTCGACTTCCGCCCGCCGGAGGGCACCGACTGGGTGCTGCTCACCGGCGACGAGACGGCCGTGCCGGCGCTCGCGGGCATCCTGGCGTGGATCGGCACCTCCATGCCGGTCCGGGCGTGGATCGAGGTGCACGACGCGGCCGATGTACGGGACCTGCCCCGCCCCGAAGGCGCCGAGCTGACCTGGCTGGTCGGCGGTGGCGTCCTGGACGCGGTCCGCGCCGCCGAGCTGCCGCCGGGCACCCCGTACGCGTGGGTGGCGGGGGAGCCCGGCGTCGTGCGGTCCGTGCGCCGGCACCTGGTCCATGAGCGCGGCATCGACCGCCGCCGGGTCATGTTCACCGGCTACTGGCGCCGCGGCGCCACCGAGGACGACCTGATCGTGGAGGCGCAGCAGAACGCCTAGAACGGGGGGAGGGCCTTGAAGCGCTCGTCGAGGCGGATGCTGGGCAGCAGCCGGCGCAGCATCGCCCGGGTCGCGGTCAGCGGGTGGTGCGGGAACTCGGCGTCGTACTCCTCGTCGTCGGCGTGGTGGGAGGGCAGGCCGCCGGTGGCGTCCGGGGCGAACGGTGACGGCTTGTTCATCCGTTCGGGACCGAGCTTCGCGAAGATGAGTGCCTCCCGTCCGCCGGTCGTGCCGGTCTCCGCGGCCTGCAGCTTCAGCACGGTGCTGCAGGTGGCCCGCGGGACCGTGTAGGAGCCGAGGAACACCAGGCCGTGGCCCTGCGGGTGGCGCACCTTCACCACCTGCCGCAGCGCGGGCACGCCGTCGACCGGCTCGACGGCCGCGTCGATGAGCCCGCCGCCGGCCGCCGCGGTCCGCCGGGCCGTGCCGGCGAACAGGGCGGCGGGGTCGTGCAGCGGGGCCGGCAGGTCGGGGCGCAGGTCGAAGAAGTGCAGCGTCATCACCGGACCCTGCTCGTGCTGCCAGGCGTACTGATCCACCTGTTGGAAGCCCGTGAGGTCGAGATGGGTGATCGCGCTCATAGAAGATCACCCTATTGGGCGACCAGGCAGGCATGAAATGCGACGAAAAGACCGTTTTATGACTCATACGACCAGGGGATTCGGGTGACTGGCGTGGATCCCCGGCTGTCTCCATCGGCTCGCTGGCAGTACGGTAGACCCGGCGGGGTCTTCACTGCCGGCAACGATGGCCGGCAGGACTCGCCGTGTTTCAGGAGGAACGTGTGGCTAGCGGTACCGTGAAGTGGTTCAACTCCGAAAAGGGCTTCGGCTTCATCCAGCAGGACGACGGCGGCGCGGACGTCTTCGTGCACTACTCGGCCATCGCGAGCAGCGGCTACCGCGAGCTCACCGAGGGCCAGAAGGTCGAATACGACGTGACCCAGGGCCAGAAGGGCCCGCAGGCGGACAACGTCCGCGGTCTCTGACCTTCTCCATCCTGCTCCGGAAGCCGCGCACCTGCCGGTGACCGCTTGCATGACGGGCCCGTGCGACGCTCAGCTGATGGGCGTGGCGCGGGCCCGTCGCCATTGCTGAGGGCAGGCGTCCGGGTGCAGCAGCGCGGCGAGCGCCTCCACCCCGTCGACGAGCCGCGGGCCGGGCCGCACCACGATGCCGTCGGCGTCGATCGCCCACACGGCGGCGTCCGGGAAGCGCGGCGCGACGAGCCGGGCCTGCTCGGCGGCGCCGTCGAGGTGGAACCCGCACGGCGCCACCACGACCACGTCCGGCCTCGCCGCGGTCAGCGTGTCCCAGGTCGTCGCCTGCGACCGCGCGCCGGGATGCGCCGCGACCGGCTCCCCGCCGGCGGCCGTCACCAGATCCGGCACCCAGTGGCCGGCGGTGAACGGCGGGTCGACCCACTCCACGACGAGCACCCGCGGCCGCGGGCGCCCGGCGACCGCCGCCGCGACCGCGTCCAGCCGCGCCCGCAGGCCCGCGACCAGCCGGGCCGCCCGGTCCGGCACCCCGGCGCGGGCGGCGACCGCCACGATCGTGCCGAGTACTTCCTCCAGGGAGTGCGGGTCGAGCGACAGCACGTCGGCGCGGCAGCCGAGGTGCTCCAGGGCGTCGGACACGTGCCCGGACGGCAGCGCGCACACCCGGCACAGGTCCTGCGTCAGGATCAGCTCCGGGTCGAGCGCGGCCAGGGCGCCGGCGTGCAGCGTGTAAAGGTCCTCGCCCGCCGCGAACCGCTCCCGCACATACGCGTCGATCTCCGCCGGCGCCATCCCGCGGGTGTCGCGCCCGCCGACGACCACGGTCTTGCCGGTCCGCGCGGCCGGCGGCTCGTCGCACTCGAACGTCACGCCGACCAGGTCGTCGCCGAGTCCAAGCGCGTAGACGATCTCCGTCGCGGACGGCAGCAACGACACCAGGCGCACGCCCGCCAGACTAACGGGTGAGTGAACGCGCGCCGGGATTCACCCGGTGACACTTCACCGTCCTGCCGCCCCCCATTCACCCTGCGTCACGGGATCGGTGGGATAGCCTCTTCGAGGACGCGGCGCTCGCGTCAATCCCCCCGTGAAATCCGCGATTGTCAGCGAGGTCTGACGCTGGTCCGCCCGGCCCGCGTCCCTACCCGTCGCGCTTGCGCGAGGGAGAGGTATGTGGTGACGCGAGTGCGGTCACGGTCGCGGCACGGGCGCAGGCCCGTGACGCTCGAGCAGCTGTATTCGGGGCGGGACAACGGGATCGGCGCGATCCGGCTGGGCCTGGCGGTCCTGGTCGTGTTCACGCACGGCACGTCGCTCGGCTTCGGCTGGGAGGATCTCGGCGAGTCGCTGTTCCGGGGGCAGACCAACACCGGCACCCTCGCGGTGTTCGGTTTCTTCGTGCTTTCGGGGCTTCTCATCACGCGCAGCGCGGCGCGCACGACGATCGGCCGGTTCGTGTGGCACCGGATGCTGCGCATCCTGCCGGCGCTGTGGGTGTGCCTGCTCGTGACGGCGTTCGTGGTCGCGCCGCTCGTCGCGTTGCACGAGTGGGGGACGCTCCGGGGGTTCTGGTCCGGGCCGAAGGGGCCGCTGCAGTACGTCACCGGCAACTGGTTCACCGGCGTCCGCCAGTACGGCATCCACGACCTGCTCGGTGCGTCCACCCCCTGGGGGCGGCAGTCCGGCGGCAGCGTGTTCGACGGTGCGCTGTGGTCGCTGGTGTACGAGGTGCTCTGCTACGCCGTGGCCGGGACGCTCGCCGTCACCGCGGTGCTGCACCGCAGGCGGTGGCTGGTCGTGTGCCTCGCCCTCGCGCTGTACGGCGTCGTCGTCACCGACCAGATCCAGGGCCGCCCGCTGACGGGGCCGCCGACCCCGCACTACGGACAGGTGCACCTGCCGCTGCTGGGCGAGGTGTCGTTCCACTGGCTCATGTACCTGGGGCTGCTGTTCCTCGCCGGGGCGGTGATGGAGCTGTACCGCGACCGGGTCGTCATCCATGACGGCGCCGGGTTCGCCGCCCTCGCCGCCCTCGCCGGGTCACTGCTGCTCGGCGGCTTCTTCGTGATCGGGTTCCCGGCCCTGGTGTACACGCTGGTCTGGGCGTCCGTGCGGCTGCCGGCCGGGCTGCGGTGGATCGGCCGGCGCAACGACTACTCCTACGGCGTCTACATCTACGGGTTCATCGGCCAGCAGGTCCTCGCCGGCCTCGGCTGGAACCGGTGGGGGTACGTGCCCTACATCGCGATGTCCCTGACCGCCGCGTTCGGCGCCGCCGCGCTGTCATGGCACCTGATCGAGCGGCGCGCGCTCGCGTTCAAGGACTGGACGCCGCGCCGCACGCGCACCGTCGCGAAGGTGCCGGCCCAGCCGACCGGCCCGGGTGCCGCCGCGGACGCTCCTGTCACCGGGGACGGACCTATTGTGGTGGGAGGCCGAAGAGACTGATCAGGCCGGCGCTGCGCAGCGCGCGCAGCAACGCGGCCGACGGGTGCTCCAGCACCAGCCGCGAGCCGGCGTGCTCGGCCAGCCGCTGCGCGGCCACCAGGGCGCCGATGCCGCTGGAGTCGACGAACGTGACGAGGCGCAGGTCGAGGTGCAGCGTGCCCGGCGGCGGCTGCAGCGCCCGCTCGACGCAGCGGCGGAACCGGTCCGTGGCACCGTAGTCGAGCTCGCCCCGGGCCACGATGACGATGCCGCCACCGATGCGTCCTTGCACGTGCAGGCTCATGTCCACCGAGCACCGTCCCAACTCCGGATCGGTGAACCCTATCTGCCCTGCTCAGCGGTGGTTCGTTGTCATCCGGCAAGCGACGCGGCGGGGGCGCGGCGAAGCGCCCCCGCCCCGGGTGTTCAGCGCACGAACTGGGTCTCGACGCCGGCGTCGACGGCGTCGCCGATGCCGTAGACCCAGGCGGCACCGACCGGGTCGCCGAGCTGGGCGCGCAGCCACAGCGCGGCCCACCGGGCGATGTTCTCCACACCCGCCGCCTGGTTCAGGGTCTGCGGCGACAGGTCGGGCCGGGCGCCGGCGACACTCACGTACAGCTTCGGCACGCCCTGCAGGACCGCGCAGGTGCCGAGGCCGTTCGCGGGGCTGCCGATGCCGTCCGCGGCGCCCTGGATCAGCGCGACCGGGACGGTGTTGGCGACCGGCGGGATCCCCGGCGAGCCGGGGGCGGCGTTGTCGGTGCCGTAGAACGCGGCCGCCCGCAGCTGCGACGGCGCGGGGACCGGCACGTCGGTGAACGGTGGCGTGGACGGGCCCGTGGTCAGGCCGAGCCCGGCGGCGCCGCCGAACGAGTGACCCGTGAGCAGCAGCGTGCCCGCGTCGATCTGGCCCTTGAGCGGCGAGCCGGTGCGGGCGTTCTCCGCGGCGGCCCAGGCGACGGTCCAGGTCGCCTCGGCGCCGTCGGCGTGGAGGCCGGGGACGCCGAAGATGACCCGGGTGTGGCCGGGACGACGGGCGAGCGTGCCGCCCGAGGAGTTCGCCTGCCCGAGCCAGGTCGCGACGTTGTTCAGGAACGGGTCGTTGTTGCCGAGGTTGCTGACCGTGCAGCCGAAGATGCCGGCGGACGGCAGTGTCGGCGCGAACACGACGAACCCGGCCGCGGCGTAGTGCTCGGCGAGGTCGGCCAGGTTGCCGTTGGAGCGGGAGAACCCGTGCTGCAGGTGGACCAGGCCCTTGGCGGTGCCGGCGGGCAGGAACCAGTCCGCCGACGGGTGGTAGGTCAGCCCGGCGCGCGGGACGTCGACGGTGTTGCTGACCTGGGTCCAGGTGCCGGCCGCCGTCGCGGCCCGGGCGGGTGCGGACAGGCTCACCGTGACGGCGATGAGCAGGGGCGGACAGCGCGGTCGGCCGGTTGGAGAACAGCGAGCGCTTACCTCCTGACGTGTATCGCTGGACGAAACGCTGTTTCCTGAGGATCGATTGACCTCCGCTTGTTGGCAGGCTGTCAAGAGGCGTAGAGTCCCGTCGTGGAGGGAAGCCCGTCGATGTCGTATCCACCTTCGCCGTGGTCGCTGCGTGGCCGGATGCACGTGTCCGTGTGGGCCGTGCCGGTCGGCGCCGTGCCGGCGCTGCCGCCGGAGCTGGACGGCGCGGTCCGGGTGCTGCGCGCCGGAAGGCGGGCGTTCGTCGGCACCGCGTGGGTCGACTACCGGCCCGGCGGCGACATGGCATACCAGGAGCTGCTCTCGGCCGTGCTGACCCGGGCCGGCTGGCGGCCGCGCGTCACCATCACGCACATCTGGGTGGACAGCGTCGCGTCCCGGGACGGCGGCCGGGAGCTCTGGGGCATCCCGAAGGACCTCGCCGACCTGACGATCCCGTCCTCGTCCGGCCCCGCCTCGGCGTCCGCCGCGGACGGGCCGATCGCGTCGGCGACCCTGCCGCGCGGGGACGGGCTGCCGCCGCGGCTGCCGGCCGGGTTCCGGGTCGTGCAGGCCCTCGCGGGGCGCGCCGAGACGACCCCGGTGCGCTCGGCCGCGCGCTACGGCCCCGCCCGCGTCGCGTGGACGATCGCGCCCGACGGGCCGCTGCGGTTCCTCGCCGGCCGCCGGCCGCTGCTGTCGTTCGTCGCCGGCGACTTCCGGATGCGGTTCGGCTCGCCTCAGCGCGCTGGCGAGTAGTCCGCTTCGCTCAGGTGGGCCGTGCGCGCCGCGTACTCGGCCGCCATCCCCGGCCAGTTGGTGACGACGCGCCCGCCGTCCGTGCGGTACCAGCTGTCGCAGCCCACCCAGACGCTGTCGCCGAGCCGGCGCTGCATCTCGGCGTCGAACGCGCCCGCGACCTCCGCCCGCACCTCCACCGGACCCCTGCCCGCCAGCATCCGCACCGCCTGCACGATGTAGCGGGCCTGCGCCTCGTGGAAATACACCACCGACGTGTTGCCGGTATTGGTGTTCGGCCCGTACATCAGGAACATGTTCGGAAAGCCCGGCACCGCGATGCCGAGGTGCGCGTAGGCGCCGCCGCGCCACTCGTCGTGCAGGGCGCGCCCGTCCCGCCCGGCGATCCGCACCGGCACGAGGAACTCGGTGGCCGCGAAGCCGGTGCCGTACACCAGGACGTCGCACTCGTGCACGGCGCCGTCCTGCGTGCGGACGCCCTGCGCGGTCAGCCGCTCGATGCCGGTGGTCACCAGGTCGACGTCGGGGCGGCGCAGGGTCCGGAACCAGTCGCCGGTGAACAGCACCCGCTTGCAGCCCATCGCGTAGTCCGGCGTGACCCGCTTCCGGATGCCGCGCGCCTGCACCACGCGCTGTGCGCTGGACAGGGCCCAGACCGCGAGGCGCGCCGGCCGGTTGCCGGTCACGGCCTTGCCCGTCACGACGGTGAGCAGCCACGTGCCGGCCCGCGCGGCCCGCATCACCGCGGGGACCCTGCGGTTGAGCGCCCGCCGCCAGCCGCCGTACCGCCGGTTCGGCTTCGGCAGCGTCCACGGCGCCGTGCGCTGGAAGACGGTGACCCGCGCGGCGTGCGGCGCGATCGCCGGCACCAGCTGGATCGCGCTGGCACCCGTGCCGATGACGCCGACCCGCTTGCCGGTCAGGTCGACGCCGGGGTCCCAGCGCGCCGTGTGCATCGCCGGCCCGGTGAACTCCTCCGCGCCCGGCAGCACCGGGACCACCGGCCGCGACAGCTGCCCCATCGCCGGAATGAGCACGTCGAACTCGTCGGTCTCGCCGCTGTCGTACGACACCCGCCACCGCTCGCCGGTCCAGGCGGCGGCCACGACCTCGGTGCCGAGCCGCAGGTGCGGCTCCAGGCCGAAGTCCCGGACGCACCGCTGGAGATAGCCGAGGATCTCCGCCTGCGGCGGGAAGCGCTGCGACCAGCCGGGGTTGAGCGCGAACGAGTACGAGTACAGCGGCGCCGGGATGTCGCACGCGCAGCCCGGATACGTGTTGTCGCGCCACACCCCGCCGACGCCACCCGCCTTGTCCACAATGGTCAGATCGCGGAACCCGGCCTCACGCAACAGGTGCGCGACCGCGATCCCGCCGAACCCGGCGCCGACGACCAGAATCCGCGTCATAGCTTCCTGAACACCTGCTCCACGAGCGTGACGAGGCTGGTCGACAGCAGCACGTGCACCTGGTCCCGGCTGAGCACGCCGCGCTCCAGCCACTCGCGGGCGGTCGCCTTGGCCAGCCCGCAGTAGGCCCGGACCATCGCCCGCAGCTCGTCACGGTGGTCTTCCTGCCGGTCGAGCCCGACCGCCACCAGGATGCTGTCGGCGGCGATGTCGTCGGCCTCGCGGAGAACCCGCTCGATGTCCGGATCGCGCCCGATCCCACCGCCGTCGACCGCGGCGAGCCACGACCGGCTGTGCCGGGACACCACGTCGAGGAACCAGGTGACGCTGGCGTCGACCCTGGTCGCCAGGTCACCCTCGGGCAGCTGCGCCACGGCGACCGCGGGGATCGTGACGAGCACCCGGACGGCCTCGACGAACAGGCCCTTCTTCGTGCCGAAGTAGTGGTTGATCAGCCCGCGGGCGACCCCGGCCGCCTCGGCGATGTCGGTGGTGGACACGTCCGCATAGGCCCGCTCCCCGAACAGCCGCACCGCGACGGCGAGGATCTGCTCCCGCCTGACGTCAGGCTCCAGCCGCCGCCCCCGCTCGGCGGGCTCCCCGCTCATCCGCATGGCAGCCACCGTGCCCTGTTGTTGGCTGACTGTCAACAACGTACGGTGGCCTCGTGACGGAGCTGTCGCACCACCGGTCCGGCACCGGTCCACCCCTGGTCCTGATCCACGGCATCGGCAGCCGCCGGCAGCTGTGGGACCCGGTCCTGCCCGCCCTCCGGCCTCACTTCGACGTCGTGGCGCTGGACCTTCCCGGCTTCGGCGCCTCCTGTACGACCGGCGCCGCGGACGTACGGTCCCTGGCCGACGCTGTGGTCCGGTTCGCGGGTCCGTCCTTCCATGTGGCGGGGAGCTCGCTCGGCGGTGGGGTCGCGCTCGAGCTCGGCCGGCGCGGCGTGGCCCGGTCGGTGACGGCGTTCGCCCCGATCGGCTTCTGGGGCCCGCTCTCCCGCCGCTGGTGCCAGGCCTCGGTGACCGCCGCCCGCACCCTCGGCCGCCTCACCCGCCCGGTGCTGCCCGCCCTCGCGTCGACGGCGGCGGGCAGGATCGCCCTGTTCGGCCTGTTCTTCGGCCACCCCGCCCGCCTCGACCCCGCGGTGTGCCTCGCCGATGTCGACGCCCTGGTCGCCGCCCCCGCGTTCCGCGCCGCCAGGTCCGCCTTCGCCGGGCACCGCTTCACCGATCCCGGCGCCCTCGCCACCATC
Source organism: Dactylosporangium sp. NPDC000521 (assembly GCF_042898305.1). Classification (NCBI taxonomy): domain Bacteria; kingdom Bacillati; phylum Actinomycetota; class Actinomycetes; order Micromonosporales; family Micromonosporaceae; genus Dactylosporangium; species Dactylosporangium sp. NPDC000521. The sequence goes on from NZ_JBIAYW010000005.1 coordinate 368,332, forward strand.
CCGGTCACCGTCGCCTGGGGCACCCGCGACGCGATCCTCCCCGCCTTCCAGTCCCGCCGCGCCGCCGCAGCCCTGCCGCACGCCAGCCACGTCAGCCTCAAGGGCTGCGGCCACCTCCCGTTCTCCGACGACCCGGACACCTGCGCCACCCTGATCCGGACCACCGCCGGCACCACCTGACCCGAGCCGAAGCCAGGGAGTTCGGACGCTGGTCGGCGTTGCCATTGCAGGTCCGGACCGCCAGCTGGGTGCCGTTGGTCGTGCTGCCGTTCGTCCAGCAGATGCAACAGTCGCACCGGGCCGCCCAGTGGATGCTCGAAGACACGAGGTCCACGCCGGCCGACCTGCGGGTGCTCCACCCTCCGGCGGGAACGCCGGCGAGATCGCCGCCAACAAGGCGTCGGTGCGGCCGACGTTCGGCGCGGCCGCGCAGGCGACCACCCAGGCCGCCGCCCCGGCGGCCACGACGGAGGCGGCGGCCCTGCCGAAGACCGGCCCGGCGACGAGCCGGTCGTCGTCCTCCCGGCCCGCCGGCGCTGCTCACGCTCGGGATCGGGCTCCTCGTCGTCCTCCCGGCCCGCCGGCGCCGCACCGTGGAAGGGAGGTGAGCGGCATGCGCCGCATCGCGACGGCCGCCGCGGCGCTCGCCGTGGCCGCCACCGGCCTCGCCGTGGTCACCGGAACGGCCGCCGCGGCGCCGGTGGACGCGTCGCTGGGGTGCCGGCTGTACTTCAGTGACGCCGGGACCGGCACGTCGCCGACCACGTGGGCGGGCACGTTCACGCTCAGCCAGTCGCCGGCGAGCTCCGCGGCCGGTCAGCCGGTGACGGTGACCCTCGCCGCCGTCGCCGGCGTGACCAACGGCCCGGTGCCGCTCAACGCCGGCGACGTGCCCGTGCGGGTCACCGTCGCCCTCGGCGGCGCGCAGACCGGGACCGTCACCCTCGGCCAGGCCGCGTACCCGGCGTCGGCGAAGGCCGCCGGGGTGCCGCTCGGCCCGATCAGCGCCACCGGCACGTACACGGCGACGGCGGCGGGCACGGTGCCGCTGGTGGTGCGCCAGGTCGCGTTCGCCAACACGACCGCCACCACGTACTGCTCGGCGAGCGGCGACCGTGACCACAGGGCGGTGCCGGTCGACACGCCGGTCACCGCGTCCGCCGTCGTCGCCCCCGGCCCGTCCGGCTCGGCGTCACCGTCGGCGTCGGCGTCCGCATCACCGTCCGTTTCGGCTTCCGCTTCAGCCTCCGCCTCGGCGGGCGCGGGCGCGTCGGCGTCGAGCACGGAGGCGGTCACCCCCGCGGAGACGTTCGGGCCCGCGCCGGTGACGATGAAGTGCAAGACGCTCAGCACGATCCGGGACTGGACCGCCACGCACACGCTCACCATGTCACCGGCGAACCCGGGTCACGGCGCCAGCGTCACCGTCTCGTACACCTTCGACAACGGCGGCAGGAACGGCCCGGCCCCGATCATCGCCGGTGACCTCAAACCCACCGCCACCGGGAAGCTCAGCGGCGCCCAGTCCGGCACGGTGGAGCTCACCGGCCCGGCCTACGGCGCGATCGCGGCGCAGGCGACCGTGCCCGGCGCCACCCTCACCGGGCAGTTCGTCGCCGGTACACCCGGCGTCGTCACCCTCACCGTCGCGGACATCCTGTTTGACCACCCGCAGGTCGGCACGGAGTGCAACAAAAGGCAACGACCCGGTGACGTCGCCGGCGGACACCACGATCGTCGCGAGGTTCACCGTGAAGTCGACGCCGGCGACCCCGTCGGAGGTCACCGGGGAGGCGCTGCCGAAGACCGGCGACGGCGGGATCCTGCTGTGGGGCACGGCATTGCTGCTCACCGGGGTCGGCGCGCTCGTCGTCCTCCCCAGACGGGCCCGCCGCAGGATCGCCCTCGAATAGGTAGGTGCTCCCGATGTCCGGGCGGCCGCCGGCGGTGAGGCTTGACGCATCGCCCCGGCGCCCCGCCGGAGCACCAGCCAAGGAGCGCACAGTGCACCGCTTTCTCATCGAACGCCAGATCGAGGGCGCCGCGAACCTCACCCAGGAGCAGCTGGCCGAGATCGCCAAGACCTCCAACGCGGCCGTCGACTCACTCGGCGTGCCCTACACGTGGGTCACCAGCTACGTCGCCGGCGACAAGATCTACTGCCTGCACGAGACCGACGACGCCGACACGATCCTCGAGCACGCCCGGCGCGGCGGCTTCCCGGCCGACCTGGTCACCGTCGTGGCGAACGAGTTCGGCCCGCAGACCGCGTCGGCGGCCTAGACCGGACGCGGGTGGCGCCCGCCGGGGCTGGATGCCCGGCGGCGCCGCTCCTACAGTCACCTCATGGACCTGTACGAACGGGATCGCGAGCTCGCCGCGCTGGCGGGCGCGACCGCCGGCGCGGCCGGCGGCACCGGCGCGGGGGTGGCCCTGGTCGGCGAGGCCGGCGCCGGCAAGTCGGCGCTGGTCGAGGTCGCGTGCGCGCGGGCGGCCGGGCTGCGCGTGCTGCGCGGCGGCTGCGACCCGCTCGTCACCCCGCGGCCGCTCGGCCCGTTCCGCGACCTGATCGCGGGACTGCGCCCGGCCGACCTGACCGACCCGGCCGCCGCGTGCGAGGTCGCCTACGAGGCGCTGCGCGGCGAGCCGACCGTGCTGGTCGTCGAGGACGCGCACTGGATCGACGGCGCGTCGGTCGAGGTGCTGCGCTTCCTCGTCCGCCGGCTCGAGGTGCTGCCGTGCGCGCTCGTCGTCACCTACCGCGACGACGAGATCGGCGCGCAGCACCAGCTGCGGCCGCTGCTCGGCGACTTCGCCAAGCTCGACGGCCTCACCACCCTGCGCCTGGACCCGCTCACCGTCGACGGCGTCGCGATGCTGCTGCGTGGCGGGCCCCTCGACGCCGCCCAGGTGCACCCGCTGACCGGCGGCAACCCGTTCTTCGTCGCGGAGGTCGCGAAGGAGCCCGGGCGGCCGCTGCCGGCGACGGTGCGGGACGCGGTGCTCGCCCGCACCGCCGGGATCGCCGCCGAGGACCTCGAGGTGCTGCAGCTGGCGGCGACCGCCCCGGACCGGCTCGCCGACCGGGTGCTGCCCACGCTCGGCGTGGACCTGCCGACGCTGCGCCGCCTGCACGACACGGGGCTGCTGCTGCGCGACCGGCAGGGCCTGGTGTTCCGGCACGAGCTCGCCCGGCTCGCGGTGGAGAGCACCATCCCGGCCGGCGGCGCGGCGCGCCTGCACGCGCGGCTGCTGGAGTCCCTGGAGCGGCTGGAGCCCCGGGACCCGGCCGTGCTGACCCACCACGCGGTCTCCGCCGCCGACCCGGTCCGCGCCGCCCGCTACGCGCAGGACGCCGCCGAGGAGGCCGCCCGCGCCGGCGACCACACCGACGCGGTCGCGTTCCTGCGGATCGCGGTGGCCAACCTGCACGGCGCCCCGCCCGGCGAGCGGGCCCGCGTCCTGACCCGGCTCGGCTACGAGCAGTACATGACGAGCAGCCTGGAGGAGGCCATCGGCAGCGTCACCGCGACCTTCCCGCTGTGGCACGCGGCCGGCGACCGCGCCGGGCTGGCGTCCGCGCACGAGTCGTGCGCGCTGTTCGAGTACTACAGCGCGCGCCGCCAGCAGGCCGAGTATCACGCCGACCGGGCCGCGTCGGCCGCCCCCTCGCACGCCGGCGGCGCCCAGTTCATCAAGGGATACCTCGCCTTCCTACGCAGCGACCAGGAGCTCGCCGCCCGCCACTGCGCCGACGCGAGCCGCATCGCCGAGGCGGCCGGCGACACCACCCTCGCCCTGCGCACCGCCGTCGTCGGGGCGGCGGCCGCGCTCGGGCTCGGCGCCGCCGGCGCCCGTGACCGGCTGCTCACCCTCATCGAGGACGCGAAGGCGCACGGCCTCGACGAGCTCGCCTCCACCGGCTACTCGAACCTCAGCTACCTCGACGTCGAGCAGCGCCGCCTCCGCGAGGCCGAGCGCGTCCTGGAGGAGTCCCTCGCCTTCACGATCGCCCGGGACATCCCGATCTGCAACCACTGGCAGACCGCCGTCCGGGCGCGGCTGCGGTTCGTCGGCGGGCGGTGGAGCGCCGCCGCGGAGGACGCCGCGGACGTCCTCGCCCGCGACGGCATGCCCCTGGCCACGCTGTGGCCGCACCTGATCAGCGCGCTGCTGCCGCTGCGCCGCGACGGCGCCGTCAGCCCGTCCGGTGCGCCCGGTGCGGCCGGCGCCGCCGACGTCGTGACGGACCACCTCGACGCCGCCTGGGCTGTCGCCGAGCGCCTCGACGAGCCGCTGCGCCGCCTGCCGGTCCTCGCCGCGCTCGCCGAACGCGCCTGGCTCACCGGCGCGGACGACCCGCGGCTCGCGGCGGCCCCGGCCGTGCTCGCCGCCGCCGTCGGGACGCCCGCGACCGCATGGGTCGCCGGCGACCTCGCCGTGTGGCTGTGCCGGCTCGGCGTCGAGGCGCGCATCGATGCCCCCCAGGTGCTGGCGCACATCGCGGAGCCGCACCGGCTCATGCTGAGCGGGCACCACCACGACGCCGCCGACTGGTGGCGGCGGGCCGGCGCCCCCTACGACGAGGCCCTGGCCCTCGCCGACGCGCCCGACGTCGACGACCAGGTGCAGGCCATCGAGCGGCTCGACCTGCTCGGCGCGACCGCCGTCGCCGACCGGCTGCGCCTCGGCCTGCGCCGCCGGGGCGTCGCCCAGCTGCCGCAGCGCCCGCGGGCCGAGACCCGCGCGAACCCGGCCGGCCTCACCAACCGCCAGCTCGACGTGGCGAAGCTCGTCGCCCGCGGCCTCACCAACGCCGAGATCGCCGGCAAGCTCTTCATCTCGGTGAAGACCGCCGACCATCACGTCTCCGCGGTACTGACGAAGCTCGGCCTCACCAGCCGCCGCACCGTCATGGCCCAGGCGGAGGCGCTGAAGCTGTCCTGACGGGGGTCAGCTGTGCTGCGGAGCGGGGCCGAGGCCCGCTCTCGCGGGTGGCTGGCAGGTGTCGGCGCACCGCAGGTAGCCGGTCGTCATGTTGCCCTGGTCGCCGACGTAGAAGAAGACCAGGTAGACCTGACCGTCGCCGGGCCGCAGCGCGCTCAGGTCGGCACCGCCGATGCGGAGGTCCGCCCTGGTGTGCTCGTCGATGGTCAGTCTGACGGTGGCGTGCGGCCCCGCCGTCGCCGTCGGCTGGTAGGCGAGGGTGTACCGGCCGGACGCGTCGATCGGCTCGGCGGCCGCGCCGGACGAGGAGGCGTCGAACAGGCCCGGCGGCAGGTTCAGCGCGGTGAACGTGCCGTCCGCGCCGAACGTGATGAACCGCTCGGTGCCGGCGTGCCAGGTGCCGGCGATGTTCTCGGTGGTCATGTCGACCGGATCCCCCGGATCCTGCAGCGCCTCGCCGATGCTGCAGGCGGCGCCGACCACCAGCGCCACCAGGAACGCCGCTGAGACCGATCCTCGTCGCAAGGTTGCCTCCCCGCCGGTGGCGCTCACCCGATGCCGACGAGCGTAGTTCCTCCGGCGGCCGTTCGCGGTCCCGGTGGGCCGTGGCCCTCTACAGTCGGTCCGGTAGCTGCCGGCGGGGCCGGGTCGGGCAGCGCCGCGCCGTCATGGCTCAGGCGGAGGCGCTGGAGCTGTCGTGAGGTCCGGGGCGGCGGCGGCCTTACGCGGCGTCGGGGGCGGGCGCAGCATCGCGCGCCAGGAGACGGCGATGGCGGCGATCGGCGGGGCGAGCAGCACGCCGACGAGCCCGGCGAGCGCGCCGCCGACGAACGTGACCGCCAGGATCGCGACCGGGTGCAGGTCGAGGGCGCGGCCGAACACGTACGGGCGCAGCACCCCCTCCAGGATGTTCTGCGTGATCAGCACGATCACCAGCATCCACACGGCCGCCGGCACGCCGCCGGCGCCGAGGGCGACGACGACCGCGAACACCGCCGACACCCACGCGCCGAGATAGGGCACGTACGCGGCGACGAACGTGACCAGGGTGATCATCCCGATGAGCGGCAGGCCGAGCGCGGCCGCGCCGATGGTGATGACGACCGCGTCCATGGCCGCGACGACGGTGGTGCCCAGGACGTACTGGCGCAACCGCAGCGCGGCGCTGTCCAGCATCTTGCGGGTCAGGCCGGGTCGCAGCGGCAGCCGGCGGTCGAGGTAGCCGACGAGCGTCGAACCGTCCTTGAACGCGTAGTACAGCAGGAACGCGCCCAGCAGCACGCCGACCGCCGCCTGTGCCAGCAGCGCGGCCGTGTTCAGCAGCGCCGAACCCGCGCCGAGCAGCACCTCCCGCCAGTGCTTCGAGCGCAGCAGCGCGTCGAGAGGATCGGTGCCGAGCACGGCGCGCAGGTGCTCACCGGCGTCGCCGGCGACCTTGGCCCAGGTCGCCCCGGCGTCGGAGACCGTGCGCAGCATCAGGGCGCCGATCAGGATGAGCAGCACGGGCACCAGCAGCGCACCGATGAGCGCGGCGGCGGTCGGCGGGACCCCGCGGCGGCGGAGCCGGGCGACGAGCGGCTGCAGGGCGGCGGCGACGGTCACGGTGACGAGGACCGGTGCGAGGACCGCGAGGACGACGCCGACGCCGACGATCAGGGCGGCGGCGCCCACGACGACGCCGGCGACCAGCCAGCCGGACCGTCCCAGCCGCGCCAGCCATGAGGACGGCATGCACCTGTACTGCCCGTGCGGGCCGAAGAAACGCCATCGCTGGAGGATGACGCGACGGGTGCTTCCGCCCCATTGGAACGTATAACACGCATAGGGTCTTGCGGCAAGACCCGGGTCCTGCCGCAGAATTCGTGGCCGCGACGCCGGACGGCTCGCGGCCGCGGGAGAAGGAGAAGACCATGCGTGTGCTGGTGTCGTCGGCAGGGACGCGCGGCGACGTGCAACCGGTGCTGGCCCTGGCCCTCGAGGTCCGCCGGCTCGGGCACGACGTCCGCCTGTGCGTGCCGCCCAACTTCGTGGAGTGGGTCGCCGGTCACGGGTTCGACGCCCTGCCGATGGGCATGGAGATGCGCAGGCCCGCGCCGGGGCAGGCGCCCGCGCCGGTGCCGGACCTGATCACCGACCAGTTCGACACGCTCGCCGCCGCCGTCAAGGGCTGCGACGCCGTCCTCGGTGCCAACGCGCACCAGTACGCGGCCCGCTCCGTCGCCGAACGCGACGGCCTGCCGTACGTGACCGCCGTCTACGCACCGGTGGCGCTGCCCTCGCCGGAGCTCGCGCCACCGCCCGCGCCGGGTGAGTCGTGGGAGCCGGGGCGGCCCGGGGACAACGAGCGCCGGTGGGCCGCCAATACGGCCGCCTGGAACGCCCGGGCCCTGGATCGCGTCAACCACAACCGGGCCCGCCTCGGGCTGGCGGAGATCGGCGACGTGCTGCGGCACAACCTGACCGACCGGCCGTGGCTCGCCGCCGACGCCGCCCTCGGCCCGGCGCCGTCAGGCATGGACGTCGTGCAGACGGGAGCCTGGCTGCTGCCGGACCCGGCGCCGCTGCCGGCGGAGCTCGAGAGGTTCCTCGACGCCGGCGACCCGCCCGTGTACGTGGGCTTCGGCAGCATGCCGCTGCCACCGGACACCAGCCGCGCCCTCGTCGACGCGGCACGGGCCAACGGCCGGCGGGTCGTGCTCGCTCGGGGCTGGGCCGACCTCGCCCCCGTCGACGACGGGCCGGACTGCCTCAGCGTCGGCGACGTGAACCAGCAGGCGCTGTTCCCGCGGGTGGCGGTGGCCGTGCACCACGGCGGGGCGGGCACCACCGTCACCGCGGCCCGCGCCGGGGTACCGCAGGTGGTGGTGCCGATGTTCAGCGACCAGTTCTACTGGGCCTCCCGGGTCGTCGCGCTCGGCGTCGGGACGTCGGCGTCGCTCACCGGCCTGTACGCGGGCACCCTGAACGCGGCGCTGCACGAGGCGCTCCTGCCCGGCGTCGAGGCCACGGCGGGCGCGACCGCGTGGGACGTCACCACCGACGGCGCCGCCGCCGCGGCCCGGCTGCTGGTGACGACCGTCAGCGGCTGAGAGCCGCCACCGCACCTGCTCTCAGCGGCCGGCGGCTGAGAGCCGCCACCGGCCGCTGGGCGTGGCTTGTCAGCGGCTGAGGGCCGCCACGACGGCGGCGGCCTTGCGGCGGCCCATGGTGAGCAGGCCGGCGAACGACGCCCACGACCCGTCGGTGAACTCGACCGTCAGCCGGGCCGGGTGCAGGCGGTGCCGGCCGACCCGGGGGGACCGCACCTCGGAGCGCGGCACGTCCCACAACGGGCGCAGCCGCTCGGTGGCCGGCCTGCTGTGGTACTTCGGCTCGTCGACGAAGTGCGCCTGGTCGAGCGGCTCGTACAGGCGCAGGCGGGCGTCGGTGACCACCAGCAGCAGCGGGCCGCCGACGCCCAGGGTGGCCGCGTGGCACGCGGCGGCGGTGGACGTCGCCGCCCCGGCCGCGGCCCGGCCGAACACCAGCCACCAGAAGAATCCCTGGCCCGGCTTTGGCGGGGCCAGGATCGCGCCGGCGACGGCGCCCGCGGCGCTCCCCGCCGTCACCGGGCCGCCGTCGCCGTCGGGTGGCAGCGGCGGGCCGAGCCCCAGCGGCGCCTTGGCCACGACGGCGGCGAGGACCCGCTCCCCGGGCGCCAGCTCGGCGAGTGCCCCGGCGTAGGCCTCGGCGGGCGACGGGTCAGTGTCCATGCTGGAACCGCCGCTGGTCACCCGCGATCTCCTCGAACGCCTCGTAACCGTCGGACAGGCCGGTCCGGCACGCCTCGGCGACCTGCTGGCAGATGTCCCGCGGCTGGAACGACGCCGGCAGCGGCCTGAACGGCATCCGGCCGGCCTCGGTGCCGGCGCCGCCGGCGCGCATCGTCTCGAACCGGTCCGCGACGCCGTGCGTCCTGCCCGCGAACGCGGTCATCGCGGCCGGGTCGACGTCGCTGTCCTGTCCCGCCATCCGGTCCCCAGTCCCCGTCGGAATGCGGCCGAGGGTATCAATCCCGCCCGCCGCCGGATCACAGGGTGGTGTTTCGCGAACGCTTCGACCAAGATGGATGCCGTTGCCGGCGCCGCACCGTTCGGGGGTCACGATGACAGCTGTCCAGCACGATCCGTCCGCGGCGTTGCCGCCATTACCGCTGCCCCCGGCGACCGGCTGCCCGTTCAGCCCGCCCGCGCAGTACGAGAGCCTCCGCGAAGGCAGTCCGGTCGTCCGCGTCGCGTGCCCCACGGGTGTGCAGGCGTGGCTGGTGAGCCGCTACGCCGACGTGCGCGAGGTCCTCGGCGACCCGCGGCGCTTCAGCAACCGGTCCGGCGTCGCCGCGCACATCCTGCTGGGCTACGGCGGTGACACCCCGGTCGGCGAGGGCGAGTTCCCGCGCATGGACGGCGCGGAGCACCTGCGCTTCCGTCGGCACATGGCGCCCGAGGTCTCCAACATGAAGCGGATCAACCAGCTGCGCCCCCTGGTCCAGCAGATCGTCGACGAGCGTCTCGACGCGCTGGCCTCGGCCCCGTCACCGGTGGACCTCTACGCGGACTTCGCCCGGCCGGTGACGACCGCCGTGATCGCCGAGCTGCTCAGCGTCCCCAAGGACGACCGGCACCTGTTCAAGAACGCCGCGGAGGCGCTGTCCGACGGCAAGTCCAGCGCCGGTGACGTCGCCGCGGCCATGCAGCCGCTGTTCGAGTACCTGTACATGACGGTGGTGACCCGCCGGGCGAACCCCGGCGAGGACGTGCTGAGCCGGATGATCGTGCGCAGCGACCAGACCGACCGCCCGTTCACCGACATGGAGCTGGTCATGATGAGCGCGGCGATGCTGATCGCCGGCTACGACACGACGGCCAGCATGATCAGCCACGGCATGCTCGCGCTGCTGGAGCACCCTTCGGAGCTGGAGCGGCTGCGCCAGGATCCGTCGCTCGCCGGCGCCGCCGCGGAGGAGCTCGTCAGGTATCTCGGGGTCGGCTCGGGGCTGCTGCGCGAGGTCACCGAGGACACGTCGATCGCCGGGCAGCCGGTCAAGGCCGGTGACTACGTCGTCGTCGCCATCCAGTCGGCGAACCGGGACACGGACCTGCATCCCGACGGCGACCGCCTCGACATCGGCCGTGCCACCGGCCCGCACCTCGGCTTCGGGCACGGCCCGCACCAGTGCGTCGGCCAGCAGCTCGCCCGCCTGGAGCTGACCACGGTCCTGGCGACGCTGCCGCGGCGGATCCCGTCGCTGCGGCTGGCGGTGCCGCTCGACGACATCCGGTTCAAGGTTGAGACGTCGGTGTACGGGCCGGAGACGCTGCCCGTGACGTGGGACAAGGTCGAGCCGGCCGAGGAGGGCCTGTGATGCGGGTGTCGGTGGACGCGGACAAGTGCATCGGATCCGGGGTGTGCGTCCTGGTCGCCGGTGAGGTGTTCGACCAGCGCGACGACGACGGGGTCGTGGTCCTGCTCGACGAGCACCCGGCGGAGGAGCATCAGGAGGCGGTGTACGAGGCGGCGAACCGCTGCCCGGCGGCCGTCATCGAGGTCCACGACCGGTCGTTCTAGGCGGTCGTCCCGGACGGGGTGTGCTGCTCGTCGGCGTGGGCGATGCGGGTCAGCTCGCGCCACAGCAGCACCACGAACACCGCCGAGCCGGCGAAGGCGAACCAGAACGGCGCCGTCACGCCGACGCGGGTCGCCAGGACGCCGCCGATCACCGACCCGGCGACGAGACCGCCGAAGACGCTGATCGTGTTGACGCTGCCGACGCGGCCCTGCAGGTGCTCCGGCACCGCCCGCTGCCGGACGGTGATCGACGTGGTGCCCCAGATGAACGCGTGCGCGCCGAACACGAACATGATGGCCGACGCGACCCACGCCGACGTCGTCACGGCGAGCGCGAGGTGCGTGAGCGTCTCGATGATGAGCCCGGCGCGCATCACGTTGCCGAGGCTCACGTGGCGGGTCAGCCGGCCGTAGAGGCCCGTGCCGAGCAGCCCGCCGGCGGCGCCGACCGTGGTGAGCAGCCCGAACCCGACGGCGTCGAGGCCGAGGCGCTGCTGGGCGTAGAGCACCAGGACCGACCAGGCGGCGCCGAACGTGACGTTGAAGATGAGGATCGTCAGCGACAGGGTCCGCACGGCCGGGTGGCGTACCGTCCAGCGCAGCCCCTCCACGACGGCGTGCCGCACGTTGCCGGGCGTGTCCGCGGCCGGTCTGGCGGCGGCCGGCAGCGCGAGCCGGGACACCAGCAGCACCCCGGCGGTGACCAGCACGGCCTCCGCGGCGAACGGCCACACCAGCCCCGCGGCGAAGAGCACCGCGCCGAGCGGCGGACCGGCGAGCTGGTTGAGCGTCAGGAACCCCGCCTGCAGCCGCGCGTTGGCGACGACCAGGTCGTCGCGCCCGACCAGCATCGGCGTCAGGGTCGCGGCCGCGTTGTCGGCGAACACCTCCGCGATCGTCAGCAGCCCCAGCGCGGCGAGCGCGCCCGCGACCGGCAGCCGGTCGACGGCGAGCAGCGCGATCAGCACGCACAGCACCACGGCCCGCAGCCCGTCGGCGGCCATGACGATCCTGCGCCGGTCGAGCCGGTCGGACAGCACCCCGGCGTAGAGCCCGAACACGAGCGGCGGCGCCCACCGCAGCAGCGCCGCCAGCGACACCAGGAACGCGTTGTCCGTCAGCGACGCGACGAGCAGCGGCCCCGCCGCGACCGCGATCCCGTCGCCGAGGTTGCTGGTCCACGACGACGCCACCAGCCACCGGAACCCTGTGCCCAGCCGCGCCGGCAGGATCTTCTCGACGACGGTATCGATGCCAGGGGCCACGAGGAGAGCACCTTACGGCGCCGGGCGCAGCCCCGCACGCGATTTTCAGTGATCGCGGAGGAGCGAGCCGGCGTTGTGGACCTTGTCGGGGATGTCGTTGTCACGCAGCGCCATCCACCAGGTCGCGGCGTTGATGGCGATGACCGGCTTGCCCAGCCAGCGCTCGGCCTCGTCGGCGAGGCGGACCATGGACAGGTTGGTGCCGCACTGGACGACGGCGTCGACGTCGGGGCCCCCGCCACCCGGCGGCATGAACGCCCGCCGCGCGGGTAGCACCCGGGGTGGTGAAGAGGGGACGGGCGCTCGCGATCGCCCTCGTGGCGGCGTTCATGACGCTGCTCGACGTCAGCATCGTCAACGTCGCCATCCCCTCGATGCAGGCCGGCCTGCACATGGGCGCCAGCGGGCTGCAGTGGGTCCTGTCCGGCTACGCGCTGACATTCGGGCTGCTGCTGGTGCCCGCCGGGCGGTTCGGCGACGCGCGCGGGATCCGGCCGGTGTTCGTGGCCGGGCTCATCGGGTTCACGGCGGCCAGCGCCGCGGCCGGGGCGGCGCAGAACGAGGCGTGGCTGGTGGTCGCCCGGCTCGTCCAGGGCGCCTTCGCCGGAGTGGTGAACCCGCAGGTCACCGGCCTCATCCAGCGCCTGTACCCGCCGCTCGAGCGGGCCCGGCCGTTCGGCCTGCTCGGCGCCACGATCGGCATCGCCACCGCCGTGGGGCCGCTGCTCGGCGGGGTGATCATCCAGGTCGCCGGCACGGCCGACGGCTGGCGCTGGGTGTTCTACATCAACGTGCCCGTCGGGCTCGCTGCCGCGGCGCTCGGCTGGCGGATGGTGCCGCAGCGCCCCAAGGAGCGCAGACGCCGGGAGAGCCTGGACCCGGTCGGCGTGCTGCTGCTGGGCGGCGCCGTCGTGCAGATCCTGTTGCCCCTGATCGAGCAGCGGCAGTGGTACCTGCTGGGCACAGGCGTGCTCACGCTCGGCGGGTTCATCCGGTGGGAGCTGCGCCACGCGAGCGTGCCACTGGCTGACCTGCGCCTGTTCCGGCGGCGCTCCTACGGGCTCGGCACGACCGTCGTGCTGCTCTACTTCGCCGGGTTCACCGCGAACTTCTTCATCCTCACCCTGTACCTGCAGCGCGGCCAGCACTTCACGGCGCTGCAGGCAGGGCTGGCGATCACCCCGTTCGCGCTCGGCTCGGGCCTGGCGGCGTTCACGGGCAGCCGGGTCGTCAACCGGTTCGGCCGGATGCTGGTCGTGGCCGGGCTGGTCACGACCGCCGCCGGCCTCGCGGCGACGGTCGCCGTCCTGCACCTCCTGGTCTCGCCGTGGGCCCTGGCCGTGCCGCTGCTGGTCGCCGGCGTCGGCAGCGGCCTGGTCATCACCCCCAACCAGACCCTCACCCTCGCCGACGTGCCGGTCGACCGCGCCGGCAGCGCCGCCGGCGTCGTCCAGACCGCCCAGCGCGTCAGCGCGGCGTTCGGCATCGCGGCGATCGGTGCGGTGTTCTTCGCCCGCCTCACCGACACGCACGGTGACTGGGCCGCGGCGTACGAGATGGCCCTCGCGGTCGCGATCGGCTTCATCGCCCTGGCCCTCGCCGCCGCGGTGACCGACGTGCTCCTCGCCCGCCGATCCCGCTGAGCCCTGAGCCGGGCCCAGCGGGGAGCCGGCGCCGGCTTCTTGCATCAGCCGCTCCGGCCGGCGCCGGCCGCTTCCTCATCACCCCTGCCCAGCAGGGGGCGGGTCAGCTTCTCGCGCAGCTCAGGGCCGGCGCCGTCGCCGTGCCCGTCGCGATGAAGCCGAACGTGGCCGAGGCACCGGCGGCGAGGGCGCCGTTGTCGGACTCGTTGGTCACGGTGGCGGTCGTGCCGCTCGTGGCGAGGCGGCCGCTCCAGATCTGGCTGACGCTCTGGCCGCTGCCGAGCGTCCAGCGCACCGCGGCGAGCAGCAGTGTTGTTCGTGCCGTTGACATGTCGGACCTCTCTGACGGGGGTGTGCGTCCCTAGAGAGATGCATGCCGGACGATCCGGATAACACTTTTCCTACGACGGGTAGGCGGTGGGGGACAGGCCGGCCCCGCCGGCGCGGAACGCGGCCGGGGCGTGCACCACGCACGTCTGCGCGTACTCGGCGAGCCCCTCCTCGGCGTACTCGCGGCCCCAGCCGGAGCGCTTCACCCCGCCGAACGGCGACCGCAGCGACATGCCGGTGCGGTTGTGGGTGTTGACGAACGCGAACCCCGCCTCCAGGCGCCGGGCGAAGGCGAACGCGCGCTCCTCGTCGGCGCTCCACACCGACGCGCCGAGGCCGAGGTCGTCGTCGTTGGCCATGGCCAGGACCTGGTCCTCGGAGTCGTACGGGATCAGCGGCACGACCGGCGCGAACTGCTCCTCGTGGATCAGGGCGGAGTCCGGCCTCGGGTCGACGACGAGCAGCGGCGGCGAGAAGTAGCCCGCCTGCTCGTCGTAACCGTCGGCCTCACGGCCCAGGTCGACGATGTCACCCGCGGCGGCGATGGCCAGGTCGAACGCGTGGGACTGGGCGTCGGCGCTGATGAGCGGCCCGGTCGCGTCCGTCAGCACCGACTACCGTGACCTGGCGGCGCTGCGGGCGTCGACGGTCGCGTGCCGGCGGCTCGGGTTCGTCGGCCGGGCGTGCATCCACCCTGCCCAGGTCCCGGTCGTCAACGAGGTCTTCACCCCGTCCGCGCTGGCGGTCGAGGAGGCGTCCGACCTGGTCCGGCGCTTCGACGCCGCGGTCGCCTCGGGCGCGGGCGGGCTCGTCGGCGCCGACGGCCGCATGGTCGACGCCGCCGTGGTCCGCGCCGCCCGGCGCGTGCTGGACCTCGCCGGGCCGGCCGCCGGTGGTGCCGACCGGCGTTGAGGCGCCGCCGGCCATCGTCGCGGCTTCACGGCAGCCTCGCCACCGCCTTCGGGCCCAGCGCGAGCAGCTTCGGCTTCGCGGCGTCGACGTCGCCGGCGGCCACCACCACCACGACGAACGCACCCTTGATCGAGAACAGGAAGATGGTGCTGATGAACGCGGCCTCGCCGATGCCGGGGACCCGCTCGCTCTCCGGGAAGTTGGCCTCGACGGTCTCGAACTCGGCGTCGAACCCGGCGCGGTCCTCCGGGTAGACGCCGACCGTGGTGAGCAGCTTCGTGCCCTGCTGGTCGAAGGAGCAGACCCGCTCGCCGGTGCGGTTGCCGCGGATCTCCTCGCCGGGCTCGATCGTGCCGCCCTGCACCTGCTGCACCTCCTCCGGCGTGAGCAGCCCACACGGGTCCGGGGTCGCCGCCGTCGCGGCCGGGTCGAGCGGGCGGTCGTCGGGCTCGTCGCGCGGGCGCGGCATGCAGCCCGCCATCGTCACGGCGGTCACCGCGGCGAGCATCGTACGCACGGGCTTCGATGCAAGCATGCCGACAGTGTCACGCGCCGGGTCAACACCGGCCCGGGTGCCGTTGTGGACCTGCTGCGAAGGTGTCGGGCGGGTCCGGTGCACGCCGGCCCGTGCCGCCCGGATCGGCTCTAGCGTGCGTTCCGTGGAGACAGTTGACGTACTGGTGGTCGGTGCCGGACTGGCGGGCCTGCACACGGCCCGCCTGCTCGCGGAGCGGGACCTGCGGGTCCTGGTCGTCGACCGGCGCAGGTCCCTGGCGGCCGGGGTCCGCACGACCGGGATCTTCGTGCGGCGCACCCTGGACGACTTCGACCTGCCCGGCCACCTGCTCGGCCCCGGCGTCCGTGACGTGCTGCTCTACCCGCCGTCCCGCCGCGACCCCGTGCACCTGAGCAGCGACCGCGACGAGTACCGCGTCGCCGACATGCCGGGCGTCTACGACCACGCCCGGCGCGCCGCGGAGACCGCAGGCGCGCGGGTGCTGCTCGGCGTCCGGTACACGGGAATCACCGCGGGCGTCGCGCTCCTGGACGGCGCCGAGGCGGTCCGGGCCCGGTTCGTCGTCGGCGCCGACGGTGCCCGCTCCACCGTCGCCCGCGACCTCGGCCTCGACGTCAACCGCCGGCTGCTCGTCGGCGCCGAGCTCATCCACCCGACCGGGTCCGCCACGACCGTCCCCGCGTTCCACTGCGTCCTGGACCCGCGCATCGCCCCCGGCTACCTCGGGTGGGTCATCGACGACGGCCGGCACGTCCACGCCGGCGTCGCCGGCTACCCGTCGGCGATGCGCTCCGGCGTACGCCACCTCCTGTCGACCTTCACGTCCGACGCCCCCGGCCTGAACGCGCCCGCCGGCCCCGTGGAGCGCCGCGGCGGGCCGATCCCCGTCGGCGGCGTCCTGCGCCGCCTGGCGTGCCCGTCCGGCCTCCTCGTCGGCGACGCCGCCGGCGCCGTCTCCCCGCTGACCGCCGGCGGCCTGGACCCGTGCCTGCGCCTGTCCGAACTGGCCGCCACGGTCACGTCCGACTATCTGCGCACCGGCGACGACCACGTGCTGCGCGCCTACGACGGCAACGCCCTGCGCTCCCGCTTCCGCGGCCGCCTGGCCCTGCGCCGGGCGCTCGCGTCCGTCACCTCCCCGGCCGTCGCCGAGGCCGCGGTCGCACTCCTCCGCACCCGCCCCGGCCGCTCCGCCGCCGCCCGGATTCTCTTCGGTGACCGCTCTTTCCCGGATGTCGCCTCCCCGTCGCTCAGCCCGGTCAGGTGACGGGTCCTCGCCGCCACGTGGTGTCAGCGGGCCCAGTCCGGCAGAAGTTCCCGGGCGTCGATCCAGCGCCGCGGTACGCCGGCGCCCGTCTCGGTCCGGTCGCCGACCCCGGTGTGCGCGGCCACGATCCCGCCGGCGATCGCCGCGGTCGTGTCGATGTCCCCACCCGCGACGACGCACGCGGTGACGGCCGCCGGGTAGTCGTCGAGGTGCGTGGCCGCGACCCACACCGCGAACGGCACCGTGTCCTGCGCGGTGACCCTGCTGCCGTTGCCGAGCTCGTACGCGGCCTCCTGCGCGGTCCGCCCGATGAGCCGGCGCGCCTTCCCGAGCCCCCGCTCCACGGCACCCTCGGGTGTGTGCGGCCGCAGCAGCTCCAGGAACGCCCCCGGCTCGGGCCGCACCCCACCGAGCCGTGCCGCCGCCGCGTGCGCCGCCGCGACGGCGACGACCACCGCCCCGGCGACCCCCTCGGGGTGCGCGTGCGTCACCTCGGCGGACCGCGCCGCCTGCTCGGCCGCCCGTGCGGGCCGGTCCGCGTGGTATGCCCCGACCGGCGCCACCCGCATCGCACCCCCGTTCCCGAGCGACCCCTGCTCGCCGAACGCCCGCCGCGCCGCCTCCCGCCACGGCACACCCTCACGGATCTCGTGCAGGACGGTCGCCGCCCCGGCCCCGTAGCCGCGGTGCGACTCGTACCGCTGCGAGAACCGCGACGCGAGCCTGTCCTGGTCGATGGTGGGCCCGTCCCGCAGCTCCGTGACGACGGAGCAGGCCATGTGCGTGTCGTCGGTCCACTCCCACGGCCCGCCCGGCACCCGCCCCGCGACCAGGTCGCCCACCGACCGCCCGACCATGAAGAACTGCGCCCCGAGCGCGTCCCCGACCGACAACCCCGCCAGGCTGTCATCGACAAGCCCGAGCCGCACCCGCTCCGACAACGCGAACCTCACCACCCCCAGATCCTCCCAGCCCCCCACCACCGGCGCCCCTCGCGGCGGTCCTGCCCGCCGGGTAGCCGGGGCCGTCCAGATCGAAGTCGCGTGCCGGCCGTGCGAGCGACCGTTTCACGACTTGGATCACCGCCCGCGCCCATCGGCAGCCGAGCCCCCGGGGCCCCACCCATGATCCGGAAGACTTATTGTCGCCCTAGCAGCAACAACTCTTCCGGATCATGAGCACGGCGAGCCCGGCCGTGATCCCGAATGGTTCTGGCCGCCCTGGCTACCGAAATCGCACGGGAAACCTCAGCCACGGCGGAGAGCGGCCACCGATGCCGCGTGAGCGGAATCCAGCCAGCGCGGAGCGCCGCGGCTGTGCGCGCGAAGCGCGCATTGGGGGTCCGGGGTGAGAATCCCCCGGCGGGACCCGCCGCGCCAGCGGTGGGGCGGTGAGCCCATGGCCGAAGGCCACAGACGGGTAGCAGCGGGTAGCAGCTATCGGCGGGGGGCTACCGGGGCGCTGAGGCCGAGGGTGAAGAGGCGCTGGTCGACCTCGTTGAGGGCGAGCCGCAACGCGCCGAGGGCCACGCTGTCGGCGCCCAGGGTGGAGGCGCGGACGTCGGGGAGGCGCAGGCACAGCCGGCCCAGCTCGCGGCGGAGCGGGTCGAGGACGAGGTCGGCGGAGCGGGAGAAGCCGCCGCCGAAGACGACGACCTGGGGGTCCAGGGCGAGGACCAGGGCGGCGGTGCCGATGGCGAGGTCCTTGACGTAGCGGTTGACGGCGGAGCGGGCGTCGCGGTTGCCGTCGCGGGCGGCGTTGAAGACCCAGGCGGCGGCGTCGTCGGGGCTGACGGTCGCCGGCACGCCGGGGCACTGCTCCAGGTGTGAGGGCGCGGTCAGCCAGCGGACGGCCTTCAGGGCGCCGATCTCGCCGGCGGCGCCGCCAAAGCCCCGGCGCAGGACGCCGTCGATGATGAGGCCGGCGCCGGTGCGCATGCCGGCGAGGACGAAGACGATGTCGTTGGCGTCGCGGGCGGCGCCCTGCCAGCGCTCGGCGAGGGCGGCGAGCTTGCAGTCGTTCTCCACGACGATGGGGCAGGTGAAGCGGTCGCTGAGGTGGGCCGCGAGGTCGACGGTCTGCCAGCCGGGCAGCGGGGTGAAGAGGGTGGTCTTGCCGCTGGCGTCGACGGGGCCGGTGACGCCGATGGTGACGGCCCAGATGTCCTGCTCGGTCTTGCCGGCCTCGGACAGGCAGGTGGCGAGGACGGCGTCGAGCGCGGCGAGCCGCGAAGGCGGGTCGGCGTCGGCGGCGACGGTGCAGCGGGCCGTGTGCACGACGTTGCCGTCGAGGTCGGCCAGCAACGTCAGTATCTTGTGGGCGCCGACGTCGACGCCGATGACGTGCCCGGCGGTGGCGCGGAAGCGGTACCGCCGGGCCGGCCGCCCCACGACGCTGCTGCCGCTCGGCTCGACGACCGTGGCCCAGCCGCCGGTGACGAGCCCCTGCGCGATGACGTCGACGGCGGGGCGGGACAGCCCGGTCAGCTTCGCCAGCTCCGTGACGGTGGCGGGTGGCTGATCGCGCAGCGCCCGGACGACCGTCAGCGAGTTGAGCTCGCGCAGCCTGGACAGATCGGTGCCGCTGATGACCTGATCTGTCACAGTCTTCCCCTTGACGTATCGTGCCAGCGGCGCGCCAATATTGCTATGGAGTTTACAAAGTACTCGGGGGATCGCAACCCTGTCACGATCGCGGTGGTCGTTGCGGGCCTGCGGGGTCGCCAGTAGGCACGGCTCGCTGCGTGGACGACTGCGACAACGACGCACCGGGCGGTCTGGTCAGCCGAGCGGGCCCGGCTGACCAGATCATTCATGACGGTCCGATTAGACGAAGGAGATGCTGTCGATCGTGACGGTGCCGCTGCCGCCGTACCAGAAGCCCATGGCGAGCTGGGCGGGGCTGGCGCGGTTGATGCCGTTGGCGACCATCGGGATCCGGATGTCCTGGAACGTGTCGGTCAGGGCGGGGTGCCCGCCGCCGTCGAGGGTGTAGTCGGCGAACACCTTCGTGGTGCCGCCGAGGCTGAGGTTGAAGTGGGCCGCGGACGTGCCCTTGATCCGCACGACCAGGTAGGTGCGGGTGGAGACGTCGACGCCGACGTCGCTGCCGAACCAGCCGCAGTTGTTGTACTGCAGCGTCAAGGCACCGCCGGAGACGACACCGTTGCCGCCGCCGTTGAGGAAGCAGTTGCCGCCGGTCCACTTCCCGAGGTCGTTCATGGCCGCCGACGGGTAGGCGGGTGTGCCGTCGTAGTCGTCGACGACCAGACCGGCCGGCACGGGCGGAGCGGTCGAGGCGGTCAGCGGCGCCGACGCCGGTGAGAGGTTGCCCGCCGCGTCGCGGGATTTCACGGTGTACGTGTAGCTGCCGGCGCTCAGCCCGCCGTCGGTGTACGCCGTGCCGGTCGGCGTGCCGACCTGCGTGCCGTTGCGGAACACCACGTATCCGGTGACCCCGACGTTGTCGGTCGAGGCGGTCCAGGCCAGCGAGATCGAGGTCGTGGTGGTGCCCGTGACCGCGAGCCCGGACGGAGTCGACGGCGGTGCGCAGTCGGTGCAGCCGACGCCGACGGTGACGGCGTTGCTGGGCGCCGACACGTTCCCGGCGGCGTCGCGGGCGGTGACGGTGTACGTGTGGGAGCCCGCCGGCACCCCGGTGTCGGTGTACGTCGTCCCCGTGGGCGTGGCGACCTGCGTACCGTCGCGGAACACCGTGTATCCGGTGACGCCGACGTTGTCGGTCGCGCCGGTCCACGACAGCGACGCCGAGGTGGCGGTCGTGCCGGTCGAGGTCAGCGTGGGCGCGGTCGGCGGCACGCAGTCGGACGTGCACGAGCCGACCTGGATCGTGGACGCCAGGACGTTGTAGCCCTTGGCGGCGTCCCAGGTGCCGGTGTTGGCCAGGCGCACGGAGTACGCGGGGTTCCCGCGCAGCCCGGTGGCCTGGTCGGGCAGCCACAGCGCGAGCTTGTAGGTGCCCGCCGTCATCGACGGCAGGGTCACCGAAACGGTGGGGATCGTGACGGCGCCCGGCCGCCACGTGCGCGGGTCGAGGCCCGGCAGCGGCACGTTGTAGCGCTGGGTGCCGTTGTCGAAGACCAGGAAGACGGGGCGGGGCTTGATGATGCCCGCGTAGCCGTCGTTGGTCAGGTGCGCGGCGAACGTGAACGGGCTGCCGGCGACGGCCTGCGTGGTGTAGGTGGCGTCCTGCAGGCGCAGCCGGTAGCCGAGCTTGCGCTCGATCCGGGTGAACAGGGTCTCGGCCGGGTCGTTGCCCGATGCCGCGAGGTGCGCGGCCTTCCAGATGTCGGTGTTGACCGGCGCGTAGTCCTCGTTGATCTCCGTCCAGTGCTGGTGCGACAGCTCGTACTGGGCGTTGACGCCGGCGCTGTCGTTGGCGCCGCTGGCGTTGCAGGTCTCCCCGCCGACGAGCTTGTTGCCGCCGGTGGTGGTCGCCATGTCGTACACCCACTGCTTCTTCACGGACACGTCGAACCAGCCGAGCCACGAGTTCTGGTCGTAGGTGCCCATGTCGGCGGTGTCGGCGAGGAAGCAGTCGTCGTGGAAGCCGAGCCGGTCCTTGTCCTGGGTGGTCATGAGGCAGTTGTCGGGCAGCGGGCAGCCGGGCGGCGGCGTGGTCCGCTGCGCGAACTCGTAGTTGAAGATGGGGTAGCGGATCGCGATCGGCATCGTCGCGGGCGTGCTGCTGAGCAGCTTCTTGACGAGGCGGTAGCGGACCGGCGCCTGGCTCTCCTCCGACGACGCGGTGTAGGGGCTGGAGTGCCACTCGCCCCAGGCGCCGAAGAACCCGGCCTCCAGGTGCAGGATGACGTCGGCGTTCGCCGCGAGCACCGGCGCGAGCTGGTCGATGTGGCGCTCCATCTGCGGCTCGGTGACCGCGGAGTAGCCGTCCCAGACGTAGGCGACCCGCAGCACGATCTTCATGCCCTGGGCGCGGATCGCGGCCAGCCCGGTGCCCAGGTTGGTCATCAGGGCCGGCGGCAGGTCGGCGGTCTGGTACTTGTCGAGGTGCAGGTAGCTGTGGATGAGCGTGTTGCCGCTCGCCTTCGCGCGGGCGAAGGTGCGGTCGAGCATGTCGGGGTTGAATCCGGGGATGGTGTTGCTGGCGTAGTCGTTGACGGCCGGGTCGTCGACGATCTCGTAGCGGTTGTGGAAGCCGCGCTCCGGGTTGGCGAACACGGTGGCGAGGTCGGCGGTGTAGGTGGCGGTGGTCGTCGGCGCGTCCGCTTGAGCGACGCCGGGCGTCAACAGCAGCACGGCGGCGAGGAGCGCGGCCGCGATTCGGGTCGGTTGCATCGTTCTCCCTGAACGGGCGGCCGGCGCCGTCCATCAGGGTGGACGGCGCCGGCGCGGGGGTCAGTTGCTGAAGGAGAAGCCGTCGATCGAGATGGAGCTGTTGCCGCCGTACCAGAAGCCCATGGCGAGCTGCCCGGGGCTGGTGCGGTTGATGCCGTTGGCGGCCATCGGGATCTTGATGTCCTGGTAGGACGTCGTGATCACGGGGTGCCCGCCGCCGTCGAGGGTGTAGTCGGCGAACACCTTGGTGGCGCCGCCGAGGCTCAGGTTGAAGTGGGACTGCTCGCCGCCGGAGGCACCGCGCACCCGCACGACGAGGTACGTGTAGGCGGAGACGTCGGTGGCGACGTCGCTGCCGAACCAGCCGCAGTTGTTGTACTGCAGCGTCAAGGCACCGCCGGCGACGACACCGTTGCCGCCGCCGTTGAGGAAGCAGTTGCCGCCGGTCCAATTCGCGAGGTCGTTCTTCGCCGCGGACGGGTAGGCGGGGTTGCCGTCGAAGTCGTCCAGGCCGATGCCGCCGCCCCCGCCGCTGCCGCTCGCGGACGTGGTGACGGTCAGCGGGCTCGACGCCGCCGACACGTTGCCCGCGGCGTCGTAGGCCTGCACGGTGTACGTGTAGGCGGTCGACGCGGACAGGCCGCTGTCGGTGTAGGAAGTGATCGCGGACGTGCCGACCTGGGTGCCGCCGCGCAGCACGCGGTAACCGGTGACGCCGACGGCGTCGGTCGACGCGTTCCAGGTCAGTGACACGCTGCTCGCCGTCTTTGTCGGCGAGGCGAGCCCGGTCGGCACGGTCGGCGCCGTGGTGTCGCCGCCGCCCCCGCCGCCGACGCTGATCGCGCCGAGGCCCAGCCACCCGTCGGCGTTCTGGGTGGCGTTGCCGAAGCGCAGCTTCTTCGCCGCCGCGCTCACCGTTTCCAGCGGGTTCTTGACCCGCAGCACCAGCTGGTACGAGCCGGTCGCCACCCCGGTGAGACTGACGCCGGCCTGGAAGTACTGCGGGTAGCCGAAGTCGCGGTAGGTCGGGTCGGCGCCGACGCCCCAGTCGGGGAACGCCCGGATCTTCAGCGGCTGGACGGTCCGCAGGTCCCAGGGGGTGTCCCAGGTCTTGACCACGGTCCCGGCCGGGTTCTTCAGGCCGAGCGTGACCGTCCACGGGTAGTAGAACGGGGCCACGCCGTTGTTGACGAGCGTGACACCGACCGTCGCGCTGCTGCCGCTGACGGTGTTCGGGAAGTACGCGTGGGTCGCGGACAGGTCATAGCCCATGAGCCGCACGGCCGCGGCGACATTCGGGTCGGACGGCGAGTAGCTCTGGCTGGTCTGGTTGATCTTCCAGGTGGTGTGCTCCAGCTCGATGCAGGCCTTCATGTTGTCGACCTGGCCCGAGCCGCCGGGCCACGAGGTGAACGCGGAGCTCTGGATCTCCGGCCGGACCTCGCCGCCCATCGAGCTGGTGATCCACTTGTTCTCCACGCCCATGTTCACGGCGCGTTGCAGCTGCGAGTAGCTCGCGCCGCCGAGCGACTGCGGCAGGGTCACGCCGGCGAGCGGTGAGCCCTCCCGGTAGCAGAACGAGTCGTCGTGGTAGCCGATGTCGCGGGTGTTCGCGGCGCCGCCGGCGGAGTCCGGGTAGCGGATCTCGAGCTTCGTCTTGTTGAACGCGGCGTCGAACGCCTGGATGATCTGCGCCCCGTGCGCGTCGGTCGGCATCAGGTTGGGGTAGCCGTCTGCGGTGTCGGTGTCGAACGGCCACGTGTGCCACTCGCCCCACAGTCCGACGATGCCGAGGTTGATGAAGCCGATCCGCGGGTCGCCGTCGTAGCGGGCGCCGAACGCGGCGATGAAGTTGGACAGTGCGCTCAGCAGGTAGGGGCTGTCGTAGTCCGGCGACACCGTTCCCCAGAAGGTGTTGTTGCGGTACGTGACGTGCCCGTCGAAGCAGTGCGGAATGGAGTTTCCGGGATGGCTGCCGGTGCCGCCGGGATACTCCATGAAGAACCGGATGGCGGCCTGGTTGCCGTAGGACGCGATCTCGTTGAGCGCGCTGTCCACGATCGACCAGTCGTAGCTGGCGCAGTTCGCCGCGTTGGTCATCACCTCGGACAGGCCGAAGTAGCTCCACGCGAGGGACCGCGGGTAGCCGGAGTTCTGGTTGTCGCCCGGGAAGTAGAACCGGGCGAAGCCCTTCAGCGGGTTGTCGAGCGGGCTCGGGGCGGCGGTGAGCGGGTGGTCGGTCAGCGACGGGCCCGGCGTGGCGGGCGGAGCCGGTCTGGCCGGTGGGCCGGCCGGTGCCGCGCCGGCGGGCTGCGCCTGCACGGTCACGGCGAGCACGGCCGTGGCGGCGGCCGTGCAGAGTGCGGCGGCGAACGCGAGGGCTCGCCGCCGCGGGGCGGTACGCATGGATGGGCCTCCGGGACGTGGGGTGAGTCCCCGTACCTCGATTTGATACGAGGAGGTGTTGACAAAGTTTCCCTGAGCTTCATCATTATTAGCGGCCGCCCACCCTTCGCCGCAAGACATCAATCTCGAAGACTTTCGATGGACGAATCGAGGCTGGATCGTGACGATGCGTAACTCCCCGGCGGTGACCGCGCCGCCCGAGCCGGGCCCGCCCGGCGGGCTGAACGGCGGGCCGAACGGCGGAGCCGGCGCCGCGGGGGCGCGCCGTCACCGCGACGACCGGCGGGTCGCCTGGCTGTTCCTGCTGCCGGTGCTGGTCGGCTTCGCGGTGTTCTACCTGTACCCGACGGTGCGTGGCGTCTGGTACTCGCTCACCGACTACAGCCTGCTCAACACCCCGTCGTACGTGGGCGCCGACAACTACGCGAAGCTGGTCAGCGACGCGCAGTTCTGGAAGTCGCTGCGGATCACCGCGTACTACGTGGTCGTCAACATCGGGTCGCAGACGCTGCTCGCGCTCGGCGTCGCGGCGCTCATGCACCGGCTGACCCGCTCGGTCGTGCTGCGGGCGACGCTGCTGCTGCCGTGGCTGGTGCCCAACGTGACCGTCGGGCTGCTGTGGATGTGGCTGCTGGACGCCAATCTCGGCTTCGTCAACCACCTGCTGACCGCCGCGGGCCTGGAGAGCCGGGGGTTCCTCACCTCGCCGGACCTGGCGATGCCGTCCATCGCGCTCATCAACACCTGGGCCTACACCGGCTACACGGCGCTGCTGCTCTACGCCGGCATGCTGCAGATCCCGCTGCACCTCTACGAGAGCGCCTCCCTGGACGGCGCGGGCGAGCTGCGGATGTTCCGCATGATCACGCTGCCGCTGCTGCGCCCGATCCTCGCGCTGGTGCTCGTCGTGTCGCTGATCGGCTCGTTCCAGATCTTCGACACCGTCGCCGTCACCGACAAGATCGTGCCGGTCGGCGCCACCCGGGTCATCTACTACTACATCTACCAGCAGGCGTTCACGTACTTCCACATGGGCTACGCCTCGGCCGTCGCGATGGCGCTCGTGCTGATCCTCGGTGTGCTCACCGCCGTGCAGATGTGGCTGCTGCGCGCCTCCCGATCCGACCTCACCTGAGAGGCATCATGTCCCGCCGCCTGACGCCCGGTCGGCTGCTCGCCTGGGCCGCGCTCATCGCCTTCCTCGTGGTCACGATCGTGCCCTTCTACTGGATGGTCCGCACCGCGATCACCCCCGCCGCCGACATCTACCGCGACAGCACCGGCATCGTGCCGGAGCACCCCACGCTGATCAACTTCGAGCGGGTCCTCGGGCTCGTCGACGACGAGACCGCCCGCGCCGCCGGTGGCTCCGGCGCGAAGATCAACTTCTTCCGGTACACGCTGAACTCCCTCATCTACAGCGGCGCCATCGCCATCGTCCAGACCTTCTGCTGCGCCATGGCCGGATACGCCTTCGCCCGCCTCCGCTTCCCCGGCCGGGACCTGCTCTTCGGGCTGTTCGTCGCGGCCCTGATGGTCCCGCCGATCTTCACGCTGCTGCCCAACTTCGCGCTCATGCGGCAGTTCGACGCCGTCGACACCTTCGCCGGCATGGTCGCGCCGTCGCTGCTGATGACCCCGTTCGCGGTGTTCTTCCTCCGCCAGTTCTTCCTGTCGGTGCCGCGCGAGGTCGAGGAGGCGGCCGTCATCGACGGCGCGAGCCGCTGGGGCATCTTCTGGCGGGTCATCCTGCCGATGAGCCGCGGCCCGCTCATCACCATCGCCCTGACCACGTCCGTGTGGGCGTGGAAGGACTACCTGTGGCCGCTGCTCGTCGGCCGCGGCGAGGACAACCGGGTGCTCACCGTCGCGCTCGGCGTGTTCCTCCAGCAGTCACCGAACACCGCACCCGACTGGACCGGGCTCATGGCCGGCTCCACCCTGTCCGTCCTGCCCGTCCTGCTGCTGCTGATCTTCCTCGGCAAGCGGCTCGTCCAGTCCCTGAACTTCACCGGCATCAAATGACACCTGAGCTTCACCGCATCAACGACACCTGAGCTTCACGGGCATCAATGACAGCTGAACTTCACGGGCATCAATGACACCCCCCACCCCGTCCTCGAAAGGGATCCCCATGTCCAGACTCCGTATGGCGGCGGCCGCGCTGTCCGCCGCGGCGATCGTCCTGCCCCTCGCGGCCGCCTGCTCCGACGAGTCCGGCGGCGACACCGGCAACGTCACGCTCAACTACTGGCTCTGGGACGACAAGCAGCTGCCGCCCTACCAGGCGTGCGCCGACGCGTTCACCAAGGCCAACCCGAACATCACCATCAAGTTCACGCAGACCGCGTGGTCGCAGTACTGGCAGAACCTGACCACCCAGCTCGCCGCCGGCAGCGCGCCCGACGTGTGGACCGACCACGCGTCCTACTACCCGCAGTTCGTTTCCAGCAACCAGATCCTCGACATCCAGCCGTTCGTCACGAAGGACAAGGTCGACCTCGGCCAGTACCAGGCGGGCCTCGCCGACCTGTTCGTCAAGGACGGCAAGCGCTACGGCCTGCCGAAGGACTGGGACACGATGGCCCTGGTCTACAACACCAAGCTCGTCACCGACACCGCCGGCCTGGACAAGCTCACCTGGAACCCCAGCGACGGCGGCACCTTCGAGCAGGCGATCGCCAAGGCCACCGTCGACAGCCAGGGCCGCAACGGCCTCGACCCGGCCTTCGACAAGAACAACGTGAAGGTCTACGGCTTCCTGCCGGAGTGGGCCGACGGCTCGCAGGGCCAGAACGGCTGGGGCGACCTCGCCGTCGCCAACGGCTTCACGTACCTCGACAAGAACCCGTGGGGCACGAAGTACAAGTACGACGACCCGAAGCTCGCCGAGACCATCGGCTGGTTCAAGCACCTCATCGACAAGGGCTACGCGCCGAAGTTCGACAAGCAGTCGAACCTCGGCCGGGACGCGGTGATGGACACCGGGACGGCGGCGTACACCATCGTCGGCTCCTGGACCATCGGCACCTACCTCGGCACCGGCGCCAAGCAGCAGTACGCGTTCGCCCCGCTGCCCACCGGCCCGGCCGGGCGCAAGACCGCCATCAACGGCCTCTCCGACGCCATCTACGCCGGCACCAAGCACCCCGACCAGGCATGGGCGTGGGTGAAGTTCCTCGGCTCGTCCGCCTGCCAGGACGTCGTCGGCGAGAAGGCCGTCGTGTTCCCCGCCGTCAAGTCCGGCACCGAGAAGGCCCTCGCCGCCCACAAGGCCGCCGGCCGCAACGTGCAGGCCTTCACCGACCAGGCGACCGCGTCCGGCGGCACCTTCTTCCTGCCGATCACCGACCACGGCAACGAGGTCAGCCAGATCGTGCAGGACGCGATCCAGTCCGTCGCGCTCGGCCAGGCCGCCCCCGCCGACGCGCTGAAGAAGGCCAACGACCAGGTCAACGCCCTGTTCAAGTAGCCCTTCGAACCAAGCGGCGGGGCGCTCGGCCCGCGTCCCGCCGCCACACAACCTGATGAGGAGAACCATGGCACAGCTCGTCGAGGTCGGCGGACACCACTTCGCCGTCCAGCACTCCGCCGCACCGGCCGTCGACATCGGCACTGCCCCCGGCGGCGTCCTGCTGCCCCCCGGCCGGGTGGCGATCCTGCACGGCCTCGGCGACGCGTCGTTCTACCGGCACGGGCAGAACTCGTGGAGCCCGTGCGGCTGGCGGCGGCTGAGCGAGCCCCCGCTGCGGGTGCCGAACCCGACCCGGCTCGTCACCGCCGACGACCCCACGTTCGACGACCCGGCGCGGCACCACTCCTCGGCCGTCGCCGCGTTGCAGGGCCCCGACGGCGGCACCCTGCTGCTCGGTGCCCTCGGCCTCGACACGCCGCGGCTCACCGCCGACCACGACACCCTCACCGGCTGGTACGCCGCCTCCGGCGCCGACTGGTTCCTCGCCTACGGCCCCGAAGAGGACGTGTTCGCCGCCTACGCGGCGGCGCTCGCGTCGCGGTTCGGCGCCGGCACGCGCCGCGCCGGCAACGTGTGGTGCAGCTGGTACGCCTACTACGAGAACGTCACCGAGGCCCAGCTCACCAAGGACATCGCGGACCTGGCCGGGCTGCCCTTCGACGTCGTGCAGATCGACGACGGCTGGGAGGAGCTGGTCGGCGACTGGCAGCCCAACGCGAAGTTCCCCAGCGGCATGCGGGCGGTCGCCGACCGCATCGCCGACGCCGGGTTCACGCCGGGGCTGTGGCTCGCCCCGTTCATCGCGCTGCCGCACTCGCGCCTCGTCGAGACCCGGCCCGAGCTGCTGCTGCGCGACGAGTCCGGGCAGCCGGTCGTCGCCGGGTACAACTGGGGCGGCCCCTACTACGCCCTCGACCTCGCCCGTGAGGACGCCCTCGCGCATGTCGCCGCGCTGATCCGGACGGTCGTGCACGACTGGGGGTACCGCTACCTCAAGCTCGACTTCATCAACGCCGGCGCCGCACCGCTCCCGGGCCGTGACCGCGACCGGCTCTACCGGGAGGGGCTGCGGGTCATCCGGGAGGCCGCCGGCGACGACGTCTACCTGCTCGGGTCCGGCGCGATCCTGCTGCCGTCGCTCGGCATCCTCGACGGCCTGCGCAGCGGCCCCGACGTCGCGCCCATGTGGGACAACTACGCCTCCGTCGACCCCTCCGACGCCACCGCCCGCAACGCCGTCGTCAACAGCGTGCACCGGCTCTGGCAGTCCCCGCTCGTCGAGGTCGACCCCGACGTCATCTACTTCCGCAGCAAGCTCAACCTGCTCACCACCCAGCAGACCCGCTGGCTGCGCGACCTCGCCGACGTCTGCGGCTTCCGGGCCGTCTCCGACCCGCCGAGCTGGCTCACGCCGGCCGAGCTCGAGGACCTGCGCGAGTACCTCGACGCGAAGCCGGTCATCCGCCGGCTCGGCCGCTACCGCTACACCCTCGACGGCCGCGAGGTCGACTTCGCCCCGGCCGTCGCCACCGACGGCCAGCTCTACCCCATCTCCTGAGGCGGTGCCGCCCGATGCCCGAAACGGAGCCCAAAACGGAGCCCGTCACGGAACCCTTGCTGCCGGCCGTCCGCCACCAACGCATCATCGAGCTGCTGGCCCAGAGCGAGTACGTGACGATCGCCGACGTCCGCAACGCCACCGGCGCCTCCCTGGCCACCACGCAACGCGACCTGGCGCGGCTGGCCACCACGGGCGCCCTGGCCCGGATCCGGGGCGGCGCCACCCGCCCCCAGGCACCCCGCGGCGAGGCCCGCCTGCTCGCCGCGTGCCTGACCCGGGTCCGCCACGCCCTCGACCGCCACGACCTCACCACCGCCGAGCACGCCCTGCACCAGGCCCTCGACGCCTGCGCCCGCCTCCGCCGCGGCTGACCCGGCCGGTGCGGCCGGCCGCGTCGCAGACCCGCGCCGTCCCGTGGCGGCGCCACCGGGTGTCCGGGGTGCGGCTGCGCCGGTCCCGGGCGCACGACCTGGACCGGCCCGGCTGGACCGACGGCTGTCAGTACGAGTTCGAGGCGATCCTCCAAGGGGCCGAGCAGGTCGTCCACAGTGGACAGCGACGCGAGCGCGGTCGTGCGGGCGGCCAGCGCCTCGGCGGCGGCCGGGGGCAGGGCGCGGGCGGCGTTGAGCTGAAACTCGCGGGCCAGGGGCGGCGGGGGGAGCGGCGCCTCGGCGCTGCCGAGGGAGGCGTCGACGCGGTGCTCGTGCCCGGCGCCGACCCGCAGGACGGCGGCGAAGGTGTGCGGGAAGATCCTCGTGGCGCGGTCGTCGGCGACGCAGCGGACCTTGGTGGCCAGGGCGAGGCGGGCGGGGTCGAGGGGCCGGTGAAGTCGTCCAGGCCGACGCCGAGCCCGCCGCCGCCGAGCAGGGCCGTCGCGACCGTGTAGGGGCTGGAGAACTTCCCGTGGTAACTGCTGCGCGGCCGGACCTTCTCGGCGGCGGGTTCGGCGATGGTGCGAAGGGTCGGCGCCGCCACCCCGAGCTCGATCCAGTCCACGGCCGACGGGTCGAGGCCGGCGGCGCGCAGGGCGAGGGCGCAGTCGATGCCCGGGTGGGTGAAGTGGTTGGACGGATAGGGCTTGAACGCGGCGCGCAGCAGCTCCCAGCGGGTGCCGAGGCCGGCGAGGAGCGCGCCGTCGCGGCGGCCGTCCGTGTACGCCCGGTGTGACGGATCTCCGGTGCGGGCGGCCTGCCGGAGGCGCCGACGGGCCGCCGGGGAAGACTCCGGTGCGTGTCGTGGTGGATGTACGCGCTGCTGCCCCTCGCCGGGGTCGGCGCCGGGCTGGTGGGCAGCGTCGCCGGGCTGGCGTCGCTGATCAGCTACCCGGTGCTGCTGGCGATGGGGCTGCCACCCGTCACGGCGAACGTCACCAACAGCGTCTCGCTCGTCTTCAGCAGCGCCGGGTCGATCACCGGGTCGCGGCCGGAGCTCGCCGGGCAGGCCGCGCGGCTGCGGTGGCTCGCCGTCGCGGCGGTCGCCGGTGGGGTCACGGGCAGCGCGCTGCTGCTCCTCGTGCCCGCGGAGACGTTCGAGGTGGTGGTGCCGTGGCTGATCGCGGGCGCGTCCCTGGCGATCCTGCTGCCGCGCCGACCGGCCGACGCCGAGCCGCACCGGCACCACGGGTGGTTCCTGGCGGGCGGGGTCGCCCTGGTCGGCGTGTACGGCGGCTACTTCGGCGCGGCCGCCGGCATCGTGCTGCTCGCGCTGCTGCTGGCGCTGACCCCGGCGACGTTCGCGCAGGGGAGTGCTGCGAAGAACGTCCTGCTGGGCGCGGCCAACGCGGTCGCCGCGTCCGCGTTCGCGCTCTTCGGGCCGGTGCACTGGCTCGCGGTGCTGCCGCTCGGCGTGGGCCTGTTCATCGGCGGCCGCCTCGGCCCGGTCGTCATCCGCCGCAGCCCGCCGGCCGCGCTTCGTGGCGTCATCGCCACCCTGGGCCTCGGCCTCGCCGTCCACCTGGGCTGGCAGGCGTACCGATGACCGCCGCCGCGAGCTACCGGGCGCTGCTGCGGACGCCCGGCGCGGCCGCGTTCTTCGTGCCGGCGGCCGGCGGCCGGGTCGGGATCGCGATGACGAGCCTCAGCATCGTGTGGCTGGTCCGGGACGCGACCGGGTCCTACGCGACCGCCGGCCTGGTCACGGGGGCGTTCGCCGTCGCGGACGCCGTGGCGGGGCCGCAGGTGGGCCGGCTGATCGACCGGTTCGGGCAGGCGAGAGTGCTCCTGCCGGGGGTCGTCGTGCACGCCCTGGCGGTCGGTGCGCTCGTGGCGGGCGCCGCCGGGCACGCGCCGGGCTGGCTGCTCGCCGCCGCCGGCGCGCTGGTCGGGGCGAGCCTGCCGCAGCTGAGCGCGGCCGTCCTGGCCCGGTGGTCGGCGCTGCTGGGCGGTGAGCGGCGGGCCGCGCTGCCGTCGGCGTACGCGCTGGAGTCGCTCAGCAACAGCGCCGCGTACTTCGTCGGGCCGGCGCTGGTGAGCGCGATCGCCGCGGCGGGCCGGCCCGTCCTCGGCGCGCTGACCGCCGCCGCGCTGGTGGTCGCCGGCGGGTCGCTGCTCGCGCTGCAGCGGCGGACCGCGCCGCCGGTCGTGGCGCACGACGGCCGCCGGCCACACCACCGCCGGGCGCTGCTGCGGCCGGGGTTCCTGCTGCTCGTCGGCGTGAACACGGCGATCGGCGGCTTCTTCGGCACGATGTCGATCGCCGTGACCGCGTTCGCCGTCGAGCGCGGCACGCCGGAGCTGGCGGCCGTGCTCTTCGCCGCGTCGAACGGCACCGGTCTCGTCGCCGTCCTCCTGTACGGCCTGCGCCCCTGGCCCGTGCGGCCGCGCACCCAGCTGGCCCTGGCGGGGGCGGCGCTGGGACTCGGCGCCCTGCCACTGGCGGCCGGCGGCATCGCGGGGGTCGCCGCGGGAGTGGTACTGACCGCGGCAGCGGTGCCGGTCGTCATCGTCCTCGGCTC
This sequence comes from Dactylosporangium sp. NPDC000521, assembly GCF_042898305.1. Lineage (NCBI taxonomy): Bacteria > Bacillati > Actinomycetota > Actinomycetes > Micromonosporales > Micromonosporaceae > Dactylosporangium > Dactylosporangium sp. NPDC000521. The sequence continues at coordinate 400,530 of NZ_JBIAYW010000005.1, forward strand.
GGTGCTCGCCGACGCCGTCGTCGCCCGCGGCGTGCTGACGGAGGCGTTCGCCTGGCTCGGCTCGGCGAGCGCCGCCGGCTCGGCCCTCGCGGCGACCGCGGCCGGCGCGGCGATCGACGGCTCGGGCGCCCACGGCGGCCTGCTGGTCGCGCTCGCCGCGGCCCTCACGACGGCCGCGCTCGCGGTCTGCGGCCTCCGCGCGCTCCACCCGTCGACAGCAGCGTCCGACCGGCCCTGACCCCTGCGCACCGGACCGGCGGCTACAGCGCGTGCCGCGCGCGCGACCGCGGCTTGGCGGCGGGGGACCGCGGCCTGGCGGGGGACCGCGGGGCCGGCACCGAATGCGCCGGCACCGAATGCACCGGCAGCTCCCGGCGTGGCCTGGGAACGGCGGGCGCGGACGTCAGGGCGAGGCGGTGGCGGCCACGGGCGGGAGCGGCGGCGGTGCGCCGCATCATGCGGAGGAAGGGCAGTTCGACGCCGTGGTAGAGCAGCATGGCGGCGATCAGGCTGAACCACAGCACGGACACCGTCGCGACCAGGGCCTGCGCCGGGCCGGCCCGGTGCGGGAGGAGACCGGTGCGCTCGAAGACGACGATCATCAGGAAGTGCACCAGGTAGAACGCGAAGGACAGCTCCCCCAGGTACACCATGACGGGGCGCGACCAGAGGGTGCGGCGCCCGAGCAGGTCGGCGCGGGCGGCGGCGGCCACGACGCAGGTGACGGGGACGAGGGTCAGGGTGTGCTCGTAGACGGGGTAGGGCACGAACAGGCCGGCGGCCATCGCCGGGGGCACCATCGCCAGGGACCAGCGCAGGCCGGGGCCGCGCCACGCGCCGGAGCGGACCAGCAGCGCGACCGTGACGCCGAGGGTGAACTCGGCCATGCGGACCGGGGGCAGGACGTAGCCGACCCAGGCCGCGGTCTCGCGCGAGGCGTGGACGAGGTTCGTGGAGAGGGCGGCGACGCACTCGACCATCATGACCGCGATCGCCCACAGCCCGGCCGGCCCCAGGCGCCGCAGGCCGGCGAGCAGGAGCGGGAAGCACAGGTAGAAGAACACCTCGCAGGACAGCGACCAGCTGACGATGTTGAGCCCGGCGTACACGTCACGGCGCGGCAGCCAGCTCTGCGTGAGGGTCAGGTGGGTGGCCAGCTGCAGCGGGCCGGCGCCGCCGATGATGAAGATCGCCGCCACGGTGGTGACGAGCGCCGCAGGGTAGATCTTGCTGAACCGGCGCCACCAGAACGCCGGCACCGACATGCCGGGATGAAACGACCAGGCGAGCACGAAACCGGACAGCACGAAGAAGAACGACACGCCGAGCCCGCCGCCGTGGGCGAGGAGGGCCCAGACCGCCGAGCGGACGGGCTTCGGCGCGACGAGCTGCGGGTTGTAGTACTGCTCGAGGAGGTGCTGACCGAAGACGATGAACGCGGCAACCCAGCGCAGTCCGGTGAGCGACGGCAGGCGGCTGTTTCGATCCACCCCAGTTGTCTAACGAACGGTGCGCATCCCCAATGGCGATCCGGAACGGCTCACATCGAACCTCATCCTGCGAACGCGCGCAGCGCGGACGCCAGGGCGACGACGTCCGCGTACTTCGCGTCCAGGTCGAACAGGTTCGCGTCGTGCGGGCCGGGAGCGCGGTCGGCGCGGCCGCCGCCCTGACCGGGTCGGCGGCCGCGTCGTGCTCCGGTGTCTCAGGGCCCGGGCCAGACCGGGTGCAGGCCTTCCGGCGAGTCGTAGAACAGGTACGGGCGCAGCGTCGCCGTCTGCGTGAGGGTGCGGTGCAGGCGCGCCGGGCTCCCGCCGGGCGCGGCCAGGAACGGCTGGGTGGTGAGGAGGCGGCGCAGGTCAGAGAAGGGCCAGGCGGTGCCGAGCAGGGCCCGGATCCGGGCCAGGGTCGCGACCCCGTCCGGCGGGATGCCGTCGACGTACACGTCGGCGGAGTGCGGCAGGTCCCACACGGCGGTCCGGTCGCTGTGCCGGCAGCCGGTCAGGTGGTGCGGCACCGGCCGTCCCAGTAGCCGACGTGCCGCAGGGTCACAGCCGGAGACGGTGGCAAGCGGCGACTTCTGCCAGGGTGCCGCACGGGCGCGGGCACGCCGGCCCTCGGGGAGGGGCCGGCGTGCGGTCGGAGCGGTCCGGAGGTCAGCGCCAGGCCTGGTGGGTGGTGACGCCGCCGGGGTTGCAGTCGTACTGGACGAGCTTGGCCAGGGCCAGGATGCTGCCGTCCTTGACCGTCAGGCACTTCCAGCTGTTGTGGTTCACGAAGTGGAAGTAGCCCGGCACGGTGAGGATGTCGATCTTGAACCACTGCTGGTTGAGGTCGCCGTGGCAGGTGTACTGCTGGACCACCGCGTTGTTGGACTTGCTGCGGTCGCGGACGTCCAGGCACTTGCCGCTGTTGTAGTTGCGGATCAGGTAGAAGCCCTCGGTGCCGACCGGCTCCAGGTCGAACAGCTGCGCGGTGGAGCCGTTGCACGGGGACTGTTGCAGCTGCAGCTTGTTGCTCGTGCCCCAGTCGGGGACGTCCATGCACTGACCGCTGTGCGCCACGTCCCAGGAGCTCCAGACCGGGGCGGTGTCGGCGTGGGCGGCCGCGACCGGCGCGGCGGCCAGGCCGGCGCCGAGGACCAGTGCGAGCAGCATGCGGCGGGCAAACGTGATCATGATCGGTTCCTGTCGGTCGTGGCGCCGCCCGGGTTGGCGGCGCACACCGGGAACCGTGCCGCCCGGCGCTGAAACGGCGCTGAAACCGCCACTGAAACGGGCGGGGTCGTTCAGGAGCGAACGACCATCCGTCCGTCGTAGGACGGCCACGGGATGTTCACGCGACGGCCGTCGCACCAGACACTGGTGATCGTCGATATTGGCGGCGGCGAAGCCACGCCGCCTTACCGTCTGATCGGAGCTGGAATGACCCGACCGTCCCGTTTGATCGCCGCGCTGCTGACTGCGCTGCTGACCGGGGTGCTCGCCGCACTCGTCCTGGGCGCCCCGTCGCACGCGGCCCCGTCAGGGATCCCGTCCAAGGCGACGGCGCAGAGCTGGCTCACCGCGCTGACCGTCGCCGCCGAGGGCTCCAGCAGCGGGTACTCCCGCGACCTGTTCCCGCACTGGATCACCATCAGCGGTGCGTGCAACACCCGCGAGACCGTCCTCAAGCGCGACGGCACGTCCGTCGTCACCGACAGCTCGTGCGCGGCGACCTCGGGCCGCTGGTACTCCCCGTACGACGGCGCGACCTGGACCGCCGCCGCCGACGTCGACATCGACCACGTCGTGCCCCTGGCGGAGGCGTGGCGCTCCGGCGCGAGCTCCTGGACGACCGCGAAGCGGCAGAGCTTCGCCAACGACCTCACCCGCCCGCAGCTGATCGCCGTCACCGACAACGTGAACCAGTCCAAGGGCGACCAGGACCCGTCGACGTGGCAGCCGTCGCTGTCGTCGTACCGCTGCACGTACGCGAAGATGTGGATCGCGGTGAAGCACTACTGGGCGCTGAAGCTCCAGTCGTCGGAGAAGTCGGCGCTGCAGACGATGCTCAACACCTGCTCGTCCTGACCCGCGTGCGCCGGGGCGTTCGCGCGCCCCGGCGTACAGCTCTCGCCGGGCGCGGTCAGCCGGCGAGGGGGTGCCCGCCGTCGCCGTCGACCTTCACGTCCATCACGCCGTCCTCGTCGAGGTCGACCATGGTGACGTTGACCTGCCCGTCCCCGTCACTGTCGAGCTGGAACAGGTCGGCCTTGCCGTTGCCGTCGGTGTCGATGGCGAGCACGTCCGCGACCCCGTCCTGGTTCGTGTCGACGGCGAGCAGCTCGTCGCGCTGGTCGCCCCGGGTCTCGACAGATTCGCCCATGGCAGTTCCCTCTCTGCAGGTGTCCGGGACCACGCGCCCGAAGGACCGCCATGGTAGCCCCGGGCCATGAACCTCGGGTGCCGCCCGCCCGGCTACTTGCGCTCGACGCGGCGCAGGCCGTGGGCCGGGGTCCACCACTCGACGACGAGCAGGGTGGCCTCCGGGTCGAGATGGGTGTGGACGACCTCGGCGATGTCGGCGACGAAGCGGTCGCTGCCCGATTCGTCCGAGGTGACGGCGGTGACGCGGCCGGAGATCTTCGCCTCGCCGGGCCAGTCGGCCTCCGCGCCGTCGACGGGGTCGACGGTGGCGCTGTGCAGGGCGAAGCGCGGGTCGCGGCGCAGGTCGGCGCCCTTGCGGGCGCCGGGCATCGAGCCGAATGCCAGGTCGCCGTCGGTGAACTGCGCCTCGATGCCGGAGATCCTGGGGGAGCCGTCGGCGCGGAGCGTGGCGATCGTCTTGTGCCTGTGCGCGTCGAAAAGTACCCGCACGCGGTGGGCGAACTCCGGCTCGGCCCGCTCGACGTCCTGCCAAGTGGTCATGGGTTTCATGATGCCAGCAGGGCTCATGAAACACTGTGGCATGCACCTCCAGCACGGGCTTCTTGCCATAGCGGCGGTTCTCGCCATCGTCTCGGTCGCGAAAGTGGCGCCACGCGTCGGCGTGGCCGTGCCCATCGCGCTCGTCGTCGTCGGTATCGGGGTCAGTTACCTGCCGTTCGTGCCGAACGTCAACGTCGACCCGCACCTGATCCTGACCGTGGTCCTGCCACCGATCCTGTACTCGGCGGCGGTCAACGTGCACGCCACCGACTTCCGGCGCAACGTGAAGGCGATCGGCGGGCTGTCGGTGCTGCTCGTCGTCATCTCCGCGCTCGCCGTCGGGCTCCTGCTGCACGCGCTCATCCCCGACCTCAGCCTGGCCGCCGCGATCGCGCTCGGCGCGGTCGTGAGCCCGCCGGACGCGGTCGCGGCGATCTCGATCGGCAAGCGGCTGGGCCTGCCACCGCGGCTCGTGATCGTGCTGGAGGGCGAAGGGCTCATCAACGACGCCACCGCCCTGGTCCTGCTGCGGTCCGCGGTCGCCGCGACGGCCGGCGTCGTGTCGGCGTGGGACGTGCTCGGCGACTTCGCGTTCGCCGTCGCCGGCGGGCTCGTCATCGGGCTCGTCGCGGGCCTGCTCACGGTGTGGCTCCGGGCGAAGCTCAACGAGCCGGTGCTGACCACGGCGATCTCGTTCATCGTGCCGTTCCTCGCGTTCGTGCCCGCGGAGGAGATCCACGCGTCGGGCGTCCTCGCCGTCGTCGTCGCCGGGCTGGTGACCGGGCACCAGAGCGCGCGGCACTTCACCGCGCAGGACCGCATCAGCGAGCGCACCAACTGGCGCACCATCCAGCTGCTGCTGGACAACGGCGTGTTCCTGCTCATGGGGTACCAGATCGTCACCGTCGTCGGCGACGTGCACCACGGCGAGGACGACGTCCTCGTGACCGTCGGCATCGGTCTGGCCGTGACCGCCCTGCTGGTGCTGCTGCGGGTCATGTTCGTCGCGCCGCTGACCGCGATGCTGCGCCACGACCAGCGCCGCGCCTGGGCCCGCAAGGACCGCCTGCAGGGCATCCTGACGAGGCTGACCGAGCGGGAGCACGAGTCGCCGAAGTCGGCGGCGCGGGCCGGGTGGGTCGCGTCGCTGGTGCGCCGCCGGCAGGCGGACGACGCCTACCTGACCACGGAGGGCCTCGGCTGGCGCGGCGGCGCGGCGCTGGCCTGGGCCGGGATGCGGGGCGTCGTCACGCTCGCGGCGGCGCAGTCGCTGCCGCAGAGCGTCCCGCACCGCTCGCAGCTGATCCTCATCGCGTTCACCGTCGCGATCGTGACGCTGCTCGGGCAGGGCGCGACGCTGCCGGTGCTCATCAAGCGGCTGCGCATCGCCGGCACGGACGCCGAGGCCGACCGGCGTGAGCTGGCCCGGCTGATCGGCGAGATCACCGCCGAGGGCGAGGACGTGCTGGACAACCCCGACCTGCGGCAGGCCAGCGGCGCGCCGTTCGACGTGGAGGCGCTGGAGGCGGCCCGCCGGGAGAACGCCGCGATCGGCCAGGCCCTCACCCAGCCCCACGACCCCGCGGAGAGCGACCTCGCGCATCAGCGTCGTGAGCTGCACCGGCTGCTGCTCGAGTCGGCGCAGGCCGCGCTGCTGGACGCGCGCGAGTCCGGCACGTACACCTCCCGCGCCCTCCAGCACGTCCAGCACATGCTCGACACCGCGGTCACCAACCTGGACCCCGCCGAGGTGCACTGAAGCCATGACGGGCCGCCCCGGACGCACGGGGCGGCCCGGGCCTGCGCCCCCGCGGGCTCAGCGGGCGACGCGGCGGAGGCAGGCGACGAAGCCCTGGTCCATGCTGACCAGCTCCCAGCCGCGGGTCTCCAGGTACTCCACGGCGGTCAGGACCTCGTCGAGCATGGCGTTCTGGCCGGCGCCGGGGTTGACGGCGGCGCCGAGCGCGGTCGAGAGCGACATGGAGGGGCCGATGACGATGTACCGGAAGGGGTAGCCGTCCAGGACGGCGCGGCCGGTGGCGATGTCGTTGGCGCGGAAGACCCTGGACGGTCGTGGCGGTGGTGGCGGCTGCACCGCCGCATCATCACACGGCCGGCGGCGCGCCGCCCTCCGGCCGTGTGACGGTGCGGGTTCAGTAGGTCCAGACCTGGTTGGCCGCGCCGGTGCAGGTCCAGATCTGCAGGCGGGTGCCGTTGGCGGAGCTGGAGCCGGCCGCGTCGAGGCACTTGCCGGAGCCGGCGTTGACCAGGGTCGACCCGGTGCGGGTCCAGCGCTGCGCCGCGGTGCCGTTGCAGTCGTACAGCTGGACCTTGGTGCCGTTGGCGGTGCCGGCGGCGGTCACGTCCATGCACTTGCCGAGGGCGCGCACGGTGCCGTCCGACAGGCGGGCCCAGCTCTGGGCGGCGGTGCCGTTGCAGTCGTACAGCTGGACCGCGGTGCCGTTGGCGCTGTTCGCGCCGGCGACGTCGACGCACTTGCCGCCGTAGCCGTGGATCGGGCCGACGGAGCCCGGCGGCGTGGTGGTGGGCGGCGTGGTGGTGCTCCCGACCCAGGCGGTGGCGGCCGCGGCGCCGGTGCTGTCGATGGCGGCGTTGCTCTCCACGGGGCTCGGCACGCTGCTGGGGAAGACGATGTACGTGACCGGTCCGGCGGTGCCGCCGCTGGCGGGGTTCGGGTCGATGCCGAGCGCGACCGCCAGGGCGTAGGAGCCCTCGCCGATGATGTTGCTGGGGCCCTCGTCGGCGAAGACGGCGTAGGCGACCTTGCCGTTGTAGACGACCGCGGCGACGCTGCCGGCGCGGATGCCGTTGGCGGAGTACGTGAAGCGGCTGCTGGGCAGCGGCACGACGAAGTAGCGGGTCACGTCCGAGGTGAAGTACGCGCCGGTCGACGTGGTGAACGAGGTCTGCGCCTGGTACCACGGGTCGGTCGAGGCGTTGCAGCGGGCGGTGGAGATGCCGTCGCAGTCGATGTCCATGTCGGCGGTCCAGAAGTACGCCGAGCCGTTCTTGCAGATCGCGACGGTCTCCGCGGCGCCGTCGTCGGTGGCGTACCGGCCGTTGGAGACCTGGTTGCAGGTGGAGGTCTTGGCGAGCAGCTGGGCGGCGGTGGGTCCGGCGGCGAGCGCCGCGGACTGGGTGGTGAGGGCGTAGGCGGCGGTCGCGACCACGGACAGTGCGACGGACGCGAGCGCCAGGATCGGTCTGCGCATGGCGGGCTCCAGACGTCGTCGGGCGGGCGGGGACACCGGACAGGTAACCTGACTAACAGATTTCTGTCAATACGATGCTCCCGGCCCGGCCGCCGCTCGGCATCGGAGTCGCCGCGTCGCCGGGGCCGGCCGCCGGCCGGTCGCACCGACGGGTGCAAATGGCCTCTTGCCAGTCGGCATGTCCGCGAATAATGATGTAGTCCTTCGGAAGTTCGCCTACACCTCTGCGTATTGCCGGTGTCCTGCCGCCGCCCCACCGCCCGGGCCGCGGCGGTGACGCCGTGCGCACGCGCGCCCGCAAGGCCGGCCCCGACACCCCCTCCGAGCCGAGGAAACCCATGAGACGAAGCTTCACCGTCGCCCTGCTCACCGCCCTCACGATCGCGGCGGCGGCCACCCCCGCCGCGGCCCACCCCGGCACACCGCAGTGGAAGCCCCTCGCCTACACGGCCGCGCCCGCCGACAACCCGCTCAAGGGCTTCATGCCGTTCGCCGGCGACTACGAGACGTTCCCGCACAGCATGGAGTGGTTCTACCTGCCGCTGCGCGACGTCATGACCGGACCGAAGCAGTTCCGCTGGGACGCCTTCGAGCGGCAGCTCGACGCCGTCGCCGGGCGCGGTCACCAGGCCGTGTTCCGGTTCTACCTCGACTACCCGGGCAAGCCGACCGGCATCCCGCAGTACCTGCTGGACGCCGGCCTCGTCACCCGCCCGTACCCCGACTTCGGCAACAACGGCGTCAGCGTCGCGCCCGACTACAGCGACCCGCGGCTCGTCACTGCGCTGGAGAACTTCATCACCGCGCTCGGCCGCCGGTATGACGGCGATCCCCGCATCGGGTACATCACCCTGGGCCTCATCGGCTTCTGGGGCGAATGGCACACCTGGCCCTACGACGGCTGGACCCAGCCCGACAACTGGATGCCGGGCACCGACGTGCTGACCCGCATCCTCGGCCGGTACGAGGCGGCGTTCGACGAGACGCACCTCCTGGCCCGCTACCCCAGCCCGGAGAACAAGCCGCTGAACATCGGCTACCACGACGACTCGTTCGCGTTCGAGACGCTGCCGCCCACGTCGTGGCACTTCGTGCAGCGCCTCATCGACAACGGCGTCACCGACAAGTGGCGCACCCAGCCCGTCGGCGGCGAGCTGCGCCCGGAGATCCAGTCCTGCCTGTGGGACGAGCCGGTCTCCTGCCCGCAGCACGAGGACTACGCCGAGTCCGTCGCGCAGACCCATGCCTCGTGGCTGATCAACCACGCCGCGTTCACCGGCGGCGGGTTCACCGGCGACAAGTACCAGCGAGCCCTGGCCGGCGCGAGGTCCCTCGGCTACGAGCTGACCGTCACCGAGGCGGCGCTGGCCCGTGACCGCGTCACCGTCCGCGTCGAGAACCGCGGTGTCGCGCCGTTCTACGCCGACTGGCGGGCCAAGCTGGCCATTGTGGACAGTCGCGGTCGCGTCGAACGGCGCTGGCACACCGGCTGGAGCATGGCCGGCATCCAGCCGGGTCAGGGTGCTACGACGCTGTCCGCGCGCATCGACACCCGCGGCCTGCGCCCCGGCCGCCACACCGTCGTCATGCGCGTGGACAACCCGCTCCGCAACGGGATCCCGCTGCGGTTCGCCAACACCGCCCAGAACACCAGCACCGGCTGGCTCACGCTCGGCACCGTCTGACCGCTGAAAGGGAGCACCGCCCATGCGATCCCTGCGCATCCTGGCCGCCGCGGCGACCCTGGTCCTGTCCCTGCTACCCGCTTCCGCCGCGACCGCGGCCCCGGCGGGGCCACCGCCCCGGCCCGCCGCCGGGCCCGGACCCGACACCAGCCTCGCCACCCACACGTACGCCTACGCCGACGCTCCGCTCGGGCAGCCGCTGAAAGGCTTCGCCCCCTACCTGTTCCCCGGCGACAACCTGTCCACGAAGTACCCCGGTGGTCTCGTCTGGAGCTACTTCGCCCTCAACGAGGTCATGAAGGACCCGGCCAGCTGCGCGGTGTTCGACTGGAGCGTGTTCGAGAAGGCCCTCGACGAGGCCGCCGTCTGGGGGCGGCAGGTCGCGTTCCGGTTCTACCTCGAATACCCCGGCGGCAGCGGCACCCACCCGGGCAACGGCATCCCGCCGTGCCTGAACGGCAAGATGGCCCTGCGCACCAACGGCTTCTGGGGCACTGTCAGCCCCGACTACGACGACCCCGACGTCATCGCCGCGCTCACCAGCTTCATCAACGCGTTCGCCCAGCGCTACGACCGGGCCGGGCCGGGCGGCACCGCCGACCCGCGCATCGGGTTCATGTCGCTCGGCCTCGTCGGGCTGTGGGGCGAGTGGCACACCTGGCCCTACGACCGGGACGCCGCCGACGGCTACCCCGACCTGATGCCGACCGACGCCACGATCCGCACCATCATCGGCGCGTACGACGCGGCGTTCAGCAACATCCAGCTGGAGGTCCGCTACCCCCTCGCCGGCACGGAGACGGCGAACATCGGCTTCCACGACGACTCGTGGCCGTACAAGGAGTGGCGTGGCGGGCAGCTCAAGGGCATGACCCTGCCGATGTCGATGAACGGCTGGGACGACGCGTTCCTGCAGCTGCAGCTCAACACCGGCACCGAGAACCGGTGGACCACCCAGTCGATCGGCGGCGAGGCCCGGCCCGAGATCCAGGGCAGCCTCTACACCGACTGGCCCAACGGGTCGAACCAGGTCGACGACGTCCTCGCCGCGACCGAGCTGACCCACATCACCTGGATGATCAACCAGACCGGCGCCGGCGGGTACAGCACCAGCGACCCGAAGGTCGCCGCGGGTGTCCGCAAGATGGGCTACAACCTGCACATCCCGCAGGCGAACTTCAACGCCACCGCGGCCGGCACGGTCAAGGTCGGCGTCACGATGCAGAACACCGGTGTCGCACCGTTCTACTACCCGTGGACCACCGTCATCGGGCTGCGCGACGCCGCCGGCACCGTCGTGAAGACCTGGGACACGAGCTGGGACCTGCGGCAGGTGCAGCCGCTGAAGATCCGGGCGTTCCCGGACTGGAACGCCGGCGCCGGCTACCTCGACTACGGCCGGCCGGTGAACTTCTCCACCACCCTCAGCACCGCCGGGGTGCCCGCCGGGTCGTACAGCCTGGTGCTGAAGGTCCGCAATCCACTGGAGACGGTCACGCCGGCCGTGCTGCGGGCCCGCCCCGCCGCCAGCCGCCTCACCGACTGGGTCATCGACCAGTGGCGGCCGGCGCTGCCGCTGTCCTTCGCCAACGCCAACCAGGGCACCGACGGCTGGGTCGACCTCGGCGCCGTCTCGACGACCGGCACCTGCACCGGTGACTGTGCCGCGCCGTCCGTACCGGGTGGGCTCGCGGTCACGGGCGTGACGTCGTCGAGCGTGGCGCTGTCCTGGTCGCCGTCGACGGACAACGTGGGCGTCACCGGCTACCAGGTGCTCCGCGACGGCACCCAGATCGGCACCGCGACGGGGACGACGTTCACCGACACCGGCCGCCCGTCCGGGCAGACGTACCAGTACACGGTGCGTGCCGTGGACGCCGCCGGCAACGTCTCCGGCCCGTCCGCCGCCGTCAGCGCGACGACGACCGGCTGCGCGGGGGACTGCACCGCTCCGACCGCTCCGTCGGGCCTGACCGCATCCGCCGCAGGCACCAGCGTCTCGCTGTCCTGGTCGCCGTCGACCGACAACGTCGGCGTCACCGGGTACGAGGTGTTCCAGGGGTCCACCCTGGTCGGGACACCTGCCGGCACCTCGTTCACCGACACCGGCCTGGCCCCGTCCACTGTGTACACCTACACCGTGAAGGCCCGCGACGCGGCCGGCAACCGTTCGCCGGCCTCCGGCGCGGTGACGGTGACGACCGCCGGAGTCCCGGCCGGCCTGCTGCTGGACGACTTCGACGGCAGCCCGGCGTACCCGTCGGCGGCGCAGAACGACCTGGGCAGGTGGACCGGCGGCAACTGCTTCCTCGACGGCGGCGGCTCCGGCGTCGTCGCCGGCGGGGCGCTGAGCCTGCGGTACAACAACTGCGGCTGGTTCGGCTCCGACGTCGGCGTCGACCTCAGCAGCCGCACCTACCTGGTGATCCGGGTCAAGGGCGCGGCCGGTGGCGAGCAGACCCACTTCAACCTGGGCCTCGGCGGCACCACGAAGGTGTTCGCCGACTACACCCTCGACGGCGGCGCCCACCCCGTCGTCACCACGTCCTATCAGGACATCCGGATCCCCCTGGCCGCCAACGGGATCAGCCGGAACTCGCCGTCGCAGCTGACGATGGGCTTCTGGTACGGCGGCAGCTCCACCATCACCATCGACAGCATCAGCTTCGTCTGACGCGGTCCGCCCGGCCGGGGCGCCGTGCCCCGGCCGGGCCCTACTTCGTCGTCTTCACCCCGTAGACCGCTGTGACCGGGACCGGGCCGGCGCAGCGGGAGTCGTTGGACCGAGCCGGCCCGCCAGAGTCCGTGCCCATCCGACGTACCCGCCGGGTCGCCGGACGGTCCGGTCGCGGCGGTCAGGGGCTGCCCGGGGTGACGAGGCCGTGCTCGTAGGCGTGGACGACCGCCTGCACGCGGTCCCGCAGGTCGAGCTTCGTCAGCACCCGGCTCACGTGCGTCTTGACGGTCGCCTCCGACAGGTGCAGCGCGGCGGCGATCTCGGCGTTGCTCAGGCCGCGGGCGACCAGCTGCAGCACCTCCAGCTCCCGGTCGGTGAGCCGGTCGGCGGCGAGGGCGGCGGCCGTGTCGACCGGCGGGACGCGCAGGAACCGGTCGATGAGCCGCCGGGTGACGGCCGGGGCGAGCAGCGCGTCACCGGCCGCGACGGTCCGGACCGCCTCCGCGAGCTGGCCCGGCGGCGCGTCCTTGAGCAGGAAGCCGGCCGCCCCGGCGCGCAGTGCCTCGTAGACGTAGCCGTCGAGGTCGAACGTGGTGAGCACCAGCACCCGCGGGCCGTCCTGCCGGTGGCGGATGCGGCGGGTCGCCTCGATGCCGTCCATCACCGGCATGCGGATGTCCATCATGACCACGTCGGGGGCGAGGGAACCGGCGAGCCGGACCGCCTCCGCGCCGTCGGCCGCCTCACCGACGACGGTCAGGTCCGGCTGCGCGCCGAGCATCGCCGACAGCCCGGACCGGATCAGGGCGTGGTCGTCCGCGACGAGCACCGTGATCATGCCGACCCCCTCGGCAGCCGTGCCTCGACCGCGAACCCTTCGCCGTCGGGCCCGGCGATGACCGTCCCCCCGTACAGCCGGGCGCGCTCCCGCATGCCGATCAGCCCCCTGCCGCTGCCCGGCGGACCCTGGCGGTGACCCGGCGCCGGGGCGGCGTTGCGGACCGCCACGTCGATCCAGCGGGCGGTGTATCCGATGTGGACGGTGGTGGCGGCGGGCCCGGCGTGCCGCCGGACGTTGGTGAGCGCCTCCTGCACGATCCGGTAACCGGCCAGGTCGAGGCCCGGCGCGACGTCGCCGCGCTCGCCGCCGACCGTCAGCGTGACCGGCAGGCCGGCGGCGCGGACCTCGTCCACCAGGTCGGCGACCCGCTCGAGGGTCGGCTGCGGTGCCAGTACAGACGCGGCACCGGCGGCATCGTCACGCTGGACGTCAAGGACATGTCGCATCTCCGTCAGCGCCTCCCGGGCGGTCCTGCGGGCGGCGGCCACATGGCGGCGCGCCAGGTCGGGGTCGATGGCCATGAGCTCCTCGGCGGCGCCCGCCTGCACCGCCACGATCGAGAGGGAGTGGGCGACGACGTCGTGCAGCTCGCGGGCGATCCGCTCCCGCTCGGCGGCGACGGCCTCGGCGGCTCGGCTGCCGGCTTCCCTCCGGGCGGCCGCCGCGTCCGCGGCACGCGCTTCCGCTTCCCTGCGGGCGGTTTCGGCGTCCTCGGCCCGGGCCTTGGCTTCGCGGCGGGCGGTTTCGGCGTCCTCTGCCCTGGCCCTGGCCTCCCGGCGCGCGGTGGCGGCCTGGGCGGCCCGGAGGCGGACGAGCCAGCCGCCGGTCCACGCGCCGGCGATGAAGAACCCGAGGATGAACAGCTGGCCCGGGGTGTCGGTCGTGTAGTAGCCGAGCGGGTCCAGCGACAGCATCGCCGCGAGCGTGACGACCCCGCCCGCGACGGCGACGACCGGCCGGCGCGCGTGCAGGGCCGCGGAGAACACCGCGACGAGCATGCTCGGGAACGGGAACGTGCTCTCCTCCGCCCCCGGCACCGCGAACACCCGCACCATCAGCACCGCGACGAGCGCCACCACGACCGCGGTCGGCGCGCGGCGGCGCACGAGCAGCGGCAGCGTCACCCCGGCGGCGAAGAGCGCCCGCTGCCACCACGAGCCCGGCCCGGCCGCGGTCGCCGCCTCCAGCAACGCCCATGCGAGCAGCACGGCGGTGAGGGTGACGTCGGCGCGCGTCGGCCGGCGGGGCACCCGCGCGAGTGTGGTGAGCGCGTCCACACCGACGAGCCTAGGCCCAGCCGAGGTGTGCCCGCGTCATCCCTCGGTCGCACGCGCGTCAGCCTTCAGTCGTACCCGGGTCGCGACGCCGGACCGGGCGGGTCGGCACCTCGCGGCGGACGTGCCGGGGCCCGCGCCGTCCGTACCGTCTGCGCCATGACAACGACAACCACAGTCTCCACCGATACCTCATCCGCCCGCCTCGCCGGCTACGCCGCCGTCCTCGGTGGGATCACGTCCGCCGTCGCCGGCGCCATCCAGGTCGTCCGCGTCGACGACGGCAACCCGAAGGTCGGCCTGTCCGAGCACGTCGTCCTCACACTCGTCGCGGTCTCGCTGGTGCTGTGGCTGCCGGCGTACCTGCGCCTCGGCCGGACATCGAGCCGGCTCGGCCTCGTCGGCGGCTGGCTCGCCGTCGCCGGCGCCGCGATCCTGGCCGCCGGCATGACCTCGACGAACCTGCACGGCGAGGACTACTCCTGGTTCCCGGTCGTGGCCGCCCCCGCGAACCTGGCCTGGCTGGCGGGATCGGTGCTGCTCGCGGTCGCCACCTGGCGCGCCCGGACCCTGCCCCGCACCCTCGCCGTCGGCGTCGGCCTGGTGTGGCTCACCTCGATCATCCTGTCCCAGGCCGGCGGCAGCCTCGTGGCCGGCGCGATCTTCGCCGTCGTGGGGGTCCTCCTGGCCCGCGGCCCGGCCTCCCGGCCCGCGGCCTGAGTTGCACGTGGATTGCACGTAGCGCGCTGTACGGTCCGCGGCATGCCGTTCAAGACCTACCGTCGCCCGGTATTCCCGGTCGAGAGCCCGGGCGACGTCGCGGCGCTGGTCGAGCTGCTCGTTCCGGCCGCCACCGACGAGCAGCTCCGCAACACCCTCTGTGACCACTTCGCCTATGTGGCGGGCGCACATCCGGAGTGGTTCCGCCCGCACCAGGAGCGAGTCATTCTGGAACTGCTCGGCGGGTTCTCGGTCACGTTCGACACGATGTCCGTGCTGTTTCGCGGAGCCCCGGACAACTGCGTCGAGCACCTGATCGCCCGCCCGAGGCTGCGCCTGGATGCGCTCGCGGCCATCGGCACCGAACCGGCACTCACCGCGGCGGCCGATCTCGCGCGCGGCCAGGGCGACGCGAGCGAGCTGGAGGACATCGGGTTCTGGACCCCGCCGTCCGGCCCGCTGCGGCAGCGGTTCTCGTCGCACCGGCTGGCCGTGGAGCGCCGGCCGGTGGCCGACCTGGCCGGGCTGCTCGCCGCGGAGCACCCGGTCGGCCTGCCGCTGGACCGGGTCGTCCGCGACCCGGAGACCACCCCGGTCAGCTGGCACTTCCTGTCCCTGCGCGCCGCCGCCCTTCCCGGCGTGCCGGCGTGGCCGGCCGACCTCCTGCACCTGGTCGAGACGAACCTCGGCTGGGGCGTCACCGGCGCGGTCGGTGAGGACGGCCGCTGGCACGGCGAGTCCGTGGAGGCCGAAGGCGCGCCGGACGACGAGGACGAGCGCGTCAACGACGAGGGGGACGGCCGCGCCATGGTCGTGCTGCGCCCGTACGACGACACCCTGCTCTACTGCAACTCGCACATCATGTCGACACCTGACGTGTTCGGCACGGTCGGCGGCCCACCCATCGGCGTCTACTCGAACCCGTCGTGCCGCTCCTGCCACCGGCTCATGTTCCACGTCGCCACGGTGACCAACCACATCCGCGGCGACGGCGACGGCTTCCGCAGCCTGTACATCTGCGAAGACTGCCACCTGACGACGTCCGCCGCCTCGAACTGGAACTGACCCTCACCCCGTCTCCCGCAGCACGAGCCCGAGCATTTCCGCGATGGCGGCCTCGTCGATCACGGTCGCCGTTCCCTGCTCGTGTTGCCGGAGCGCCTGATGTACGGCGGTGAGCCGCGGCCTCCGGTCGAGCGCCCACCGCGCCGCCTGCGCCTTGGAGCAGTGCGCCCGCTCCACCGCGAAGTGCCAGATCCGGCACGCGGTGAGCACCATGAACGCGGCGTGCGCGGTGTCGCCGGTGAGTGACTGCCACGCCACCAACCAGTGCCGGCCACGATCGACGACCCATTCGGCCGGCACCGGTGCGAGCGCATCGTGCGGCGCGGCACCGGCGAGCGCCCGCCCGCCGGCCCGCGCCATGGAAAGCTCGGCGAGCAGGTCCGGGTATGCGGCGACGCGACGTTCGACCTCGAGCGCCTCCTGGCCATACCGTCCGACGTGCAGCTCCAATGCGGGCTCCCGCCCCGGCGCCGCGGCCACCGCGGCCGTCACCATGTGCAGGTCGATCCCGCCGGCGCCGCTCAGCCCGGCGCGACCGACCACCCGCACGACAGCGTCCGCCTCCGCCTCGGTGAGCTGGTCCTCGACGACCACGAGCAGGTCGATGTCGCTGCGCCCCGGCTGGAACCCGCCGGCCGCAAGGGAACCGTGCAGCATCACCGACCGCACGGATTCCCCGACCGCATCACAGATGGCCCGGGCAACCACCCCAGCTGCGTCCTGCGCATCCCCGATCATCACGTGACGATAGCCCCCGCCCACCTCGACGACCGGCAACCACCATGGTCGCGCGAGTTCTACGGCTGACTGTCAGTCGAGGCAGAACTCGTTGCCCTCGATGTCCTGCATGAGCTGGCACGACTCGTTCACCCCGTCGGCGAGCAGGAGCTTGCCGCGGACCGCGCCGAGGGGGAGCAGGCGGGCGCATTCGGCCTCGAGGGCGGCCAGGCGCTCCTCGCCCACGAGGCCGGTGCCGACGCGCACGTCCAGGTGGACCCGGTTCTTGACGACCTTGCCCTCGGGGACGCGCTGGAAGAACAGGCGCGGGCCGGCGCCGGTGGGGTCCGTGCACGACGCGAACGCCGGATCCTTCTGCTCGGGCGGCAGGACGTAGCCCAGCACCTCCGACCAGAAGCGGGCGACGCGCCACGGGTCCGCGCAGTCGAAGGTGACCTGGAACTGTCTGACCGGTGCCATCCCACCACCCTATAGGTGCTTGAGCTCAAGTGCGGTTGAGCTCATAGTCTCCGCGGCATGACCTACGTGATCGCGCTGCCGTGCGTGGACCTGATGGACAAGGCGTGCCTCGACGAGTGCCCGGTCGAGTGCATCTACGAGGGCGACCGGATGCTGTACGTCCAGCCGGACGAGTGCATCGACTGCGGCGCGTGCGAGCCGGTCTGCCCGGTCGAGGCCATCTTCTTCGAGGACGACCTTCCCGCCGAGTGGAGCCAGTTCACGGCCGTCAACGCCGGGTTCTTCGCCGCGGTCGGCTCGCCGGGCGGATCCACGCGGGTGGCCCGCATTCCGGGCGACCACGCGTACGTGGCGGCCCTGCCGCCGCAGGTCCACGACGACGCCCTGGCGTGAGTCAGGCCGGCTCGTCGAGGCGGACCGGGCCCTGGCCGCGCGTGCCGAGCCGGTCGTCCGGGTTGAGCAGGTCACACGATCGCATCGAGAGGCAGCCGCAGCCGATGCAGGCGGTGAGCTGGCGCTCAAGGTTGACGATGTACCGCCGGCGGTCCTCGAGCTCGCGCTTCCACACCCGGGACACCCGCACCCAGTCCCGGTGACTCGGCTCCTCGTCGGCGGGCAGCGTGGTGAAGATCTGCGCGACGTCGGCGAGCGGGATGCCGAGCCGCCGGGCCGCGAGGATCAGCGAGATCCGGCGCAGCATGTGCCGCCGGTACAGCCGCTGGTTGCCACGGTTGCGCTCGGCCGTGATGAGCCCTTCGGCCTCGTAGAACCGCAGGGCGGACGCGGCCACCCCCGTCCGGGCGGTGACCTCACCGACGGTCAGCAGGTCCTTCGAGTGCGCGTTCGACGACACCCGTGGACCGTAGGACCTCAACCTAGGTTGAGATCAAGGGGAAGCTCAGGACCATGGTGAGGCCTTCCGGGCGGCGGTCAGAGCTCGAGGCGGTAGCCGAGGCCCGGATGGGTGAGGAGGTGGCGGGGGTTCGCGGGGTCGGGTTCGAGCTTGCGGCGGAGGTTGGCGAAGTGGACCCGCAGGTAGTTCGTCTCCGTCTCGTACCGCGGGCCCCAGACCTCGCGGAGGAGCTGGCGGTGCTCGACGAGGGTGCCGGGGGAGCGGGCGAGGACCTCCAGCAGGTGCCACTCGGTCGGGGTGAGGTGGACCTCGCCGGTGGGGACCGTGGCGCGCTTGGCGGTCAGGTCGAGGACGAAGGCGTCGGTCGTCACGATCGGCGCCGGCGCCGCGGGGGGCGCGCCGCGGCGGAGGGCGGCGCGGATGCGGGCGAGGAGCTCGTCGACGCCGAAGGGTTTGGTGACGTAGTCGTCGGCGCCGGCGTCGAGGGCGGCCACCTTGGCGGGCTCGGTGTGGCGGGCCGACAGCACGATGATGGGGACGTCGCTCCAGGCGCGCAGGCCCTTCACCACCTCGATGCCGTCGAGGTCGGGCAGGCCCAGGTCGACGATGGCGAGGTCGGGGTGGTGGTTGCCGGCCGAGATGAGGCCGCCGGTGGCGGTCCCGGCGGTGTCGACCTGGTAGCCGCGGGCGGTGAGGTTGATCCGCAGGGCACGCAGCAGCGGCTCGTCGTCGTCGACGAGGAGGATCCGGCTCACGGCAGTATTGTCGCTCGCCGCGCCTGGCGGAGCGTTTCCGGGAGTGCACCGTCACGCCGCAGTCGCCGGACGAGTGCACCACGCCGCGGACCCGGCAAGATGGACGCGTGGAGCAGCGAGACACGGAACAGGCGGAGAAGCTCGGCACGATCGTGTCCATCTGGGCGCACCCCGACGACGAGACGTACGGCGCCGGGGGCATCATGGCGGCCGCCGCCGCCAACGGGCAGCGGGTCGTGTGCGTCAGCGCCACCGCCGGCGAGCGCGGCACCGACGACCCGGTCGCGTGGCCGCCGGAGCGGCTCGGCCGCACCCGCCGCTGGGAGGCCGCCGCCGCGATGGCCGTGCTCGGCGTCACCGAGCACCGGTTCCTCGGCTACCCCGACGGCGGGCTGGCGGCCATGGACCCGGCCGAGCCGGTCGAGCGGATCGCGGCGCTGCTGGCCGACGTCGCCCCCGACACGGTGCTGACGTTCGGGCCGGACGGCGGCACGTTCCACCCCGACCATCAGACGATCTCCGCGTGGGTGGGCGCCGCCTGGGAGCGGGCCGGCCGGCCCGGGCGGCTCCTGCACGCCGCCATGACCCAGGAGCACCTGGACACCTGGAGCGGACGGTACGAGCAGTGGCAGGTCTTCATGACCGACGAGCGGCCGGTCGGCGTCGCGAAGGAGGAGCTGGCGCTGCACGTACGCCTGACGGGAGCGGAGCTCGACCGCAAGATCGCGGCGCTGCTCGCCATGCACACCCAGGTGGCGCCGGCCGTCGCGCTGCTGGGCATGGACGAGTACCGGGCGCTGAACGACGAGGAGGCGTTCGTCGAGGCCGGGTGACCGCAGAGCGTGTGCGCACCGGTCGGGGAGTGTCAATCGGGTGCTGGCGGCGGGTCCGGTGACTCGCCGCCCGGTGTGGAACTTTCCCGGATGGCCGCGAACTGCGGGGCCAGCCTCGCGAACGCGCGCCGCAGCGGACGCCGGAACTCCTCGGCGGTGGCCCCGTAGAAGTCCGCCACGCACACGGGTCCGTTCCTGCCGGCCGTCGCGGGTCCGCCGGAAGTCGCGCCCGCGCCCGGCGAACCCGTGCCGCTCGAGATCGGCAGGACGTCACGGGCGAGCAGCGCGGAGATGACGGCCTTCGCCGGGCGGTCCATCGCCGGCGCGTGTGGGTCGGGCGGCTCGATCACGACGACGGCGGGGGTGCGGTGCTGGCGCGGACGACGAGCTGGGTGGCGAGCTCCACGCGGGCCGGCTCGACCGGCTCGCCGACCGCCAGCTGCAGCACCATGCGGGCGGCGGTCGCGCCCATCTCCGCGAACGGCTGCCGCACCGTCGTCATCGGCGGCCCGCACCAGCGGGTCACCTCGATGTCGTCGAAGCCGACGACGCTGACGTCGCCGGGGATGCGGAGGCCGAGCAGGCGGGCGGCCTCGTAGACGCCGAGGGCCTGCAGGTCGTCGCCGCACAGGATCGCGGTCGGCCGGTGCCGCAGCGACAGCAGCTGCCGGCCGAGCAGGACGCCGTCGTCGAAGTCGAACCGGCCGTGCCGGACCAGGGCCGGGTCGAGCGGCGCGCCGGCGGCGTCGAGCGCGCCGCGGCAGGCCTCCAGGCGGGCCCGGGCGCACAGGTACTCCATCGGGCCGGTGATCACGCCGACCCGCCGGTGGCCGAGGTCGAGCAGGTGGCGGGTCGCGGCGATGCCGCCGCTCCAGTTGGTCGCGCCGACCGACGGGATCGGGTGCATCGGCTCGCCGGTCGGGTCGAGCACCACCATCGGCACGCCGCTGGCGGCGAGCTGCTCGTACTGCCGGGCCCGGAACGCCGAGTTGACCGCGATGACACCGGTGGGGCGGCGGGCGAGGAGCCGGTCGGCGGTGCGGCGCCCGCCGGACCCGGGGCCCTGCAGGTCGGTGAACCCGACGGCGAGGCCCCGGTCGCGGACGACCTGCTCGACGCCGCGCAGGATCTCCATCGCGAGGTGGCTCTCCAGGCCGTAGAACGCGACCTCGACGCTCGGCGACACGGCCGCGGCCGCGGACTCGCCCCGCCGGTAGCCGTGCTCGCGCAGCAGCGCCTCGACCCGGTCGCGGGTCTCCACGGCGATGCCGGACCGTCCGTTCAGAACTTTCGAAACCGTCGGCGGTGACACGCCGGCGAGCCGCGCGATGGTCGCCACGGTGACCTCGCCGCGGCGCCGGCGGCCGCCGGAGGCTTGCGCTGTCGCGGAGTCCACGACGCCAGTCTATGGCCGGGATCATTCGAAGGACATGGAAACATTTCCAAGCGGCGCGGTGCTGGACCGCACGACGAGGGGCGTGGCCAGCTCCAGGCGGGTCGAGTCCAGGGTCTCGCCGGCGGCGAGGGACAGCAGCATCCGGGTCGCCAGGCCGGCCATCTCCGTCAGGGGCTGCCGCACGGTGGTCAGCGGCGGGATCGACCAGCGGGCCTGCTCCAGGTCGTCGAACCCGACGACGCTCATGTCGTCCGGGACGCGCAGGCCCCGCTCGTACAGGGCCTCGTAGGCGCCGCGGGCCATCTCGTCGGCGCACGCGAAGATCGCGGTCGGCGGCGCCGGCAGGTCCAGCAGCGCCAGGGTCTCCCGGTGGCCGGTCGGGCTGGTGAAGTCGCCGGTGCGCTCGTAGCCGGCGGGGACCTCGAGGCCGGCGGCGTGCATCGCCGCCCGGTAGCCGTCGACGCGGGCGCGGGCGCACAGCACGTCGCCGGGGCCGCCGATGACGGCGATCCGCCGGTGGCCGAGGCCGATCAGGTGCTCGGTGGCGGTGAGCGCGCCGGTCCAGTTGGTGGCGCCGACCGACGGGACGCTCGGGTCCGGCTGCCCCGCCGGGTCGACGACGACCACGGGGATGCCGAGGTCGGCGAGGCGGGCGCGCTGGTCGGCGGCGAGCTCGGACAGCACGAGCAGGACACCGTCGGACCGGCGCGCGGCGAGGTGCTCCAGCCAGCGGCGGTCGGGCGCGGTGCGGGTGCGCCCGTGCACGGCGGAGACCACGACACCGGTGCCGGCGCGGTGTGCGACCTCCTCGACACCGGCGAGGATCTGCATCGCCCACGCGCTGCCGAGGTCGACGAAGACGACGTCGATGAGGCCGGCGGTCCGGGCCGGCGGCGTGCGGCGGGGCAGATAGCTGCGGGCGCGCAGCAGCGCCTCGACCCGCTCCCGGGTCGCCGGGGCGACGTCGCGCCGGCCGTTGAGCACCTTCGAGACGGTGGGGACGGACACCCCGGCCTCGGCCGCGATCTCCGACATGGTGGCCCTGCTGTGCGACGGCCTGGGGGTCGGCATAGCCCGCGAGTCTACGCCGAAAGTTTCGAGGGCAGCCAGTCCAGCTGGCGCCGCACGTGGACCGCGTCGCCGCCCTCGTGCCCGTTGTACGGGTAGGCGTGCATCACGCGGTCGGCGCACCCGTAGGCGTTGTACGCCGCGAACACGGTGCTCGGCGGGCACACGGTGTCGCGCAGGCCGGCGCCGAAGTGGCCGGGTGCCGTCGCCCGCCGGGCGAAGCTGACGCCGTCCACGTAGGACAGCGTGCGCCAGACCAGGTCCTCGACGCCGCGGTGCACCGCCAGGTGCTGGGCGATCTCCCCGTACGGCGAGGCGTCGGTCAGCGCGACCGCCCGCTGGAAGTGGCACAGGAACGGCGCGGTCGCCAGCAGCGCCGCGACGTCCGGCACGAGACCCGCGACGGCGAGGGCGAGCCCGCCGCCCTGGCTGTTACCGGCGACCGCGACCCGCGCCGGGTCGATGCCCGGCAACGCCCGGACCGTGTCGACGGCCCGGACGGCGTCGGTGACGAGCCGCCGGTAGTAGTAGTCGTGCGGTGCCAGGATCCCCTCGGTGAGCAGCCGGTATCCGCCGGCGCGGGGATCGGGGGTGGCGCCGCCGTTGCCGTACAGGTCGCCCTGCCCGCGGTTGTCCATCAGCAGGTGCGCGTAGCCGGCCGTGACCCAGGTGAGGCGCTCGTGCGGCAGGCCGCGGCCGCGCCCGTAGCCGGCGAACTCCACCACGGCGGGCAGCGCGGCGGGCACCCCGGCGGGCCGGCTGAACCAGGCGCGGACCGGGTCGCCGCCGAAGCCGGCGAAGGTGACGTCCCAGGTGTCGACGAGCCGCAGCCCGGTCGCCACCCGGGCGGCGGCGAGGACCGGCGGCACGGTCCGCGCGTCGCTCAGCGTCGAGGCCCAGAACGCGTCGAAGTCCGCGGGCTCGGCTACCGCCGGGGCGTACCGCAGCAGCTCGGGCAACGGGAGGTCGAACTGCGGCATGGGTCTCCTCGACCGAAAGTTTCCAGGGCGGCCAAAACATCGACCAGGAATAGTGTGCGCAGTTCACTGCGTATAGATCGAGTCCTTGACAGGACGCAACGATAAATCTACATTGCCCGATGCCTCGCGAATGTTTGCCGAAACTTTCGGTCCTGGAAGAGCATGGAGGAGGGGCATGACACGTCGCACCTGGCGGTCCGCGCTGCGCCGCGACTGGCAGCTGTACTCCCTCGCCGTGCTGCCGCTGCTGTTCTTCGTCGTCTTCCGCTACCTGCCGATGGCCGGCAACGTCATCGCGTTCCGGCGGTTCCGCCCCGGCGGCGACCTCTTCGGCGACACCTGGGTCGGCCTGCGCTACTTCAGGATGTTCTGGCAGGACCCGACGTTCTGGCACGTCTTCACCAACACGCTGATCCTCGGCGGCCTGACCCTGCTGTTCGTCTTCCCGCTGCCGATCGTGCTCGCGCTGCTGCTCAACGAGGTGCGCACCCGCTGGCTCAAACGGCTCGTGCAGACCGTCTCCTACCTGCCGCACTTCCTGTCCATCGTGGTCGTGGCCGGCATCGTCTTCCAGCTGCTCGCCCTGGACGGCGTGGTCAACGCGGGCCTGCGGGCCGTCGGCGCCGACGCCGTGCCGTTCCTGCAGCGGCCCGGCTGGTTCCGCACCATCTACATCTCCTCGGAGGTGTGGCAGACCGTCGGCTGGGGCACGATCCTGTACCTCGCCGCGCTCACCACCATCGACCACGAGCTCTACGAGGCGGCCCGGATCGACGGCGCGAGCCGGTGGCGGCAGACGTGGCACGTGACGCTGCCCGGCATCCGCCCGACGATGGTGACCCTGCTGATCCTCAACGTCGGCACGTTCCTGTCGGTCGGGTTCGAGAAGGTCCTGCTGCTGTACAACCCGCTGACGTTCCCGACCGCCGACGTCATCTCCACCTACCTGTACCGGGTCGGCGTCGTCTCCGGCAGCTTCAGCTACGCCGCCGCGATCGGCCTCTTCGAGTCGGTGATCGGCCTGACCCTCGTGCTCACGGCGAACTTCGTCTCCAAGCGCACGGTCGGAGCGGGCCTGTGGTGAAGCGCGCCGTCCTCGGGCTGGTCCTCACCGCCGTCGTGGTGCTGACGCTCTACCCGTTCTGCAACGTCATCGCCCGCTCGTTCAGCGAGGAGCAGGCGATCCAGGCCGGCGAGGTCAACCTGCTGCCGCGCGGGTTCAACACGACCACCTACCGGGTCGTCATGTCCGACCCCGTGTTCTGGGCCAACTACCGCAACACCCTTGTCTACACGGTCGTCGCGACCGCCGTCTCGATGCTGCTGACCACCTGCTACGCGTACGTGCTGTCGAAGCGGCACCTGAAGGGCCGGGCGCTGCTCGTCGGCGTCGCGGTGTTCACCATGTTCTTCAACGGTGGCCTGATCCCCAACTACGTGCTCGTCAGCGGGCTCGGGCTGCGCAACACCATGTGGGCGGTCGTGCTGCCCAACGCCATCAGCGTCTTCAACCTCCTCGTCATGAAGGCGTTCTTCGAGGGGCTGCCGGTCGAGCTGGAGGAGGCCGCCGCCGTCGACGGCCTCGGCACCTACGGCATCCTCCGGCGCATCGTGCTGCCGCTGTCCAAGGCCGTCATCGCCACGATGGTCCTGTTCTACGCGGTCGCCTTCTGGAACTCGTGGTTCCCGGCGTTCCTGTACCTCGACGACGCCGACCTGTTCCCCGTCACCGTCTACCTGCGCAACCTCATCGCCGGCTCGACCGGCGGATCCGACATCTCCACGCCGTCGGACACGGCGCTGCAGATCGCCGCCAACATCCAGGCGGTGACGATCGTGCTCACGGCGCTGCCGATCATGCTCGTCTACCCCTTCGTCCAGCGGTACTTCGTCTCCGGGATCACCCTCGGCGCGGTCAAGGGATGACGCGCCGCCCGCCATCTTCGAGGAGCTCCCCATGTCGCACCTGAAACGGCGCACCCTGCTCGGCGCGGCCGGCGCCGCCGCGCTCGTCTCGCTCGCCGGCTGCGGTGACGACGACCCGGCGAAAGGCCAGGACTACACCGGTCACCGCGACGGCGCCATGGACGGCTACGGCATGGGCACGCAGTTCACCGCCGCCCAGCCGCTGACGTTCTCCATCATGATGCTGAGCAACGCCGGCTACCCGTACAAGGCCGACTGGCTGTTCTTCAAGGAGCTCACGAAGCGTACCAACGTGACGCTGCAGGCCACCGTCGTGCCGGGCAGCGACTACAACCAGAAGCGCAGCGTCGTCGTCGCGGCCGGCGACGCACCGATGATCATCCCGAAGACGTACCACCCCGACGAGGAGGCGTACATCGCCAGCGGGGCGATCCTGCCGGTCAGCGACCACCTCGACCTCATGCCGAACTTCCGCGACCAGGTCGCCAGGTGGAACCTGCAGGCCGACCTCGACACGTACCGGCAGGAGGACGGCAAGTTCTACCTGCTGCCGGGCCTGCACGAGGACGTCTGGTCCGAGTACTCCGTCGCGGTGCGCACCGACGTGCTGCAGCAGCTCGGCCTGCAGGTGCCGAAGACGTGGGAGGACCTGCGGACGGTCCTGCGGGCGATGAAGGCCGCGCACCCCGACGTGTACCCGCTGTCGGACCGCTGGAGCAGCCCGGCCAACCCCGGCGCCAACAACCTGCTGTCGATCGTCGGCGCCGCGTACGGCACCCTGGCCGGCTGGAGCTATCAGCACGCCAGCTGGGACGACGCGGCGAAGGCGTTCGTCTACACCGGCGCGTCCCCGCAGTACAAGCAGCTGGTCGAGTACCTCAGCTCGCTCGTCGCGGAGAAGCTTGTCGACCCCGAGAGCTTCACCCAGTCCGACGACATCGCCAAGCAGAAGTTCGCCAACGGCCGGTCGTTCGTGATCAGCTGCAACGCGCAGACCGTCGTCAACGAGCTGCGCCCGGGCATCGCGAAGATCCCCGGGGCGACCGTGTCGAAGATCCCCCCACCGACCGGCCCGATGGGCGACACGAAGGCCGGGTCCCGCCTGGAGGGCGGGGTCATGATCTCCGCCAAGGCCCGCGACAGCAAGCACTTCGTCGCGCTCATGCAGTTCATGGACTGGCTGTACTACTCGCCCCAGGGCAAGCTCTTCGCCAAGTGGGGTGTGGAAGGCACCACGTACACCGGCAGCGTCGAGGACGGCACGTTCAAGCTCGCGCCGGACGTCAACTGGGGCGGGCTCAACCCGCCCGGCACGAAGAACCTCCAGGTCGAGTACGGCTTCTCCAACGGCGTGTTCAGCTACGGCGGCAGCACCAAGCTGCTCAACTCCCAGTTCCCGAAGGAGGAGCAGCTGATCCAGGACGTGCTGAACGGCCGGAAGAACCAGCCGCTGGCACCCCCGCACCCGCTCAACGCCGACGAACGCGAGCAGGCGACGCTGTGGGAGACGACGCTCAAGGACCACGTCAACCAGCAGACGCTGAAGTTCATCCTCGGCCAGCGCCCGCTGAGCGAGTGGGACACCTACGTGAGCGAGCTCAAGGGCAAGAACATGACCCGCTACATCGAGGTCGTCAACGCCGCCTACAACCGGTACAAGAAGAATCACCCGTGACCGGGCGCTTCCGTGACGCGTGGCGGCACTGCATCGGGGCCGGGCGGTTCGAGCTCGCGCTGCGCCGCGACTACCAGGACTCCCTGGCGCTGCTGCAGCGGGAGATCGGGTTCCGGCACATCCGCCAGCACGGGCTGTTCAGCGCCGGCGCCGGCGTGCACCGGCCGTACGAGTACGCCGGCGAGCGGCGGGTCCTGCACTCCTTCACCTACGTCGACCAGGTGGTCGACGCGTACCTGGGGCTCGGGATCCGGCCGTTCGTGGAGCTCGGCTTCATGCCGCCGGGGCTCGCGTCCGGCGACCAGACCGTGTTCTGGTGGCGCGGCAACGTCACGCCGCCGAACGACCGCGCCGAGTGGGCGGCGCTGGTCCGCGGCACCGTCGCGCACCTCGTCGACCGGTACGGCCTCGACGAGGTGCGCGGCTGGCCGATCGAGGTGTGGAACGAGCCCGACCTGAAGGACTTCTGGCAGCACGCGGACCAGGACGCCTACCACGACCTGTACGAGGCGGCCGCCCACGCCGTGAAGGACGTCGACGCCGGGCTCCAGGTGGGCGGGCCGGCCCTCTCGCCGGGCGCGGACGACGGCTGGCTGCCGCGGTTCGCCGAGTTCGTGTCCGCGCGCGACGTCCCGATCGACTTCGTGAGCCGCCACGCGTACACCTCCGGCGCCGCCCGGCACGTGCCCTTCGGCGTGCACCAGACGCTCGCGCCGGCGACGACGCTCCTCGACCAGTTCGCCGCACCGGGGCGGCAGCTCGCCGGCACGGCCCTCGAAGGGCTGCCGGTGCACATCACCGAGTTCAACTCCTCCTACCGCCCCGACAACCCCGTCCACGACACCGCGTTCCACGCGGCATACCTGGCGCCGGTCGTCGCGGCGGCTGGGGACGTCGTGGACTCGTTCTCCTACTGGACGTTCTGCGACGTGTTCGAGGAGAACGGGATCCCGGCGGCGCTGTTCCACGGCGGGTTCGGGCTGCTCACCCACCGGCAGATCCGCAAGCCCACGTTCCACCTGTACGCCTTCCTCGCCCGCATGGGCGACGAGGTCGTAGCGCGCGGCGACGACCACCTCGTCACCCGCGACGGCGCCGGCCGGGTCACCGTCCTGGCGTGGGCCTCCGGGCACGGGCAGCGCGTCCGGCTGACCGTGCCCGCCGGACCCCCGGGCGGCGCCGCGTATGTGGCCCGCTCGTCGGTGTCGGAGGAGGCGGGCAATGCCTGGGCGGCGTGGCGGGAGATGGGCAGCCCGCGCTCGCCCGGCGTGCGGCAGCTCGACGCGCTGCGGGAGGCGTCCGAGCCGGCCCGCCGCCACTGGAGCGCGCCGGTCGTGGACGGACGGGTCGACCTGGACCTGACCCTCGCCGCGCACGAGGTGACCCTGGTCGAGGTGACCCCGGTCCACGACGAGACGCCGCCGTGGTGGGACGACACGCGGATCCTGGGCGGCCCGGCATGAGGCTCGGGCGGGTCGCGGCGCGGGTCTACCCGTTGCTGGTGGTGGAGCTGCTGCTGGTCGCCACCGTCGCGCCCGGGCTGGCGCTGCTGGTCCTGCTCGACCGGAGCGTCGTCGTGGCCGCCGGCGCCCTGCCGGTCGGGCCGGCGCTGTCCGCCGCCCTCTACGCGCTGCACCGGCAGCCGGCCGACCCCGCCGACCTGCGCCCCGCCGCCGCGTTCTGGCGCGGCTACCGGCTCAACGCCCTTGCCGCACTGCGGATCTGGGCGCCGCTGGTGGCGGTCCTGGCCGTGGTGGCCGTCAGCCTCCTGCACCGGGATGCGGCGGGTGTACCGGTGTGGTGGTCGGGCCTGCTCGTGCTCATCGCCGCGGTGGCCACGCTCGTCGCCGTCACCGCCCTGGTCATCGCGTCGCTGTTCGTCTTCCGGCCCGCCGACGTCCTGCGGCTCGCCGCCCACTTCCTCGCCGCCCGCCCGGCTGTCGCCCTCGGCACCGCGGCCGTGCTGCTGGCGGCGCTCGCGGTCACGGTGCTGCTGTCGGAGGCGGTGCTGCTGCTCCTCGCCTCCGCGTTCGCCGCCGCGCTGCTGGCCGTCAGCCGCCCGATGATCGCCGGCATCACCGAGCGGTTCCTGGAGCCCCCCGGCGTCGCGGTGGTCGAGCGGCCATGACCGACGTCCATCCGGCCTGGCTCCCGCCGTCGGCGCTGCGAGCGGTCGGCTCGCGGCGCGTGCTCGTCCGCGGCGACGGACTGCTCGTGCGCACGGTGATCGCCGAGGTGGCGCAGGCGTGCGGGCGGCACGGCGGCGCGGTCGTCGCCGAGGCACCCGACCTGGTGCTCACCGTGTCCACGCCGGCCTGCGGGCCGGACGGGTTCGTCGTGTCCCGCGAGGACGGCGTCACCACGGTCGCGGCCGCCGACCCCGCGGGGCTGCTGTACGGGCTGTTCCACGTCGTGCGCCTCGGCGAGGCCGCGTTCGGCGACCCGTTCCCGCCGCGGGTGCACCGGCCCGCGTACGCCCGCCGCATGCTGGACCATTGGGACAACGTCGCCGTGCACCCCGTCATGGGCCAGGTCGAGCGCGGCTACTCCGGCGGCTCGCTCTTCTGGCGCGACGGCGCCCTGCGCGAGGACCTCGGCCGGGTCGCCGGCTACGCGCGGCTGCTGGCGGCGTGCGGCGTCAACGCCGTGACCGTCAACAACGTCAACGTCCGCGAGACGGAGACGCGGCTGCTCACCGACCGGATCGGCGACGTCGCCACCCTCGCCGGGATCTTCCGCCCGTACGGCGTCCGCGTCCACCTGTCGGTGAACTTCGCCGCGCCGTGCGCCGACCTCGGCACCGCCGACCCCCTCGACCCGCGGGTGCGGGCCTGGTGGGCCCTCGCGACCGACGGCGTCTACGCGGAGATCCCCGACTTCGGCGGGTACGTCGTGAAGGCCGACTCCGAGGGGCAGCCGGGGCCGTTCGCGTACGGGCGGACCCACGCCGACGGCGCGAACGTCCTCGCCGCGGCGCTCGCCCCGCACGGCGGCGTCGTGCACTGGCGGGCGTTCGTCTACGACCACCGGCAGGACTGGCGCGACCGGAGCACCGACCGGGCCCGCGCCGCGTACGACCACTTCGTGCCGCTCGACGGCCGGTTCCTCGACAACGTGATCCTGCAGGTGAAGCACGGCCCGATCGACTTCCAGGCGCGCGAGCCGGTGTCGCCGCTGATCGCCGCCGTGCCCGCCACGAACGTCGCCGTCGAGCTGCAGGTGACCCAGGAGTACACCGGCCAGCAGCGCCACGTGTGCTACCTCGCCCCGATGTGGAGCGAGGTGCTGCACACCGCCCGCGAGATGGCCACTGTGGACGGTCTCGCCGGCGTCTCCAACGCGGGCGACGACCCGTTCTGGACCGGGCATCCGCTCGCGCAGGCCAACCTGTACGCGTTCGGCCGGCTCGCGTGGGCGCCGGACCTCGACCCCGTCGCGATCCTCGACGAGTGGATCGGCCTGACGTTTCCCGGAGCGTCCGCCGTCGTCAGGGACACGCTGCACGCCGTCATGGACGACTCGTGGCGCACCTACGAGGCCTACACCGCACCGCTCGGCGTCGGGTTCATGGTCCGCCCCGGGCACCACTACGGGCCAGACGTCGACGGCTACGAGTACACGCCCTGGGGGACCTACCACTTCGCCGACCGCGACGGCGTCGGCGTGGACCGCACGTGCGCGACCGGGACCGGCTTCGCCGGGCAGTACCCGCCGGAGCTGGCGCGGGTGTACGAGTCGGTCTACGACTGCCCCGACGAGCTGCTGCTGTTCTTCCACCACGTGCCGTACGGGCACATCCTGCACGACGGCGGCACCGTCATCCAGCACATCTACGACACCCACTTCGCCGGCGCCGACGCGGTCGTGGCGATGCGCGACCGCTGGGCGCGGCTGCCGGTGTCGTCGGTCGGCCCGGCGTTCGCCGCGCGGGTCGCGGAGCTGCTCGACGAGCAGGTGCGCAGCGCCGCCGAGTGGCGCGACCAGGTCAACGCGTACTTCTTCCGCAAGTCCGGCGTCCGTGACGCCCACGGGCGCCGGATCCCCTGACCCGACCCCGCCTGATCGCCGTCGCGCTGGCCGTGGCGATGGCGGTCGCTGCCGGCGTCACCGTCGCGACCGCCGGCCCGGCCGCCGGGCCTTCAGACCTGTTGGAGCGCCCGGCGGATGGCGGCGGCGACGTGCTCGGGGTCGCGCTGGTCATGCACGACGATGACGGCGGTGCCGCCGCCCGAGCTCGTGTTCTTGCCCTTGTTCGTGCTGCCGTCCGCCGCACCGCCCGCCTCGGTGCCCGCTCCGGTGTCCGTGAACAGCGACACGACCTGCGCCATCGCGGCGTCGAGCTCCGCGACCGGCTCGGCGGTGTCACGCCGCAGCCACCGCCGCAGCACGTGGTTGTGGGCGGAGACGACGGCGGCCGCCATCAGCTCGGCCCGCAGCGCCGCGCCCGGGGCGGGGCCCCACGACTCGGCGATGAACTCGCGGAAGAGCCGCTGATACCGCGCGACGCTGGCGATCTCACGGTCCCGCAGCGTCGAGATCCGGCTGGTGAGCGCGTACCGCAGGCGGGCCCGGTCCCCTTCCTCGATGTACCGCAGCAGGACGAGGCGCACCGCCTCGGTGACCGCCACGATCGCCGTGTCCGCCGTCGACGTAGCGAGGCGCTCCTTCACGGTCGCGAGCAGGCGGTCGTGATCGGGGAAGATCACGTCCTCCTTCGACCGGTAGTGCCGGAACAGCGTCGTGCGCCCGACCCCCGCCCGGTCGGCGATGTCGTCTGCGGTCGTCTGCTCGTAGCCACGCTCGTCGAACAGCGCGAGGGCGGCGTCGACGAGCCGGTCTCGTACGGGAATCGCGGTCACGGTTCCATCCTTGCGCATCGCTTTGACCTGTTGCTTTAAGGTCCTGGTATCCAGTACCGTCCTGATGGTACGCAGTACCGATTCGTTCTGGGGAGGGCTCATGGTCCTGATGTTCGCTTCCGGCGCCGCTACTTCCCGCGCGTTGGCCTACGACCCGGTGCTGCGCTCCACCGACCTGTTCCGCAGCGTCGACCCGGACTCCGCCGCCGCCCTGGCCCAGGAGTTCGAGCGGCTCGACGCGGAGCGGGGCACGGTCCTGTACACCGAGGGCGACCCCGGCGACCGGCTCTACATCGTGCTGTCGGGCAAGGTGAAGATCAGCCGCCGCTCCCGCGACGGCCGCGAGGGCCTCATGGCGCTGCTCGGCCCGACCGACCACTTCGGCGACTTCGAGCTGCTCGACGGCGGCCCCCGCGTCGCCGCCGCCACCGTCGTCTCCGACGCCCGCCTCGCCGTGCTGCCCAAGCCCGTCCTGGACCGGTGGATCGCCCATCACCCGCACGTGGCGGAGCAGCTGCTGCGCGTCATCGCCCGCGGCATCCGCGGCCACCGCGCCGCCGTCGACGACCGCCTGTTCAGCGACGTGCCGGGCCGGGTCGCCGGCCGGCTCGTCCAGCTCGCTCAGCGCTTCGGCGTCGCCGAGGACGGCGCCACCCGCGTCGTGCACGACCTCACCCAGTCGGAGCTCGCCCAGTTCGTCGGGGCCTCGCGGGAATCGGTGAACAAGGTCCTCGCCGAGTACGCCGCCCGCGGCTGGGTCCGCCTGGAGCACAAGTGCGTCGTCATCCTCGACAACGCCCCGCTCGTCCGCCGCGCCCAGCGCGGCCGCCGCCGCTGACGGGCGTCTTCTAGGCTGGTCCGCGTGGACCTGGAGTTCAGCGGCGAGGTGTGGCACTGGCGCGGCCCGTCCCCGTTCCACTTCGTGACGGTGCCGGAGGACGAGTGCGCCGCGCTGCGCTCCGCGGCCTCCCTCGTCACCTACGGCTGGGGCATGATCCCGGTGACCGCCCGCATCGGCGACACCACCTGGACCACCTCCCTCTTCCCGAAGGACGGCGGCTATGTGGTCCCGCTGAAGGACCGCGTCCGCAAGGCCGAGGACATCGACCTCGCCGACACCGTGACCATCCGCCTCACCGTGGACGCCTAGACTGCCAGGCCGGGATCGATGAGTGCCCGGAGTGCCGCGCAGTGCGCCGTGTAGGCCGTGCGCCCGGCGCGTGTCATCGAGAACGTCGTGCTCGCGCCCCGTCCGTGACCGTCCTTGGTGGACTTGACGTAGTCGGCCGCTTCCAGTGCTGACATCTGCTTGGACAGGTCGGAGTCGGTGAGTCGCAGTTGTTCCTTGAGGAACCGGAACGACACCGACGGCGCGTTGGCCAGGATCGCCATCGCCGCGAGCCGCTTGGGGACGTGAATGACCGGATCGAGGTCGCCGATCACGCCAGCCGGTCCCGGACCTCGGCGGCGGCGACGGCGTACTTGCGCTCGTAGACGGCGAGTCCGGCGGTGACGAGCACGAAGGCGGCGGCCGCGGCCACCGGCACGCCACCGAACCACCACGCCGGCGCGACCAGTGCCGCGATGACCACGAGGCCGGCGAAGTAGCCGCGCCACACCGCGGCGATCTCCGCGGGTGGTTTGCCGTGGCCGGGCATCGGGAGCGCTCCGTGCCGCCGGCGCATCCAGGTCAGGAAGAGCACCTCGGCCGAGAGCAGGATCGCGAGCGAGGCGGCGAACAGTGCGCCGTTCTCCCGCCACCAGATGAAGCATCCGATGAACGCGGCGGTCCACGCGCCGACGGCCGGGGCGTACCACCACGGGGTCGCCGGGTACTGGACGTAGGGCGCGGCGGCGGCGCGCTCCACGAGGAGCAGTTGGTCGCGTGCCTCATTACTTTCCATACTGGAAACTATAACGAGTACTTTCCAGTATGGAAAGCTTGGTTCCGGCTCCTCGAGTCGCCGCAGCCGGGACGGCACCACGTGCTTGGTCCGGCCCGGTGCCGAGCCTCCTGGCCGCTAGCGCGCCGGGGGCGTGATCGCGGCGACCACGGCCGAGCGCGGTGAGCGCCTGCCGAGCAGGCTCTGGGCGTACACGGCGTAGGTGTACTCCGTAGAGCCCTTCAGGCCCTTGAGCGTCACGTCGGTGCGGTTGGTCGTCACGACCCGGGTCTCGCCCGCGCCGTTGACGGCGACCACCTGGTACCTCGTGCCGCCGATCCTGTCCGGGCGGCGCTGCCAGGCGAGCCGGACGCTGCTCGAGGTCACGTCCGTGACGGTCAACCCCCGCGGGGCGTGGCTCTTGGGGCCGACGCCGGCGGCGGCCGCGCTGTTGCGGAACACCGTCGCCTCTCGCGTGTCCGTGTCGAGGCCGTTGGGGCCGTCGATGAACCGCCGTCCCCAGGCCGTGCGGCTGTTGCCGTCGAAGTTGTTCACCAGGTCCAGGTAGCTGAACTGCTTGTCGTTGCCGCTCCAGGACCAGCCGAGGTAGCCGAGGTGCTGTGCCTGCGCAGTGGCCATGATGGCGTCCTCGTCCGGCTTGCCCCACTGATGCTGGCTGGAGAACTCGCCGATGAGAATCGGCAGGTGGCGCGTGGTGAACGAGGTGAGGTAGCCGTTGACCTTCGCCCCGGTGTTGAACATGCCGTACATGTGGATGTCGAACGCGGTGTTGCCGGTGGGGTCGGCGGCGAGGACCCGCTCGGCGTTGTCGCGCATGACGAACGACTCGTCCTGGCCCCAGCCGGGGCCGTCGACCAGCAGCGTGTGCTTGAAGCCGGCGGCGCGCAGCCGGCGGATCGCGTCGGCGGTCTGCTGGACCCAGGGCCACGTGGTGCCGTTGGCGAACGGCTCGTCGGCGATGTTGACGATGACATCGTCCTCGTGGCCGGCCAGCGTGTCGCGCAGGCTGAGCCAGAACTGCACCGCCTCCGCCATCGGTGCCGCCTTCTTGTCCTGGCCGAAGCCGGCGGTGTCGTGCGCGTCGAAGATGCAGATCAGCCGGTTCTGCCGGCACAGCTCGATGACGGTTGCCACCTCCCGGGCCGGGGCCCGCCGGAACTGGTGGCCGATGCCGAGGGTGACCCGCACCGCGTTGGCGCCCGCCGCCTTGATGGCCGCGAAGGAGCTGTTGTGGTTCGGGTACCACATGAAGTCGTGGTTGACGCCGCGCAGCACGAGGTCGCTGCCGTTGGCCTCGACGAGCCGGCCGTCGCGCACCTGGATGCCGATGTGCGGCTCGGCGGCATGCGCCCGGCCCGGCGTCACGAACACGGCCAGGAGCGTGGCCACCGTCAGCACCGCCCGCACCACCCGGGTCCGGCCGGCAGTACGCGGTCGAGCCGGGCGCCTTGTGCACGCAGGCAGCACGTCGTCGCGCCGGGCCGGCCTGAGCAAAACGTTGGCGTCGGTGGTCACGGCCCCTGCGGATACCCCGGGTCGTCCGCTCCTACCCGCACCGCCGGGTGACCCGGACGGGCGGCGGCCGGCGCCGCGCCCACCCCGTAGCCGCCCGGCCGCCCCCCACGTGGGCTGGCCGCCGCTGGCAACGGACCTGCGGAGTGGGCTGAGACCCTACAGCGGCCAGTGCTGGAGGGCGGTGTCCAGCCAGGGGACTACCAGCAGGACCGTCGGCAGGACGAGGATCGCGGCGGCCAGGGTGTAGACGGCGGCGGCGAGGCGGGAGTCGGTGGGTGGGGCGCCGGGGGCCAGGCGGTCGAGGCGCCACCGGCGTTCGCGGTCGGTGTCGTGCGCCTCGAGCTCGAGGTCGCCGGCCGGGGCGCTGAGTGACCGCAGGGCCGCGTGCACCGGCTCGTCGCCGTGGACGCGGCGGGCGGCGTCGTCGGCCAGGGCCTCCAGGAGCAGGTGGACGGCGTCCAGGGGGGCGCGGCTGCGCAGTGGGGCGGGGACGGCGCGGTAGAAGGCGGTGAACGACTCCATCACGACGTCGTGGCGGGCGCGCAGGTGGGCCCGCTCGTGGGCGAGGACCGCGGCCACCTGCGGCTCGCTCAGCAGGCGCAGGGTGCCCTCGCTGAGCACGATCCTGGGGGAGCGGCCCGGCACGCAGTACGCGAACGGCAGCCCGCCCTCCAGGACCCGCAGCGGCACGTCGCCGTCGATCGTGGCCCGGGAGAGCAGGTCGGCCAGCATGCGGTGGCGGGCACGGCGCACGCGCGACCGGTACGCCACCAGGAACAGCGACACGAGCAGCCGCACCACGATGACGGCGGCGACGGCCAGGGCCGTGACGAGGGCGGCGACGGCGAGCGTGGTGCCGCGGGCCCGGACCAGCTCCTCGGGGCCGGCGAGCACCACGCCCAGCGCGCACAGGACGGCGGCGAGGGTGATCGCCTGCCACAGCGCGACGGCGGCGCCGGGGGCCCGGGAGGTCCAGCGCGCCCTGGCGAGGGGGCCGGGGACGACGAGGGACAGGGTCAGCCCGAGCGCGCCCAGCAGGAGCGCGGTCACCGGTCCTTGGCGGCCTTCATCGCGGCGGTGAGCGCGTCCAGGCCGAT
Source organism: Dactylosporangium sp. NPDC000521 (assembly GCF_042898305.1). Lineage (NCBI taxonomy): Bacteria > Bacillati > Actinomycetota > Actinomycetes > Micromonosporales > Micromonosporaceae > Dactylosporangium > Dactylosporangium sp. NPDC000521. Next base: position 436,492 of record NZ_JBIAYW010000005.1, read on the forward strand.
CCGGCCGACGAAGTGCGCCAGGGCCGCGTCGCGGGCGGCGCCGTCGGGTGCGGCGCTGAGGGCGTCGAGCATGAGCGCCGCGGTCATCTCCTCGCGCGTCTGGGTGGCGGTGTACCGGTAGGCGCGGTCCGCCTTCTGCTGGGTGACGACGCCCTTCTTGGCCAGCCGGTCCAGCACCGTCATCACGGTCGTGTACGCGAGGCCCCGCGACGGGTCGAGCCGCTCGTGCACCTGCCGGACGGTCAGCGGCTCCCCGGCGTCCCACAGCTGCGCCATGACCTCGCGCTCAAGGTCTCCCAGTCCGGCCATGGCTTCAGTGTAACCGGGATTACGGTGCGCGTCGTACTACAGCACGTAGTATCTACTACGAGATGTCGTAGAGGGGGATCCATGGACGTGCTCGACCTGACGCGGCTGCAGTTCGCGGTGGTCACGCTCTACCACTACCTGTTCGTGCCACTGTCGATCAGCCTGTCCGCGGCGACCGCCGGCCTGCAGATCGCCTGGATGCGCACCGGCGACGACAAGTACCGGCAGCTCACGATGCTCGTCGGCAAGCTGCTCATCGTCACCTTCGCCGTCGGCGTCGTCACCGGCCTGGTGCAGGAGTTCCAGTTCGGGCTCGCCTGGAGCGAGTTCGCCCGCTTCTACGGCGACGTCTTCGGGCCCACCCTCGCCATCGAGGGCATGCTCGCGTTCTTCCTCGAGGCCACGTTCCTCGCGCTGTGGTACTTCGGCTGGGACCGGCTGTCGCGCCGGGTCCACCTGGCGACCATCGTCGTCGTGGCGGTCGGCACCCTGCTGTCGGCGTTCATCATCCTGGCCGCCAACTCGTTCATGCAGCACCCGGTCGCCTACGAGCTCGACCCCGTCACCGGCCGCGCCCGCCTCACCAGCTTCAGCGAGCTGCTGCTCAACAAGGTCAACCTCGCCGCGTTCCCGCACACCATGTCGGGCGCGGTCATGGTCGGCGGCGCGCTCCTGCTCGCCGTCGGCGCCTGGCGGCTGCGCGATGCCGCCGACGGGGACACGTTCAGGACCCTCGCCCGGCTCGGCGCCTGGATGACCGCCGCCGGCGGCGCGTTCACCGCCCTCACCGGCGACCACCTCGGCAAGGTCATCACGCAGGTGCAGCCGATGAAGATGGCCGCCGCGGAAGCGCTCTACGCCACCACGACCGGCGCGCCGTTCTCCGTCTTCGCGATCCCCGGCTTCAGCATCGAGGTGCCCCGGCTGCTGTCGATCCTCGCGTACGGCAGTCCCGACGCGACCGTCGCCGGCATGGACGACCTCCAGGCGCAGTACAGCGCCGCCTACGGCCCCGGCAGCTACGTGCCGATGATCCCGGTGGCGTTCTGGACCTTCCGCCTCATGATCGGCGCAGGGATGCTCGCGATGGGTTTCGCGCTGCTGTACCTGTGGCGCACCCGGCGCAACCGGCGGCCCGACGCGTGGATGGTCCGGGCGGCGATCCTGCTGCCGCTGCTGCCCGCCGCCGCCAACAGCCTCGGCTGGATCTTCACCGAGACCGCCCGGCAGCCGTGGATCGCGTTCGGCCTGTCGAAGGTCGCCGACGGCATCTCCCCGGGCCTCACCACCGGCGAGGTCCTCGCGTCGCTGCTCGCGTTCACCGCCGTCTACGGGGTCCTCGCCGTCGCCTGGCTGCGCCTCGTCCGGCACCTCGCCCGCAAGCCGCTGGCAGCGCCCGACCCGGTGGCGGCCGACCCCGAACCCGCCCTGAGCTACTGAGGAGACCTCGATGAGCCTGGTCGTCATCTGGTACGCGCTGATCGTCCTCTGCTGGGTGCTGTTCTTCGTCCTGGAGGGCTTCGACTTCGGCGTCGGGCTGCTCAGCCCGCTGCTCGGCCGCGACGAGCACGAACGCGCCGCCGCCGTGCGCACCATCGGCCCGTTCTGGGACGGCAACGAGGTGTGGCTGGTCGCCGCGATCGGCGTCACGTTCGCCGCGTTCCCGTCCTGGTACGCCGCGCTGCTCTCCGGCCTGTACCTGCCGATGGTCGCGATCCTGCTGCTGCTCGCCGGCCGCGGCGTCGCCCTGGAGTTCCGCGGCAAGCACGACTCGCCGCGCTGGCGCCGCCGGTGCGACCTGGTCCTCGCCGCCTGCTCGGCCGGCGTCGTGCTCCTGTGGGGCGCCGTGCTCACCGTCTTCGTCCGCGGGCTCGCCCTCGACGCCGGCGGCGAGGTCAGCGGCGGCGGGCTCGGCCGCACCCTCACGCCGGTCCTCACCCCGGCGGCCGGCCTCGGCGCGCTGGTCGCCCTCACCGCCGCGGTCCTGCTCGGCGCCACCTTCCTGGCCCTGCGCACCACCGGCCCCGTCCGCCGGCGGGCCGGGCTCCTGGCGCGCCGGGTCGCGCTCGCGGCCGCGGTCGCGGCGCTCGTCGTCGCCGGCGGTGCCGCTCTTGCGGGGGCCGCCGCCACGGTACTGGTGGCGTCGGCCGCGGCCGTGCCCCTCGCCGGGGTCGCCGTCCTGACCCGCCGGGCGGGGACGCGGTGGGAGGCATTCTCGTTCGGCCTGGTCGCGCTCGCGGTCGCGGGCGCCGTCGTGGCCACGCTGACCGCCAACGGCGACGTGGTCCTGCCGAGCACCCTGTCGGGCGCGTGGTCGCTGACCATGTCGGAGGCTGCCGCGACCGGCTCCGCGCTGCGCCTGATCAGCGCCGCCGCCGTCGTCGTGCTCCCCGGCGTCCTCGTCTACCAGGCGTGGTCGTACCGCGTCTTCCGGCAGCGCGTCGCCAGCGAACGGATCGCCTCATGAGCCGGGCGGCGGGTCGTTTCACGGGCCGGGCGGCGGGTCGCTTCATGAGCCGGGCGGGGCGTGGCGGGGCGGCGGATCGTCATCAGGGTGCGGCGGCGCGGAAGGCCCGGGGGCCCGTCGACCCGAGGCTGCTGCGGCACGCACGCAGCAGCCGGGCGGGGATCGCGCTGCTCGCCGTCATCGGGGCCGCGCAGGCCGCCGCGACCGTCGTGCTCGCCGTGGTGGTCACCGGCATCGTCGTGCGCCTCGCCGCGGCGGAGCCGGTCGGCGCCGGAGCCCTTGCCGCGCTCGCCGGGGTGTACGCCGCCCGGGCCGCCCTGACGTGGGCGGAGCAGGTCGCCGGGCGCCGCACCGCCGCCCGCGTCACCGACGAGCTGCGCCGATCCGTGCTGCACGCGGCGCTGCGGCGCGGGCCCGCCTGGGTCGCCGGCCACGGCAGCGGGCGGCTGGTCGCGGTCCTCGGCGGCGGCATCGACGCGCTGCGGCCGTGGTTCAGCGGGTACCTGCCGTCGCTCGTCCTCGGCGTGGCCCTGCCGCCGCTCGTCGTCGCCGCGATGCTGTTCGCCGACCCGGCCTCCGCCGTCGTCGTGCTCGTCACCCTCCCGCTCGTGCCGCTGCTCGGCGCGCTCATCGGCTGGGCCACCCAGCGGCGCGCCCAGGAGCGCTGGCAGGCGAGCGCCCGCCTCGCCGGGCACTTCCTCGACGCCGTCCGCGGCATCGCGACGCTGCGCCTGTACGGCCGTGCCGAACGCCAGACCGCCGCCGTCGCCAGCATGACCGACGCCCACCGCGCCGCGACCGTGCGGGTGCTGCGGGTCGCGTTCCTCTCCTCGACCGCTCTGGACCTGGTCGGCACGCTGTCCGTCGGGCTCGTCGCGGTCGAGGCCGGGCTCCGCGTCGCCGCCGGCCACCTCGACCTCGGCCCCGCGCTCCTGGTGATCCTGCTCGCGCCCGAGGCGTACCGGCCGCTGCGCGAGGTCGCCGCCCGCTTCCACGCCAGCGCCGACGCGGCCGCCGTCATCGCCGACGTCGACCAGATCCTGACGGACGCCGCCCCCGCGCCGCGCTCCACCGCGGCCGGCGGAGCGCCCGGTGTGCTGGCGGCCGGTGTCCGCGTCCGGCACCCCGGCGCCGCCGTCGACGCGCTGCGGCTGCCCACCCTGACCGTCCACAGCGGAGAGCTCGTGGCGCTGCGCGGGCCGTCCGGCGCGGGGAAGACCACGACGCTGCGGGTGCTCGCCGGGCTGCAGCCCGTGTCGGCCGGGTCGGCCGGCGTGGGTGGGGGACGACCGCTGTACCTCCCGCAGGACCCGACCCTGCCGCACGCCCGCACGGTCGCCGAGGCGGTCGCCCTCGACGGCGAGACCCGACCGGCCGACGGGGTGGTGCTCGACGCGCTGCGGACCGTCGGACTCGACCCGGAGATCCTGGCCATGCCCGGGGGCCTCGACACCCCACTCGGCGAACGCGGCCAGGGCCTCTCCTCCGGTCAGCGGCAGCGGCTCGCCCTGGCCCGGCTGCTGCGCCAGGCCGCCGCCGCCCCTGCCGTCGTGCTGCTGGACGAGCCGACCGCCCACCTCGACGCCGTCGCCGAGCGCCGCGTCGTCGCCGAGCTGCACGCCCTCGCCGCCCGCGGCTGCGCCGTGCTCGTCGTCGCGCACCGGCCCGCCGTCCTCGCCGCCGCCGACCGGACCGTGGCCATCGCCCCGCCCACGCGCCACGGAACCCCGTCCCCCGTGCCGCCGTCGCCATCGGCCGCCACCCCGTCGCCCGTGCCACCGGCCGCCGCGCTGGTGCGGGACGGTGCCGGTCCGTCGGGCGCCGCCGATCCACACCCCGCGCGCACCAACGCGCCGCGCCCCCGCGGATGGCTGCGGAGCCCGGCGGTGGCGGTCGGGCTGGGGGCGGGGTCGTGGATCGCCGGGCTCACGCTCATCGGGGCGGCGGTGTGGCTGCTCGTGCGGGCCGCGCAGCTCCCGCCGGTGCTCACCCTTTCCGGGGCCGTCGTCCTGGTGCGAGGCAGCGCCGTCGCGCGGCCGTTGCTGCGGTACCTCGAACGCCTGGTCTCGCACGAGGTCGCGTTCGCCCGGCTCGGCGCGTGGCGGGCCGAGGTGTACGCCGCCCTCGTCCCCAGGGTGCCCGGGCCGGCCCTGCACCGCCGCGGCGACCTGCTCACCAGGGTCGTCGACGACGTCGACGCGCGGGTCGACGGGGTCCTGCGGGGGCGTCTGCCCGCGTACGCCGTCGGGGCCGCCCTCACCGTCGCGGTGCTCGCCGCCGCCACTGTGGACCTGACCGCCGCGGCCGCCCTCGCCGCCGGGCTCGCGGTCGCGGCGCTGCTCGCGCCGTGGCTCGCCGCCCGGCACGCGGACCGGGCCGACGCCGCCACCGGCAAGGCCCGCGCGGAGCTGCGCGACGCCGTCGTCGAGACCGTCGAAGGCGTCGAGGACCTGGCGACCCGCGACCCCGCCGCCGCCCTCGCCGTCCCCGGCCGCCGCAGCCGCGCACTGTCGCGCCTGGAGGCCCTCGCCGCCTCGACCGCCGGCGCCGCGTCGGCCCTCGCCCAGCTCGGCTGCGGCCTCGCCGTGCTCGGCGTGGCCCTCGCCGCCGCGGCCGGCGGTCACTCCGGCGAGGTCGCCGCGATGCTGCTGCTCGGCGCGGTCGCCCTCGCCGAGCCCGTCCTCACCCTCCCCGACGCCGCCATCGCCCGCCGCACCGCCGCCGGCGCGACCGGCCGCCTCGCCGCCGTCGCCGCGCGACCGCGTCCCGCCGCACCGCCCACAGGGGACGCTGGGGACGCCATGACGGTGGGGGACGACCTGACCCTGACCGTGGACGATCTCGCGGCGGGCTGGGACCCGCGGCGGGCTCCCGCACTGCGCGGGCTGGACCTGCGGTTGCCGCCCGGGCGGCGGGTCGCGGTGCTCGGCGCGTCGGGCAGCGGCAAGTCGACGCTCGCGGCCGTGCTGGTGCGGATGCTCGACCCCCGGCAGGGCCGCGTCACGCTCGGCGGCATCGACCTGCGGGACCTGCCCGATGCCGTGCTGCGCTCCACCGTCGGACTCGTGGGTGACGCCGCGGACCACGTGTTCGCGACCACGGTGCGGCAGAACCTGCTGCTGGCCCGGCCCGCGGCGACGGACGACGAGCTCCGCGCGGCGCTGGCCGGGGCGCGGCTCGGGGCGTGGCTCGACAGCCTGCCGGAGGACCTTGACACGTGGCTCGGCGAGGGCGGCGCGACCATCTCCGGCGGGCAGCGGCGCCGGCTCGCGATGGCCCGGGCGCTGCTCGCCGGGCCGCGGGTCCTGGTGCTGGACGAGCCGACCGAAGGCCTCGACGAGCAGGAGGCGGCCGCGCTCATGGCCGACCTGCTGGACGCCGCGGCGGGCCGCACGGTGCTGCTGCTGACCCACCGCCACGACGGCCTCGACCACGTCGACGAGGTGTACGACCTGGTCGGCAGCCGCCTCCTGCTCCGAGCAGGCGCACCAGCACGTCCGTCAGCTCCTCCGCGGTCCGTTCGGAAGGCTGCGACGGCCGCACGATGTGGCTGACGACGAGCCGCACGGTCGACTCGGCCGCCACCGCGACGACCTTCGGGCCGCGGTCGGGCCGGTGCGTGCCCGCCCACTCGACGATGACGGCGGTGCGCGGCTGGGCGGTGCTGCCGTTCCTCGCGCTGCCGGCGGTGGCGGGCTTCTCGCCGCTGGCCGACCGGGACCGTAACTTTCACGCCCCGCCCGCTGCCCGGACCGCCACTGGTTGACCGTTGTCGATGCATGCGCCTACCTTCCCCAGGCGAAGCCAGTCGAAGCGCTTCGACGCGCGTCAACCGAGGGAAGGGCCGCCATGCGAAGGCGCACCGCTGTACTCCTGTCCACCGCGGCGCTCGGCGCGACCGCGGCCGGCGTCGTCGTCACGGCGCCGAACGCGTCGGCCGCCACCGGCTGCCGCGTCACGTACACCGTCGCCAACCAGTGGCCGGGAGGGTTCGGCGCGAACGTCACCGTCACCAACCTCGGCGACCCGGTCAGCGCCTGGACCGTCGTCTGGTCCTACGCGGCCGGGCAGACGGTGACCCAGGCGTGGAGCGCGACCGTGACCCAGAGCGGGTCGCAGGTCACCGCGAAGAACGCCGGCTACAACGGATCCCTGGCCACGGGGGCGAGCACCTCGTTCGGGTTCAACGGGTCCTGGACCGGCAGCAACCCGGTGCCGGCGAGCTTCACGCTCAACGGCACCGCGTGCACCGGCGGCGTCTCCACCTCGAGCCCGACGCCGTCCCGGACGCCGTCGAGGACGCCCAGCTCGACGCCGTCGAACCCGGGCACCGGGGTGCCGTCCGACGCCGCGTGGGTCGCCACCGGCGCGTGGGACCAGTGGACGAACAACGGGTACACCGTCATCAACGACGTCTGGGGCTCCGGCGCCGGACCGCAGACCATCTGGGCCCGCAGCGGCACCAACTGGGGCGTCGTGGCCGAGCACCCGCGGACCAGCGGCGTGAAGTCCTACCCGCACACCGGCAAGACGCTCAACCGCACGCTCAGCTCGCTGAGCTCACTGCGTAGCTCGTTCAACGTCAGCGTGCCCGCCGACGGCGACTACGCGACCGCCTACGACATCTGGGCCAACAACAACGCCTACGAGGTCATGATCTGGGCGAACCAGCACGGCGCGGTCGGCCCGATCGCCGAGTCGTACGACGCGAACGGCGCGGTCCCGAACGCCCGCAACGTCAACGTGGGCGGCCACACCTGGAACGTCTACCGGGGCTCGAACGGCGCCAACGCCGTCTTCTCCTTCGTGCGGACCAGCACCACCAACTCCGGCACCGTCGACGTCCTGGCGGTCCTGCAGTGGCTGCGTACCCAGAACTGGTGGGGCGACGTGACCATCGGCCAGGCCCAGTTCGGCTTCGAGATCACCGGCACCGCCGGCCGGGCCGCCTTCGTCGACAACAGCTTCTCCCTCGACTACAGCTGAGGCTGAGGCTGGAGTTGCGGCTGGAGTTGCGGCTGGGGTTGCGGCTACGGCTGAGGCTGGAGCTGGGCCTCCGGCCGGGGCACGGCCCGGCGCACGCCACGGATGAGCAGGTAACCGACCATCCAGAACTCGCCGGCGGTCGCGGGCAGGACCAGGAGGTCCGCGGCCGCCGGCGCGACGTGCTCGCTGAACGCGGCGAGCACGTAGCCGGCGCCGCCGGCGATGAGGATCCAGCCGAGCGCGCGGGGCATCCAGCCGGAACGCAGCACGCACCAGCCCATCGGGACCAGCCACAGGCCGAAGAAGATCCCGCCGGCGCTCCAAAGCGCGCCGCTCACCAGGTACAGCAGCTGGACCTGCGCGTCGTCCCGCACGGACAGGGTGGTGCCGAGCAGCGCCGCGCTGACGAGGACGACGACCGCGTTCACGGTGCCGAAGACGGCGATCGCGCCGGCGGCGAAGCTGTCCGCGGTGCGGAACAGCCGGTAGAACCACAGCGCAGCCAGTGCCTGCGTCAGGACGGTCAGCAGCTCCAGGGCGACCCCGGCGCGGGCGAGCGACGCATGCGCGGTGACGTTGGACAGGGTCGCGGCCGGGTCGCCGTCGACGAACAGCCGCGAGCGCACGAGCAGGAAGCCGAGCCCGCCCGCGACGGCGAGGCCGAGGTAGAGCAGGCCGGTGACACGAGCGGTGCGGACCAGCGGGTCCATGGTCTCCTCCTGAGACGAGCGTCAACCTTACAAGGTAAGGGAACCATACGTTGTAAGGTGACGCAATGAGGAGTGCGCTCAGCCGGGAGAAGGTGCTGGCCGCGGCGGTGGCCCTGGCGGACGCGGACGGCATCCGGGCGCTGACGATGCGGCGGCTCGCCGCGGACCTCGGCGTCGAGGCGATGTCGCTCTACCACCACGTGCCCGACAAGGAGGCGCTGCTCGACGGCGTCGCCGACACCGTGGTCGCGGAGGTCGTGGCGGGCGCGGGTGAGGGCGGCGAAGGAGCGGACTGGCGGGAGGTGCTGCGCCGGCGGTTCCTCGCCGCGCGCCGGGTGATGCTTCGGCACCCGTGGGCGCCGGCGCTGCTCGGTACCCGCCGGACGATCCCCATGAGCGTCGTCGGTTACTACGACGGGATCCTCGGCACCTTGGTCGCGGCCGGGTTCACCTACCGCCTGGCGCACCGGGCGCTGCACGCGTTCGGCAGCATGCCGCTCGGCTTCGCGCAGGAGGTGTTCAGCCCCGCCGCGGCCGGCGGCAGCATGGACGTCGAGGCCACCGAGGCGGAGCTCGCCGCGATGGCCGCCACCGTGCCGCACCTGACCGCCATGGTCGCCGCCGAGGTCCACGCCGCGACCGACCCGACGCTCGGCTGGTGCGACAGCCAGGTCGAGTTCGAGTTCACCCTCGACCTGCTGCTGGACGGCCTGGAGCGGCTCCGGTCACAGCCGCGACCGCGCCGGGCCGCGGCCGTTGGGAGCGAGGGCGAATCCTCGTCACGCGCCGGCCCGCCCTGATGGTCCGTGGGTATGGTGGCGGCGTGGAGTATCGCGCACTCGGCAGGTCGGGTCTGATGGTGTCCGTCCTCACGATGGGGACGATGACGTTCGGCGGCAAGGGCGGCTTCGCCGCGGTCGGTGCCACCGACGTGCAGGAGGCGCGCCGACAGGTCGACATGTGTCTCGACGCGGGCGTGAACCTGATCGACACCGCCGACGTCTACTCCACGGGTGAGTCGGAGCGGATCGTCGGCGAGGTCCTGCAGGGCCGTCGCGACGACGTCCTGGTCGCCACGAAGGTGCGCATGCCGATGGGGCCCGGCCCCAACGACGCCGGCCTGTCCCGGCAGCACGTCATCGCCGGCTGCGAGGCGAGCCTGCGCCGGCTCGGCACCGACCACATCGACCTCTACCAGTTGCACGAGTGGGACGGCGTGACGCCGCTGCAGGAGACGTTCGAGGCGCTCGACCTGCTGGTCCGCGCCGGCAAGGTCCGCTACGTCGGCCTGTCCAACTACGCCGGCTGGCAGCTGATGAAGGCGGTCGGCACCGCCATGATGCACGGGCTGCCGCGCCCCGTCAGCCAGCAGATCTACTACTCGCTGCAGGCCCGCGACGCGGAGTATGAGCTGATCCCCGCCGCCATCGACCAGCACCTCGGCGTCCTGGTCTGGAGTCCCCTCGCCGGTGGGCTGCTGTCGGGCAAGTACCGGCGCGGGGTCGAGCCGCCGGCCGGTGCCCGCCACCTTAGCGACTGGGACGAGCCGCCGGTGTACGACCAGGAGAAGCTCCACGACACGGTGGAGGTCCTCGTGGAGATCGGCGCGGGCCACGGGGTGTCGGCCGCGCAGGTCGCCCTCGCGTACATCCTCGGCCGCCCGGCGGTCACGTCACTGGTGATCGGCGCCCGCACCGGCGAGCAGCTCGCCGACAACCTCGCCGCCGCGGACCTGGTCCTCACCGCCGAGGAGCGCCGCCGGCTGGACGAGGTGAGCGCGCTGAAGCTGCTCTACCCGTACTGGCACCAGGCGAAGACGGCCGGCGACCGGCTCTCCGCGGCGGACCTCACCCTCCTGGGCCCGCACCTGTAGGCTCCCGCCGGGCCGGGAACAGGTCATTTGTGCCGCCCGCGTCCGGCATGGACCGCCGGATCCGGGGGTACAGCAGCAGTATGGCTGCACGCAGACAGAGCAAGAACGAGCTGGATGCCGAGGACCGCAACGCGATGCCCGACAGCGCATTCGCGTTTCCCCGGCAGCGTAAGGAGCCGCTCAACGACGCGTCGCACGTACGCAACGCGATCGCGCGGTTCGACCAGGTCCGCGACGCGACCGACGCGGAGCGGGCGGAGGCATTCAAGCGCATCAAGCGCGCCGCGAAGCGGCACGGCGTCGAATTGACCGAGACGCGCTGGCAGGACCTCGGCAAGCCGTCCGCCACCATGAAGTCCTCCGACAAACCCCGCTCCGGTGGTTCGCGCGGAAACCAGCCGCGCGGAAACCAGCCGCGCGGGAGCCAGTCGCGCGGAAACCAGCCGCGCGGGGGCCGATCGACTGGGAACCAGTCGCGCGACGAGCTGTACGCGGAGGCGAAGCGCCGCGACATCAAGGGCCGGTCGTCGATGAACAAGAGCGAGCTGGAGCGGGCGCTCAAGGGCAGTTGATCGACTACGGTCACCGGCATGGAACAGCAGCGTCCGAAGCTTGCCGACGTGGCGCGGGTGGCCGGCGTGTCCCGGGCCACCGCGTCACGGGCCATCAACGGCCTGCCCGGCACCACGGACGCGATGCGCTGCTCACCCTGGAGCCGGACCTCGACGCGGTCTTCGCGGCGTGCGACGTCTCCGCGATGGGCGTCCTGCGGGCGCTGCGCGAGGCGGGCCGCTGGGTGCCCGACGACGTCGCCGTGGTCAGCTTCGACGGCAGCGCCCTCGCCGAGGCCGCGGACCTGTCGTCGGTCTACATGCCGGTGGAGGAGGAGGCCGAATCGGCGATCCGCCGCCTGCTCGATCCCGCCCTCCCGCCCGCCGCCCGCCTGCCGACCACCCTCACCCTCCGCGGCTCCAGCTGAACCGGGCCGGCTTCGGACCGCCGGCTACGCCAGCACCTCGCGCAGCTTGTCGGCGAACTCCGCGGGCTTGCCGGCGTACGGGTGGTCGCCGCCGATGAAGCCGCCGTGGTGGCTGGGGAAGACGGTCGTCTCCTGGCCCAGCAGCGCCGCGGTCCCGTGCGAGGTGCGGGCGGTGTAGGTGCCCGTGGACTCCTCGCCGACGGCGACGACGATGCGCGTCGGTGCGGCGTTGAGTGCCGCCGCGTCGGGCCGGTAGTCGGTGATCGGCCACGACCGCTTCGACAGCAGCGGGTCGTCGCGGGTGCCGTCGTCGTCGGCCGGCATGCCGAACATCGCCGGGTCAGGGGTCGGCTGGTCGAAGAAGGCGTCGGTGAACTCGCCCTGCCACGACGTCATGAGGATGAACGCGGCCATGCCGGCCCCCATCCCCTTCGCCTCGTAGGCGTCGTTGAACATGGCCCGCGCCCGGTCGGCGGCGGCCGCGTCGGGCAGCACCGCGTTGATCGGCGGCTCGTGGGCGACCAGCGTGGCGACGTCGCCGGGGTGGGCCGTGACCAGCTCGAGCGCGGTCACGGCGCCGCCGCTGGTGGCGAACATGTCGACCGGGCCGCCGCCGAGCTCGCCGATCAGCGCGTGCAGGTCCGCCGCCTGTTGCTGCGGCGTGTTGTCCGTGCGGCCGTCGCTGCGCACGCTCCGCCCGAGGCCGCGAGGGTCGTACGTGATGACGGTCCGGTCCTCGAAGTGGCCCGCGAGCTCGGTGAACCCGTCGGCCGTCATCGGCTGGCCGATCATGAACAGCACCGGACGCCCATCGGTCGGCGGCAGCGGCCCGCGGACGTCGTAGACCAGGTCGGCGCCGGGCAGCGCGAGGGTGTGTGTCTGCGTCTCCACCATGCGGCGAGCCTAGGGCATCCCCGTCCCGCCGGCTGGCGATCCGCCCGGCGGTGCGCCGTTCGGGGTGACCGCCCGCGAACGCCCCTCAGCAGCTGTAGTAGCCGCTCCGGCCCGCCGCTTCGGCGTTGAAGTCGGCGAACCGCTCCACCCACGCCGACACCTCGCCGGTGCCGGGGTGCTCGTCGTAGAACGACAGCAGGTCCCCGACGACGCACGCGTCGAGGGCGGCGCGCAGCCGGCGGGCGATGAACGCCGCCTCCGCCGCGGTGGTGTGGCCCTCGTTGTACAGGAACCGCCGTGCCGGCAGGGCCTCCTCGCCCACCTCCAGGCCGGGGGTGCACAGCGCCTGCTCGAACCCGTCGCCGGTCAGCACCCCCGCCTCGATCATGATCAGGCGGACGTACTGCATCTGTTCGCCGCTGAACGCGCACGGCGTGCTGGCGTAGCCCTCGTCGGTGGGCGGGTCGAAGCTGAACGCGTATCCCATGCCCCGGCACGATAGCCACGCCGCGCCATCCGGCCTCACTGTCCTCATCCGTACACCTGATATCCGAAATACCCCTTAGGTGAATGTTTTCACTGCTTAAGGTGATTTTCGATATTAGATCTACGGGGGAGAAGCAGGTTGGAGCAGAAGTTCGGTGCTTGCCGCGACCACGCGGCGAGCACCCGCAGGCGGCGACGAACGGCCGGCGTGGCATTGGCCGTCGCGACGACGAGCGTGATCGTGCCGTTCATCCATGCCGCGCCGGCGCAGGCGGCCGCCGTCACGTGCACGCCGGTCAACGGCACCGACTGCACCCGGTACACGTACACCGGAGCCGACCAGACCTTCACCGTGCCGGCCGGAATCACCCTGATCGAAGCCGCCCTGTTCGGTGCCGGCGGCGCGAACTCGCTGGAGGGCAAGGGCGGCGGCGGTGGGTACACCACCGGCTCGATCGCCGTCACCCCCGGCCAGGTCCTCACGATCACCGTCGGCGAGGGCGGCAAGCCCGACTCCGACGTCGGCACGTACGGCGGCGGCGGCCGCGGCGGCCACAACGCCGTCGGGCTGGTGGAGGCCAACCTCCAGAAGGGCGGCAGCGGCGGCGGCATGTCCGCGATCTGGTCCGCCTCGTACGGTGCCGGCCCGCTGCTGATCGCCGGCGGCGGCGGCGCGGCCTCGCTCGAGACGGCCAGCGACGGCGGCGGAGGCGGCGGCGCGACCGGCGGTGGCGGGGCGGGCGGGGCCACGGCCGGCGCGGGCGCCAGCCAGTTCGTCGGCGGGACCGGCGGCGACAACCTCGACTGCGAGGGGGGCGGCGACGGCGGCTCGTTCCAGGGCGGTGCCGGCGGTGACGGCTACAGGCCCGGCGGCGGCGGTGGCGGCGGCTTCTACGGCGGAGGCGGCGGCGACTGCAAGTCCGGCCCCGGGAGCATCCAGTTCGCCGGAGCCGGCGGTGGTGGCTCCGGGTTCAAGCACACCAGCGGTGTCTTCGGCGCCTACACCTACCAGGCGATGGACGACAAGTCCGCGGGTGACTCCGCGGCGCTGCACCAGTCGGGGATCGGTGGCGCCGAGCAGAACGGCCAGGTCATCATCCAGTGGGTCACGCCGCCGAGCGCGTCGCCGCTGACGACGTCCGGCCCGTACGGGGTGCCGCAGACGGTCACGGTGCCGGTGCCGGTCTCCGGGACGGTCTACCTGCTGGACGCCAGCAACGTGCAGGTCACCACCGTCACGGTCCCGGGGCAGGGCACGTACACGGTGGACCAGGCGACCTCGGTCATCACGTTCACCCCCGCCCAGGGCTTCTCCGGCAGCGGAGACCCGATCGGGTACCGGGTGAAGGCCGGCGAGAACAACGCGGACTCGACCTATACGCCGACGGTCGCACCCGGCCCGCCGCCGAACCCCGCGCCGTCACCCACCGCGCTGACCAGCACGGGTGTCGGCACCGCGCCGCAGCACGCGACGGCGACCGTCCCGGCCGGCAACACCGTCACACTGATCGGCGCCTCCGGCCAGCAGGTCACCAAGGTGACGGTCGCGAAGCAGGGCACGTACGCGCTGGACCCGGGCACCGGCGTCATCACGTTCACGCCCGTCGCCGGGTTCCACGGCGCGGCCACCCCCGTCGGGTACCGGCTGACCAACGCCACCGGCCAGTCGGGCGACTCCACGTACACGCCGACCGTCACGAAGCCCGCCAAGCCGGACCCGGCGGCGAAGACCAGCAGCGGCCTCGGCACCGCGACGCAGACGGTCGCGATCGACCTGCCCGCGGGCGGGACCGTCGAGTTCGTGTCCGGCGGCACCACCGTCCCTTCGCTGACGGTGCCCGACCAGGGCACGTACGGCTGGAACGGCACCGACAAGACGCTCACGTTCACGCCGCTCGCCGGCTACATCGGGACCGCGACGGCCGCCACGTACCGGGTGACCGACACCTACGAGCAGCACGGCGACGCGACCTACACCGCGACGGTGACGATCCCGCCGCCGCCGGCCGCGCCGGACCGCACCACCAGCGGCGAGGGCGTCACACCGCAGACCGCGACGCTGCCCGTGCCGGCGAATGGCACCATCTCCCTGATCGACGCCGACGGCAACGCGGTCACGTCGCTGTTCTTCCCCGGCAAGGGCACCTACACGCTGCAGCTCGCCGGCGCGGCCGGCGCATCCGGCGCCTCCATCGCGGCCGCCTCCATCGCGGCCGCCGGCACCGTGTCGAACCCGTCGCAGCAGCAGGGCTCCGCCACCGTGATCTTCACGCCGGTGCTGGGCTTCCACGGCCAGCTGCCACCGGTCGACTACCAGGTCACCGACGCGTACGGGCAGACGGCGAAGGCGACGTACACGCCGCTGGTGACGATCCCGGCCCCGCCGGCGCCGCCGAGCCAGAGCACGCAGGGCCCGGCGGACAAGACGCAGACGGCCACGCTGCCCGTGCCCGCCGGCGGCTCGATCACCCTGCTCGACGCCCGCGGCCGGCCCGCCGTCGTGGTCCGGGTCGCCGGCCAGGGGACGTACGTGCTGCAACCGGCGAACGGGCACATCAGCTTCGTCGCGGTCGCCGGCTTCTCCGGCCAGGCGGACAAGGTCCGCTACCGGGTCACCGACGCCTACGGCCAGACCGCCGAGTCGTACTACTCCGCGTACGTGACCGGAGCGGCGCTCGCGGTGACGGGCCTCGCCCTGCTCGACCTCATCCTGGTCGGCTCGACGATGATCCCGACGGGCGCGACGCTGATGGTCCTGGGCGGCCGCCGGCGCCCGCGGCTCGCCTGAACAACGGGACCGGTGACGGCCATCCGGTCGTCACCGGTCCCGCGACGATGTCAGGCGCAGGCGCTACGCCAGGGCTCTGCGATGGCTGTTGTCCAACGGGATGACCGGGCGCCATGCCGGGTCAGGCCGGCTGCAGCGCGGGACCCGAGAGCTCGGGGGCGTCCGGTGCCGGGGCCAGCGTCACGAGGCGCCGGCGGCGGGACAGCCAGGTGATCGTGGCGACGTACACGGGCAGCAGCAGCGCGTCGGCGGCGAGGAACTGCCACCCGGCGTCGGCGGCGGACCCGGAGGAGTTGAGCTCGCCGAAGGCGGCGGCGCCGGCCATGCTGGCCAGGTTGTTGACGACGTGCAGGGCGATGGCCGCCTCGAGGCCGCCGGTGCGCACCGTCAGCCAGCCGATCGCCACGCTGTACAGGATCAGGTCCGCGTAGCCCCAAGGGGTGCCGTCGCCGTGGATGGCGGTGAAGGCGACCGCCTGGACGGCGAGCGGGAGCCACGGGGAGCGGACGTACGCGCCGGTCGCCTGCAGGAGCCAGCCGCGGCACAGGTACTCCTCGCCCGCGGACTGCAGCGGGACCAGCACGAGCAGCATCAGCAGGGCCGCCGTGAACGGGCCCGCGCCGACCCAGGCGCCTGACTCCTCGGCGCCGTCGTCGCCGGTCAGTGCGTACAGCAGGCTCATGCCGGCCAGCAGCAGCACGATCGTCGGCACGGCGACCAGCGCGCACACGCCGAGCCAGCGCAGGCGGAGCCGGCCCTGCACCGACGAGACCGTGCCCGGGCGGCGGCGCTGCACCCACCAGGCGGCGAACAATACGCACGGGATGAGCATCGCGGTTCCCAGAAGGCCCAGCCCGAAGCCGGCGGTGCCGCCCCAGTCACTGGTGCCGTCCGCGTTCAACGGACGGCGGGCGATGCTCCCGATCACGTCGGCTCCCGCGTACACCGCCACCATCGCCACGACCGAGGAGCCGAGCACGACCAGGGTGCCCAGCACCGGCCGCCACCATCGGTGCGCCTGATTGCGCGCCAGCCGATGGAACGGCACACCCGGCTCATCCGTGATCGTCATGCCGGTCATTGTGCGTCACACGTCGATGTCGATCTGGACGGTGCCGGTGTCGACGGCGCAGACCGTGGCGGTGCCGCCGCTCAGGGCGAAGTCGACGTTGTACGGGTGGCCGGCGCCGGTGCCGTCGGTGAGGGTCAGGTTGGCGAAGCCGGTGCCGTCGTCGGTGTGCTGGGAGGAGACGAGCTTGGTCTTCCAGGGGCGGGCGAGGTCGGTGAACCCGGCGCGAAGCTCGTCGGCGGTGGGCGGGACCGCGCTGCCGGCGGCGCACCGGTGGGCGGCGGCGGCGGTGTAGTCGGCGCGCTCCAGCTCGCCGAAGAACTGCTCGACGGCGATCCGGATGCGCTTGCCGTCGCCGTAGTCGAACGGGTCGGTGGAGAGACCGCACGCCGTCAGGGTGAGGGTGAGGCAGGCCATCGCCGTGAGCCCGCGCGGCAGCGTCAGCGTCATGCGCGTCACGGTAGGCGCCCGCGGGCCGCCGGAGCGTCGCGCCGCCGACACCTGCCGTGCGTCGCGCGTCACGACCACCGCCGGCTGATCGCCGGGCATGATCGTGGGGTGCGGGCAGACGACATGGTGACGCTGGACCGGACCGGGCTGCGGGTGAGCCGGCTCGGGCTGGGGCTGGCGTCGCTCGGTGGGCTGTTCGCGCCGGTGAGCGACGAGGAGGCGACGGCGACCGTCGACCGGGCCTGGGAGCTGGGGATCCGGCTGTTCGACACGGCGCCGGTGTACGGGTACGGCCGCTCGGAGACGCGGGCGGGTGCGGCGCTGCGGGGCCGGCCGCGCGGCGAGTTCGTGCTGTGCACCAAGGTAGGCCGGCTGATCGAGCCCGGCGGCCCGGACACGCAGGACATCTGGGCGGACCCGCCGCCCGGGGTCGGGCCGCGGCTGGACTACGGGCGGCGGGCGGTGCTGCGGTCCGTCGAGGACAGCCTGGAGCGGCTCGGGCTCGACCGGGTCGACGTGCTGCACATCCACGACCCCGACCTCGACTATCCGGCGGCGCTCGGCGAGGCGTACGCGGCGCTCGCGGACCTGCGCGGCGCCGGTGTGATCCGGGCGGTGTCGCTCGGCGTCAACCACGCGGACGTCGCGGCGCGGTTCCTGCGGGAGGCGCCGGCGCCGGGGCCGGACTGTGTGCTGCTGGCCGGGCGGTACACGCTGCTGGACCAGTCCGGTTTGGCCGATCTGCTGCCGTTGTGTGCGCGGCAGGGGGTGGCGGTGCTCGCGGCGGGCGTGTTCCAGGCAGGGTTGTTCGCCGAGCCGCGGACAGGGGCGGCGTACGGCTACCCGGACGTCCCCGCGGCGCTGCTCGAGCGGGTCCGGGCGGTCCGCGACGTGTGCGCCGCCCACGGCGTGCCACCGCTGGCGGCGGCGATCCAGTTCGCGTTCGGGCACCCGGCGGTGGCCGCCGTCGTCGTCGGCGCGAGAACGCCGGAGGAGATCGCCGGCAGCGCGGAGCTCCTGGCGCATCCGGTGCCGCCGCGGCTGTGGGCGTCGCTCAGAGCGGCAGGGCTGCTGCCGGACGACGCGCCTACGCCTGCGGGACGGTGACGCAGACGCCGTCGAGCATGAGGTCGATCGAACGCGTCGCGGCGTCGGGGCCGGCGGCCTCCACCACCCCCTCGGCCATCGTGCAGAGCAGCGCCAGGTCCGCCGGGGTGAGGTCGGGCCGGACGAAGCCGGCCTGCTGAGCGCTCCGCAGCGGCGCCGTCAGCGTGGTGATCATGCGTTGCTGGTACCGGTCGCGCGTCTGCCGATCGAGCCGCCGCACGTGCAGGACCAGGGGGCGCATCGCGATCTGCGTGCGCAGCAGCTCGGCCAGCACGTCCCGGAACGCGGCCGGGCGGTCGGCCCTCGCCGCCACGAACGCCTCGAGGCGGGCCAGCTCGTGCGCGACGACCGCGGCGGTCAGCGCCTGCCGGTCGGGGAAGTGCCGGTAGACGGTCGCCTGGCCGACGCCGGCCCGCCGGGCGATCTCCGGCATCAGGACCGTGGTGTGCCGACCCAGCATCAGCTCGGTGGCGGCCGCGACGATCGCCGAGCGGTTGCGCTGTGCGTCCCGGCGGCGCGGCGTCTGTACGCCGTACAACACGGGCCCCACCCCCTCAGCGACGACTCATGTTACCGACTAGTAACGATAATGTCATGAACTTCAAATTCTCGGTACCTGCTTCTACGCTCCCGCCACCGAGGCAGCCGCCCCTGCCTGACCCCCGCCCGACGAAGGAGGGCGCATGGCGAAGCGCCGAACATCCCTGCCCGTCTGCCTGCTGTCCGTGCTCGCCGCCGCCGTCCTGACCGCGGCGGCCCCCGCCCCCGCCACGGCGGCGCCGCAGGCCGTTGCCGCGGTCGCTCAAGGAGCCGCCACCACCGGCTTCCGGTTCGTCGACATCGCCGGCGCCGGCGGCGTGGTGCTCAAGGCCAATGTGATCGCCCCGTCCGCCGCCGGCCGCTACCCGGCGATCGTGTTCCCCGCCAGCTGGGGCCTCAACGACCTCGAGTACATCGCCCAGGCGAAGACCTTCGCCGGCCGCGGCTACGTCGTCGTCTCCTACACCCCGCGCGGCTGGTGGGCCTCCGGCGGCGAGATCGACACCGCCGGGCCGAAGGACATGGCCGACCTGTCGTCCGTCATCGACTGGACGATCGCCAACACGGCCGCCGACCCGAACCGGATCGGCGCCGGCGGCATCTCGTACGGTGCCGGCATCAGCCTCCTCGGCTCGGCCTTCGACCACAGGATCCGCGCCGTCGTGGCCATGAGCGGATGGACGGACCTGGTCTACTCGCTGTACGGCGACCAGACCCGCCACCAGCAGTCGGCCGGGCTGCTGCAGCTCGCCGCCGCGCTGCTCGGCAACGCCGGCCCCGACCTCACCGGCAAGCTCGACGACTTCAACGCCAACCGCAACGTCGCCCAGATCATGGCGTGGGCCGGCGTACGGTCCGCGGCGACCTACATCGACGCCATCAACGCCAGCCGGCCGGCGGTGCTCATCGCCAACTCGTGGGGTGACTCGATCTTCCCGCCGAACCAGCTCGCCGACTTCTACGGCCGGCTCGCCGGACCGAAGCGGCTCGAGCTGCGCCCCGGCGACCACGCGATCGCCGAGCTCACCGGCGTCGCCGGCCTGCCCAACGACGTGTGGAGCAGCGCGTACCGCTGGTTCGACCAGTACCTCGCGGGCGTCGCCACCGGCATCGACCAGGAGCCGGGGGTCCTCGTGAAGCCGCACAACGCCGCCACCGAGTCCTATTCGGCTTGGTCCACGTTCAGTGGGAGTCTCCGCCGGTACGGCCTGGGCCAGATCCGCTGGTGGGACGGCACCGGACTGCTCGGGGGCAACCCGTCGGCGGGCTGGAGCAAGACCCTGCCGGGCGACCTGAACACCACCGCCGACGGCGGGGTCGTCCTGCTGACCAACGGCGCCGCCGCCCTCACCGGGATCCTGCCCCAGATCTGGCTGCCGTCCGTCGACCGGCTCCGCGCCGGCGTCTGGGCCTCGGACCGCCCGTCGACCGCCGCCCGGATCCGCGGCATACCCCGCGTCCACCTGAACCTGACCGGCACCGCGGCGCAGGGCACGGTCGTCGCGTACCTGTACGACCTGGACAGCCTCGGCAACGCGAAGCTCATCACGCACGCCCCGGCCACCTGGCTCGGCACCACGACCGGCAGCCGCAGCCTCGACTTCTCGCTCTCGGCGACCGCGTACGACGTGCCGGCCGGCCACTCGCTCACCCTCGTCGTCGACACGACCGACCCGCTGTACTACGACGCGAACACCCTCGGCTCCACGGCCACCGTCTCCGGCGGCTCCTATGTGGACGTCCCGCTGCGCTGACCGGTCGCAGCGATTCGAACCCACGCCAGGTGCCGGCGGCGCGACACGTACGCCGCCCGCCGGCACCCGCCGTGACCACTCATCCGGTCCACCACCGCGGACGTCGGCTATCCGATGTGGGAGGAGCGGAAGGCGTCCCGCGGGAGATCGGCGACCGCCGCGCCGACATCGACGGCGACATCCGCGACGTGGTCACCGAGGAACGGAAGGTCCGCCTCCGCCTCCGCGCCGACCCGAATCCCGACGACGTCGAATGGTTCCGCTTCGACCCGGAAGCTTCGACCCGGAAGCCTTGTCCCGCAGCTACCCGCGGCTGTGGGCGCTGTTCGGCTCCCGCTGGCGGTAAGGCCGGCGGCGAGGTCGAACGGCGCGGCCCGGAGAAGACCGACGAGATCGGGTGTGTCGGAGCGGAGCAGCGGCAGCGAACCGGCGGCCAGGACGCGCTGCGAGCCGGGGTCGCCCAGGCGGTACGTGCTGCGCAACCCCTCGTGCCGGCACAGCAGGACCTCGAAACACTCGGCGACGTCGGCGACCGTGGCGCCCGGCGGGACGTCGAAGGGCTGCGCGAGGACCGCGGCCGGCGCGTGCGGCGCGTCGAGGAGCCACTTCGCGATGTTGCGCTGCCCGGCGGTCAGCGGCCCGGCCGCGTCGCGGTGGCCCTCGAACCGCAACCGCACCATTGTCGGAGTCCTTTCCGTAAAGCGTCATCGAATCAGGAACGTCGGCGCTGATCGATGAAAGTTTCAGCCTGAGTTTTTCGAAAACGCCCAGGTCGTAGGGCGTCAGCAGGGCGCGCCGGGCCGGCGCGGGAAATGCGTGCGTCGGGGCGTCGTCCGAGCGGCGGATTCCGTGATGCTGAGCGGGTCCCCCGCCGGACGATGTTTCGAAACGAAGGGCTTCTGGAATGGACAAGAAACGCAAGCTGGGCGTCGCCGGGGCGGGTGCCCTGGCGGTCGTGGTGGCGCTGGGCGTCGCGGCGACCGCCGACGCCGCCGCGTCCACGCTCGGCGTCGCCGCCGCCGAGCAGGGCCGCTACTTCGGCACCGCCGTCGCCGCGTACAAGCTGAGCGACTCCGTGTACTCCGGCATCCTGGACCGCGAATTCAACATGGTCACGCCGGAGAACGAGATGAAGTGGGACGCGACCGAGCCGACGCAGGGCTCGTTCTCCTACGGCTCCGCGGACCAGATCGTGTCGCACGCCCAGTCGCACAACCAGCGCATCCGCGGGCACGCCCTGGCGTGGCACCAGCAGCAGCCGGGCTGGGCGCAGAACCTGTCGGGGACCGCGCTGCGCAACGCGATGGTCAACCACGTCACGCAGGTCGCCACCCATTACAAGGGCAAGATCTACGCCTGGGACGTGGTGAACGAGGCGTTCGCGGACGGCGGGTCCGGATCCAGGCGCGACTCGAACCTGCAGCGCACCGGCAACGACTGGATCGAGGTCGCGTTCCGTACCGCGCGGGCCGCCGACCCGGGCGCGAAGCTCTGCTACAACGACTACAACACCGACGGGCAGAACGCGAAGTCCAACGCCGTCTACGCGATGGTGCAGGACTTCAAGGCCCGCGGCGTGCCGATCGACTGCGTCGGCTTCCAGTCGCACTTCAACAGCGCGAGCCCGGTCCCGTCGGACTACCAGGCCAACCTGCAGCGCTTCGCGGCCCTCGGCGTCGACGTGCAGATCACCGAGCTGGACATCGAGGGCTCCGGCCAGACCCAGGCGGACAACTTCGCCACCGTCACGAAGGCCTGCCTCGCGGTGAGCCGCTGCACGGGCATCACCGTGTGGGGCATCCGGGACAGCGACTCGTGGCGGGCGTCGGGCACGCCGCTGCTCTTCGACGGCAACGGCAACAAGAAGGCCGCGTACACCGCGACGCTCGCCGCGCTCGGCGGCGGGAACCCGACGAGCACGCCGCCCAGCACGCCGCCGGTGAGCAGCTCCAGCAGCCAGCCGCCGATCCCGTCCGGTGGCTGCACGGCGACGGTCTCGGTCAACCAGTGGCAGGGCGGGTTCGTGGCGACCGTCAGGGTCACCGCCGGCGCGAACGGCACCAACGCGTGGACCGTCACGATGCCGCTGCCGAGCGGGGCCACCGTCACCAACTCCTGGAACACCACCAGGTCCGGCAACACGTTCAGCAACGTGTCGTACAACGGCCGCATCACCGCCGGCCAGTACACCGAGTTCGGGCTGCAGGCCACCGGCACCGCCGGCACGCTCAGCCCCACCTGCGCCGCAAGCTGAGGAGGCCGGCGATGCGTCTGATCAAGGCGGCCGTGGCCGCCGTGGTCCTCGCCGTCGCGGGCGTCGCGTGGCTCGCGGCACCCGCGTCGGCGGCGACCCTGACCGAGGTGACGAACTTCGGCACCAACCCCACGAACCTGCGGATGCACCTGTACGTGCCGAACACCGTCGCCGCCCGCCCCGCGGTCCTCGTGGCGGTGCACTACTGCACGGGCTCGGGTCCGGCGTTCTACTCCGGGACCGAGTTCGCGTCGCTCGCCGACCGGTACGGGTTCATCGTCGTGTACCCGTCGGCGACCCGCAGCGGCAACTGCTTCGACGTCTCGTCGCCGCAGGCGCTGCGGCGGGGCGGCGGCAGCGACCCGGTCGGCATCATGTCGATGGTCACGTACGTGCTGCAGCACAACAACGGCGACCCGGAGCGGGTCTTCGTGACCGGCGCGTCGTCCGGCGCGATGATGACCAACGTGCTGCTCGGCGACTACCCCGACGTGTTCAAGGCGGGCGCCGCGTTCGCAGGCGTGCCGTTCGGGTGCTTCGCGACCGCCGACGGCTCCTCGTGGAACAGCACCTGCTCCAGCGGCCAGCTGAACAAGACCCCGCAGCAGTGGGGCGACCTGGTCCGGGCCGCCTACCCCGGGTACACCGGGCCTCGGCCGCGGATGCAGCTCTTCCACGGCACGAACGACACGACGCTCGCCTACCCGAACTTCGGGGAGGAGATCGAGCAGTGGACCAACGTGCTCGGGGTGAGCCAGACGCCGGTGCTCACCGACCAGCCGCAGTCCGGCTGGACCCGCACCCGCTACGGCAGCGCGGGCACCATGGCACCGGTCGAGGCCATCAGCCTCGCCGGCGTCGGGCACAACGTGCCGCTCGCCGGCCAGGCCGCGATGGTGATCGCGTTCTTCGGACTCAACGGCACGACCCCGCCGCCGTCCTCGCCGGCACCGCCGAGCTCACCGCCGGCGTCCCCGTCGAGTTCCCCGTCGAGTTCCCCGCCGGGCTCGCCGTCGAACCCACCGGCCGGGGGCTGCCGCGTCTCGTACACCGTGAACGCCTGGAACACCGGGCTCACCACGGCCGTCACCGTCACCAACGCCGGCAGCACCGCCGTCAACGGCTGGACCCTCGGGTTCACCTTGCCGTTGGGGCAGACCGTGACGTCGGCCTGGAACGCGACCGTCACGCCGGCCTCCGGCGCGGTGACGGCACGCAACGTCAGCTACAACGCGGCGATCCCGCCGGGCGGCTCGACGTCGTTCGGCTTCCAGGCCAACCACACCGGCAACACCGGCAAGCCGTCCGCGTTCACCCTGAACGGCACCGCCTGCACCGCGGCCTGACGAAACACCAGGGCGGGACCCCGGCACCGGGGTCCCGCCTTTGTCTGTCAGTCCGAGATGGACACGCGCGGCTGGAGGTGCCGGTCGGGGCCGACGGTCCGGCGCGGCCCGACGACGGGGATGCGCACGGCGGCGTGGACGTCGTCGCTGGAGCGGGCGACCCGCAGCTCGACGTCGCCCGGCTCGACCAGGCGGCGGCCGTCCCGGCCCGTGTAGGACAGCAGGTCGGCGTGCAGGGCGAACACGACCGTGCGGCGCCGGCCGGGGGCCAGGTCGACGCGGGCCGTCGCGATCAGCTGCCGCTCCGGGCGGGCGACCTCGGCGACCGGGTCGTGCAGGTACACCTGGACGACGGTGCTCGTGTCACGGTCGCCGTCGTTGGTCACCGGCACCGACAGCTCGACGGTGCCGTCGGTGGGCCAGCCCCCGGCGGGCGACGAGCTGACCTCGCCCCAGGAGACCGGCGTGTACGACAGGCCGTGGCCGAACGGGAACAGGGCCGTCGGGTCGACGGTGCTGACGCCGCTGCGCCGGGCGAGCGGCGCGGCGAGGTACGTCGACGGCTGGCTGGCGCCGGCGCCCGGGAAGCTGACCGGCAGCCGCCCCGACGGGTCGACCCGTCCACTGAGGACATCGGCGATCGCGGCGGCGCCCTCCTCGCCGGGGAAGAACCCGCACACCACGGCGGCGAGCCGGTCGACCTGCCGGGACAGCTCGTAGGGCCGGCCGACCAGCAGCACGAGCACGACCGGCGTCCCGGTGGCGACGAGCGCCTCGAGCAGCTCCTCCTGCCGCCCGGGCAGCCGCAGGTCGCTCGCGTCGCAGCCTTCGCCGGAGGTACCGCCGCCGAACAGCCCGGACAGGTCGCCGAGGACCGCGACGCAGACGTCGGCAGCCGCGGCGGCGGTCACGGCGGCGGCGATCTGCTCGTCGTCGCCGCCGGTCACCGGGCAGCCGAGCGCGTAGGTGACGTCGTGGCCGGCCCGCAGCGCGTCGAGGACCGACGGGATCGACACCCCGGCGGGCATGTCCGGGTGGTGGACGAGGACGTGGCGGGGGAAGGAGTAGCAGCCGAGCATCGCGCCGGGCGAATCGGCGCCGGGCCCGACGACGGCGAGCCGGGCGCCGGGGCGCAGCGGCAGCGCCGGCGTGCCGTCGACAGGCTCGTTGCGCAGCAGGACGATCGAGCGTTCGGCGAGGCGCTTCGCCAGGTCCCGGTCCTCTGGACTGTCGGCGTCCACTGTGGAATCGGACAGGGCCGGTGGTGACGGGTCCCACGAGGGGTCGAGCAGGCCGAGCGCGCACTTCTGCAGCAGGATGCGGGTGACGGCGCGGTCGATGAGGGCCTCGTCGACGTCGCCGGCCTCGACGGCGTCCAGCAGCGGCGCGCCGAAGCAGTTGGCGCCGGGCAGTTCGACGTCGATCCCGGCGCGCAGCGCGAGGGCGGCGGCGTCGGCGCGGGACCCGGCGACGCCGTGCAGCGTCTGCAGGAACGCGACGGAGAAGTAGTCGGACACGACGGTGCCGTCGAAGCGGAGCCGGCCGCGGAGCAGGTCGGTGAGCAGGGTCTCGTCGCCGGCGACGGGGACGCCGTCGACGTCGGAGTAGCTGTTCATGACCGAGCGGGCACCGGCGCGCAGCGCCATCTCGAACGGTGGCAGCAGCACGTCGGCGAGCTCCCGCGGGCCGATGGACACCGGCGCGAGGTTGCGCCCGGCGCGGGACGCGGAGTAGCCGGCGAAGTGCTTGAGGGTCGCGACGACCCCGGCGGACTCCAGGCCGCGCACGTACGCGGCGCCGATGAGCCCGACGAGGTGCGGGTCCTCGCCGATGGTCTCCTCGACCCGGCCCCAGCGCAGGTCGCGCGCGACGTCCAGGACGGGGGCGAGGCCCTGCTGGATGCCGAGGCGGTGCATGGTGCGGCCGATCCGGGCGCCCATCGCCTCGACGAGCGCGGGGTCGAAGCTCGCGCCCCACGACAGTGGCGCCGGGTAGATGGTCGCCTGCCAGGCGGCGAGGCCGGTCAGGCACTCCTCGTGCACGATCGCGGGGATGCCGAACCGGCCGGCCGCGATGATCTCGCGCTGCAGGTGCGCGACCCGCCGGGCGCCGTCCGCGGGCGCGATCGGCGTCGTGCCGTAGGCGCGGGTGATCTGGCCCAGCCCGTACGGGATGAGCTCGGCCCAATCGATCGGGTCGGGGGTCTGCTCGTGCTGGTGCGGGGCGACCTCCCCGGCGGTGTCGTCGACGTCGAGCCAGGCGCCGTACATCTGCGCCACCTTCTCGCGCAGGGTCATCCGGGTCATCAGGTCGGCCACGCGTGCGGACGCGGGCGCCGTGGTGTCCCGCCAGGTTCCGCCTGTGGTTGGCGACGAGACGCCGCTGTCGAGTGTCACGCTCGTGACTCCAATGTCGTTCGGGGCAGGGTGACGCGCAGCGTTGCGCGGCGCTGAAAGTTTCAGAGGGCGCGGGCCGACTGCCGCACGACGAGGCGGGTCGGGAGCCGGACGTGGGTCGCGTCGACCTCCTCGCCGTGGATGAGCTTGATCAGCAGCTCGATCGCCCGGTGGCCCATGGCGTGGATCGGCTGCTCGACGGTGGTGAGGGCGGGGCTGGCCAGGGCCGCCTCGGGGACGTTGTCGAAGCCGACCACCGACAGGTCGTCGGGGACCCGCAGCCCCATCGACGCGGCGACCTCGACCGCGGCGATCGCGGAGACGTCGTTGGCGCCGAAGATCGCGGTGGGCCGGTCGGCGCGGCCGAGCAGCAGCCGGGCTGCCGCCGCGGACGAGTCCGGGTCGTAGTCGCCGACCTCGATCAGGTCCGGGTCGACGGGCACGCCGGCGTCGCGCATCGCGTCGCGGAAGCCCTGCTCGCGCTGCCTGGAGGACTCCAGGTCCGGGCGGCCGGTGATCATCGCGATGCGGCGGTGGCCGAGCCCGAGCAGGTGCTCGGCCGCGAGCCGGCCGCCGTTGAGGTTGTCGGAGTCGATGGTCGGCAGGCCGGACGGGCCCGCGTGCGGGTCGACGGCGACGACGGCGGTGCCGTAGTCGACGTCGACCACGGTCGGGGTGACCAGGACCGCGCCGTCGATGAGGGTGCCGGACAGCCGTGACAGGTAGCGCTGCTCCCACCCGGCCTGGTCGCCGGTGCGCCCGCCGGCGGAGTAGACGACCAGCTCGTAGCCGGTGCCCTTGATCGCCTTCGCGGCGCCCTTGAGCAGCTCGGTGCTGAACGGCTCCAGGTCGGCGACGAGGATGCCGATCACGTTGGTCTTGTGGTTGCGCAGGCTCTGCGCCACGAGGCTCGCCTCGTAGCCCAGCTCGCGGATGACGGATTGGACGTGTGCGCTGGTCGCGGCCGACACCCCGTAGCGGGCGTTGAGCACCTTGGACACCGTCGCCACCGAGACGCCCGCCGTGGCGGCGACGTCCCGGATCGTGATTCGAGAACTGGGCTTCACGACGGCAGCGTAACTTCCGATAACGATATCAACAACGATTGACAAGTCCGGTTTTCAAGGCGGAGACTCTGCGGTCATCGAGGGCCGGGCCCTTCGGCTCGGCTCGCCCCCGTCAGGAGATGATCACTTTGAACGTCCGCCTGAGCACCCCACGGAGGCTGGCCACGATCGCCATCGCACTCGCGGTGGCCGTGCCCTCCCTGACCGCATGCGGCGACGACGAACCCGGATCGAACAGTGACCCGAATGCCGCCACGACCTTGACCTGGTGGCACAACGGTGCCCAGGACCCCGGCAAGGGCGTGTGGCAGTCGATCGCGGACCAGTACCACGCCGACCACCCGAACGTGTCGTTCAAGGTCGAACCGGCCCAGAACGAGGCGCTGAAGACCAAGATCTCGGTGGCGCTGCAGTCGCCGAACCCGCCGAGCATCTTCCAGCAGTGGGGCGGCGGCGCCCTGGCCACCCAGGTGCAGTCCGGCAAGATCCTGGACATCACCGACGCGACGTCGAGCTGGATCAAGGAGCTCGGCCCCGGTGCGGCCGGCTGGGCGGTCGAGGGCAAGCAGTACGGCGTTCCCTTCGGCCTGCACGTCGTCGGCTTCTGGTACCGGACAGACCTGTTCCAGCAGGCCGGCATCACCGCGCCGCCGACCACGATGGAGGAGCTCAACGACGCCGTCACCAAGCTGAAGGCGAAGAACATCGCCCCGATCGCCCTCGGCGGCAAGGACAAGTGGCCCGACGCGTTCTGGTGGTCCTACTTCGCGATCCGGGAGTGCTCCACGGAAACGGTGAAGAACACCGTGAAGAACCTGAAGATGGACGACCCGTGCTGGGTCAAGGCCGGTGAGGACCTCAAGGCGTTCCTGGACACCAAGCCGTTCCAGGACGCGTTCCTCGGCACCCCCGCCCAGCAGGGCGCCGGCAGCTCGGCCGGCCTGGTCGCCAACGGCAAGGCCGCGATGGAGCTGCAGGGCGACTGGGAGCTGCCCACGATGATCCCGCTGACGGAGGACAAGGAGTACGCCAAGAAGCTCGGCTGGTTCGCCTTCCCGACGGTCTCCGGCGGCAAGGGCACCCCGGGCACCGCGCTCGGCGGCGGCGACGGCTACTCGTGCGCCGTCAAGGCCGGCCCCGCGTGCGCCGACTTCCTCAAGTACCTCGCCAGCGTGCCCGTCCAGACGAAGCTGGTGCAGTCCAACACGATCAGTCTCCCGGCGAACCCGGGGGCGATCTCGGCCATCCAGGACCCCACGCTCAAGACCGTGCAGGAGTACCTGAACAAGGCCCCGTACATCCAGACGTACTTCGACCAGGCACTGCCCACCAGCGTCGGGCAGGCCCTCAACGACGCCATCGCCGACTTCTTCGCCGGCAAGGGCTCCCCGCAGGGCATCGTCGACGCCTTCAACAAGGCGGTCGCGAACAAGTGACCGTCTCCGCAGTCACGACACCGCAACGGAAGGCCGGCCGGGGCGTCTCGGGACCCGCCTCGAGCTTGCGCTGCTGCTGACCCCGGCGCTGGTGCTGTTCGTCGGGTTCGTGCTGCTGCCGATCGCGGTCGCCGTCTACTACAGCTTCTACAAATGGACCGGCTTCAGCCCGCGCACCCCATACGGACTGGAGAACTACAAGCGGGTCCTGGAGGACGAGGTCTTCCGGACCGCCCTCTGGCACAACCTGATCATCGCCGGGTTGTCGGTGGTCATCCAGCTCCCCCTGTCGATCGGGCTGGCGCTGCTGCTCAACCGCAAGATCCGCGGGCGGACGGTGCTGCGGCTGGTGGTCTTCGCGCCGTACGTGCTGTCGGAGGCCATCACCGCGGTGGTGTGGCTGCTGATGCTGCAGCCCGGCGGCTTCGTCGACCAGCTGCTGAAGTCGGCGGGCCTGGGCGGCCTGGTCCAGGAGTGGCTCGCCGACGGCGACCTGGTGCTCTACACCCTGTTCGTGGTCATCACCTGGAAGTACATCGGCTTCGGCGTCATCCTGCTCCTCGCCGGCCTGCAGAGCATCCCCGCCGAGCTGCGCGAGGCCGCCTCGACCGACGGCGCGTCCGCGTGGGAGACCACCCGCCACATCGTGCTGCCGCTGCTCGGCCCCACCATCCGGATCTGGATCTTCCTGTCCGTCATCGGGTCCCTGCAGCTGTTCGACCTCGTGTGGATCATGACGCTGGGCGGGCCCGCAAGCGCCTCGGCGACCATGGCCACCTACCTGCTCGACCACGGCTTCACCCGCTACGAGTTCGGGTTCGGCAGCGCCGTCGCCGTCGTGCTCTTCGTGGTGTGCTTCATCTTCGCGCTGCTGTACCAGCGCTTCGCACTGCGCCGCGACATCCAGGGCGCCCTGACCCGGGGGGTGCGGTGATGAACAAGCGGTCGTCCGTGGGGACACCCCTCACCTACCTGATCGTGGTGCTGGTCGTCGGTGTGACCGTCGTGCCGCTGCTGTTCACCATCCTCGGCGGCTTCCGCACCAACGCGCAGATCAACAACAATCCGTCCGGCTGGCCCGACCCCTGGAACTTCAGCAACTACGGCGAGGTGCTGACCTCCGACGTGTTCTGGCAGGCCATGTACAACAGCGCGCTGATCTCCGTGATCACCACGCTGCTGGCGGTGGCCGTCGGGGCGATGGCGGCGTTCGCGCTGTCCCGCTACACGTTCGCCGGCCGCGAGTCGCTGTACACGCTGTTCACCCTGGGCCTGCTGTTCCCGCTCACGGCGGCGGCGCTTCCCCTGTACCTGCTGCTGCGGGAGCTGGACCTGCTGGAGAACCCGCTCGGGGTGGCGCTGCCGCAGGCCGCGTTCGCGCTGCCGATCACCATCGTCATCCTGCGCCCGTTCATGGCCGCGATCCCCGGCGAGCTGGAGGACGCGGCCGCGATGGACGGCGCTGGACGGCTCGGCTTCTTCTGGCGGATCCTGATCCCGCTGAGCCGGCCCGCGCTGACGACGGTGGCGATCCTCGCGTTCGTCACCAGCTGGAACGCCTACCTGCTGCCGCTGCTGGTGCTCAGCGACCCGTCCAACTTCACCCTGCCGCTCGGCGTCGCCGCGTTCCAGTCGCAGTACTCCCAGGACACCGCCCGCATCCTCGCCTACACCGCGGCGTCGATGATCCCCGCGATCGGGTTCTTCGTGTTCGCCGAACGGCACATCGTCGGCGGCCTCACGGGATCGGTCAAGGGTTAGAGTCGCCGCGCCTTCGCCGGGGAACGATCGGCGCGTCTCCCCGGCGAAGGCGCGGTTTTCCCGCCCACGGGGGCGAGGCCCTGGCCCACGCGGCTACGGCAGCGTCCGGGCCACGTCGTCGCGGACGGCGCCGGGGTCGGCGCCGAGCGCCCGCACCAGCCGCGCCGCGGTCCCGTCCGCGTCGAGGGCCGCGACCGTCAGGTGCGACGACCCGGTCTCGGGGTGGCCGGCGTCGCGGGCCAGGGCGACGGCCCGCTCGACGGCGTCGACGGCCTCCGCGGTCCAGCCCGGCCCGGGGAACCAGACGACGAGCTGCGCCCGCCCGTGCGGCACGACGGCCAGGTCCGCCACCCGCGCGTCCGGCATCGCCGCGACGGCGCGGTCGAGCGTCACGCCGTGGGTGGAGAGGGCGTCGAGGGCGGCGTTGAAGGGCCGGACGGCCGGTCTGAGGCGGCGGTCCGCGGCCCGCAGCTGTGCGGCCATGCCGGCGACGCCGAGCAGCAGATGCGCGGAGGTGACGGGGCCGTCGCCGAGGCGGGCCGCCTGGCGCGTCGCCTCACACAGCAGGACGCGGACAGCCCCCGTGCCGTAGCGGTCGTACTGGCGGGACCGCCGGAGCCGGCGGTCCCGCCAGCCCGCGAAGCCGGCGCGGTCGACCAGCTCACGGCGTCCGTCGAGCATGGCGACGGCCGGCCGGTTGGGGCGGCCGGACTCGCGCCAGCACGGATCGGCCCGGATCGTGGCGGCGAGCTCGGCGCGGTCGGCCGGGTCCGCGGGCAGGCCGTGCGTCGCCGCGCCGGGGGACCGCAACACGCCCGTGAGCACGTGCACCCGGCCGACGTGCGCGACACCGGCCTCTCCCGCCTCGTCGAGGGCCGCGCGCAGTCCCGACACCGCCGACGCCCGCCACTGCGCCGGCGGCGGCTCGTTCCTCGTCACGCGCTGCGCGCCGGCGAGGTACGCCGCCTCCCGCAGCAGCCGGGCCAGGGGGTCGGCGACGTCGAGGTCCTGCACCACCGGGTCGTCCGTGGATTCGGGCGGCGGCGTGCCCCGGTCGGGTGTCTTCCGCAGCCGCCGCAGCGCCCGAAGCATAGCCGCCGACTCCCCGGTGGTGCCTGGCTCGGCAGCCCATAGGAGCGTGCCCGCGTCGACCGGGCCGCCGGACATGGGCCAGGGACGGCCCGCGATGATCAGAGCCTGCACGACGTCGCTGCCGAACTCGGGCATGGGCGTCATCGTCGCAGAAGGCGTCAAGGGCGGGACGTCCAATGGCTGCGGCGGAGCCGCTCGAAGCCGTCCAGGAGCAGGTCGAGCGAGAACTCGAACTCGAACTGGTCGTCGCAGCCGCTGCCGACGACCGACGCCTCGTCATGGGCGATCCTGGTCGTGATTTCGCTGATGTACGGGAAACGCGCCGCCATCTGCCGCGCGGTCTCCTCGTCGGGCGGTGGCACCGCGGACGGGGGCGTGGCGAACAGCTCCTGTGAGAAGCCCAGGATGCGGCTGCCCATCGCGTGCATCACGTGGTGGGTGAGGTCCACGGACAGCCCGCCGGCGCGGAACATGCCGATCATCGAGTCCATGTACTGCATGACCACCGGCGTGGGGGCGGCGCGGGACTCCAGCACGCGCGACGCCCACGGGTGGCGCCGCAGGGCCCGGCGCGCGGACAGGATCCGCTGCCGGACGGCGGCCCGCCAGTCCTCGCCGGCCGCGGTGGGCGGGTCGATCTCGCCGACCACCACGTCGAGCATGCCGTCGAGGAGCTCCTCCTTGTTGGCGACGTGCTTGTAGAGCGCCATCGGCACGACGCCGAGCACCTGGGCGAGCTTGCGCATGCTGAGCGCGTCGATGCCGGTCTCGTCCGCGAGCGTGACCGCGGCGCGCAGCACCCGGTCCCTGGTCAGCGGCGCGCGAGCCGTCGCTGAGACCTGTCGTGTCAACCGGACCACCCGCCCCTTCCGCAGCCGTCGACGATATCGCCTCTTGACTGGTGTACGCCGTACACCCTACCTTCAGAGCGGCAGGTGTACGCCGTACACCAGCACGCGGCGACATGAAGGAGCTTGCGATGAAGGCGATCGTCCAGGACCGTTACGGGGCCTCCGAGGTGCTGCGGGTCGACGAGATCGAGCCGCCGGCGGCCGGCGACGGCGAGGTGCTCGTGCGGGTCCACGCCGCGTCGGTCAACGCCCGCGACTGGCACGTGATGCGCGGCGACCCG
Source organism: Dactylosporangium sp. NPDC000521 (assembly GCF_042898305.1). NCBI lineage: Bacteria > Bacillati > Actinomycetota > Actinomycetes > Micromonosporales > Micromonosporaceae > Dactylosporangium > Dactylosporangium sp. NPDC000521. Next base: position 469,388 of record NZ_JBIAYW010000005.1, read on the forward strand.
TATCTGGCCCGCCTGGCGTTCGGGCTCGCCGCGCCGAAGGTGCGGGTGCGGGGCACCGACTTCGCCGGCCGGGTCGAGGCCGTCGGCGCGGGGGTGACCCGCTTCCGGCCCGGCGACGAGGTCTACGGCGAGGTCGACGCGGCGTTCGCGGAGTACGTGCGGGTCCCGGAGGGCGGTGCGGTGGACCTCAAGCCGGCGAACCTGACGTTCGAGCAGGCCGCCGCGGTGCCCCTCGCCGCCAACACCGCCCTCATGGGGCTGCGCGACGCGGCGGGCGTGCGGCCCGGGCAGCGGGTGCTCGTCAACGGCGCGTCCGGCGGGGTCGGCACGTTCGCGGTGCAGCTGGCGAAGGCCTTCGGCGCGCACGTCACCGGCGTGTGCAGCACCAGGAACGTGGACCTGGTCCGGTCGCTCGGCGCCGACCGCGTCATCGACTACACCCGTGCCGACTTCGCCCGCGAGAGCGGCCGGTTCGACGTCGTCTTCGACCTCGTGGGCAACCGTTCGCTGGCGGACTGCCGGCGGGTCCTCACGCCGGCGGGGACGCTGGTGCTGTCCGGCGGCGGGGTGTCGGACGGCGGCAGCCTCTTCGGTCCGATGGGCCTGCTCACCAAGGGGCGGCTGGTGTCGCGGTTCGTCCGGCACCGGGTGTGCGCGCTCACCGCGGTGCCGGGCCGGGAGAACCTTGCGACGCTGCGCGAGCTGATCGAGTCGGGCGCGGTCACGCCGGTCATCGACCGCACCTTCGCGCTCGGGGAGGCGGCCGAGGCCGTCCGTTACCTCGAGATGGACCACGCCCGGGCGAAGGTCGTCCTCACTGTGTGACCAGCGTCCCGCACACGTCGGCGTCGAGGTCGGCCAGCAGGTCACGGGCCTGCGAGGCGTACTGCTCGCTGATGTCGACGGTGTGCAGGGCGGCGGTACGACGCTCGCCGGGTGCGACCCTGCGGGTGGCCGCGAGCTGGTCGCGGGCGGCGCTCAGCTGGGCCAGGTAGGCGTCCAGCAGCGCGAGCATGTCATGGTGCATGGTCCCTGACCCTCGACCTCGCGGTGGCCGCCGCACCGCGGAGGGGACGGCGGCACGACCGGCTACTTCTTCTTCTTGTTCTTCTTGTCCTTCTTCTTGTCCTTCTTCGACTTCTTCGCCATGTCGCCCACCTCCGATTCCGGCCCCGTCAGCAGTGGATTCGTTCATGATCCTATGGTTGGGACGACGCCTGCAGGGTACATATAGTCCCCTTTGCGTACACCTGCTGCTTGGTCAGCCGTACACCTGGACTCAGGGCAGGGTGAACGTGAAGGTCGTGCCCGGGTCGGCCGGGCTGGCGGCGATCGTGCCGTGGTGGGCGTCGATGATCGCCTTGGTGACGGCGAGGCCCAGGCCGGTGCCCTTGATGCCGTGGGCGAGGGCCGTCGAGGCGCGGAAGAAGCGGGTGAAGAGCTGCGGGTACTGCTCGGCGGGGATCCCGATGCCGGTGTCGGTGACGCTGACGGAAGCGGGGCCTCCGGCGCCGGCGACGGAGGCGGCGACGGTGACGGTGCCGCCGCCCGGGGTGTACTTGACGGCGTTGGACAGCAGGTTGTCCAGCACCTGCCGCAGCCGTGCCGGGTCGGCCCGCACGGTGAGGTTCGCGCCGGCCTCCAGACGCAGCGCGACGCCCTTCGCCTCCGCGGCCGGCCGGTGGTCCTCGACCGCCTCGCGCAGCAAGCGGGTCAGCGGCAGCGGCCGCGGGTCGACCGTAAGGTTCGCGCTGCCGAGCCGGGCCAGGTCCAGCAGGTCGTCGACGAGCTGCTGCATGTGGCTGCTGTGCCGGCGGATGACCTCGCCGTAGTGGCGCACGTCGTCGGTGACGCCGGGCTCGTCGCCGATGATCTCCGCGTACCCGAGGATCGTGCCGATCGGGTTGCGCAGTTCGTGGGAGACGAGCGCGACGAGGTCGTCCTTCATCCGGTCGAGCTCGCGCAGCTGCCGCACCTGCTGCCGCTGCTCGGCGAGCAGCTGCTCCCGGTGCTCGGCGAGGATCCGGCGTTCGGTGACGTTGGTGCTCATCCCGTCCAGGAACAGCCGCCCGCCCTCCCGCCGCGGGACCGCGCGCGTCCACACCCAGCGGGTGACGTCGTCGAACCCGATGACCCGTACCTCGGTCTCCGCGGGCCGGCCGGCGGCGAGCGAGGCGTGGAACCCGCCGGACTGGGCGCGGTCCTGCGGGTGGACCCGGTCGGCGAGCGCCATCGCGAGGTCGGTGCCCGCGGGCATCGGCGAGCCGAGGACGCCGCCGCCGCCGGGGCTCGCGTAGACGGAGCGGATGGACTGGTCGGCGAGCACCTCGACCGTCCACACGAAGTCGTTCACGTTCGCGACGACCCGGTCGAAGTCGCGGCGCGCGGCGGCGAGGGCGGTGCTGAGGTCGTCGGCGCGCAGCCGCTCGATGTGCCGGGCGATGTGGGCGCAGACGCCGTCGAGCATCGCCAGGACGTCCGGGTCGGGCGGGACGAGCCGTTCGGTGGCGAAGACCAGCACGCCGAGGACGGTCCCGCCGCTGAGGACCGGCAGCCCGATCGCGGCGTGCAGGCCCGCGGCGATGGCGTCGTCCCGGCGCGGCGACGGGTACGGCAGCTTCCCGATGTCCCCGAGCCACTGCGGCCGGCCCGTGCTCCAGACGCGGCCGATCATGCCGTCCCCGCGGCCGGCGGGCCGCGCGTGGTCCACGAACGCGGGCCTGGCCCGGCCGGGGGAGACCCACACCCCGAGCCGGTCGGCGACATCGGCGTCCGGGTCGACGTGCCAGTACTCGCCGAGCGCCCAGTCGAGCGCGACGGTGACCGCCTCGACGACGGCGGCCGCCGCCTGCGCCGCCCCGGCCGCGGTCGTCAGCGCCTCCGCGACCGCGAGCTGCGCGCCGCGCAGCTGCTCGGCCCGGTGCGCGTCGGTGATGTCGTGCATCGCGACGACCGAGCCGAGCCGTCCGCCGTCCGGGGCGTCGATCGGCTGGCCGTTGCACAGGAACCGGCGCTGCGGGCCGCCGGGGTCGCCGACGACGATCTCCTCGCCGTGCACGTGCTCGCCGGCGAACGTGCGGGCGAGCGGCACCTCGTCCGGGCGCAGCCGCCGCCGCCCGTCGGCGGCGAAGAGCTGGTAGGTGCCGCCGGCCCAGTTCCGCGCGGCCGTCGGCTCGACCGACACGCCCGGGTGCGCGTCGCGGAACGCCCGGTTGACGGTGGCGAGCCGGCCCTCGCTGTCGCAGGCGACGACGGCGGTGTCGAGGCTGTCCAGCAGCGCCCGCTGGAACGTGCGCTCGGCGTCGAGCTGCCGCTGCGCGGCCTGCCGCGGGCTCAGATCGTGCACGAAGGCGTGGATGACAGGTCGGTCGCGCTCCACGTACGGCTGCCCGATGACCTCGATCGGGAACCTGCGGCCGGCCCGGTCGACCGCCGTCACCTCGAGGGTGCCGGCCGATCCGCTCCCGGCAGCCCTGGAGGTCTCCGTCAGCCACGCGGCGAACGCGTCCCGCGACGTGCCGGCGATGACCACGCCGACCTGCCGGCCCAGGGTCTCCGCCGCGGACCGGCCGAACATGCGCTCGGCGGCGAGGTTCCACGCGAGGACCGTGCCGGCGGCGTCGAGCGACACGAACGCGTCGGCGGCGCTGTCCAGCACCGCCTGCGTCCGGGTCGAGGCGAGCATCAGCTCGCTGTTGGCCAGCCGCAGCGCCAGCTCGACCTCGGCGGCGCCGGCGAGGTCGGCGACCGTGTCGAGGTCCTCGGCGCTCCACTGCCGCGGCGCGTGGTCGGCCACGCAGAAGCAGCCCAGCACCTGCCCGTCCGGGGTGCGCAGCGGATACCCCACGAAGGCGGCGACCGGATCCCGCGGCTCGGCGGCCCGGATCACCAGCGGCGCGCCGTTGTCGACCACGGCCCGGCAGTACGCCTGGGCGAGCGGGGAGTCCCGCGCGCCGGTGGGGCCGGCGGCGCTCACGAACACCTGGCGGTCGGCGTCGACCAGCGACACCATGGCCGCCGGCACCCCGGCCGCCCGCCGTGCGAGCCGGGTCAGCCGGTCCAGCGACGGCACCCCGCCGGCGTGCAGGAGCCCCGTGGCGTGCAGCGTCTCCAGGCGCGCGGGATCCCCGACGCGCCCCGCGGCTGCCGCGCCCGCCGGTCGTGACCCACGCCCCCGCACGCCACATTATCGGCGGGCCCGGCGCTGACCTGAGCCGAGCGCGCCAGTGGATAGGGTAGGTCGCATGGCTGAGCGACCCCTGACGCTGATGGCAGTGCACGCACACCCCGACGACGAGGCGACCGGCACCGGTGGCGTGCTGGCGCGGTACGCCGCGGAGGGCATCACGACCGTGCTGGTGACCTGCACCGACGGGCGCTGCGGCGACGGGCCCGGCGGGGTGAAGCCGGGGGAGCCCGGGCACGACCCCGACGCGGTGGCCGCGATGCGCGCCGTGGAGCTCGAGGCCGCCTGCGCGGCGTTGAAGGTGTCGCACCTGGAGCTGCTGGGCTACCCCGACTCGGGGATGATGGGCTGGTCGACGAACGACGTGGCGGGCTCGTTCTGGACCACGCCCGTGCCGGAGGCCGCCGAGCGGCTCGCCGGGCTGATCCGGCAGTACGAGCCGGACGTGATCGTCACGTATGACGAGAACGGGTTCTACGGCCACCCCGACCACATCCAGGCGCACCGGATCACGATGGCCGCGGTCGAGCTGACCGGCAGCCCCGCCAAGGTGTACTGGACGACCGTGCCCCGCTCCGGCATGGAGGAGTTCGGCCGGACGCTGCGCGAGCTCGGCGTCGAGTTCGACGCGCCGGACCCTGCGCCGGACTCCGTGCCCGATCCCGCGTCGGACGCCGCACCGCAGGGCCCGCCGATCGGCCTGCCGGACGAGGAGATCACGACGTGGGTCGACACCAGGGCGTACGGCTCGCAGAAGTACGACGCGCTCGCCGCCCACGCCAGCCAGGGCGAGAACATCTTCTTCCTGAAGATGGGCCGGGAGCGCTTCACCGCGCTGATGGGCGTGGAGACGTTCCTGCGGGTGCGTGACACGACCGGCGCGCCGCTGCCGGAGGACGACCTGTTCGCCGGCCTTCGCTGAGGTTGTGCGGGGGCTTAAGCGTTCCTTTGGCGGCGGTCCGGCGGTCTCGCATCTCCGGTCGGCCCGGCTACGATGCCGATCGTGCTGGACAACCCCGAACCGCAGCAGCCGTGGTGGACGCGCCGCAGCACGTGGGTGGTCGCGGCCGCCGGTGCTGTCGTCGCCGGCACCGCGGCCGTCGCGCTCGTCGCCCAGGCGTCCGGCGCCGCGTGTGCCGCGCCCGCGGCGTCCTCCGGGCAGGCGACGTTCTACGCGGCCGACGGTGGCGGCAACTGCTCGTTCGACCAGGTGCCGAACCCCCTCGTGGTGGCGCTCGGCGACGCCGAGTACGCGGCCGGCGCGGCGTGCGGCGGCTACCTGGACGTGAAGGGGCCCAAGGGCACGGTCCGGGTCAAGGTGACCGACCGCTGCCCGGAGTGCGCCGCCGGGCACCTCGACCTGAGCCGGCAGGCGTTCGCGAAGATCGGCGACCCGGTCGCTGGGGTCATCAAGGTGACGTACAGCAGGGTGACCAGCCCGCCGGTGCCCGGTCCGATGACGGTCCGGGTCAAGGAGGGTTCGTCGCGGTACTGGCTGGCGCTGCGCCTGGACAACACCGGCAACCCGCTGTCGGCGGTGGAGCTGCAGTCCGGCGGCGGCTGGAAGGCGCTGAGCCACACCGACTACAACTACTGGATCGCGCAGAACGGCGCCGGGAGCGGGCCGTTCACGGTCCGCGTGACCGACACCGCCGGGCGGCGTACGACGCTGAGCGGGGTGACGCTGACGGTCGGCACCGTGCAGCGCCCCGGCGCCACGGCCGCGGCTGCGGCGCCGTCGAAGACGCCGGTGGTGAGCAGGCCGGCCGCGGCGGCTTCGGCCGTGGCGCCGTCGGCAGCGGCGGCCTCGGCGCCGGCCGCGGAGACGACAGCGACCGGGTCGACGACCGGGGCGGCCGCGGCGGCGCAGCCGCCGGCCCGGTGCGGCTGAGGGGTCACCGCCGGGCGGTGAGGTACCCGCCCATGGTCGTGAAGTAGTCCTTGGCGGCGAGCTCGGTGCCGTCCTCCGTGCGGATCCGCTCGACGGCCAGGCCGTGGCTGCGGCCGCGGCGGGCCTCGGCGCCGGCCACGACGACGACGGCGTCGCCCTCGCGGATGAAGATGCGGCCCGGGGTGCCGCCGTAGATGCCCTTGGACACCGACGCGGCGACGATCCGGATGCGGTGGCCGCGGTGGTACGTGAAGGCGTTCGGGTACGGGTCGGACTGGGCGCGCACGAGCCGGTCGAGGTCCTCCGCGGGCCAGGTCCAGTCGATGCGGCTGTCCTCCTCGGCGCGCTTGTGGAAGAAGCTGGCCTTGGAGCGGTCCTGCGGGGTCCAGTCGGTGCGCCCGGACGCGATCAGGTCCAGGCCGTCGACGGTGATCGGGCCGAAGAGCGCCAGGGTCTTGTGGAACAGGTCGGTCGTGGTGTCGCGGTCGCCGACGGGGACCGCCCGCTGCAGGACGATGTCGCCCGCGTCGAGCTCCGCGTCCATCATGTGCGCGGTGACGCCGACCTCCCGCTCGCCGTTGATGAGGGCCCAGATCAGCGGGGAGAAGCCGCCGTAGGCCGGCAGCAGCGAGTCGTGCACGTTGAGGGTGCCGAGGCGGGGCAGCTCGAAGATCTCCGGCGGGATCCAGGTGCGCCAGTTGGTGGCGACGATCACGTCCGGCTCCGCCTGCTTGAGCCGGTCGAGCAGTTCGGCGTCGTCGGGCCGGTCCCGGACGATCACCTCGACGCCGTGCCCGGTCGCCAGGTCTGCGACGGAGTCGTTCCAGATCCGCTCGTACGGGTGGTCGCTCACCGGGTGGGTCACGACCAGCGCGACCTCGTGCTCGGAGGCCAGCAGCGCCTGGAGCGTGCGATGCCCCCAGGTCTGATATCCGAACATGACGACGCGCATGGGGCCTCCCAGATGAGTGACGGCGTTCGATGCCATAGCCTTCGATCGGGAGTTAGGTTAGTCTACCCTTCATTCACGCGGTATCTGTGGGGCGGTCGTGACAAGCGCGAAAACTAAGGTTAGGCTTCCCTAACTCCACGCCGATCGGTGATGGAGGCGGAGCGGTCGAGCCGGGGCTCGACGTGGACGATGGGAACGCGATGCCACAGATGCGCCAGGAGGACGCCGTGCCGGTCTTCGACCTGGTCGGGGTGGGCTTCGGCCCATCGAACCTGGCACTCGCGATCGCCGTGCAGGAGCGCGCCGCAGGCGGCGGCACGCCCGTGAGCGCCGTGTTCCTGGAGCGGCAGGCCTCGTTCGGCTGGCACCGGGGCATGCTCATCGAGGACGCGACGATGCAAGTCTCCTTCCTCAAGGACCTCGTCACGATGCGCAACCCGACCAGCTCCTTCAGCTTCCTGTGCTACCTGCAGGAGCGCGGCCGGCTCGTCGACTTCGTCAACCACAAGAGCCTGTTCCCGCTCCGGGTCGAGTTCCACGACTACCTCGAGTGGGCCGCCGCCCGCGTCGACGACATGGTCAGGTACGGCGCCGACGTCACCGCCGTGCACCCCGTCCACACCGATGACGTCGTGACGGCGTACGACGTGGTGGTCCGCGACGCGACCGGCGACCTGTCCACCGTCCGCGCCCGCAACGTCGTCCTGGCCAGCGGGCTGCGCCCCGCCCTGCCGCCGGGCGTCGAGGCGTCGAAGCGCGTCTGGCACAGCCGCGACCTGCTGACCAATGTGGACGGTCTGGCCGGCACCGACCCGTCGCGGTTCGTGGTCGTCGGCGCCGGGCAGAGCGCCGCCGAGGTCACCGCGTTCCTGCACGAGCGCTTCCCGTCGGCCGAGGTCTGCGGCGTGCTGTCCCGCTACGGCTACAGTCCCGCCGACGACAGCCCCTTCGCCAACCGCATCTTCGACCCCCTGGCCGTCGACGACTACTTCGACGCCTCCGCCCAGGTGAAGTCGATGCTGCTCGGGTACCACGCCAACACCAACTACTCCGTCGTGGACACCGACCTCATCGAGGCGCTCTACCGCCGGGTGTACCGGGAGAAGGTCCTCGGCTCGCAGCGGCTGCGCCTGCTCAACGTCTCCCGGCTCACCGCCGCCGAGGAGGCCGGCGACCGGGTCGCGGTCACCGTCGAGTCGATGCTCACCGGCGCCCGGACCGTCCTGGACGCCGACGTCCTCGTCTGCGCCACCGGTTACACGCCCGCCGACCCGTTCCCGCTGCTCGGCGAGCTCGCCGGCCGGTGCCACTACGACGAGGAGGGGCGCGCGGTCGTCGAGCGCGACTACCGCATCCGCACCGACGCGAGCGTGCGGGCCGGCATCTACCTGCAGGGCGGCACCGAGCACACGCACGGCATCAGCTCCTCGCTGCTGTCCAACACCGCGATCCGCTCCGCGGAGATCCTGGAGTCGGTCTGCGACCGGCGCCGCGCCTCTGTGCCCGCACTGTCCGGGTCGGGCTCCTACGCGTGAGCCGGTCGACCACACCGGAGCCACCCGCCGCGGCCGTGCTCACTCCTGAGCTCGCCGCTGGGCTCACCGCTGAGCTCGCCGCCGGGTCCACCACGGCACGCCCGCAGCTGGCACCCGGGCGTGCCGTGGTGCCGGATCCCCGGCGAGCCGCCGCCGGGAAGGGCAGGCCGGCGGGGCTCGCCGCCACGAACGCCCGCCGGGCCGTGTGGCTCGCCGGGTCCGTCGGCGTGCTCGCCGTCGTGTGCCTGCTGAGCATCGCCGTCGGCACCAAGAACCTGTCCCCGGCGACGATCTGGGACGCGTTCGCGCACTACACCGGCACCGGCGACCAGTCGATCGTGCGGGACCTGCGAGTGCCGCGGACCGTGCTGGCGATCCTCGTCGGCGCGTCCCTCGGCATCTCCGGCGCCGTCATCCAGGCCGTCACCCGCAACCCCCTCGCCGACACGCAGGTCCTCGGGATCAACGCGGGTGCCGGGCTGTTCGTCGTCGTCGCGGTCGGGCTGCTCGGCCTGTCGAGCATCGCCGCGTACGTCTGGTTCGCGTTCGCGGGTGTCGTCGTCGCGATGCTGCTCGTCTACGCCCTCGCCGCCGTCGGCCGGGGACCGGCCACCCCGGTGCGGCTGCTGCTCGCCGGCGTCGCGCTCGGCGCCGTGCTCGAAGGCATCGCCTCGGGCATCCGGCTCGTGCGCCCGCGCGCCTTCTACTACCTGCGGTTCTGGGACGTCGGCGCGCTCACCGGCCGCGGCTGGGACGTCATCGGCGCCGTCGCGCCGTTCGTCGTGGCGGGGCTCGTCCTCGCGCTGCTCGTCGCCCGGTCCCTCAACACGGTCGCGCTCGGCGACGACCTCGCCCGCTCCCTGGGCGCCCGCCTCGGCCGCACGCGCGCCGGCGCCGTGCTGTCGGTGACGCTCCTCGCGGGCGCGGCGACCGCGGCGGTCGGGCCGATCGGCTTCGTCGGCCTCATGGTGCCGCACGTGGCCCGCTGGATCACCGGCCCCGACCAGCGTTGGATCTTCGCGTTCACGCTCGTCGGCGGGCCGGTCCTGCTGCTGTCCGCCGACATCGCCGGCCGGGTCGTGCTGCGCCCCGGGGAGCTGCAGGCGGGCATCGTGACCGCGTTCATCGGCGCGCCCGTGCTCGTCTGGCTCGTCCGCCGCCGCTCGGCGAGCGCCCTGTGAAGCCGGTCGGGGAGGACGTGGCGGTGCCCACCGTGGACACCGCGGCGGCGCGGCGGACCGTCGACTTCGGACGGTCGGCGCTCACGCTGCGGATCGGGCGGACCGTCTCGGTGCGCGCCGGCGTCCGCGTCGCCGTCACCTGCGTCCTGATGCTGCTCGCGGCCGCGGCCGTCGCGGTCCTCGCGCTCGGCACCGGCGAGTTCACCGCGACGCCCGCCGAGGTGCTGCAGGCCCTGACCGGCGACGGGTCCCGCGCGGTGCGGCTCGTGGTCGTCGAGTGGCGGCTGCCGCGGGTGCTGCTCGCGCTGCTCGTCGGCGCCGCGATGGGCGTCTCCGGCGCCATCTTCCAGGCGCTGACCCGCAACCCGCTCGGCAGCCCCGACATCCTCGGGTTCAGCACCGGCGCGTACACCGGCGTCCTGGTCTGCGTCGTCTTCATCGGACGCGGCTACCCCGAGACCGCGACCGCCGCGCTCGCGGGCGGTGTCGCGACCGCCGCGCTGGTCTACCTGCTGTCGCTGCGGGGTGGCGTCCAGGGCTTCCGGCTCATCATCGTCGGCATCGCGATCAGCGCCGTGCTGAGCTCCGTCAACCAGTGGTTCATCATCAAGATGGACCTGCAGAACGCCGTCGCCGCCACGATCTGGGGCAAGGGCACGCTCAACGGCCTCGGCTGGGACCAGGTCACGCCGGCCGCGGCCGCCATCGGCGCGCTGTGCCTCGGGGTGGCGGCGCTCGGCCGGCGGCTGCAGGTGATGGAGCTCGGCGACGACGCGGCCGCCGCGGTCGGCGTCGGGGTCGAGCGGACCCGCCTCGCCTACCTCGCGCTCGGCGTCGCGCTCATCGCCGCCGCGACCGCCGTCGCCGGGCCGATCTCGTTCGTGGCGCTCGCCGCGCCGCAGCTGGCGCACCGGCTCGCCCGCACCGCCGGGATCGCCCTCGTGCCGTCCGCCGCCATGGGCGCGCTGCTGCTCATGGCGAGCGACTTCGCGGCGCAGCGGGTGTTCGCGCCGACCCAGCTACCGGTCGGCGTGGTCACCGTGTCCATCGGCGGCCTGTATTTCGTGTGGCTGCTGGCCCGCCAGGCGAGGAGATGAGGATGAGCGGACAGCGAAGCGGCTCGGGCCGCGAATCATGTGGCAGGTTTGGGTCAGGCCGGCGCCGGAGCGCAGCGGAGGTGGCGGCATGAGCGGACAGCGAAGCGGCTCGGGTCGCTCACTGAATTGCCGGTTGCGCGCCGACCGCATCACCGTCGGCTACGACCGCAGGACGATCAGCACCGACCTGGACCTCGCCGTCCCCGACGGCCGGTTCACCGTGATCGTCGGCCCCAACGCCTGCGGCAAGTCCACGCTGCTGCGCGCGCTGTCGCGGCTGCTCACCCCGTCCAAGGGGCAGGTCGTGCTGGACGGCAGGGCGATCCACGCGTACCCGGCGAAGGAGGTCGCCCGCCGGCTCGGGCTGCTGCCTCAGTCGTCGGTGGCGCCCGACGGCATCACCGTCGCCGAGCTCGTCGCCCGGGGCCGGTTCCCGCACCAGCGGCTGCTGCGCCAGTGGTCGGTGGACGACGAGGCCGCGGTCGCCGCGGCGATGGCCGCGACCGGCGTCGCCGAACTGTCCGCGGAGCTCGTCGACACGCTGTCGGGCGGCCAGCGGCAGCGGGTGTGGGTCGCGATGGTCCTCGCCCAGCAGACCCCGATCGTGCTGCTCGACGAGCCGACGACGTTCCTGGACATCGCGCACCAGGTCGAGCTGCTGGAGCTGTGCCTGCGCCTCAACCGCGAGCAGGGCACCACGATGGTCGCCGTCCTGCACGACCTCAACCACGCCTGCCGCTACGCCGACCACATCGTGGTGATGAAGGCGGGTGTCGTCGTCGCCGAGGGCGACCCGCGCGAGGTCGTGACCGGCGACCTCGTCGAGGACGTCTTCGGCCTGCCGTGCCGCATCATCCCCGACCCGGAGACCGGCACGCCGCTGGTCATCCCCCGCGCCGGCGCGCTGCACGCGGCCACCGCGACGCTCTGAACCGACCTCGTGAGAAGGGAACCATCAAGCATGTCCAGCAACCCGTTCGACGACGAGAACGGCACGTTCTTCGTGCTCGTCAACGACGAGGAACAGCACTCGCTGTGGCCGACGTTCGCCGCGGTGCCGGCCGGCTGGCGGATCGTCTTCGGCGAGAGCGGCCAGACGTCCCGCCAGGAGTGCGTGGACTACGTCGACCGCAACTGGACCGACCTGCGGCCGAAGTCGTTGCGGGACAGCATGGCGCAGGACGCCGCAGCGGCCGTCTGACGATGCCGTCGATGACCGGACCCCGCATCCTGCGGCGCTCCCTCACCCGCAACCGGGCCCGCCTCACCGCCGGCACCGGGCTCATCAGCCTGCACCAGCTCGCCGAGGCGACCGTGCCGATCCTCATCGGCGTCGGCATCGACCGTGCCGTCGCACCCGGTGACGGCACGGCGCTGCTGCTGTGGGTGGCGGCGCTCGCCGCGCTCTTCGTCGGCCTGCACCTGTGCTACCGCTTCGGCGCGCGCCAGCTGATGCTCGCCATCGCCAACGAGGCGTACCTGCTGCGCGGCGAACTGGCCGCGAAGATCGTGCACCCGCGCCGGCTGCGCACCGACCTGCGCGCCGGCGAGCTGCTGACGGTGTCCAGCACCGACGCCGACAACGTCTCCTACCTGCTGGACTACGTGCCGCGCATCGCCGGCGCGATCACCGCGACCGCCGTCAGCGCCGCCGTGCTGCTCGCCGTCGACTGGCGGCTCGGCCTCGTCGTGCTCGTCGGCACGCCGGTCGTGCTCGTCGGCATGCAGTTCGCCGGTCCGCTCATCACCCGGCGGGTCACCGAGCAGCAGGAGCTCGCCGGCAAGGCGACCGCGCTCGCCACCGACCTGGTCAGCGGCGTCCGTCCGCTGCGTGGGCTCGGCGCCGAGCGGGCCGCCGCCCGCCGCTATCGCGACGTCAGCCAGGCCTCGCTGCGCGCCGCGCTGCGCGCCGCCGGCACCCAGAGCCGCTACCTGGCGTTCTCCACCGCCGGCAGCGCGCTGCTCGCCTGCGGGGTGGCCGTGCTCGCCGGGTGGTTCGCCCTGGACGGCCGGATCAGCGTCGGCGAGTTCATCATGGTGATCGGCCTGGCCCAGTTCCTCCTGGAGCCGATCGGGCTCCTCGCGATCGTGCCGAGCTGGGTCGCCGAGGCGCGCGCCTCCGCCGACCGGTGCGCCCTGGTCCTGGATGCCGACCTGCTCCTGCCGCCCGGGAAGCAACACGCGACCATCGCGGCTCCGGATCTGGTGCTCGCGTCGCTGCGCCACGGGACGCTGGAAGGCCTCGATCTGACGGTTCGCGCCGGCGAGTTCGTCGGCGTGGTGACCCCTCGCTCCGCCGATGGCGAGGCTCTTGTGCGGTTGCTCGCCGGTGGCGTCCCCCCGGATGAGTTCGAAGGGTCGGTCACGGTCGGCGGGGTCGCTCTCCACGATCTGGAGCCGGCCGACGCGCGGGCGCTCATGCTCGTCGAGCCGCACCACACGGATCTGTTCACCGGCACCGTCGCCACGAACGTCACCGCCACCACCGGCGCCGGCGCCCCGGACGCGACCGCCGCCGCCACCACTGGCTCCGTGGCCCCGGACGTGGCCGCTGCCGCCGGCGCCGGTGTCCCGGACGCGACCGCCGCCGCCGCTGGCTCCGTGGCCCCGGACGTGGCCGCTGCCGCCGGCGCCGGTGTCCCGGACGCGACCGCCGCCGCCGCTGGCTTCGTGGCCCCGGACGTGGCCGCTGCCGCCGGTACCGATGCCGCCAACGCCGACGCGACGGCGCCCGGCGACCAGGATCTGCGCGAAGCGCTCGCCGCGTCCGCCGCCGACCAGGTCGTCGCCGAGCACCCCGACGGGATCCAGCGGCACGTCGCCGAGCGCGGCGCGACGCTGTCCGGCGGGCAGCGGCAGCGGCTGGCGCTCGCCCGCGCGCTCCTCGCCCGCCCGCCGATCCTCGTGCTGCACGACCCGACCACCGCCGTCGACACCGTCACCGAGCACTCGATCGCGCGGGCCGTCCGCGCGCTGCGGCAGGGGAGCACCACGGTCGTCGTCACCAGCAGCCCCGCCGTCCTCGCGGTGGCCGACCGGGTCGTCGTCGTCGACGGCGGCAGGGTGTCGGTCGAGGGCGGCCACGCCGAGCTCGGCGCGACCCACGACGACTACCGGAAGGTGGTGCTGCGGTGAGCGGACCTCCGATCGCCGACCGGCGCGAGACGCTGCGGTGGCTGCGCGGCGAGCTGCGGGCCCGGTGGGGCGAGGCGGCCGGCGCGCTCGCCGTCGGCCTGCTCGCCGCCGCGGCCGGCGTCACCCCCGTCTACGCCCTCGGCGTGCTCGTCGACCGGGTCCGCGCCGGCGCGCCCGCCTCCGACATCGTCGGCATCACGGTCGTCATCGTCGCCGCCGCGATCGTCGCCGGCGTCGCCACCGCCCTGTCGACCTACCTCATCGCGCGGCTCGGCGGCCGGATCCTCGCCGCGCTGCGGGAGGACGTCGTCGCCCGCGCCATCACCCTGCCCGCGACACGGCACCCGATCGGGAAGGGAGAGCTCATGTCCCGGGTCGGCCCGGACGTCGCCGCCGTCAACAAGGCCGTCACCGACGTGCTGCCGACGATGACGTCGTCGGTGCTCCTCGCGGCGCTCAGCGTCGCCGCGATGGCGGGCATCGACTGGCGGCTCGGCCTCGCCGGGCTCGTCACCGCGCCCCTGTACGTCCTGGCACTGCGCTGGTACCTGCCCCGCTCCGGCCCCGGCTACGCGGTGGAACGCGCCGCCGTCGGCGAACGGTCCCAGCTGCTGCTGGAGAGCGTGCAAGGGCTGCGGACCGTGCACGCGTACCGCCTCGAAGCCCCGCACCTGCGGGGGATCGACGCCGCCTCGGCCCGCGCCCGCGACGTGTCGGTGAACGTGTTCAGCCTCTTCACCCGCTTCGTCGGCCGGATCAACCGGGCCGAGTTCGTGGGGCTCACCGTCATCGTCGTCACCGGCTTCCTGCTCGTGCGGGACGGCGCGGTCACCGTCGGCGGCACCGCGGCCGCGGCCGTGCTGTTCCACCGGCTGTTCAACCCGGTGTCGATGCTGCTGTACACGTTCGACGAGCTGCAGGCGGGCGGCGCCGGCCTGGCCCGGCTCGTCGGCGTCGTCACGATCGCCGACGAGCCCCGGTCCGCCGCATGGGACGGCCCGGCACCGCAGGACGCCACGCTGGAGGTGACCGGCGTCCGGTTCGGCTACCCCGGCGGCCCCGAGGTCCTGCACGGCGTCGACCTGCGCATCGAGGCCGGGCAGCGGGTCGCGCTCGTCGGCTCCACCGGCGCCGGCAAGTCGACCCTCGCCGCCGTCGCCGCCGGCATCCTCCAGCCGGCGGCGGGGTCGGCGAGCATCGGCGGGGTGCCGGTCGCGCTGATGGGCCCGGACCTGCTGCGCTCGCAGGTCGCCATCATCACCCAGGAGACGCACGTCTTCGCCGGTGAGCTGATCGAGGACCTGCGCCTTGCCCGGCCCGGCGCGACGGAGGCCGAGGTCGACGCGGCCCTCGCGACGGTCGGCGCCGCCGACTGGGTCCGGGCGCTGCCCGAAGGGGTGCGCACCGTCGTCGGCGAGGGCGGCCACGAGCTGACCGCCGCCCGCGCGCAGCAGATCGCCCTCGCCCGGCTCGTCCTGGCCGACCCGGCGGTCGCGATCCTCGACGAGGCCACCGCGGAGGCCGGCAGCTACGGCGCCCGCGACCTGGAGGACTCCGCGCTCGCCGCGACCGCCGGCCGCACCACGCTCGTGGTCGCGCACCGGCTCACCCAGGCCAGGTCCGCGGACCGGGTCGTCGTCCTCGAGGACGGCCGGGTCGCCGAGGAGGGCGGCCACGACGAGCTGCTTCTCGCCGGCGGCCGGTACGCGCAGCTGTGGGCGGCGTGGGAGTCGCGCACGCCCACCTTTCCGTAACCGAACGACATCACATAGAGGCAGGAACAACCGTGTCCACAGTGGACGTGCTGCGGCAGCTGGACGACTGGAACAACCCGACGGAGCCCGGCCACCGCAGCACCGTCGCCGCGGCGTTCACCGCCCAGGTCCGGCGGACCCCGGAGGCGCCCGCCCTCGTCGCGGGCGGCACCCGGCTCAGCTACGCCGAGCTCGGCGCCCGGGTCTTCCAGCTGGCCCGGTCGCTGCGCCGGCGGGGGCTCGCCGACGAGGAGATCGTGGGCATCGCCGTGCCACGCTCCGCGGAGATGGTCGTCGGGGTCCTCGCCGCGATGGTCGCCGGCGGGGCGTTCGTGCCCGTCGACCCGTCGTGGCCGCGGGAGCGCCGGCGGCAGGTGCTCGCCGACGCGGGAGTCCGCATCGTCCTGGACGAGGCGGCGTTCGGGGAGCCGGCGCTCGCGGACGAGTCCTCGGAGCCATTCGACCTGGAGCTGGCGCCGGGCCGCCTCGCGTACGTCATCTTCACCTCCGGCTCGACCGGCCGGCCGAAGGGCGCGATGATCCGGCACGAGGCGATCTGCGAGCGGCTGCGCTGGCAGATCGAGGAGATCCTGCTGTTCGGGCCCGGCGACGCGAGCCTGTTCAAGGCGCCGCTCGCGTTCGACATCTCCGTCAACGAGATCCTGCTGCCGCTGGTGTCCGGCGGCACCGTCGTCGTCGCCGAGCCCGGCGGCGAACGCGATCCGCAGTACCTGCTCGACCTCATCGCGGCGGAGAAGGTCACGTTCGTGTACCTCGTCTCCTCCATGCTGGACGTGCTGCTGGAGATGGATCGGGGGCACGGCCGCCTGTCGGGCCTCAAGCACGTCTGGTGCGGCGGGGAGGTGCTCACCCCGGAGCTGTTCGACCGGTTCCGCAACCAACTCGGCACCACCCTCTACCACGGCTACGGCCCGGCCGAGGCGACGATCGGCGTCTCCCACGTCATCTACCGCGACGCCGCCGAACGCATCGCCACCTCCATCGGCCGGCCCAACCCGCACACCCAGCTGTACGTCCTGGACGACACCCTCACGCCGCTGCCGCCCGGCGAGACCGGCGAGCTCTACGCGGCCGGGTTCCTGCTCGGCCGCGGGTACGTCAACGCGCCGGCCATGACCGCGGCACGGTTCGTCGCCAACCCGTTCGACACCCGCGGCAGCCGCCTCTACCGGACCGGCGACCTGGCCCGCTGGACCCCGGACGGCACCCTGGAGTTCGTCGGCCGCGCCGACAACCAGGTGAAGATCCGCGGCATGCGCCTGGAGCTGGAGGAGGTCGAGGCGGTCCTCGCCGCGCACCCGTCGGTCCGGCACGCGGCCGTCGCCGTGCGGCGCAACGCGGCCGGCGCCGCCCACCTCGTCGGCTACGTCATCGCGCCGGCCTCCCTGGACAGCGCGGCCCTGCTGGCCTGGTGTTCCGGGAAGCTGCCCGAGTACGCGGTGCCGAGCGTGGTCGTGCGGCTGGACGCGCTGCCGGTCAACGCCAACGGCAAGGTCGACCGGGCCGCGCTGCCCGCGCCGGCCCTGCCGGGCAGCGGCGGCGGGCGGGCACCGGAGACCGCCATGGAACGGGCGCTGTGCGACGTCTTCACCGCCGTCCTCGGCGTGCCCGTCGCCGCCGACGACGACTTCTTCGCCCTCGGCGGGGACAGCATCGTCGCCATCGGCGTGGTCCGCGAGGCCCGCCGTGCCGGGATCGCGCTGCGCCCCCGCGACCTGCTCACCCACCGCACCCCGGCGGGCGTCGCCGCCGTCACGGCGGTCGCCGCCACCGCCGCGCCGTCGTCCGCCGTGGAGCGCACCGGCGCCGTCCCGGACACCCCGATCGTGGCGTGGCTGCGCGAGCACGGGCCGGCCCTCGACGGGTTCCACCAGGCGGTCACCCTGCACACCCCGGCCGGCCTCACCCTCGAGACCCTGCAGCGGATGGTGGCGGCGCTGCTCGCCGCCCACGACGCGCTGCGGGCCCGGGTCGACGCCGCCGGCAGCCTCACCGTCGCACCGTTCGACCCCGCCGCCGTGCCCGCGGTGGCGCTGACCGGCACCCTGAAGGAGACCGTCGCCCGACTCGACCCGCGCCGCGGCGTCATGGCCGCGTTCACGTGGCACGAGCAGGCCCGGCACCTCCTTGTCGCCGTGCACCACGTCGTCGTCGACGGTGTCTCCCTTCGGGTCCTCGCCGAAGACCTCGGCGCCATGTGGGACGCCGGCACCGTCGCGTTGGAGCCCGCCGCCACGTCGCTGCGGCAGTGGGCCACCGCGCTGCGCGCCGCCGCCCGCGACGGCAGGTTCGCCGCCGACGTCGCGTACTGGCAGCGGGCCGCCGCGGTCGCCGACCCGCCCCTCGGCCGCCGCCCGCTCGACCCGTCGCGCGACCTCGTCGCCACCGAGGAGCGGCTGACTGTCAGCCTCTCCACCGCCACCACCGCGCGGCTGCTCGGCGCCGTCCCCGCCGCGATCCACGGCGGCGTCGACGACGCGCTCGTCACCGCCGCCGCCCTCGCCGTGCACCGCCGTCGCGGCGCGGCCGGGCCGGTGCTGCTGGAGCTGGAGGGGCACGGCCGGCAGGAGGACCTGCTCGAGGGCCCAGCCGGCGACCTCGACCTGTCCCGGACGTTCGGCTGGTTCACCACCCTCTACCCGGCCGTGGTCGACCCCGGCGACGGCGCCGATCTCGGCGCGGCCGTGAAGTCCGTCAAGGACCAGCTGCGGGCGGTGCCGTCGCAGGGCCTCAGCCACGGCGTCCTGCGCCATCTCGCCGGCCGGGCCGACCTCGCCGCCGCGCCGCAGGTCCTCGTGCACTACCTCGGCCGGTTCGGCGCCGGCGCCGGCCGCCCCTGGACGCAGGTGTCCACCGTGGACGAGGACCGCGACCTGCGGATGCCGCTGCCCCGCGTCCTGGAGCTCAACGCGGTCACCCTCGACACGGCCGCCGGGCCGGTGCTGTCCGCGACGTTCAGCTGGCCCGCCGGGGTCCTCGACCGGGCCGACGTGGAGGCCATCGCCGGCGACTGGACCGGCCTGCTCGACGCGATCGCCGCCGACCCGCACGTCGCCGGGCACACGCCGTCGGACTTCCCCCTGCTCACCCTGGACCAGTCCGATGTGGACCGGTTCGAGGCCGACGCCGCCGAGGGCGCCCTGCGTGACGTGCTGCCGCTGTCGCCGCTGCAGGCCGGGCTGTACTTCCACGCCACGTACACCACCGGCGCCGACCCGTACGTGGTGCAGCAGCGGGTCGAGCTCACCGGCCCCCTGGACGCGGACCGGCTGCGCGCCGCCGCCGACCGGCTCCTCGACCGGCACCCGAACCTCGCCGCCGCGTTCCGCCCCACCGCCGCCGGTAACGTCGTCGCCGTCCACACCGCCGGCACCGCCGCGCCGTGGCGGACCCTCGAGGCCACGGACCCGCGCGACCTTGACGGGATCGCGGCCGTGGACCGGTCCCGGCCGTTCGACCTCGCCGAGCCGCCCGCGATGCGGTTCACCCTGGTCCGCCTCGCCGCCGACCGGCACGTGCTCATCCACACGATCCACCACATCGTCGCCGACGGCTGGTCGGTGCCGGTGATGTTCAACGACCTGCTCGCCCTGTACGCCGGCGCGCCGCTCCCGCCCGCGGTGCCGTTCCGCGACTTCCTGGCGGCGCTGGCCGGGCAGGCGCCCGACCTGGCCGTCTGGGACCGGCTGCTGGACGGCGTCGCCGAGCCGACCCGGCTGCTCGCCGCGCTGCCGCCGGCGCCTCCCGGTGACGGCTACGGCCGCGTCACCCGCGAGCTGCCGGCCGCGCTCGCCGCGTCGGTGCGCGAGTTCGCGACCGCGCACGGCCTCACCGTCGGCAACGTCGTCGGCGGCGCCTGGGGCGTGCTGCTCGGCCGGCTCACCGGGCGGCCGGACGTCACGTTCGGCTCGACGGTCGCCGGCCGGAGCCTGGCCGTGCCCGGCATCGAACGCATCGCCGGCCTGCTCATCAACACCGTCCCGGCGCGGGTGCGGTGGGCGCCCGGCGAGCCGCTGGCCGGCGCCGTCGGCCGGTTCGCCGCCGACCAGCGCGAGGCCATGGAGCACGAGCACGCGCCGCTGACCGAGCTGCAGCGCCGGCTCGGCACCGGGGAGCTCTTCGACACCCTCGTCGTCGTCGAGAACTACCCGGACGTCGAGGTGGCGGGCGGGGACCTGCGGGTCACCGGCATCGACGTCGTCGAGGCGCCGCACTACCCCGTCACGCTCATGGCGCGGCCCGGCGACCCGTTCACCGTCACCGTCACCCACGACAGACGGCACGTCGACACCGCCACCGCACGGCGTCTGCTCGACATGTACGAGACGCTGCTGGCCGCCCTGGACGGCACCTGTGCCGCACCGCTCGCGGGTCTCGCCGCCGCTCCCGCGGCCCCCGCCACACACGACGGGACCGTGCTGGACCTCCTGACCTACCCCGGCGGCACGGCCGTCGTCTGCGGGGAGCGGGAGCTGACCTACGCGGAGCTCGACCGGCGCTCCGGCCGGCTCGCGCACGCCCTCGCCGCGGCCGGGGTGCGCCGCGGCGACCTGGTCGCGGTCGCCGCCCGCCGATCGGTGGACCTGCCCGTCGCGGTGCTGGGCGTCCTGCGGGCCGGCGCGGCCGTGCTGCCCGTCGACCCGGCGTACCCGGCGGCCCGCATCGAGCTGATGCTCCGCGAAGCGGCACCCGTCTGCGTCCTCACCGACGACGCGGGCCACGACGCGGGCCGGGCCGGGCACGGGCTGCCGGTGCTGCGGATCGGCGCGGCGGTCGACGGGGCCACCGGTCACCTGCAGGTGCGCGGGCTCACCGGCGCCGACGCGGCCACCGTGCTGTTCACGTCGGGCTCGACCGGCGTGCCGAAGGCGGTCGTCGGCACCCACGCCGCCCTGGCCAACCGGCTCGCCTGGGCCCGGGACGCCTGGGGGCTGCGGTCCGGGCAGGTGCGGATCGCGAAGAGCTCGCTGAGCTTCGTCGACGGCACCACCGAGCTGCTCGGCGGGCTCGTCGCCGGCGCGACCGTCGTCCTCGCCGACGACGCCACCGCCGCCGACGGCGCCGCCCTCGGCCGGCTCGTCGAGCGCAGCGGCGCGACGCAGCTCCTGGCCGTGCCGAGCCTCGCCGCGGCCCTCGCCGACAGCGCCCCGTCCCGCGTCCGCGGGCTGCGCCGCTGGATCACCAGCGGTGAGGCGCTGACCCCGTCCGTCGTCCGGGCCCTCACGGCCGCGTCGCCCGACGCCGAGATCGTCAACTCGTACGGCTCGTCCGAGGTCGCCGGCGACGTCCTCACGGCCGTCGTCACCGCGGGGGACCGGACCGTCCCGCTCGGCACCGACGTCCCCGGCGTGCGGGTGCACCTGCTCGACGCGGCGCTGACCCTGGTGCCCGACGGCGCCGTCGGCGAGATCTACGTCGGTGGCGTGCAGAACGCGCGCGGCTACCTCGGCCGGCCCGGCAGCACCGCGGGCCGGTTCGTCGCCGACCCGTTCGGTGCGCCGGGGGACCGGCTGTACCGCACCGGCGACCTCGGCCGCCGCGACGCCACCGGGCGGATCGAGTTCCTCGGCCGCGCCGACGACCAGGTGAAGATCAACGGGTTCCGGGTGGAGCTCGCCGAGGTCGAGGCGGCCCTCACCCGCAGGCCCGGCGTCACCGG
This sequence comes from Dactylosporangium sp. NPDC000521, assembly GCF_042898305.1. Classification (NCBI taxonomy): domain Bacteria; kingdom Bacillati; phylum Actinomycetota; class Actinomycetes; order Micromonosporales; family Micromonosporaceae; genus Dactylosporangium; species Dactylosporangium sp. NPDC000521. The sequence continues at coordinate 490,799 of NZ_JBIAYW010000005.1, forward strand.
CGCGGCGGCCGCCGTGCGCGGCAACACCCTCGCCGCGTACGTCACCGGCGACGGCGTCGACCCGGCCGCCGTCCGCGACGCGCTGCGCGCCGAGCTGCCCGCCCACCTGGTCCCCGCGACCGTCACCGTCCTCGCCGCGATCCCGCTGCTGCCCAACGGCAAACGCGACCGCGCCGCGCTGCCCTCGCCGGCCGTGCCGCGCCGGCGGGCCGCTCAGGCTGCCGGCTCGCCGCGGGCGGCGCGGATCAGCGCCTGCTACACCGCCGTGCTCGGCACCGAGGCCGGGCCCGGCGACGACTTCTTCGCCCTCGGCGGCGACAGCATCGCCGCCATCCGCGTCATCAACCGCCTCGCGCAGGACGGGATCGTGCTCACCACCCGCGACATCTTCGACCACAGGACCCCGGGCGCCCTCGACGCGCACCTGTCCGCCGGCACTCCCGCAGGGGAGCGCGTGCCGGTGGATCCCGAGGCGGTCGGCCCGCTGCCCTTGCTGCCCGCCGTCGAACGGCTCACCGACGCCCCCGACGGCGCCCCCCTCCGTGCCGCGCTGTTCGAGGCGCCCGCCGGGCTCACCGCACCGGTCCTCGAACGCGCCCTGCAGGCCGTCCTCGACCACCACGACGGGCTGCGCCTGCGGATCACCCGCGAGTCCGGCCTGTTCCTCACCCTGGAGCTGACCGCCCCCGGCACCGTCGAGGCCCGCACCGTGCTGCGCCACGTGGCCCTCGAGACGGGCGCGGTGGACCGGGAGCTCGCCGCCCTCGACCCGGCGGCCCCGCTCGCCCTCGTGTGGCTCGACGCGGGTGCCCACGCCGCCGGTCAGGTGCTGCTCGCCGCGCACCCCCTCGCCGCCGACGACGTGACCCTGACCCTGGTCGCGGCCGACCTCGCCGCCGCGTGCGCCGCCATCACCGACGGGCGCACCCCGCAGCTGCCGCCGGTCGGCACGCCGCTGCGCGCCCACGCCCGCGCCGCGCAGGAGGACGCGGGCCGCCCGGCCCGGGTCGCCGAGTTCGGGCACTGGCAGGACGTGCTGCGCCCGGGCGCCGACGTCGCACCCGGCTTCCACGGCGCCGCGCAAGACAGCACCGGCCGGCACACGCGGACCTTCGAGGGCGCCCTCGCCGCGAAGCTGGCCGCCGCGCCGGAGCTCGCCGCGGTCGCCGCCCTCCGCGTCGCCGTCCAGGACCCCGACGACCTCGTCGTCGAGGTCGAGCGCGCCGCCCGCCACCTGGTGCGGGTCGGCGCCGACGAGGACCTCACCCGCACCGCCGGCCTGTGCGCCACGGTCGTGCCCGTCCGCGTGGCGGCGGCCGCCGACGCCGAGGCCGCCCTCGTGCACACCGCGGTCGCGCTCGGCGCCGCACCCGACGGCGGCGTCGGCTTCGGCCTGCTGCGGCACGGCAACCCGCGGGTCGGCCGCGCCCTCGAACGGCTCGAACGCGCCGCCGAGCCCCGGATCCTCAGCCGCAGCAGCGGATTCGGCGCCCCGGGCGGCTGGCCCAGGCTGCCGGTCGCGGCGCCCGCCGATCCGCTGCTCGGCAGCCGGTACGCCATCCAGTGCGACCTCGCGCTCACCGGCGACGGCCGGGTCGAGGCGACGCTCCAGCACGTGTCCGAGGTGGACGGTGCCGGCCTGGCCGAGCGGTGGTGGCGCGCCCTGGCGGCGATGTCGCAGCAGGCGCAGCCCGCCACCGAGGTGTGGGAGCTCTCACCGCTGCAGCTCGGCGTGTACTACCAGGCGACGTTCGACCAGACCGCCAACACCTACATCGCGCAGAACGTGTTCGAGCTCGACCGTCGCGTCGACGTCGACGCGATGACGGCCGCCTTCGGCGCGCTGCTGCGCCGGCACCCCACGCTGCGGGCCGCGTTCGTCGGCGAGGGCGTCCCCACACCCGTCCAGGTCATCGCGCCCGAGGTGCCCGCCGTCGTGACCGTCGTCGACACCCCGGACGACGCCGCGTTCGCCGCGCTGGTCGACCGGGACCAGACCGAGCCGTTCGACCTCGCGACCCCGCCGCTGGTGCGCCTCACCGTCGCCCGGCGCCCCGGCGGCCGCGACACCCTGCTGCTGACCAGCCACTTCCTGCTGTGGGACGGCTGGTCCCGGGAGCTGGTCCTGCGGGACCTGTTCGCCCTCTACGCGGGCCGCACCCCCGCGGCGCCCACGGCGTCGTTCACCGACTACCTGCGCTGGCTCACCACCCGCGACACCGCCGGGTCCGCCGCCGCCTGGCGGACGGCACTGGCCGGGGTCACCGAGGCGACCCTCGTCGCGCCGGAGGCCGCCGGGCGCGCGCCGATGCTGTCGGAGCGGGTCCACGCCGTGCTGCCCGCCGACGTCACCGCCCGCCTGACCGAGCAGGCCCGGCGCGGCGGCGTCACCCTCAACTCGCTGCTCACCGCCGCGCTCGGCCTCGTCATCGGCTACGAGACCGGCCGCGCCGACGTCGTGCTCGGCACCACCGTCGCCGGCCGCCCCACCGAACTGCCCGGCATCGACCAGGTCGTCGGCCTCTTCCTCAACACCGTGCCGGCACGGGTCACCGCGACCGCCGGCGCGACCGTGCTCGACCTCGCCCGCCGCGCCCAGGCCGACCGGCTCGACCTCGGGCCGCACGAGCACCTCGGCCTCGGCGAGATCCAGCGGGCCGCCGGTCACGAGCAGCTCTTCGACTCCCTGTACGTGCTGCAGAACTTCCTCGCCGACGACACGTTCGCCGACCTGGAGCGCGAGCAGGGCATCGTCGGCGTCGGGTACACCGACACCACCCACTACCCGCTCACCTGGGTGCTGACCCCGGGCGCGAACCTGCGGCTGAAGCTCGAGTACCGGCCCGACGTGTTCACCGGGGCGCGGGCCGCCGCCCTCGCCGACCGGCTCGTCAGGCTCCTCACGACCCTGGCCGGCGGGCTCGACGTCCGCGTCGGCGCCCTCGACCTGATGTCGGCCGGCGAGGCGGACGCGCTGCGGGCCGCGTGGCGGTCCACCGAGCACCCGATCGTCGACGCCACCATCGCCGACATGCTCGCCGAGCGGGCCGCGGCCTGCCCCGCCGACACCGCGCTCGTCGCCGGCGGCCAGGTCCTCACTTACGCGGAGCTCGACGCCCGCGTGAACCAGACCGCGCGGCTGCTCCTGGACCGGGGCGCCGGGCCGGAGCGGATCGTCGCGCTCGCCCTGCCCCGCGGCATCGACATGGTCGTCGCGCTGTTCGCGGTCCTGCGGGCGGGTGCGGCGTACCTGCCGCTCGAGCTCGACCACCCCGTCGACCGGCTCGCCGGCATGCTGGCGGACGCCGAGCCGGCGCTGCTCGTCGCGCTGCCCGGCACCCCGGTCGCGGCCCGGCACGACGGCGCCGTCGTCAGCCCCGCCGACGCGGCCGCGTTCCCGTCGGACCCGCCGCCGGCGACCGGCGACCCGCACCGGCTCGACCGGCCCGCCTACGTCATCTACACGTCCGGCTCGACGGGCAAGCCGAAGGGGGTCGTCACCCCGTACCGCGGCCTCACCAACATGCAGCTCAACCATCGCGCCGAGATCTTCGCCCCGGCGGTCGCCCGCGCCCGGGCCGCCGGCCGCGACCGGCTGCGGATCGCCCACACCGTGTCGTTCTCCTTCGACATGTCGTGGGAGGAGCTGCTGTGGCTCGTCGAGGGCCACGAGGTGCACGTCTGCGACGAGGAGCTGCGCCGCGACGCGGTCGCGCTCGTCGCCTACTGCCAGGCGCAGCGGGTCGACGTCGTCAACGTGACCCCCACCTACGCTCACCACCTCTTCGACGAGGGGCTGCTCGACCCGGCCGGGCACCCGCCGTGCCTGGTCCTGCTCGGCGGCGAGGCGGTCTCCGACGCCGTGTGGTCGCGCCTGCGCACACCCGGCGGCCCGACCGGCTACAACCTGTACGGGCCCACCGAGTACACCATCAACACCCTCGGCGCGGGCACCGGGGACAGCGCGACCCCCACGGTCGGCCGGCCCATCTGGAACACCCGCGGCTACGTCCTCGACGCGTTCCTGCGGCCCGTCGTGCCGGGCACCATCGGCGAGCTGTACATCGCCGGCGCCGGCCTCGCCCGCGGCTATCTCAACGCCGGTGGGCTGAGCGCCGCCCGGTTCGTCGCCGACCCGTTCGCCGCCGGCGGCCGCATGTACCGCACCGGCGACCTCGTCCGCGAGCGCCCAGACGGGAACCTCGACTTCCTCGGCCGCAGCGACGACCAGGTGAAGATCCGCGGCTACCGGGTGGAGCTCGGTGAGGTCGAGGCCGCCGTCGCGGCGCTGCCGCAGGTCCGCCAGGCGGCCGTCGTGGCCCGCGCGGACGCGTCGGTGCCGGGCCTCAAGAAGCTCGCCGCCTACCTGGTGCCGGCGGGCGACGACCCCGACCTCGCGGGCGCCGTGCGGGCGGCCCTGGCGGAGCGGCTGCCGTCCTACATGGTGCCGTCCCTGTACGGCGTCGTGCCGTCGCTGCCGCTGACCGTCAACGGCAAGCTCGACGTCGCCGCCCTGCCCGAGCCCACCGCGCCCGGTGCCGCGGGCGGTGCCGTGCGGGGCCCGGGCAACGACCGCGAACGCGTGCTGTGCGCGATCTACGCCGACGTGCTCGGCCTGCCCGCCGTCGGCGTCGACGAGGACTTCTTCGTCGCCGGCGGGGACAGCATCTCCTCGATCGCCGTCGCCGGCCGGGCCCGCCGCGAGGGCCTGCCCGTCACCCCGCGCGACATCTTCCGCCGCCGCACCGTCCAGGCGGTCGTCGCCGGCCTGCCGGCCACGACGGACATCGCCGCGCCCGCCGCCGACGACGCCGTGGGGGTCGTCGCGCTGACGCCGATGCTCGCCGAGACCCGCGCGGCCGCGACCCCGCTGACCGGGTTCTACCAGGCGATGACGTTCCGGACCCCGGCCGGGCTGACCCGGCCCGCGCTCGACGCCGTCCTGCGCGCGCTCGTCGACACCCACCACCTGCTGCGCGCCGTCGTCGACCGCGACTGGACGATCACCGTCCCGCCGGCCGGCTCGCCCGTGCCGGTGACCCAGAGCGCCGACCTCGACGTCGAGGCCGCCGCCGCGCGGCTCGACCCGCACCGCGGCGTCATGCTGCAGGCCGTCTGGTCGCCCGGCGCCCGGGAGCTGCTGCTCGTCGCGCACCACCTCGTCATCGACGGCGTGTCGTGGCGGATCATCGGCGCCGACCTGGCTCGCGGCTGGCAGGACGCGGCCGCCGGCCGGCCCGTCGCGCTCGACCCGGCGCCGGCGTCGTTCCGCGGCTGGTCCCTGCTCACCGCGGCCCGCGGCGACCGGTTCACGGCGGAGCTGGGCCACTGGCGGGACGTCCTCGCCACCCCCGACCCGCCGCTGGGCTCCCGCCCGCTCGACCCGGCCGCCGACACCGGCGCGACCGTGCGGACCGTCACCGTGACCCTGCCGGACGCCGACAGCTTCCTGGCCCGGGTGCCGGCCGCCATGTACGGCACCGTCAACGACGTCCTCCTCACCGCGTTCGCCCTGGCCGTCCGCGCGTGGCGGCCCGCGGCCTCCTCCGCGCTGGTCGTCAGCCTGGAGGGGCACGGCCGCGAGGGCGACGTCTACGACGCGGACGTCGACCTGTCCCGCACCGTCGGCTGGTTCACGGCCATCCACCCGGTGCGGCTCGACCCCGGTGCCGTCGCCTGGGACGACGTCCTCGCCGCCGGGCCCGCGCTCGCCGGCGCCGCCCGCGCGGTCAAGGAGCAGCTGCGGGCCGTGCCCGGCAAGGGGATCGGCCACGGCGTCCTGCGCCACCTGCGGCAGGAGCTGACCGGCCCGGTACCGCAGATCCTGTTCAACTACCTCGGCCGGTTCCCGACCGGGTCCGCCGGCGACTGGGCGCCGACCGGGCCGCTGCGCGAGGGCGTCGACCCGGCGAACCCGGCGATGACCCTCGAGGTCAACGCGTTCGCCGCCGACGGCCCCGGCGGCACCACGTTCACCGCGGCGCTGTCCTACCCGTCGGGGCTCTTCACCGAGGCCGACGTGGCCGGGCTCGCGGACCGCTGGCTGGCCGCGCTCGCCGCCCTCGGCCGCTGCGAGGCTTTCGGGCACACCCCGTCGGACTTCCCTCTGGTCAGGCTCTCCCAAGGCGACGTCGACGACCTCGCCGGCTTCGAGGACGTCCTGCCGCTGCTGCCGCTGCAGGAGGGCATGTACGTGCACCAGGCCATGGCGGATCCCGGCGCCGACACCTACGTGGTGCAGCAGGTCGCCCGGCTGACCGGCCCGGTCGACGCCGACCGCCTGCGCGCCGCCGTCGAGGCGACCGTCCGCCGGCACGCCGCCCTGCGCGCGGGCTTCCGCGAGCTGCGCGACGGCCGGATCGTCCAGGCGATCGCGCCGTCGGTCGACGTGCCGTGGCGGGTCGTCGCCGGCGGCGACCTCGCGCTGGTCTGCGCGGAGGAGCTGGCGCGGCCGTTCGACCTGGCCCGGCCGCCCGCGCTGCGCTACGCCCTCGTCTCGCTCGGCGAGACCGACCACCGGCTCGTCGAGACGATGCACCACGTCCTCGCCGACGGCTGGTCCTACCCGCTCGTGTTCAGCGACATCGTCGCCGCCTACGAGACCGGCGCCGACCTCCCGGCGCCCGCCACCACCTTCCGCGACCACGTGGAGGCCGTCGTCTCCCGCGACCGGGAGGTGGCCCGCGCCGTCTGGTCCCGCGTCCTCGACGGGGTCACGCCGTCGCTGCTGTACCCGCCGGGCAGCCCCGTCGCCGCGCACGACAGCGTCCACAGTGCACTGTCCGCCGCCGACACCGCGGCCCTCGCCGCCGCGGTCCGCGCGCACGGCGTCACGCTCAGCACCGCCGTGCACGCCGCGTGGGGGCTGCTGCTGGGCCGGCTCCTCGGCCGGGACCGGGTCGTCTTCGGCTCGACCGTCTCCGGCCGCGGCGGCGACCTGCCCGGCGTCGAGACGGTCGTCGGCCTGCTCATCAACACGCTGCCGCTGCCGCTGTCGTGGCGGCCCGGCGAGACCCTGGGCGCGGTGCTGACCCGGCTGCAGGAGCTGCAGACCGAGGTGCTCGACGCGCAGCACGTCGGCCTCGCCGAGCTGGCCCGGCTCGCCGGGGTGCGGGAGCTGTTCGACTCGATGGTCGTCGTCGAGAACTTCCCGGCGGTGCGGGCAGGCGTGGACTCGCCGCTGCGGGTCGACGGGTTCACCGGCACCGACTCGCCGCACTACCCGCTGGCGCTGGTCGCGTTCCCCGGCGACGAGCTGACCCTCGAGGTCAAGTACGACGTCGGGCTCGTCGGCGCCGCCCGGGCCGCCGAGCTCCTGGCCATGGTCGAGGAGATCCTGCTCGGCTTCGTCACCGGGCTCGCTCAGGCCGTGGGTGAGCCGGCAGGCTTCGTCCCCGGGCTCGACCGAGCCGTCGGTGCGCCGGCCGCGAGGTCCACGGTGGACGGCACGCTCGCCGGGCCGCGCGGCGCCGTGGACCCGGCGGCGGTGGCGGTCAGTCACGGCGACGACCGGCTCACCTACGCCGAGCTCGACGCCCGCGCCAATCGCCTCGCCCGCGAGCTGATCGCCCGGGGGGTGCGGCCCGAGTCGCGGGTCGCGGTCGCGCTGCCCCGCTCGGTCGACCTGATCGTCGCGCTGGTCGCCGTCGTGCGTGCCGGCGGCTGCTACGTCCCCGTCGACACGGGCGCGCCGGCGAGCCGCATCGCGTACATCCTCGCCGACGCCGCACCCGTGTGCCTGCTCACCGACACGGCCACCGCCGCGCAGCTGCCCGGCGGCGTCCCGGCGATCCTCGTCGACGGGCCGCTGCGCGCGCACGACACCGCGCCCGACACCGCGCCCGACACAGGGCCCGTCACCGGCACCGGGCTCGCGCCGGACAACACGGCGTACATCATCTACACGTCCGGCTCGACCGGGCGGCCGAAGGGCGTCGCGGTCACCCACCGCAACGTGCTCACCCTGTTCGCCGCCGCCGAGGAACTGTTCGCGTTCGGCGCGAGCGACGTGTGGACGATGTTCCACTCCTACGCGTTCGACTTCTCCGTCTGGGAGTTGTGGGGCGCCCTGCTGTACGGTGGCCGGCTCGTCGTCGTCGACGGCGACGTCGCCCGCGACCCGCGCCGCTTCGCCGCGTTGCTGCGCGACGAGCGCGTCACGGTGCTCAACCAGACCCCGTCGGCGTTCTACCCGCTCATCGCCGAGGACACCGGCGGCCTGGCGCTGCGCTACGTCGTCTTCGGTGGCGAGGCGCTGGACCCGTCGCGGTTGCGGCCATGGTACGAGCGGCACGCCGACGACGCGCCGCGGCTGATCAACATGTACGGCATCACGGAGACCACGGTGCACGTGACGTTCCGCGCGTTGAGCAGCGCCGACTCGGCCGCCGGATCCGTCATCGGGGACGCGCTGCCGAGCCTGCGCGCCCACCTCCTGGACGCCCGGCTGCGGCCCGTCCCGCCGGGGGTCACCGGCGAGCTGTACGTCGCCGGCGACCAGCTCGCCCGCGGCTACCTCGACCGGCCCGGCCTGACCGCGTCCCGGTTCGTCGCCAACCCGTTCGGCCCCGGACGGCTGTACCGCAGCGGCGACCTCGCCACCCGGACGGCCTCCGGCGACCTCGTCTACGCCGGCCGCTCCGACCAGCAGGTGAAGGTCCGCGGCCACCGCGTCGAGCTCGGCGAGATCGAGGCGGCGCTGCTGGACGTCGACGGCGTCACGAACACCGCCGTCAACCTGCACGACGGACGGCTCGTCGCCTACCTCGTCGGCGCGTCCACCGTGGACGTCGACGGCGTGCGCGAGCTGCTGTCGCGGCGGCTGCCGTCGTACATGGTGCCGGCGGCGTACGTGCGGCTGCCCGCCCTGCCGCTCACCGTCAACGGCAAGCTCGACCGGGCCGCGCTGCCCGCACCGACGGGCGAACGGGCCGCGCCGGTCGAGGTCGCCGCCGACGAGTCCGCGGCCCAGCGGCTGCTGCGCTCGCTCGTCGCGGAGGTCGTCGGGCTGACCGAGGTCGGCGCCGACGAGGACTTCTTCGCCGTCGGCGGCGACAGCATCATCGCCATCCAGCTGGCGAACCGGGCCCGCCGCGCCGGCCTGTCCATCAGCCCGCGCGACGTGTTCGTCCACCGCACCGCCGCCGCCCTCGCGGCGCTCGCGGCACCTGCCGCTGCCGTCCCCGCGGCACCACCGGTGGTGTCCGACGGTGTGGGTGAGGTGCCGCTGCTGCCGATCGTGCAGCGCCTCGCCGAGCTGGGCGGCCGCATCCACCGGCACAACCAGTCGGACCTGCTCCTCACGCCCGCCGGGCTCACGCACGAGGCGGTCACCGCGCTCGTCGATGGGCTGGTGCGCCGGCACGACGCGCTGCGTCTCCAGCTGCGCCGCCCGTCGCCGATGCTCTGGTCCCTGGAGGCCCGCCCGTCCGCCGACGTGTCCACGGTGGACGTGCGGCGGGTCGACGCGGCGGGGCTCGACGACGCCGCGCTGCGGGAGCTGGTCGGTGTGGAGTCCGACGCCGCCACCGACCGGCTCGACCCGGACGCCGGCGAGGTCCTGCAGGCCGTCTGGTTCGACCGCGGGCCGGGGGAGCGGGGCCGGCTGCTGCTCGTCGCGCACCACCTCGTCGTCGACGGCGTGTCCTGGCGGATCCTGACCGACGACCTCCGCGACGGCCCCGCCGCGTCCGGCGACGCGGGCACGTCGCTGCGCGCCTACGCCCGGCTGCTGCAGGAGCAGGCCGGTCAGGCGGCGCGGCTCGGCGAGTTCGAGCACTGGGCCGCGACCCTCGCCCCGGGCGGCGAGCTCGACGCCACGCGGCACACGATCGGGCTCACGGTCGGCCAGACCCGCGACCACGAGCTGATCCTCCCGCCGTCGGTGACCGGCCCGCTGCTGAGCACCGTCCCGGCCAAGGCCGGCGTCGACGTCACCGCGACGCTCGTCGCGGCGCTGCGGATCGCCGTCGGCCGCTGGCGGGCCGGGCGCGGCGCCGACCCGTCTGCGCCGCTCACCATCGACCTGGAGCGGCACGGCCGGGAGGAGCTTGACGGCACCGACCTGTCGCGGACCGTCGGCTGGTTCACGACGATCGCACCGGTCAGGCTGCCGGCCGTACCGGACGGGCAGCAGGCACTGGAAGAGGTGCACCGGCTCGTCACCGCCGCACCGGACAACGGGCTCGGGTTCGGGCTGCTGCGCTACGCCAACGCCCGCACCGCCCCGGCGCTCGCGCGGCTCGGCACGCCGCAGGTGCTGTTCAACTACCTCGGCCGGTTCGGGGCGCCGTCGGATCGGGACTGGGACACCGCGCCGGAGGCGGACGCGTTGCGTACCGGCGCGGATCCGGACCTCGGCACGCCATACCTCCTGGAGATCAACGCCGCCTGCCGCACCACTCCGGACGGCCCCGAGCTGCGGGCCGTGCTCACCTACGCCGACGAGGGTCTTGACGTCCCCGGCCTCGCCGGCCACTGGGCCTCCGTCCTGCGCGAGCTGGCCGTGCCCACGGACGAGGTGTGGCCGCTGTCGCCGCTGCAGGAGGGCCTGTACGTGCAGGCGAGCCTCGCCGGGGACGCCGACGTCTACATCGCGCAGAACGCGTTCGACTTCACCGGCCGCCTCGACCGCGACCGGCTCGCCGCCGCGTGGACCCGCGTCCTTGAGCGGCACCCGGCGATCCGGCTCGGCTTCACCGTTTCAGGCACCCGGCCGGTCGCGGTGCTCGCCGCCGCGCTCCAGGGTTCGGTCGCCGTCGTCGAGGCGGGCGATCTCGACGCCGTCATGGCCGAGGACCGGATCCGGCCGTTCGACCTGACCGCGCCGCCGCTCGCCAGGCTCACGATCGTGCGCCGCCCCGACGGCACCGACCGGCTGCTGTTCACCTACCACCTGCTGCTGTGGGACGGCTGGTCCCGCGAGCTGGTCCTGCGCGACCTGTTCGCCCACTACGCCGGGCACACCCCGGCGCCGCCGGCGGGCCGCTTCACCGACTACCTCGGCTGGGTCGCCGCCCAGGACGCCGCCGCCTCCGCGAAGGCGTGGGCGGACGCGCTGCGGGGCCTCGACGAGCCGACCGTGCTCTACCCGGCTGCGGCCGGGACCCGGCCGGTCCTCGCGACCAGCATCGCCCGGCAGCTCACCGAGGAGCAGACGGCCCGCCTCACCGCGCAGGCCCGCGCGGAGGGCGTCACGCTCAACGCCGTGCTCAGCACCGCGCTCGGCGTCGTCCTCGCGCACGCCGCCGGCCGCAAGGAGGCGGTGTTCGGCACCACGGTCGCCGGCCGCCCCACCGAGCTCGACGGCATCGACGAGGTCGTCGGCGTCTTCCTCAACACCGTCCCCGCCCGGGTCACCCTGGCGCCCGGCGAGGCCGCCCGGGACGTGCTGCGCCGCGTGCAGGCCGACCGGATCGACCTGATGCCGCACGAGTACCTCGGCCTGGGGGAGATCCAGCGCGCCGCGGGCCGGACGACGCTCTTCGACAGCCTGTACGTGCTGCAGAACTTCCTCGACGACGACACGTTCACCGACCTGGAGACCGAGCACGGGATCGTCGGCGTCACCGCGGTCGACGCCACCCACTACCCGCTCACGTGGGTTGCCACGCCGGGCCGGCGGCTGCGGATCCGCCTGGAGTACCGCGCCGACGTCGTCCCGCCCGCGGACGCCTCGGCGCTGCTCGACCGGCTGCACCGCGTGCTGCTGGCGCTCGCGGACGACGCCACCGGGCCCGTCGCCGCGCTGCCGGTCGCGGACCCGGCCGTGCTGGAAGGGGTGCGGGGCGAGATCCTGCCCGAGACGATCGCCGAACTGATGGCGGCGCAGGCGGCCCGCACCCCCGGGGCGCCCGCGCTCACCTTCGGCGCGACCACCGTCACGTACGCCGACCTCGACGCCCGCGTCAACCGGCTGGCCCGGCACCTGCTGCGGCTCGGCGCCGGCCCGGAGCGCGTCGTCGCGCTCGCGCTGCCCCGGTCGATCGACATGGTCGTCGCGCTGTTCGCCGTCCTGCGCACCGGCGCCGCGTACCTGCCGCTGGAGCTCGACCACCCCGACGAGCGGCTGCGGGTGATGCTCGACGACGCCCGCCCGTCGCTGGTCCTGACCGCCGGCCGGCTCGACGGCGTCCGCCTCGACCAGCTGGACCTGTCCGGCGAGTCCGGCGCCCCCCTCACCGACGCCGAGCTCGGCGCGTTCGCGCCCGGCACCCCCGGCCGCATGCACCACCCCGCCTACGTCATCTACACGTCCGGCTCGACCGGGCGGCCGAAGGGCGTCGTCACCCCGTACCTGGGGCTGACGAACATGCAGCAGAACCACCGGCAGGCCATCTTCGCGCCGACGATCGCCGCGCACGGCGGCCGGACCCTCACCATCGCCCACACCGTGTCGTTCTCCTTCGACATGTCGTGGGAGGAGCTGCTGTGGCTCGTCGAGGGCCACCACGTGCACGTGTGCGACGAGCACCTGCGCCGCGACGCCGTCGCCCTGGCCGGGTACTGCGCCCGGCACCGCGTCGACGTCGTCAACGTCACCCCGACGTATGCCCAGCACCTCCTCGACGCGGGACTCCTCGACGGTCCCCACCGGCCGGCGCTGGTGCTGCTCGGCGGCGAGCACGTCCCCGAAGGCCTGTGGGCGACGCTCCGCGACACCGACGGGGTGCTCGGCTACAACCTGTACGGGCCGACCGAGTACACCATCAACACCCTCGGCGGCGGCACCACCGACAGCGCGACGTCCACCGTGGGCACCCCCATCTGGAACACCCGCGGCTACGTGCTGGACGACTGGCTGCGGCCCGTGCCGCCCGGTGTCCCCGGTGAGCTGTACATCACGGGCGCCGGCCTCGCCCGCGGCTACCTCAACCGGCCCGCGCTGACCGCCGACCGGTTCGTCGCCGACCCGTTCGTGGCCGGTGGCCGCATGTACCGCACCGGCGACCTCGTCCGGCTCCGCACGGACGGGCTGCTGGACTTCCTCGGCCGCACCGACGACCAGGTGAAGATCCGCGGCTACCGGATCGAGCTCGGTGAGGTGCAGGCGGCGATCGCGGCGCGGCCGGGGGTGCGGCAGGCCGCCGTCCTCGCCGTCCCCGACGGCACCGGCGGCAGGCGGCTGGTCGCCTACGTGGTCGCCGCCGGCACCCTCGACGTGGCCGCGCTGCACGCGGCGTTGAAGGCGGCGATGCCCGCCTACATGGTCCCCGCCGCGTACGCCGTCGTGCCCGCGCTGCCGCTGACCGTCAACGGCAAGCTCGACGTGGCCGCGCTGCCCGAGCCGCAGCCCGTCGCCACCGCCGGGCGCGCCGCCGCCACCGACACCGAACGCCTGCTGTGCACCGTCTTCGGCGACGTGCTCGGCATCGACGGCTACGGCGTCGAGGACGACTTCTTCGACCGCGGCGGCCATTCGCTCATCGCGATGCGCCTCCTCGGCCGGCTGCGCGCCGAGCTCGCCGCGGACCTGCCGCTGCGGGTGCTCTTCGACGCGCCCACCCCCGAACGGCTCGCGCTGCGGCTCGCGTCGGCCGGCGCCACCGCCCGTCCGTCGCTGACCCGGCGTCCGCGCCCGGAACGGATCCCGCTGTCGCCGGCCCAGGAGCGGCTTCTCCTGCTGCACCACCTCGACCCCGCCTCCACCGCGTACAACTACCCGCTCGTGATGCGGCTGCGGGGCGGCGTCGACGTCGCGGCGCTGCGGGCCGCCCTCGCGGACGTCACCACCCGCCATGAGGTGCTGCGGACCCTGGTGACCCTCGACGGGCAGCACGTGCTCGAGTTCGCCGAGGTCCCGGTGTACGACCGGCTCGACGCGGCCCTGTCGGCCCCGTTCGACCTGTCCGTCGAGGTGCCGATCCGGGCCGCCGTCGTCGCCGAGCGCGGCGGCGACACGCTGCTCGCCCTGGTCCTGCACCACGTCGCGATGGACGAGTGGTCGGACCTGCCGCTGCTGCGGGACCTGACCACCGCCTACACGGCCCGCCTGGCCGGCCGGGCTCCACAGTGGACGCCGCTGCCGGTGCAGTACGCGGACTACGCCGCCTGGCAGGCCGACCTGCTCGGCGACCCGTCCGACCCGGCGAGCGGGCACGCCACGGCCCGCCGGTTCTGGCTGGGGCAGCTGCGCGACCTGCCGGAGGAGATCCCGCTGCCCGGCGCGCTGCCGCGGACCGTGCCCGGCCCCGCCGGGCAGGTGGACGCGACGCTGCCGGCCGACCTCGTCGCGCGGCTGCGCGCCATCGCCGGCGAGCAGCAGGCGAGCCTGTTCATGGCCCTGCACGCCGGGCTCGCGGTCCTGCTGTCCCGGCTCGGCGCCGGGGAGGACGTGCCGATCGGCACGCCCACCTCCGGCCGTGGCGACCCGGCGCTCGCCGACCTCGTCGGGTTCTTCGTCAACACCGTCGTGCTGCGCACCGACCTGTCGGGCGCGCCGACGTTCACGGAGCTGCTGCGGCGGGTCCGCGCCGCCGACCTCGCCGCGTTCGAGCACGCGGAGCTGCCGTTCCAGCAGGTCGTCGAGGCCGTCAACCCGCCGCGGGCGACCGGCCGCAACCCGCTGTTCCAGGTGATGATCGGCTACCACCACCGGCCCGGCGACTCCGAGCTCAGCGACACCGTCCTCGGGCTGCCGCTCGGCCCGGAGCCGGAGTTCGCCGCCGACCCGAAGGTCGACGTCAACGTCACGTTCGTCGACGCGGGGGAGACCGTCGCCGTCACCGTGGAATACGACACGGCCCGCTTCACCGCCGGCACCGCGGCGCGGCTGACCTCGCGTCTCGTCCGGCTCCTCACCGAGCTGGCGGCGCACCCCGACGCGCCCGTCCGCGACGCGGACCTCCTGACGCCGGACGACGAGGCCGACCTGGCCGCGTGGCAGGACGGCGGGCCGCTGCCCCCGACGGAGTCGTGGATCGCGGCGTTCCGCGGCCACGCCGCCCGCACCCCTCACGCCGACGCGCTCGTCAGCGCCGGCCGCACGTGGAGCTACGCCGCGCTGGACGCGGCCTCCGACCGGCTGGCGGCGTCGCTGATCGCGCAGGGCGCCGGGCCGGAGCGGCTGGTCGGGATCGCGCTGCCGCGCACCGCCGACCTCGTCGTCGCCGTCCTCGCCGTGCACAAGGCCGGCGCGGCGTACCTGCCGCTCGACCCGGGGTTCCCGGCGGAGCGCCTGGCGTACATGGTGCAGGACGCCGACCCGGTCGTGGTGCTGTCCCTGGACACCGCACTGCCGCCGGGCGAGCTCGCGGCCGTGCCGCGGGTCCGGCCGGGGAACGCCGCCTACGTCATCTACACCTCCGGGTCGACCGGCCGGCCGAAAGGGGTCGTGGTCACCCACCGCGACCTCGACGCGTTCCTCGCCGCGATGGACTCGGCGGTGCCGATGACGGCCGCGGACCGGCTGCTCGCCGTCACCACGCTGTCGTTCGACATCTCCGTCCTCGAACTCATGCAGCCGCTGCGCACCGGCGGCTGCGTCGTCCTCGCGTCCGGCGAGGAGGTCCGCGACCCGGCGCTGCTCGCCCCGCTCGCCGCCGCGGCCACCGTCATGCAGGCGACGCCGTCGCTGTGGGCGGCCCTGCTGGACGCGTCCGATGTGGACCTCACCAGCGTGCGGGCCCTCGTCGGCGGCGAGGCGCTGCCGCCGTCCCTCGCCGCCGAGCTGCGCCGCCGGGCGCGGTCCGTGACCAACCTGTACGGCCCGACCGAGGTCACCGTGTGGGCGACCGGGTCCGCCGTCGGGGAGGGCCGGCCCACCATCGGCGGTCCGCTGCCCGGCACGACGGCGCACGTCCTGGACGCCGCGCTGCGGCCCGTGCCGCCGGGTGTCGCCGGGGAGCTGTACCTCGGCGGCGCGCAGGTCACCCGCGGCTACCTCGGCCGGGCGGCGCTGACCGCGTCCCGGTTCGTCGCCGCCGCGGGCGGGGCCCGCCTGTACCGCACGGGCGACCTCGTGCGGTGGCTGCCCGGCGGCGACCTCGAGTTCCTCGGCCGCACCGACTTCCAGGTGAAGGTCCGCGGGCACCGCATCGAGCTCGGCGAGATCGAGGCCGCGCTCGCCGCGCACCCGGCGGTGGCCCGCGCGGTCGTCGTCGCCCGCGACGACCGGCTCGTCGGGTACGTGACGACGGACGGCACTGACCCCGGCGACCTGGGGCGGCACCTGGCCGACCGGTTGCCCGCGTACATGGTGCCGGCGGCGTTCGTGGTGCTCGACGCGGTCCCGCAGACCCCGAACGGCAAGGTCGACCGGGCGGCGCTGCCCGCGCCCGACTTCACCACCGCCACCGCTGGCGACCGTCCGCGCAGCAGGACCGAGGCCCGGCTGTGCGCGATCGTCGGTGACGTGCTCGGGGTGGCGCGGGTCGGCGTGACCGACGACTTCTTCGCCCTCGGCGCGCACTCGCTGCTCCTCGTCAGGCTCGCCGCGGCCGTCCGCCGCGAGCTCGGCGCCGACGTGCCCGTCGCGGACCTCTTCACGGCGCCGACCGTGGAAAGCCTCGCCCGCCGGCTCGCCGGCGACCTGCCGCCCGGTGACGCCCTCGCACCGGTCGTCACGCTGCACCCCGGCAGGCGGGGCAGTGCCGGGCGGCCGCCGCTGTTCTGCCTGCCGCCGGCGAGCGGCCTCGTCTGGCAGTTCGCGGGGCTGAAGCGGCACCTGCCGGCGGACGTGCCGCTCATCGGGCTGCAGTCGCCGCGCCTGAGCCGGACCACCGACCTGCCGTCCACATTGGACGAGCTCGCCGCGGAGCTCGCCGGCCGCGTGCTCGAACACGCACCGGACGGCCCGGTGCGGCTGCTCGGCTGGTCGTTCGGCGGCGCCGTCGCGCACGCCGTCGCCCGGCGGCTCGTCGCGGCGGGCCGGTCGGTGACGTTCGTCGGCATGCTCGACTCGCGCGTCACGCTGCCGGCGGTGGACGGCGAGTGGGACGGGCCGGCCGCGATCGCGGCGCTGCTGCAGGAGCTGGGCTACGACGTGCCGGCGACCGCGGTGCCGACGGTGCGGGACGCGGTGTGGTTCGTGCGGGCCGCCGGCGGTGGCGTGGCCGCGCTCACCGACGAGCAGATCGCCCGGGTCGTGGAGAACTACCTCGACAGCGACCGGATGATGGCGGGCGCGCGGCCCGGCGTCCTCGCCGCGGACGTGCTGTTCGTCGACGCGACCGTGCCGGAGCCCGGCTTCACGGGCACGGCGTCGGACGGCTGGCGGTCCCTTGTGGACGGCCGCCTGACGGCGGTCGGGCTCGCCTGCGGACACTCGGAGCTGCTCGATCCGGCGGTGCTGGAGCAGCTCGGGCCGCTGGTCGCCGACGCGCTCTGACCGCACGACGAAGGGGGCGGCGCCGTCGTGGCGCCGCCCCTTCGTGCTGGTGTCACGCGGCGGCGAGGTCCGGGACCTTGGTGGCCGGGTCGTTGTCGGCGGCGGCGGCGAGCGCCGGCACCAGGATGTCGAGGGCGAAGAGCAGCGCGTTCGGGCCGCTGTAGGCCAGGGCCCCGGACAGCGGGGTCTCGAACGTCGTGTACAGGGTGCGGTCGGTGGTGACGACCTTCAGCTTCGCGAACACCGGCGACGCGGTCATCGTGGCCTTGGTGGCGCCGTTGACGAACAGGATGTCCTTGTCCATCAGGTCAAGGCGCTCCTCGCTGATCTCGTCCTTCTCGGGCTGCGCGGCGAAGCCGAGCGCGTCGAACAGGGCGCGGCGCGGGTCCTTGGCGGCGATGAGCCAGTGCTGGCCGTTCTCCGGGCCGAAGTCCTCGACGAGCACCTTGCCGGCGAACTCGGGGTGCGCCTTCTTGACCTCGGCGAGCTTCGCGTTCACCTTGTCGACGAGCGCCTTCGCCTCAGCCGACTTGCCGAGGGCCTTGCCGGTGGTCAGCGTCTGCACGTCCCACGGGGTCTGCTCGTCGGCGTAGTCCTTCGACTGCACGACCGTCGGCGCGATCTGCGTGAGCCGGTCATACGTCTCCTGGTTGACCGTCTCGTAGATGGCGATGATCAGGTCGGGCTTCTCCTTGAGGATCGCCTCGAAGTTGATCTCGGCGGAGAACGTCGGCAGCGTCTTGCCGCCCAGCGCCGACTTGACCCACGGGTAGGTCGGGTACTCGGTGAACCACTCTCGGGTGCTGACCGGCGTGACGCCCAGGGCGAGCACGAAGTCCTGGTCGTTCCAGCCGACGGTGAGGACCCGCTTCGGCTCGGACTCGATCTTCGTGGAGCCGAACTTGTGCTCGATCGTGACGGGGAACGCGGCCGGCGCGGCGGAGCCGCTGGGCGTCGCGGCGGCGGAGTCCTTCGTGTCGTCACCGCAGGCGGCGAGGCCGGTCACGGCGAGCAGGGCGGCCGCGGCGAGCGCCGTGCGGCGCGACCACGTCGTGGGTCGGGGGGTGCGGGTCATCAATGCTCCTTGGGAGGTTCGGGGTCGCGGCAAACCGTGCCGGAGGGTGGCGCGGTGAAGCAGGAATGTAGGTTAGCATTGCCTAACTTAGGCTTGGCTTCTATGCCGGCCCTTTGGGACCTCCATGCCTGCCCCTTCGGAGAGGACGACTCAATGCAGCGCACCCTGCTCGGCGGAAAGATCCACCGCGCCACGGTGACCCAGGCCGACCTGCACTACGTGGGATCGATCACCATCGACAGCGCGTTGCTGGAGGCCGCCGGCCTGGTCGAAGGGGAGCAGGTGCAGGTCGTCGACATCGACACCGGTGCCCGCCTCACCACGTACGTGATCGAGGGCGCCCGTGACAGCGGGGTCATCGGCATCAACGGCGCCGCCGCCCGCCTCGTCTCACCCGGCGACCTGGTGATCATCATGTCGTTCGAGCTGGTCGACGCGTCCGAGGTCGCCTCGCACCGCTCCCGCGTCGTCCACGTCGACAAGGCCAACCGCATCGTCGAGCTCGGCACCGACCCGGCGGCACCCGTCCCCGGCGACCCCGACCAGCGCTCCGGCCGGTCCGCCGGTCTGGACGCGGGTTTGGACGTTGCTGCGCCGGCCCCCGCCGTGCTCGCCGCGAGCCGCTGACGTCATGGCCCCGCCGTGGACGGACGACGCCTGCACGCTGACGGTGTGCCGCGACTGCTGCTGCGGCAGCACCGGCAAGCACCCCGACGTCGACCATGACGCGCAGCTCGCCGCGCTGCGGTCCGGCGCCGGCGGGCACCGCGTCCGCGTCAGTGAGTGCCTTTCGGTCTGCGAACGCTCCAACGTCGTGGTGGTGCAGCCCTCCCGGGCCGCCCGCCGCGGCGGGGCCAGGCCCGTCTACCTGGGCGACATCCTCGACCACGACGCCGCCGACGCGGTGGGCGCGTGGCTCACCGCCGGCGGCCCCGGCGTCGCCGAGATGCCCTCACGGCTGGGGGAGCACGTGTTCGACGCCGCCACCTGCGTCGGCTGCTGACATCTTCTTCGCGGCGGGCCTTTCCGAGATCGCGTCTCATCACCGATGCTGAGCCCATGGTCATCGCCCTGGCCCGCCGCGACGACGTCACCATCGCCTACGAGCGGCTCGGCCCGCCCGACGGCGAGCCCCTGCTGCTCATCATGGGTCTCGGCATGCAGCTGCTGTCGTGGCCCGACGAGCTGTGCGCCGAGCTCGCCGGCCGCGGCTACTGTGTCGTCCGCTTCGACAACCGCGACGCCGGCGAGTCGACGCACTGGTCACAGGCCGGCAGCCCGCGCCTGTTCGACCTGCTGGCCCGCCCGCGGGCCGTGGCGCCGTACCGCCTGACCGACATGGCACTCGACGCCGTCGCCGTCCTCGACGCCGTCGGCTGGCCCTCCGCCCACGTCGTCGGCGCCTCCCTCGGCGGCATGATCGCGCAGACCCTCGCCATCGGTCACCCGGACCGCGTCCGGACGCTGACCTCCGTCATGTCCACGCCCGCGCCCCAGATCGGCCGCGCCCGGCTCGGCGCGTTCCGCGCCCTCGGCATCCCGCCGGCCACGACCCGCGACGAGGCCGCCGAACGCATGGTCCGGGTCTTCACCGCCATCGGCTCGCCCGCCTACCCGCGTGACGAGGAGTGGCTGCGTGACGTCGGCCGCCGAGCGTACGACCGCGGCCACGACCCGGCCGGCGCCCGCCGCCAGCTCGCCGCCATCCGCGCCTCCGGCGACCGCCGCCCCGGGCTGGCCGCGGTCCGCGTCCCGACGCTGGTCGTGCACGGCGACGCCGACCCGCTCATCCGCGTGGCCGGCGGGCGCGCCACCGCCGCCGCCGTGCCGGGCGCCCGCCTCGTCGTCTACCCGGGCATGGGCCACGACCTGCCGCGGCCGCTGTGGACGCCGATCCTCGACGAGATCGGCGCCCTCACCGCCGCCTGATCCCGGTTACGCTGCGCTGCTTGGGGTCGGGCGTGTGACCTGACCCCGGTTGCGGGGCTGCTTAGGATCGGGCGTGTGACCGAGCCGACGGATCCGCACGTCGCGGCCGCTGTGGACCGGGGCGACGTGGACTGGCTCACCGCGCACGTCGACGGCACCGCGTGCCCGCCCGCGCTGCTTGACCGGCTCGCCCGCCACGGCGACCCGTCCCTGCGCCTGCTCGCCGTGCAGTGGCTCGGTGCGCGGGCCACCGGCGGCGACGTCGACGACGGCCTGCTGCGGCCGCTCGCGGTGGACGAGACGCCGGAGGTCGCGCTCGCCGTGGCGGAGCTCTTCCAGCGGCACGGCGGGCGGCTGCCGTCGTCCGCCTGGCCGGGGTGGCGCGAGCGTTGTCCGGTGGCGGTGGTCCGGGTGGCGTGGCTGCGGGCCGAGCTGCTGCACCTGCCGGGCCGCCTGCCCGCCGAGCCGCCCGGCGAGACGCTGTTGCAGGCGGTGGCGGGCCTGCGCTGCGCCGACGCGTCCGACCCGCCGCGGCTGCTCGACGAGCTCACCGGCCGCGACGACCCGGTTCTGCACGACGCCGCGCTCCGAATGTGCCGGGAAGGGCTGCGCGCCGCGGTGCTCGCCCCTGCGGCCGCCCGCCGGCTCCTGGTGCGGCTCCTCGGCAGCGGCACCCCGGCGGTCGTGGCCGGCGCGCTCACCGAGCTGGCCGAGCCGTGGGCCGCCGTCGACCCCGTCGCCCCACACCGGCTGCGCACACTCCTCACCGCGGCGCCGGTCGCCGCAGTGCACGAGCCGGCGGTCGTCGCCGGGGTGGCGGTGAACGCGGGCGTCGCCGGGGCGGAGGTTGCTGGGCATGGCGGCGTCGCCAAGACGGCTGTGGCCGGGCACGGCGGCGTCGGCGGGACGGGGTTGGCTGGGCGTGCGGGCGTCGGCGGGGCGGCGGCTGGGCATGGCGGTGTCGCCGGGACGGGGTTGGCTGGGCGTGCGGGTGTCGGCGGGGCGGCGGCTGGGCATGGCGGCGTCGGCGGGACGGGGTTGGCTGGGCGTGTGGGTGTCGGCGGGGCGGTGGCTGGGCATGGCGGCGTCGCCGGGGCGGGGTTGGCTGGGCGTGTGGGTGTCGGCGGGGCGGTGGCTGGGCATGGCGGCGTCGCCGGGGCGGGGTTGGCTGGGCGTGCGGGCGTCGCTGAGGCGGCGGTGGCGGCCGCGGCCCGGCACGGGTTGCGGGATCCGTTGCTGGACGCGGCGGCCGACCGCCGAGTGCCGCCGCGCGCCCGGCAGCGTGCCCTCGAAGCGGTCGGTGACCTGCTCGACCGTGATGCCATCGCGGCGGTCGTCGGTCTCGCCGGCACCGATCCGCTGCTGCTGGGCCGGGCCGCGATCGGCTGCCTCACCACGATGCACCACCGCGGGCTGATCGTCGCCGGTGCCGACGCCGCGGGTGTCGTGGGCCTCGCGCTCGCCGACCACACGATCCCCGCCGATGACGTCGCGGCGCTGCTGTACACCGCCCGGCACGCCACCCGCGACGCCCTCCTCACGGCGACCGGCACGGCGCAGGACTGGCCGCGGCGGCTCGACCTGCTGGTCGCCCTCGCGCGGCAGGGGGCGCCGGACCTCGACATCGGCGGGGACGTCGCGGCGTTGCTGCCGGGGGCCGGCGAGCCGGAGCCGTTCCTCGCCGCGATCCGCGCGCTGCGCCACGCCCCGGCCGAGGAGGCTGTGCTCGCCGCCCTGCCCCGCGCGCCGGCCGCGGCGCTGCACGCCCTCGAAGCGGTCGGCGGTGACCGCACCGTCGCCGTGCTCGCCGCCGCTCTCGACGGTGCGGGGGCGGCGTACCTGCGGCCGTGGCGGCACCGAGCGCTCGAACTGTGCTGGCTGCTCCAGCCCGACCCCGCCCGCCGGCACGCGCTGCTGCTGCGGCTCGACCCGGCGGCCCTGCCCGGCCGGGTCGCCGCCGACCTCGGCCGCCCCGACGAACGCGAGCTCGCCGTGCTGCGCGCCCGCGCCACCCCCGACCGGCCGCTCGAGGTGCTGATCTGGCTGGCCGGCAACGCGGCCGCCGTGGACGACGTCACCGACCTGCTGGGCCGCGTCGTCGCCGAGCTGGCCCTCGCGTACGACACCCGGAGCAACCCGCCGGACGGGCAGCACCGGCTCCCCGCCGACCTCGCCGCCGTGGATGCGGACCGGGACCGTCCGGCGGCCACGAAGCGGATGCCGGTCGTGCCGCAGGAGGCGCTCGCCGCGCTGCAGGGGCTGGGCCGCCGCCTGTTCCGCGACGGCCGCATCCGCCCCGTCTGCCTGCTCGACGCCGCGGAGCGTGTCACCGACCCGCATGACGCCGGCCAGCTGGACGCCGCCGAGCGGGCCGCCGGTGACGCGTTTGCCGCGAGCCTCGCGCTGGACCTGCTCGACCGGCCGGGGACGCCGCCGACCGGGCTCGCGGTGCTGCTCGAACTGCTGGAGCGGACCCCGTACGAGCGGATCCGCGCCCGCACGCACCGGCTCCTGCGCCACCGCGACCCGCACGTGCGCAAGCACGCCGTCGCGGTCCTCGCGCGCGACGGGGTCGAGGCCCTAGCCGCGACACTGACACCGCTCACCGCCGCCGGGGACGTGCAGACGGTCCGCCAGGCCCTCGTCGCGCTCAGCCGCGCCGATGCCCGGTGGGCCGGTCACGCCGTCGCCGCCTGCCTCGAACACCCGAACATGAACATCAAGAAGGCCGCGGCGGAGGCGTTGCGCACCACCGGAACCCCCGCCACGGTGCCGCACCTGCTCGGCTGGCTCGGCCGTCACGACAACCCCGGCCTGCGGTCCGCGCTGACCGCCGCGCTGCGGGCGATCCTCGGCGACGCGGCCGACGCGACCGTCATCGCCGCCTTCGAACGTGCCGGCGAGCTCCCGCTGCTCGAATCCCTCGACGGCGCCCTGACCGAGCGGTCGGTCGCCGCGCTGGCGGATCAGGGCTCGCCGGCCGGCCCGGCGCTGCTGCGCCTCGTCGCCGGCGGCCGGCTGCGGCTGCGCGACGGCGGCGGCGCCTCGCTCGCCGGCCGGATGGCGGCGCACGGCATCACCCCGCCCCTGACGTCCGCCGCGCCCGGACCGCACCCGGATCTCGCCGCCCTGATCCGCGACGGATGGCATGCCGGGACCGCCCGCCGGGTCGCCACCGCCGACGGGGACCTGCCGGAGGCGCTGCTGCCCGGGTTGCGCCGGCTGCTGCCGGACTGGCTCAGGCTCGCGGCCGCCGAGCCGGACCTGCGCCCGTCCGTGCTGCGGCTCGTCGTGCGCTGCTGCCCGGCGCCGTGGACGCCCGAGGAGCGGATCGCGCTCGGCCGCGCACGGTCCACTGTGGTCACCGGGGTGGGCGAGCTGTCGCACGCCGACCGTGACGCCCTCCTCGCCGTCCTCGAGGACCTGGCCCCGCACCTCACCCCGGCCGCGGCGCTCGACGTGGCGTCCAGGTTGCGGGCGGCGCCGGCCGCGCCCGCCGGTCTCCGCTCGACCCTCCCCGTGCTGCGCCGCTGCGGCGCCGTCCTCACCCGCCGCGACGTGGAGCGTGCCCTCGCCGATGCCGCGCTCGGCGCCGACCCGTGGCAGGCCGAGGTGCGGGTGCTGCGCGAGGCGTTCGGGCTCCCGGGCCAGGACGAAACGTTCGGGGTCCCAGGCCGGGACGAGGCGCCGCGCGACGCGTTCGGGGCGCCGGGCCGGGACGAGGCGCGAGGCGATGTGCGGGTGCCGCGCGAGGCGCCGGCCGGGTCGGTGCCGAGCCCAGGGTCGTCCACAGTGGAGTCGCGGGAACGCCTCGCGGCCCTGATCGAGGCGTGGCCCGCCGCCGCCGTCGAGGACCGGCCCGCGCTGCTCGACCGGATGGCGGCCCTGCAGCCCATCGGAGCTCCACTGTGGACTCTCGGCGAGGAGGCCGCCCGTCCGGACCCGGCGCCGCGCACCCCGCACGACGGCGACCTCGACCAGCCCCGTTCGGCCGCCGTGCGCGACCGGCTCCTCGACATGCTCGACCACCCGCGCCCCGGCACCACCCAGCGCCGCCGCGCCGCCGAGGCCCTGCGGACCTGGCCCGAGCCGGCCATCCAGCGTCGCCTGCTGCAGGTGTACCTGCACCGCGGCGCCGACCTGCCGGCGACCCACACGCTGGCCCGCGCCCTGACCCCAGCCGACTTCGCCCCGGACGCACCCTTGGAGCACGAGGCGCTGGAGCGCGCGACCGCGACCCGTGACGCGCTGGAGGCGGCCGGCTACGACCGCGCGCGTGCCGAGCGGGCGGGTGCCCGGCAGGCCGCTCACGTTCGGCTGGCAAGGGCGGTGCGTCTCACCCGGCATCTGACACCGGCCGAGCTCGCGCCGCTCCTCCCGGCCCTCCTGCGGCTGCGCGAGCCCGCCACGCCGGACATCCGGCAGGTCGTCGACAGGGAGCTGCGCCGCCTGCCACCCGAGACCGTGGCCGGGCTGCTCGGCGAGCCCGTCCGGCCGTTGCTGCTGCCGGAGCCCGCGGAGCCCCGGCTGCCGGCCGGGCTGCTGGACCGGCCGTCGGCGACGGTGCGCCCGCCGACCCGCGACGACCTGCTCCGCCTCGCGTGCGACGGCGACGCCACGCGGGTCCGCGTCGCCCTGGCCGCCCTGGCCGGGACCGGAGACGGCACCGGCCTGGCCGGGCTGCTGGACGACCTGCTGCGGCACCCCGAGGCGAAGGTCCGCCTGCACGCCCACCGCGTGTCACGCCAGTTGCTGGACCGGCCCACGTACCTGCGGCACAGCGAGGTGCTTCTCGCCGACCCGCAGCCGGACATCGTCCGCGTCGCGATCCGCGCGGTCAGCAGCGCCGGCTGGACGCCCGCGATCGGCGCCGTCGTCGGCCTGCTCCTGCACCCAGACCCGGCCGTCCGCCGCACCGCCGAGGCCGGCCTGACCCGCTACGGCCCCGCCGCCGCCCCGGCCCTCACCAAGGCCGCCGCCCGCGCCCGCCCCGACCGCCGCGCCGCGTACGCGAAGGTCCTGGCTGCCGTGACAGCGGCTCAGTAGCCGCCGGCGGTGGATGGTGCGGCCGCCGGGAGCTCCCCGCGCTCGCGGGCGGCGAAGTCGTCGAGGATCGCCTCGGTGACCGTCGCGCCGAAGCGGGTGGCGCCCGCGCGGTGCAGGGTGAGCAGGGTGTCGAGGCTGCGGACCCCGCCGGCCGCCTTGACCTCGACGTGCGGGGAGACGGTGGCGCGCATCAGCTGGATGTCCGCCAGGGTGGCACCACCGCCGGCGAACCCGGTGCTGGTCTTCACGAACCGCGCACCGGCCCGCTCGGCGATGCGGCAGCCGGCGACCTTCTGCTCGTCGGTGAGGTACACGTTCTCCAGGATCACCTTGACGACCCGCCCCTGCGCCGCGTCGACCACGGCCGCGATGTCGTCGTGCACGTACGCGTCGTCGCCGCTGCGCAGCCGCCCGATGTGCAGCACCATGTCGATCTCGTCGGCGCCCGCCTCGACGAGTGCCCGCGTCTCGGCGACCTTGACCGTGGTGAGCGTGTCGCCGTGCGGGAACCCCGCCACGGTCCCGACGAGCACACCCGTCCCGTCCAGCGCCGCCCTGGCGAGGCCGACGTCGGACGGCCGGACGCACACCGAGGCGACCGCCCGGCGGGCCGCGACCTCGCACCCCAGCCGGACGTCTCCGGTCGTCAGCTCGGGCCGCAGCAGCGAGTGGTCGATCATCTTGGCCACGTTCATCGAGGTTCTCCTGTTCCAGGTGGCCGCACGTCGAACGTGACGCGCAGGTCGTAGCGGGCGCCGACATACCGGCTGACCGTGTGCTCCAGCGGCGTCGAGTGCTGGTCGACGATCAGCCGGGTCTCGACCAGCAGCGGCTCGTCCGCCGGCACGTGCAGCCGCTCGCCGTCGGCGCCGGCCCGCTGCGCCGTCAGCGTCGACGAGCCGAGCGTGGGGCGCAGCCCCAGGTCGTGCAGCGCGCGGTGCAGCGAACCGGCCTCCAGGTCGACGTCGAGCAGCGCGCTCAGGTGTGCCGGGAAGCAGGCGTACTCGACCGCGAGCGGGACGTCGTCGGCGAGCCGTACCCGAGCGATCGACACCACGCGAGGTGCGGCGGCCGTCAGCCCGAGCGCCGCCGCCTCGGCCGCGGAGGCCGCCCGGATCTCGCCTTCCAGCAGGCGCGACCGCGGGGTGCGCCCCCAGCCGCGCACCTGGTCCTGGAAGCTCATCAGGGTCCCGGCGGCCCGTGGCTCGGGTCGCTGCCGCACGAACGTGCCCCGCCCCTGGATCCGCTCGATGAGCCCGTCGGACTCCAGGGCGTTGAGCGCGGCCCGCACCGTCATCCGGGCGACCCCGAACTCCCCGGCGAGCACCGACTCGGCCGGCACCGTGTCGCCGGGGCGCGCACCGGCGAGCCGCGTCCGCAGCTCCCGCTCGATCCGCACGTACAGCGGCGTCTTGCTCACCCAATCCTCCAGGTCCTCTAGACAACCTAGACAGTGCCAGACGTACCCGGGAGCGTCAACCCGACCGGGTGATCGACGGTCGATACCGTGGAAGACCGGGGCGGGCGGTTCCTATGGTGGTCCGATGAGCGCAGCCGGAGCGGCCAGTTGGGGTCTGTTCGCCGCGCTCATGCTGGAAGTGCTCGACCTGCTGGCGGCCCGCCGCCGGACCGGGCGGCTGCCGTGGCACGGGCCGGGGGAGCCGGGGGCCGGGGCGTACGCGGCGTCCGTCGCCGTCCGGTGCCTCGCCGGCGCCGGGCTCGCCGCCGCGCTCGGGGCGGGCGGGCAGGTGTCCGGGCCGGGCGGGATGGTGGCAGCGGGGATCGCGGCACCGTTGCTGCTGACGCAGCTCGCCCGGGTGGCCTCGCCGTTCCTGAGTGTCGCCGCCGTCGCCGGTACGACTGCCGCAACCCCTCCCGAATTCGCCACGCCCATGGTGAACGGCGCCAGACGGGTGTCGCGCCTGCGGGTCAAGCTGCCCGCGGCCCGCAAGCAGACCGGCGACGACCACCGTGCGGGTTGAGGCATTCCTCGCGCGGCTGCTCACCGCGCTGGGGCGACACGACCGTTCGGCGCCTGTCCGGGGACCGGTGCTGGCCGCGCTGAGCAGGGACACGGCCGCCTTCGGCGGCACGGTCGAGGCCGGCCCACCGCCGCGATGGCCCGGACCTGCCGGGGCGCTGCACCGGACCGCCCCACCCGCGGAGCAGCCTGCCGCCCCCGCCCGCCGCGGAGCGTCACGACTGCGACGCCGGACCGCGGATCCGACCCGCCCCGGTGCCTTCTCTGCCGATCAGCCGGGCTCCTTGGACAGCGCCCGGCCGGCCCGGGCCACCACGCCCGCGGACCATCCAGGCGCGTCGGACGGCTCGGGCGCCTCGCCGGGTGAGCCGGCGCGTCGTGGGCGGTTGCTGTGGCGTGGCGGGGGTGCGTCGTCCGATGTCGTGTCCGGCGGGTCGTTGTGGCGGGGCCGTCGCGGGTCGGCGGACGATCAGCCAGGTGCTTCGAGTGGTGAGCCGGCGCGTCGCGGGCGGTTGCCGTGGCGTGGCCGGGGCGCGTCGCCCGATGTCGTGCCCGGCGGGTCCACGGGGCTGGGCCGTGGCGGGCAGGCGGCGGATCAGCCGGGCACTTCGGCCGGTGAGCTGGCGCGTCGCGGGCGGTTGCCGTGGCGTGGCCGGGGCGCGTCGCCCGATGTCGTGCCCGGCGGCTCCACGGGGCTGGGCCGTGGCGGGCAGGCGGCGGATCAGCCGGGCACTTCGGCCGGTGAGCCGGCGCGTCGCGGGCGGTTGCCGTGGCGGGGCCGGAATGCGGCGCCGGACGTCACGCCTGCCGGGTCGCGGGGGCGGGATGTGCCGGTGGACGCCACGACCGGCGGGGCGCGGTGGCCGGGACAGGGCGCCTCGTCGGACGTCACGCCCGCGGGCTCGCGGTGGCCCGGGCAGGGGGCTCCGCCGGATGCCGCGCCCGCTGGCCCGCGGCACGGTGCCGCCGCGGCGGACCGTCCTGACCCGGCGTCCGCGGGGTCGCGGTGGCCGGCGCGAGGCGGTTCGGCCGCGGAGAAGCCGGGTGGCTCGCCCGCGGAGCAGCCGGACGTCGCGCCCGCGTGGCAGGCGCGGGGCGGCTCCCCCGCGGAGCAGCCGGACGTCACGGCCGCGTGGGCGCCGCGGCAGGCGAAGCGCGAGGCCGCCTGGCCACCGCCGCTGTTCGCCATGCCTGACGCGAGCCCGGCGCAGCGCATGCCGTCGACCACGACCCGGCGGCTGTGCGCGGCCGTGCACCTCGATCCCGGCCTCGCCGAGCGGGTCGTCGCCGAACTCACCGACGACCCGCGGCGGGCCGTGGCGCCGTCGGTCGGCCTGGACCTGGAGCCGGTGCTGTGCCATGCGCTGCGGGCCAGGCTGCTGGCCACGGCCAGGGACGCGTTCCTCGCCGTGGCGGTCCTCACCGCGCTGATCCTTGCGCCCCGCACCACCGCCGCCGTCCTGCTCCTCGGGGGCGTCGTGGGGCTGTGCCGGTCGAAGGCGGTCCGAGGGGCGCCGCCCGCCGGGAGGGCGCTGCTGGCCGTAGCGCTGGTCTTCGGCCTCGTCACGGCCGTCGGCGCGGTGCTGACCGTCGCCGGCTCGTCCGTCGCGGCGCCGGGC
The DNA here is from genome assembly GCF_042898305.1 of Dactylosporangium sp. NPDC000521. Taxonomy (NCBI): domain Bacteria; kingdom Bacillati; phylum Actinomycetota; class Actinomycetes; order Micromonosporales; family Micromonosporaceae; genus Dactylosporangium; species Dactylosporangium sp. NPDC000521. Next base: position 519,775 of record NZ_JBIAYW010000005.1, read on the forward strand.
GGTGAGCTCGACCGGGTCGTCGCCGCCGTCGGCGCGGCACCTGGGGCGCGGGTGTGGGCCGCTCTCGCGGTCCTGGCCGGGTGCGCCGTCGCCGGCCACCTCGCGCACCTGTGGTGGACCGCCGCCACCCTCACCGCCGCGACCCATCCGGCCCCGAGGCTGGCCTCGACCGCCCGGCGGGTCGCGGTCGTCGCCGCCGCGCAGCGGGGCAACGTCGCGTTCAGCCGCGGCGACCCGTTCGTCGGTGCCGGGCCGCGGGTGTGCGCGTGGTCGGTCGCGGTGGCGCTGCGCGCGGTCGACTCCGGCGGCTACCGCCCCCGCAGCCCCGCGACCCTCGACCCCGTCCTGCTGCGCCGGCACGTCGGTCAGGCGTTGCAGGGCCTCGGCGACGGCACCGGGCATCACGGGGTGCCGGGGCTGACGGTGACGCCGTACCTGGCCGCGGACGGGGTCCGCTGCGCCGGCGACCCGCTGCTCGACGACGGCGTCCCGCTGCCGCTCGCCTCCCGGGACGCCGTCGACGCCGTCGTCCGCGCCCCGCAGGAGGGCCTGCGCCACTACGACCGGGTCGTGATCGTGCCGCGGGCCAGAGGCGTCACCACGGCCGAGGGCCGGCCCGTCGTGCCGCCCGACGACGGCGACGGGTACGTGTCGGTGTTCGTGCACACGTCGATCGAGGCCTCGGTCGTGTACGTCGAGCTCTCCGCCCACGTCCTGCCACCGGTCCGGCCCGCGTGCTATGTGCCGGCGCCGGTCGTACACCTGGAGCTGCTGACACAACTGACGGCCGCGCCGTGGCGACTGATCCGCACGGCGGCCCACCGGCTGCGAATCCTGGCGCGCCGGCCCGACCACGACGGCTGGCACGACCACAGCGCCCGCCTCGGCATCCGCGAACTCGTCGGCGACCCCACCGCCACCCTGCCGGCCCTCGAGGCTACGAAGTACGTGAAGGTCGTCGAACGGGTCGTCGTCGAGGCCGTGGCCGACTTCCTGGAGCGCTACGACCTGGACGCCACCACCTTCCGCGCCGAGGTCCCGACGGCCCGCTGACCCCCTCCACCGAAGTCGCCCATGGCAGCTCGTCAGGGGGTGCCCGAGCCTGGGGTGACCAGTCCGGTCTCGTACGCGGCGACGATCGCCTGGGCACGATCGCGCAGCTGCAGCTTCGACAGGATCCTGGCGATGTGCGTCTTGACCGTGGCGTCGCTGAGCTGCAGCTGCGCCGCCAGCTCCGCGTTGCTGAGCCCCCTGGCGAGCAGCCGCAGCACCTCCACCTCGCGCGGCGTCAGCCCGGACAGGTCCCGGTGGAGCGTCGCGGTGCGGGCGTCCCGGGTCGCGTACCGCTCGATGAGCCGCCGCGTGATCGACGGCGCCAGCAGCGCGTCCCCGGCACGGACCAGCCGCACCGCGCCAACGAGGTGCTCGGGGCTGACGTCCTTGAGCAGGAACCCGCTGGCCCCCGCCGACAGCGCCGCGTAGACGTACTGGTCGAGGTCGAACGTCGTGAGGATGATGACCCGCGGCGTGGCGCCCGTGACGGGCCCGCCGAGGATCCTGCGGGTCGCCTCGAGCCCGTCCATGCGCGGCATCCGCACGTCCATGAGCACCACGTCGGGCCGGGTACGCCGGACCGCGTCGACCGCCTCGGCCCCGTCGGCCGCGTCCGCGACCACCTCGATCCCGCTCGCCGTGAGAATCATGCGGAACCCGGTCCGCACCAACGCCTGATCGTCGGCGACGACCACCCGCAACGGCTCGCTCACGCAACCCCCTCCACCGCGTCCCCGACCAGAATGCACCGCGATCGACCGGCCAGCACCGGACGCCCCTCAATCATGCGATCGCCTCACCGCTCCACGACGTCACCCCGCCGCCCGCCCGACCACCGTTGCCGCAGTCGGCACGGCCCCGCCCCCTGCAGAACACCGTCGCGAGCGCCGGCGGCCGTGCCCCGGCCTCGGTGCCGCCCCACCACGACGGACCGGCCATGGATGTCGCCCCGCCGCCGTGATCGAAGGACAGCCTTGGCCGCCGGCGTGGCCGGATCCATCCATCGATCATGACCCCGACGGCAGCCCGCAGCGACCGCCGCGGCACGGCAACCGTCCGGATCGCGGGCGCACCTCGGGGACTGCGACGAGATCGCCAGCACACCGCCACAGTTACGGACACGACCGCATCGTCCCGCCACCGCGAGACGCCGCAGTGCCCGCGCAGCTGGAGCGGTGGCGGACTGTTCGCGCTGCTGGTCGGCGCGCTGCTGCGGCCCACGTCCGGCCCGCGTCGCTGCCCGCGATGCTGGCCTGCTCGCGCTGCTGGCCTGCTCGCGCTGTCGGCCTGCTCGCGCTGTCGGACGATGGTGTGCTCTGTTCGCGCTGCTGGGCGATGGTGGGTTGGCCGCGCGGATGGGACTGCGCGCCGCCGGCGGATGGCCCTGTGGCTGCCTCACGGGAAACGGCCCGTGCGGGACCGGCGCGTTGCCCGCAAAGGGGACGGACCCGCTGCCGAACATCGTCGCGAGCGCCGGCGGCCGTGCCCCGGTCGGCGATCCTGGGGTTCGTGGCCGGCACGCCCCGGTGCCGCCCCACCACGACGGACCGGCCATGGTTGTCGCCAGGCCGCCCACCTTCGCCCCCGCCGACGTGATCGAAGGACAGCCGTGGCCGCCGGCGTGGCCGGATCCGTCCATCGATCATGACCCCGGCCGTAGCCCGCAACGACCGCCGCGGCACGGCAGCCGTCCGGTTCGCGGGTACGCCTCGGGGACTGCGACGAGATCGCCAGCGCACCACCTTCACGGACACGACTGCACCGTCCCCGCCGTCCCCGCCGCCGCGAGACGCCGCGCTGCCCGCGCAGGTGTAGCGGTGGCGGGCCGTTCGCGCCGCCGGGCAGCGCGCTGCTGCGGGCCACGTCCGGCCCGCGTCGCTGCGCGCGATGCCGGCCTGCCCGTGCCGTCGGACGATGGCGTGCTCTGTTCGCGCTGCTGGGCGATGGTGGGTTGTCCGCGCGGACGGGACTGCGCGCCGCTGGCGGATGACCCTGCGACTGCCTCGCGGGAAACGGCCCGTGCGGGGAACGGCGAGTTGCCCGCAACGGCGCGTTGCCCGCAACGGGATGGCGCTCTGTCCACGTCGCTGAGTGCCGGCGGGTTGTTCGCACCACTGGGCAGCGGCGCGCTGTTGGCGGATGGTCCTGTGTTTGCGCTGCTGGGGGGCGGTGCGGCACCGGGGATGGCGCTGCCGCGGTGAGCGGCCGGGGCACCGCCCGGCAAGCCAGGCGGGTCATGAGGGTGGGATCGGGATGGTGGCGTGGACGCGGAAGCCGCCGGTGGGGGTGGCGCCGGCGGTGAGAGTTCCGTCGTGGATGGCCAGGCGGTCGCGGAGGCCGGCCAGGTCGCGGCCGCTGCCGGGGTCGGTGGAGCTGTCGGCGGTGCCGCCGGTGTCGGTGATGTCGACGCGCGGGGTGTCGTTCGCGCTGTCGGGGGCGGCGCGGTACTGGGGACGGCGCTGTCGCGGTGAGCGGCCGGGGGCGCGGTCCGGCGAGGCAGGTGGGTCATGGGGGTGGGGTCGGGATGGTGGCGTGGACGCGGAAGCCGCCGGTGGGGTTGGGGCCGGCGGTGAGAGTGCCGCCGTGGAGGGCCAGGCGGTCGCGGAGGCCGGCCAGGTCGCGGCCGCCGCCGGTGTCGGTGCCGTCGATGCGCGGGGTGTCGTTCGTGCTGTCGGGGGGCGGCGCGGTACTGGGGACGGTGCTGTCGCGGTGAGCGGCCGGGGCGCGGCCCGGCGAGGCAGGTGGGTCATGGGGGTGGGGTCGGGATGGTGGCGTGGACGCGGAAGCCGTCGTGGATGGCCGGGCGGTCGCGGAGGCTGGCCAGGTCGCGGCCGCTGCCGGGGTCGGTGGAGCTGTCGGCGGTGCCGCCGGTGTCGGTGCCGTCGACGCGCGGGGTGTCGTTCGTGCTGCTGGTGGGCGGCGCGGCACCGTGGACGTCGCTGTCGCGGTGAGCGGCCGGGGCACCGCCCGGCATGGCAGGCGGGTCATGGGGATGGGATCGGGATGGTGGCGTGGACGCGGAAGCCGCCGGTGGGGGTGGCGCCGGCGGTGAGAGTACCGCCGTGGAGGGCCAGGCGGTCGCGGAGGCCGGCCAGGCCGCGGCCGCTGCCGGGGTCGGCGGAGCTGTCGGCGGTGCCGCCGGTGTCGGTGACGTCGACGTGCAGGGTGTCGGTGGTGTGGTCGACGGTGACGGTCACCGAGGCGCCCACGGCGTGCTTGACCGCGTTGGTCAGCGCTTCCTGCACCACCCGGTATGCCGCCAGCTCCACCCCCGCGGGCAGCGGCACCCGCGTGCCGGTCTGGACGACGTCGACGGGGACGCCGGTGCGGCGGACGCGGTCGGCGAGGGCGTCGAGTTGGTCGAGCCCCGGGGTCGGGGCGAGGTCGGGACCGTCGTCGTCCATCGTCAGCAGGCCCATGACGTGGCGCAGCTCGACCATCGCGGCGCGGCCGCTCGACTCGACCGCCAGCAGGGCCTCGCGGGCCAGGCCGGGCTCGGTGTCCAGGACGGTGCGGGCGGCGCCGGCCTGCACGACCATCATGCTGACGCTGTGGCTGACCACGTCGTGCAGCTCGCCGGCGAGCCGGGCGCGCTCCTGCTGGACGGCGAGGCTCGTCGCGGTCGCCTGCTCCCGCTGCAGGGCCAGGGCCCGCTGCTTCCAGATGTGGATCGCGTTGGCGGTGAGGCTGACCGCGCACAGCAGCAGGAACACCGCCAGCCCCGGCCCCGCGTCCGTCTCGGCGTCGCCCCGGCCGCTGACGAGCAGGGCCACGGTGGCCACGATGACGCTGCCGATCGCGAGGGCCCGGTGGCGGCTGTAGAGCGCGGCGCTGTAGGCGGCCACGACGAAGCACACCAGCGCGGGCATCGGGTCGAACCCGGGCTCCGCGCGCAGCACCATCGCGGCGACGACGATCACCCACAGCGAGGCGACCGGGAACCTGCGGCGGGTCACCAGCGGCAGCGCCAGGAGCGCGGCCAGGACATACTGCCCGGCTGAGGGCCCGTCGGAGATCTCGGGACCGGGGAACGGCGGCTCGGGGGCCGGTGGCAGGAGCAGGTCGGGCACCCGCACGACCCGGTCGCTCTCGAAGACGAAGTCCGGCGCGGGCGCGTCGCCGGGCTGCGCCGTGCTGCTGACCGTGAGCAGGCTGAGCACCAGCGCGAGCACCGCGTCGGCGGCCCACGCCCACTTGCTCAGCTTCGGCATCGGGCCGCTCACGCGCCACAGCTCGGCACTGATCGCCCGCAGCTGCCGCCTGACGAACCCGATGTCCACGTCCCCAAGTCTGCCAAGGCACCCCGCCGCGCGGCATCGGTCTCGAAGACCACCCGCCGCCGCGCTGTGTAGTCCAAAAGGATGACGCGAGCGCCGGAGACCGTCACCGCGGCCGACGTGCCGGAGCCGACCGAGTTCCTACGGTCGGAACGACCGAGAAACGTCGTAAAGGGAGGTACCAGATGACCGCCCCACTCATCCAGATCAGCGATGTCAGCAAACGGTACGACGACGGCCCACCCGCCCTCGCCGGGCTGACGCTGCGGATCGACGCCGGCGAGGCCGTCGCCGTGCTGGGCGCGTCCGGCAGCGGCAAGTCCACGCTGCTCAACCTGATCGCCGGGCTGGACAGGCCCACGTCCGGCAGCGTCACCGTCGACGGCGTGCGGGTCGACGGGCTCGGCGAGGCCGCGTCCGCGAAGTACCGCCGCGCCCGCATCGGCATGGTCTTCCAGTTCTTCAACCTGGTCGACGACCTGACCGTGCACGACAACGTCCTGCTGCCCGCGCAGCTCGCCGGCGTGCCGCGGGGCGAGGCCACCGCCAGGGCCGGTGAGCTGCTGGAGAAGCTGGGGGTGCGGCGGCACGCCCGGGCGTTCCCCGGCCGGCTGTCCGGCGGCGAGCGGCAACGCGTCGCCGTCGCGCGTGCCCTCATGAACCGCCCGTCGCTGCTGCTCGCCGATGAGCCGACCGGCGCCCTGGACACGGCGTCCGGCCGCGAGGTCCGCGACCTGCTGACCGCCCTGCACCGCGACGGGCAGACCGTCGTTCTCGTCACGCACGACGTGACCCTCGCCCAGGAGTGCGCCACCCGGACCGTGGAGCTCGTCGACGGCCGCCTCAGCCGCGACGTCAAGCACGGCATCCAAGCGGCAGGCGCCCGGTGAGCGGCCGGCGGAGCGTCTTGGGCCGCTCACCGGAGTGGCTGGTCGGCTCAGGTCGGCGCCGGAGCGCAGCGGAGGTGACGGCGTGAGCGGGGTCGGCAGAGTCGTGCGGGCCGGCGGGCGGCGGAGGGTCCAGTCGGTCGTGATGGCGTTGACGACCCTGCTCGCCGTTTCCGCGTCGGTACTGGCAGCAGGCCTTCTCGACGCGTCGCGCGCGCCCTTCGACCGGGGCTTCGCCAAGCAGCAGGGGGCCCACCTGACGGCCACGTTCGACGCGGGGTCCGTCACCGCGGACGCCGTCGCCGCCACCGCGAAGGCGGCCGGTGCGACCGCGTCCGCCGGCCCGTTCAGGACCGTGTCGCTGCGCCCGACGACCGTCAGCGGTGGCCGCATCCCGCCCGGGCTGCAACTGCCGCCCGCGATCCTCGCCGGTCGCGCCGACCCCGGCGGGCCGGTCGACCGGCTCGACCTGACCGACGGCCGGTGGGCCACCGCCGCCGGGGAGATCGTGTGGGCGACCGGCCGGTCGCCGATCGAGGTCGGCGACAAGCTCACGTTCGCCGACGCGCCCGGCAGCCCCACGTTCACCGTCGTGGGCCTTGCCAGGTCCGTCGGGACCAGCGCCGAGGCGTGGACGACCCCGGACCAGCTGGCGGCGATGCTGGGCACCGGCGTCGAGGGCGGCTTCCAGATGTTGTACCGCTTCGCCGACGCCGCCACCGACGCGCAGCTCACCGCGCACCGGACCGCGGTCGCCGGCGCCGTGCCCGCCGACGCGATGACCGGCGCCGCCTCGTACCTCGCCGCGAAACGCAAGGCGGAGCGGCAGGCGGCGACGTTCGTGCCGTTCGTGGTCGCGTTCGGGGTGCTCGGGCTGTGCATGTCGGTGCTCATCATCGGCGTCGTCGTGAGCGGTTCGGTCGGCGCCGCGACCCGCCGGATCGGCATCCTGAAGGCCGTCGGCTTCACGCCGGCCCAGGTCACCCGCGCGTACATCGGCCAGGCGCTGATCCCGGCCACCATCGGCGCCGTGCTCGGCGTGCTGCTGGGCAACGTCGCCGCGGTGCCGGTCCTGGCCAACGAGAGCGACGCGTTCGGCACCGCCACGATGACGGTCGCGCCGTGGGTGAGCGTGGTCGTGCCGCTCGTCGCGCTCGCCGCGGTCGTGCTGACCGCGTTCGTGCCGGCGTTGCGGGCCGGGCGGCTGCGCACCGTCACCGCCCTGGCCGTCGGCCGCACCCCGGCGAGCGGGCGTGGCCGGACGGCGCGGCGGCTGCTGGGCCGCCTGCCGCTGCCCCGGCCGGTGAGCCTGGGGCTGGCGAACCCGTTCACCAGCCCTTCCCGCTCCGCGACGATCGTTGCGGCGGTCGCCCTCGGCGCCCTCGGGGTGACGTTCGGGGCCGGTCTCGCCACGTCCCTCGCCGGCATCCAGGACGGCCTCAACCGCCGCTCCGCCGGCGCCGTCGTCGCCCACGCGTTCACGTTCGGCCCTGGCCCTGGCGGCCCCGGAGGCCCGCCGGCACCGGGTCAGCAAGGCGGCCCCACCGGCCCGGCGAACCCAGGCCAGACGGCAGGCCCGGGTCAGACCAGCGGCCCGGGGCAGAACGGCAAGGGCGGGCCGCAGCCGTCCGCCGGGGACCTCGCCGCCCTCGGGAAGGTGCAGGCCGCGATCGACGCGCAGCCCGGCACCCGCCGGTGGTTCACCACGGGACAGGCCGAGATCGGTGTCTCGGGCTTCACCGCCCCCGCGAACGTCGTCGCCTTCACCGGTGACTCCTCCTGGGGCGCGTACAAGATGATCTCCGGGAAGTGGTTCGACGGGCCGGACCAGATCGTGGTGCCGACCGCGTTCCTGCACGCCACGGGCCTGCGGGTCGGCGACACGACCACGCTGACCGACGCCGGGCGCTCGCGCAAGGTCCGGATCGTGGGGGAGTCGCTCGACCTGAGCGACGGCGGCCGCGGCGTCGTCACCGACGCGGCCACCCTCACCGCCCTCGGGACCGTCATCGAGCCGCGGTCGGTCGAGTTCCACATCGACCTCGATCCGGGCGTCACCGCGCAGTCCTACGCGGACGCGCTGAACAAGGTCCTGCAGCCGCTCGGCGGCGGCGCGGACGTCAACGCCGGGGAGCTCAGCGAGACCGTCGTCGCCATGGACACGCTCGCCGCGACGCTCACCGTGATGCTCGTCGTCGTCGCCGGGATGGGCGTGCTCAACACGGTCGTGCTCGACACCCGCGAACGCGTCCACGACCTCGGCGTGTTCAAGGCCCTCGGCATGTCACCGCGGCAGACGGTCACGATGGTCCTCACCTCGGTCACCGGCACCGGCCTGCTCGCCGGCGTGATCGGGGTCCCGCTCGGCATCGTGCTCCACCACGCGGTCCTGCCGGCGATGGGCCGCGCCGCCGACACCGGCATCCCGCCGTCCTACATCGAGGTGTACGCCCCGCTGATGGTCCTGCCGCTCGTCCTCGGCGGCCTCGTCATCGCCTGCGCCGGCGCCCTCCTGCCCGCCGGCTGGGCCGCCAGGACCCGCACCGCCACGGCCCTGCGCACCGAGTAGCGCCGGCGCGGAACCCGCACACGGAGCAGCGGGCAGCGAAAGAGCCGTGGCGCACAGGGAACACCGGCCGGCGCTCGGCGTACAGGAGCGGCAACGGCGAACGGGGCCGGACCACAAGACAGGTCCGGCCCCGGAACCGTGCACCGCAACGGCGGTCGCCGCACCGCGTGTCGGGCCGGCCAGCCGATATGCTGGTCGGTGATGAAACAAGCGGGTGAAACAGAGCAGCGGCAGCGTGTCACCATCCGCGACGTCGCTCAGCAGACCGGCCTGTCCATCGCGACCGTGTCGCGGGTGCTCAACGGCCGCTCCAACGTCGCGCCCAGCACCCGGGACCGGGTCCTCGAGGCGATGGGCGGCCTCGGCCGGCAGGCGCCGCGGCGGCGGGGGTCGGGCGCGCAGAAGGCGGACAACGGCGTCTACGTGCGCTGCCCGTACGTGCTGACGGACTACTTCGGGCTCATCGTGTCCGCCATCGCGGAGGCGCTCGACGTGCACGGCATGCACGCGATCGTCGACGCCGGCGAGTCGTCGTGGAAGCGCACCGAGGTGCTCAAGACGCTGACCGGCTGGCCGCAGGTCGCGGGCGCGCTGCTCATCCTGCCGTCGGAGCCGGAGGAGGACCTGGAGCGGCTGCGCGACCAGGGCTTCCCGTTCGTGGTCGTGGATCCGCGCACGTCGCCGCCGCGCGACATCGCGGCCGTGTCGGCGGCCAACTTCGCCGGCGCCCGGCGGCTCGTCACGCACCTGACGGAGCTCGGGCACCGCCGCGTCGGCATCCTCGGCGGGCGCCCGGGCTGGATGGCCAGCAGCGACCGGCTCGCCGGCTGGCTCGCACCGCTCGTCGGCGCCGGCGTGCTGCCGGAGCCCGACCTGGTGCGCGCCGTGTCCGACCCGACGGTGGAGGAGGGCTACCGCGCCGCCGGTGAGCTGCTCGACCTGCCGCAGCGGCCGACGGCGATCGTCGCGTTCAACGACAAGATGGCCGTCGGGGCGCTGCACGCCGCCGCCGACCGGGGGCTGCGCGTGCCGCACGACCTGTCGGTGGCCGGCTTCGACGACATCGAGCTCGCCCGGGCCACGCACCCGGCGCTCACCACGGTCCGCCAGCCCCTCGGCGAGATGGGGCGGATGGCGGTCAGCCTGCTCGGGCGGATGCTGGCCGGGCACGAGCTCGACGCGCTGCACGTGGAGCTGGCGACGGACCTCGTGGTGCGCGGCTCGACCGGTCCGGTGCCGTCCTGACGCGTGTTTCATAAGAACTTCCATCGGATCCTGAAAAAAGGTTGACACGCTGCCGCGGCGACGTGTTTCCTTCGTGTTACAGGCGTCGATGGATTCCGCGCGCCTCCACCATCCGCAGAAGGAGGCGCCGTGAGGCGATCCATCTCCGTGGCCGCCGTCGCACTGGTCACCGCCGGTGCCCTGGGAGCCGCCGCCGCCCCTGCCGCGGCGAACGCCCAGCACGGGTCCCTGGTCACCGGCACCTACTCGACCGGCGCCGCGCACTGGCAGCCGCTGCCGGACGTCCGGGTCGGTGCCGGGGCCGGCGTGAAGGCCGACGCGACCGTCGTCGTCGACCCGAGCCGGACGCGTCAGTCGTACACCGGCATCGGCTTCTCGATCGACGAGACCTCCGTGTCGAACCTGTGGAAGCTCACCCCCGCCGAGCGCGAGCGCGCCGTCCGGCTGCTCGTGGACCCGCGCACCGGCGCCGGCCTGGACCGCTTCCGGCTCACCATCGGCAGCCCCGACCTCATCGAGCACCTGCCGTTCTGGTCCTACGACGACCTGCCCGCCGGCGTCACCGAGGACCCGGACCTGCGGTACTTCTCCATCCAGCGCGACATCGACCTGCACATCGTCGACACGGTCAAGCTCATCCAGAAGTACAACCCGCAGGCGACGTTCCTCGCCTCCGCGTGGAGCGCCCCGGCGTGGATGAAGACCAACAACCGCTTCCTCGGCGAGGTCGCCCTCAAGCCCGGCAGCACCAGCGAGTACTACCAGGTCGGCAAGCTCCGCGACGACCGCATCGACGTGTTCGCCCGCTACTACGTCAAGTACGTCCAGGCGTACGCCCGCCTCGGCATCCGCGTCGACGCGCTGACGCTGCTCAACGAGCCCGGCATGGACGTCGTCTACCCGGCCATGGACATCAGCGTCGAGCAGCAGCAGAAGCTGTCCGTGGCGATCGACCGGGAGCTGCGCAAGGCACGCCTCGACGTCGACCTGTACATCCACGACTTCAACTTCTGGGACTGGCGCGATCCGAACAGCACCGCCACCAAGAACTACTACCGGGTGCTGGACGACCCGGCCGCCGCCCGGGCCGCGGACGCGATCGCGTTCCACCCGTACTGGGGCGACCCCACCGTCATGCGGGACGCCTACGAGCAGACCGGCAAGCCGGTGCACCTCACCGAGACCAGTGACCTGTCCCCGGCCACGGTCCTCGCCGACTTCCGTCTCGACGCGTCCTCCTACGTCATGTGGGCGCAGGCGACGGATCAGGACGGCGGCACCCTGCACTGGACCCCGGCCCGCGACAACAACGTCGACTGGGACGAGGTCGCCCGCACCACCAAGTGGCCGGACCGGCTCGTCAAGGTGGACACCGCGGCCCGCACGTTCACCGTCCGCGAAGAGCTCTACCAGCTCGGGCAGTTCAGCCGGTACCTGACGCCCTCGCACGTCCGCGTCGCCTCCAGCGGCACCTCGGGCGGGATCGGCAACGTCGTCTTCCGTGACCGGCACGACGGGTACGTCGCGGTCATCGGCAACGCGCTCGACACCGACCGCACCGTGCGGGTCGTGCTCGCCGGGAAGTCGTTCGTCGCCACCGTGCCGGCGCACGCCTACGCCACGTTCCGCTGGGACGCCGAGCTGCCCCGCGGCCGCAACCACGCCCCCGTCCTGCGCGACCCGGGCCCGGTCGTGGTCGACCAGTACGCCACCTCGACGCTGCGGCTGCAGGCCACCGACGCCGACCGCGACGCCCTGTCCTTCTACGCCACGGACCTGCCCGACGGCGTGACCGTCGACGCGGCCACCGGCGTCGTCTCGCTGCACCCGACCGTCGCCGGCGCCTTCGACCTCACGGTCACGGCCACCGACGGCCGCGCCAGCGCCGCGCGCACCATCCACGTCACGGTCCGGCCGCACGGCGCGCCCGTGGGGGAGAAGGTCGAGGCCGAGGCGTACGTGGCGCAGCACGGCTGGACCGACGGCGGCCCGAACTTCATCGAGTCCAACCCCGCCGCCAGCGGGGGCCGCAACGTCGGGTGGACCGCGGCCGGCAACTGGCTCGCCTACCGTCTGGACGTCGCCGCCGGCACCTACGACGTGGAGCTGCGCGTCGCGACCGGCACCGGCGGCCCCCTGCCCGGCGCGATCTCGCTCCGCGACGCGACCGGTGCGGTCCTGGCCACGGTGTCCGTGCCGGACACCGGCGGGTGGGGCGCATACCAGTCCATCCACGTCCCGGTCACCGTCGCCACCGCCGGCGACCAGCAGCTGACGCTGTTCTGCGAGACCGGCGGGTTCAACGTCGACTACCTGCGACTGACCTGACCTCCTGCCGCGCCGGCCCCGTCGGATCCCTGGGTACCCCGGATCCGGCGGGGCCGCGTCGTGTGCCGCCGAACGTTACGGGCGCGGCACGAGGCGGTAAATTCCGCGGCCCCGAGGGGTCGCGCGCGCCGGTCATGGAGCGCTCCAGTGCCTGTTCCCGGAGGTTCGGGACCTAACGACCTAGGGAATCCGTGAGATCCGCCAGGGCGCCACCGGGCAACTTCGTCTATACGCTGCGCATCGACATTGATCACGCACGGCAACCGACGAATCGGAGTGCGCGCCGCGATGCGTCTTTCTCAGTGCACGAAATCATGTTGTCCTTCCGGCGGTGGCCGATGACCGGGCACGGGCTCACCCGCCGGCAGATGTCCGGCGGCGGCGTCTGGCTCTTCCAGATCGGCGCCAGCTCGCCGATGGCGGTCCTCGCCGGCGGTATCGTCGCCACCTTCGCCTCGACGGGGATGGTCGCCACCCCGCTCACCTTCCCGCTGCTCGGCATCGCGCTCGCGCTGCTCGCCGTCGGGTACGTGTCGATGGCCCGCAACGTGCCGCACGCCGCCCCCGCGTACGCCCTGCTCGCGCACGGCTTCGGGCCGACCGCGGGCATCATCGGCGGAGCCCTCGCGCTGGTGTTCTACTCGTGCATCCAGCTGAGCCTGTACGGCCTGGCCGGCGCCACCCTCACCGGGCTGCTCGGCGGCGACTGGGTCGTCTGGGCGGCAGTGCTCTGGCTCGCCGTCGCCGTCTGCGGGCTGCTGCACGTGTCGCTGTCCGCGCTCGTCGTCGGGTCCGTGCTCTGCGTCGAGCTGGTCGTCATCGCCCTGTTCGACCTGGCCGCGTTCGCCCACCCCGCCGGCGGGTCCGTCAGCACCGGCCCGATCAGCTTCGCCGGCCTGTGGACACCCGGCATCGGTGGCGCCCTCGCGCTCGGCATCGCGGCGTTCATCGGCTTCGACACGGCGCCCGCCTACAGCGAGGAGGTCCGCACCAGCCGCAGCATCACCCGCGCCACCGTCGGCGCCCTCATCTTCATGCCGCTGCTCTACGGGCTGTCGGCCTGGGCGCTCGCCGCGAACGTCGGCGCCGACCGGATCGCCGCCGTCGCCGCCGACCCGGACGCGGGCCTGCCCTTCAACGTCCTCGACGAGTGGTACGGCAGCGGCCTCAGCCTCCTTGCCACGATGCTGCTCATCACGTCGGTCTTCGTGGCGATGCTGTCCTTCCACAACGTCCTCGCCCGCTACGCCTTCGGGATGGCCCGCGAGGGCGTCCTGCCGGTGTGGCTGGCCCGCACCGGCGCCGCCGGGCAGGCCGAGGGCGCCCCGACCGGCGGCTCGATCCTGCAGAGCGCGAGCGCGCTCGTGGTCGTCGGACTGTTCGTCGTCCTCGGCGCCGACCCGGTCACCGTGCTCTTCACTTGGCTGTCCGCGGCCGGCGCCATCGGGATCCTGCTGATGCTGGTGCTCATCTCGGCCGGGAGCATCCGGTACTACCGGCGCGGCGGCGGCTCCAGCGAAGGACTCCTCGTCAGCACCGTGCTGCCCAGCCTGGGCGTGATCGCGGGCGCAGGCATCCTGCTCGTCACCCTCACGAACCTCTCCTCGCTGCTGGGGATCGCCGGCGACTCGATCCTGCAGGCCGTCATCCCCGCCGCCGTGCTCATCACCGTGCTCATCGGGGCGGTCTGGGCGCTCATGCTGCGGTCCCGCCGGGCGCCGGTGCTCGCCGACGTCGGGCGCGGCAGACCGGACCCGCTGCGGGTACTGGACCTCCGGCTCAAGGACCTCGATGTCTGAGCCCGCGTCCAACTCCTCGTCCGCGCCCGGATTCCCGTTCGCGTCCAACTCCTCGTCTTCGCACGGGTTTCCGCTCGCGTCCAACTCCTCGTCTTCGCACGGGCTTCCGTTCGCGTCCAACTCCTTGCCCGCGCGGGGTTCCGCGTTCACCGCCGGCGCGGACCGGGCCGACGGCCGGGTCCCATGGCCGTCGGCGCACCGCCGGTCCGCCCACGACGGCGCCGAGTCCGACGGCCGTCACCTGCGCGCGGTGCCGCCCGAGGTGCCGCGCGGCAGGGGCGACGGCAACGCCGAGGCCGGCGTCACCGCCGCGTTCCGGAGCGAGGTCGTCTCCCGGCTGCGGCGCTTCTCCGTCCTGCACACCCGCCACGTGTGGGAACGCCGCCGCCGCGACCCGCTCAGCCCCCACGGCATCGCCCTGTTCTACCTCGAGCGCGGCGTGCCGGCGCCGCAGCAGTTGCGCACCGCGACCCGCATCTTCCTCGCCGACGACGAGGCCGACGACCTGCCGATGCTGCTGTACGGCCTGGCCCGGCACGCGCACGAGGGCTACCAGGCCGACCCCGGCTTCGACCCGCGGACGCGGATGGCCAACAAGTGCGACTCGATGTCGGCCGACGCGGTGTTCACCGGCATCGGCGTGTGCACCCTCGACACACCGTTCGGCACCTGGGCCGACGCCCAGCGGCAGGCAACCAACGAGTTCGACCTGCCCGGCCGGTGCTACGCCCGCCTCATCGACGGCACCCGGCTGCTGCTGGACCGTGGCGGGCGCAAGCAGTTCAACGGCCTCACCGTCGAGAGCTCCGTCGACGACGCCAACACGCGCTACGGGGTGCCGAGCATGCAGTGGCGCTGGAACCCGGAGCTCGCCGAGATCGAGCCGCACGACCCCGCGTACCACGTGTGGCGCTGGATGAGCGAGCTCGGCCGGATCGTCGACGCCGGGTCGCAGCCGCGATGAGCGCCCTCCCGGACCCGGCCGTCGGTGGCCGCCTCGACCAGCTGTACGCCGACCTGACCCGGCACGCCGAATACGACCTCGGCTTCCCCGGCGCCACCGACCTGCCCGACATGACCGCCGTGGCGCGCTTCGAGCGAGTCCTGCTGAACAACGTCGGGCACCCGTACGCCGCCGGCGGCTCGTACCGGCTGCACACGAAGGTCGTCGAGCGCGAGGTCGTCCAGTTCGTCGCCGACCTCGTCGACGCACCGCCGGACAATCGCCACGGGTACGTGACGACCGGCAGCACCGAGAGCAACCTCTGGGCCCTGTGGCAGGCCCGCCGGCACCTGCCGGGCGCGGCCGTATTCGCCTCCACCGCCGCGCACTACAGCATCGCCAAGAACGCCGAGCTGCTCGGCATGCGGCTGCACCTCGTCCCCGCCGACGACCGCGGCGAGATCCGCTACGACGACCTGCGCGCCGCCGTCACCGAGCACCGCGGCCGCGGCACCGGCGTCATCGTCGTGGCCACCGTCGGCACCACCATGACCGAGGCCGTCGACGACGCCGCCCTGATCGACAAGGCCCTCGCCCTCGCGGACGTCGACCCTGAGCGGCGCTGGATCCACGCCGACGCGGCCCTCGCCGGCATCCCGCTGGCGCTCTGCGACCCGCTGACCCGGCCCGGCTTCACCTTCGCCGACGGCGTGCACTCCTTCGCCGTCAGCGGTCACAAGTTCCTCGCCACGCCCTTCCCCTGCGGGATCGTCGTCGCCCTCGCCGACCGCCACACCGACCGGGGCAGGATCACCTACACCGCCGCCCCGGACAGCACCATCACCGGCTCCAGGTCCGGCCATGCGCCGTTGTGGCTCTGGTACCTCCTGCGCCACTGGGGCCTGCCGGGGCTGCGCGGGCGGGCCGCCGCCTCCAGAGACCTCGCCGGCTACACCGAGCGGCGGCTGCGCGGGATCGGCTGGCCGGCGTGGCGCGCCCAGGAGCACGCCTTCACCGTCGTCTTCCCCCGCCCGCCGCAGTCCCTGCTGGACCGCTGGCCGCTCGCCACCGACGACCACGGCAACGCCCACGTGGTCTGCATGCCGGGCAAGACCTGCGAACTGGTCGACCGGTTCGTCGCGGATCTCGCCCAGGACCTCAGGGGCGCCGTCCCCCCGCCGGACCCGAAGGCCTGCCGACCGGGTTGACGAGCGTGACGCCCGCCGTGATCAGGAGCAGGCCGAGCGCGGTCAGGGTCGTGGTGTCGACGCCGGTGACGGGCAGCGCCGCCGAGCACGCAGCTGGTGGCGGTGCGGTGCCGGTGATCGCGCCAGTGGTTCCGTTCAGCGTCAGCCCGGCCGGCAGCGTCCCCCGGTCACCGCTCACGTGCAGGGTCCGGTGCCGCCAGTCGCGGTCAGCGTCGCGGTGTACGGCACGCCCACGACCCCGGTCGGCGGCGTCGCGTTTTTCGGGTAACTCCCTCTTATACCGGCAGCGCCTCGGTGTCGAGACAGCTGTCCGGAATCCAACAAGTCCGATGAATGAATCCCGACCGGGACGCTAGGTTGGGCCTAACGGGGGTCTGATGGTCGGCGTGGCGGCGGGTGCATCCCGCAGGGACCACCGCCTCCGCAGCACGGCAGCCGCCGCGCCGGTCATGAGATCCCAGCTCATGCCGCCCAGCTCGGCCGCCCGCGCACCGCTCTCGGTGCGAAAGATCCGGATCGGGCCATGTCACGGGGCCCAGTCCATCAAGGCATGCCCCTCGATCATGTGGTCGATCGACGGCGACACCTCCAGAATCTCGCTCACTCGAGAGAGCGGCGGGTGTGGGCATAAGGTCGGCCCGACACGGCGACCTTCGTGAGGACGGGGGCAGGACATGGACCAAGGGACCCGCGACGAGGTGCTGGCCCACCTGGCTGAGGCGGTCGGGTCCGTCACCGCGGCCCACCCGACGCGGGTCGCCGTCGACGGGCCGCCCGCCGCGGGCAAGACCACCCTCGCCGACGAACTGGCCGCCGTCCTGCGCACACAGGGCCGCGCCGTCATCCGCGCGACGATCGACGATTTCCTCTTCCCCCGGGCCCAGCGCTATCCGCGCGGCGAGTACTCGGCCGAAGGCTGCTACTTCGACACTCACGACAACGACGCGCTGACCCGGGTCCTGCTCGACCCGCTCGGCCCGGGCGGAGACCGGCGCTTCCAACAGGCGGTCTACGACCACACGGCGGACACCGCGCTGTCCCCGCCGGTCACGACCGCCCCCGCCGACGCCGTGCTGCTCTTCGACGGCGTCTTCCTCATGCGCCCGGAACTGATCGACCGATGGGACCTGCGCGTCTTCGTGTCGACCGCACTCGAGAAGACCGTGGACCGTGCCGTGATCCGAGAGCGCCGGGTGTCGTCCCGGGCCGACGTCGAACGCCGCTGGCGCGAGCGCTACATCCCGGCCCAACAGCTCTACTTCACCACGGTCCGCCCGACCGAACACGCCGACATCATCGTGCACAACGACGAGCCCCAGCAGCCGGCCTGGGAAACCCGAACACGCTGACCGCACTGCGCGGGTCGGCGGCGGTCTGGAGTTCGGGGCAGTTGCCGAGGACCGCGGTTGGGCGGGGGTGCCGGCAGTTCCAGCCGGTGATCTGCCGTGCCGACAATGGCTTCGGAACCGCTCGGAGGCCGGGTCGTACCCGGGTGCCGTTCGACGAAGTCACGGACATGCCAGCCCCCGGTCAAGCCGAAGCGATCCCGGCCGGGTGGCACCGGCCCTCGGACATGCCAGCCCGATCACGCCGGACACGGTCCTGGCCGGCCGCCGATGCAGTCCGGTTACGACGGCCGTCGGTCGCGTCACGGCCTTCGGCACGCCGGCCCCGGGCATGCGAGGCTCCGGGCACCTGGGCGGCCGGGACGCCAGGCGCGGACCTTGAGTTTTCGTGCGTCACTGCGGCTGACATGACCCAGGTCGTATCTCCGTGTGCGTGCCACCGAAGGTGTGACCGACCGGAATGCGCCCCCGACGGACGGCGCCCCCGACGGATGGCGCCCCCGACGGACGGCGCCCCCGACGGACAGCGCCCGTGACGAGCGGTGTCCCGTGACGAGCGCCGTCCCCGGGCGTCAGGCGACTCGGCGAGTCAGGCGACCGAGCGCCTCTGGCAGGCAGCACGCTCAGCGTCCAACGTGCGCCGGGAAACCCCACGCGGCCGTCTGGGACCCGGTGGGCGACGGCGGCCGGCCGGGTGGGGGCGGGTCAGGACAGGATGGTGGCGATGGTGGACTCGTCGCCGGCGGAGAACGCTGCGAGCAGTGCGGCGAACTGGTCGGCCGGCAGGATCCGGATGCCGAGCTGCTCGGCCTTGTCGGCCTTGGAACCGGCGCCGTCGCCGACGACGACCAGGTCGGTGCGCTTCGAGACGGAGCCGGAGGACTTGCCGCCGAGGCGCTCCACGGCTTCGTTGCCCTCGTCGCGGGTGAGGCCGGGGACCGAGCCCGTGACGACGACGGTCATGGGGGTGCCGTCGGGGCGGCGCAGCGGCAGGGCGACGGTGGCGCCGGCCGTGGGGGAAGCGGCGTCGGAGTCGGTGGAGGCGGCGGGCGGCGCGGGCAGGTCGGGCTCGGTCATGTTGACGCCGCGGGCGACGAGCTTCTCGATGACCGGGGCGAGGTCGACCAGCTCGGCGGCGATCGTCACGGCGCGCTCCGGGCCGACGCCCTCGACCTGCTGCAGGTCCTCGACGGACGCGTCCAGCAGGGCCTGCATCGTGCCGAAGTGGCGGGCCAGGCGGCGGGACATGGACCGGCCCGTCATCCGCACGCCGAGGCCCGTCAGCACGCGGGCGAGGGGCTGGCTCTTGGAGGCCTCGATGGCGGCGACGAGCTTCGTCGCGGACACCTCGCCCATCCGGTCCAGACCGGCGACCGCCGGGACGTCGAGGTCATACAGGTCGGCGGGGTCGGTGACGAGGCCGGCGGCGACGACCATGTCGATGATCTTGCCGCCGAGGCCTTCGATGTCCAAGGAGTGGCGGGCGGCGTAGTACGCCAGGGACTCGTGGGCGCCGCAGACCCGGCCGCGGGTGCAGCGCCAGCGCTTCTGGGTGCGGTCGATCTCGCCGTCGCAGCGGGGGCACCTGGCCGGCGGCTCGAACGGCACCGAGTCCGCCGGACGCTCGTCGAGCTTGGCGCCGGTGATCTCGGGGATGACGTCGCCCGCGCGGCGGACGAACACCACGTCGCCCGGGCGCACGTTGCGCCGGACCAGGTCGTCGAAGTTGTGCAGCGTGGCGAACGTGACGGTGACGCCGTCGATCTGCACGGGCTCCAGCACCGCGACCGGGGTGATCACGCCGGTCCGGCCGACCTGCACCTTGATCTCCAGCAGCCGGGTCATGCGCGTGTCGGCGGGGAACTTGAACGCCACGCCCCACCGCGGCGCCCGGCTGGACGAGCCGGCGGCGTCGCGGTCGGCGGGCAGGTCGGCCTTGATGACCGCGCCGTCGATGCCGAACCCGAGCGTGCCCCGGCTCGCGCTGAGGGCGTGCACCGCGGTGAGGATCTCGTCGATGGTCTGGCAGACGGGCGTCCCGGCGACGGAACCGCCGGTCGTGGCCACCCCCTGCCGCTCCAGCTCCGCCATCGCCTCGGAGTGCGGGCCGGTCGGAGGCTCGTCGCGGTGCACGGAATAGGCGAGGAACGACAGCGGCGCGTCATAGGTGCGGTCCTGCGCGCGCAGCGTGCCGGCGGCGGCGCTGCGCGGGTGCGCGAACGCCAGCTCGCCCGCGCCCGTGCGCATCGCATTGGCCACCTCGAAGTCGGCGTCGGTCATGAAGACCTCGCCGCGCACCTCGAGCGTCAACGGTGCGGCGAGCCGCTCGGGCAGCCCCGCCGCCCGCCGGGCCTGCCCGGTGACGTCCTCGCCGGCGCGGCCGTCGCCGCGGGTCGCGACCTGCACGAGCCGGCCGTCGACATAGCGGGCGGCGACCGCCAGCCCGTCGATCTTCGGCTCGACGGTGAACCCGCCGACCGGCCGCCCCACCAGCTTCTCCAGGCGGGCCGCCCACTTGCGCAGCGTGTCCTCGTCGAACACGTTGTCGAGGCTGAGCATCGGGGTGCTGTGCACGACGTCGCCGACGACCCCGCCGCCGGCGCCGACGACCTCGGTCGGGGACTCGTCGGCCTTCCACTCCGGATGGGCGGCCTCCGTCGCCGCGACCCGGGCCAGCAGCGCGTCATACAGCGCGTCGTCCATGGCGAGATCGGGCCCGCTGTAGTAGGCGGCGGCCGCCTCGCGGACCTCACCGACGGCGGCCTGATACTCCTCGGCGCTCGCGAACGGCTCCGCCCGCGCGGCGTCGACGACCAGCCCTGCACCAGCTTCCTGCACCACGGCATCCCCTCTCCAGATGCCAGCAGCCTAACGACGAGGTATGACAAAAACGGGGCACGACAGCAACGGTGCTGCCGGCGGCGACCTGACGGCCATGGCCGACCCCGTAGGCAACGAGTCCTGCGTCGAGCAGGCAGGACACGGGCAGCACCCCAGGGTCATCCGAACGGCCATTTCCGCCCCCGCGACGACCCCCAGCACGGGGTATACCGCCCGGCACGGCGTACCGTGGCAGCGCTAACATCAACATGGGGGGAGGGCGATGCGTCCAACGAGCCAGGGCCGGGCAGCGGTCATGAACGACGTCGCGCGACTCGCCGGCGTGTCCCACCAGACCGTGTCCCGGGTCCTGAACCAGCACCCGAGCGTCAGCCCCGCCACGCGTGAGCGGGTGCTCGAGGCGGTCCGGCAGCTCAACTACCGTCCCAACGCGATGGCCCGCGGCCTCGCGGGGCGGCGTTCGCGGGTGATCGGCGTCGTCAGCTTCGACACGATCCTCTACGGCCCCGCCTCGACGCTGCTGGGCATCGAGCGCGCCGCCCGCGCCGCCGGCTATGGCGTCAGCATCGTCACGCTGGAGCAGGTCGACCACAGCGGCATGGTGTCCGCCCTGGAGGCCCTCGCCGACCAGTCCGTCGCCGGCGTCGTCGTCATCGCCCCGCAGACCGCGGCCGCCGCGGCGCTGCACAGCCTCCCGCTCGGCGTCGCCGCCGTGGCCGTCGAGGCGGTCGTCGGCGGCGAGATCCCCGCGATCTCCGTCGACCAGGTCACCGGTGCCCGCCTCGCCGTGCAGCACCTGCTGAGCCTCGGCCACCGCAAGGTCTGGCACCTGTCCGGCCCCCGCGACTGGCTGGAGACCCACGGCCGCATCGAGGGCTGGCGCGGCACGCTCGAGGACGCCGGCCTGCCCGCCCCGCCGCTCATGACCGGCGACTGGTCCGCCCGCTCCGGCTACCAGGCCGGCCTCGAGCTCGCCCGCCGCGACGACGTCACCGCCGTCTTCGCCGGCAACGACCAGATGGCCCTCGGCATGATGCGCGCGTTCCACGAGCACGGCATCCGCGTCCCCGACGACGTCAGCATCGTCGGCTTCGACGACATCCCCGAGGCCGAGTTCCTGTCCCCGCCGCTCACCACGATCCGGCAGGACTTCGACGAGGTCGGCCGCCGCTGCATCGCCGCCCTGCTCCGTGCCATCGAGGCCGACCTCCCGGAAGGCCCCGACCGCCCCGAGCCCGACCCCCGCGTCGCACCCACCCTCGTCCTGCGCCGCAGCACCGCACCCCCGAAACGCTGAAGAGCGGCAGCCCCGGAAGCCGAAGAGCAGCGGCGCAGAAGAGCCGAAAGCCGAAGAGCAAGAGGCTGGCCCCGGTCCGTCGTGGCGCGGACCCGTTGCTCCCGCGGGCTCCGGTCGGGCCTTGAAGGCCCTCCCTCTCCCTCCGCGTGCAGTTGCGACACCGCGGCGCCGGCCGGAGCGCCTGCGCGCCCCGGCCGGCCAAGGCCGCGACACGGCCTGCGGCCGTGAAAACCCCGAGCCGCCCGGCCGCTTCGATCACCGAGGCGGGTCAGTGGCAGGTCCAGGTGAAGGGTTCGATGGAGCCGCCGGTGCTCTTCGTGGCCGCGCCGGCCAGCACCTTGCCGTCGGCGCTGACGGATTCGATCTGCGCGTGGTCGTACCCGCGAGGCGCCGGCACCGGGGTCACCGTGGTGCCGGTCCAGAGGACGGCGCCGTCGAAGCGGTTGACGGCGACGGTCCCGTCGGCGGCGACGCTGTTGCCACCGGCGAAGACGTCCGCGGCGGTCAGCGGCTCGACGGTGCCGGCGGAGAGGTGCCAGCGGGCCGGTGGGACGGCGCCGGTGCCCGTACGGCGGCCGGTGGCGGGGTCGAAGGCGTTCAGCACCAGGAAGTTGACCGGACCGACGGCCCAGTCGCCGGCGATGCGCTGCGCGATGCCACCGGGCTGGCCGGGCGGGGTCGGCAGGATCGTGGTGGTGAGGTCGGCGTTCCACAGCACCGGCTGCTCGCCCTGGCCGAAGTCGCCGACGATGCGCCCGTCGTCGGCGATGTCGTAGGCGGCCGAGGACCTGCCGGACGGGGTGGGCAGCAGCACCGCGACGTCGGGGGCGCCGTGCCGCCACAGGACGGCACGGAACTTCTTGCCCGGCATGGTGGCCTCGCCGACGATGTCGCCGGCGGCGTTGATGCCGCGCGCGCTGACCGACAGGGCACCGGACGGCTTCGGCAGGAAGGCGAGCGCCCCCGAAGCGGTGGTGCGGAACGCGGCACCGTCGGCCGACTCGCCGTCCTTGCCGATGACGGTGCCGGTGGAGCTCATCGCCGTGACCTGCATCCGCTTGCTGGTCGTGAACCGCTGGACCTCCACGCCGTCGCGGTACACGATGAGCAGGCCCGGCCCGGGAGCGCGCTGGAACGCCAGGTAGCGCCCACTCGGGTCGGTGTGCGCGGCGCCGATCTCCTCGTTCCCGACGGGCAGCCGGGCGGCCACGCAGCCAGAGGCGGTCGGCGAAGGCGCAGGAGGGGCGGGGTCCGAGGGAGTGCCGTGCGGTGCCCGTACCGCGGCCGCGACACCGACGGAGACGATGAGGACGACGAGGGCCGCGCACACCCCGGTGACCGCACCGCGGCGCCGCCGCACCCGGGCACGTCCGGCGGAGATGACGTCGTCGACCCGGACCCGGCTGTCCGGCACGGGCTCGTCGGCCAGGATCGCGAACGGGTTGTCGTTCATGCCGCGCTCCTCGTGAGCTCGTCGAGCATGCGGCGCAGGTTGCCCAGGCCGCTGAAGGTCTGCCGTTTCACCGTGCCCTCGGAGCGGCCGAGGATCCGCGCCACCTCGGCGACCGGCAGGTCGCACAGGTAGCGCAGGACGACGACCGTGCGCTGCCCCTCCGGCAGCCGCCGCAGCGCCGCCCGCAGCACCATCCGCTGCTCGACGAGCGGGTCGTCGGCGGCGACGGGGATGTCCGGGGTGGTCGCGCGCAGCTGGACCCTCGCCCACCAGCGCCGCCGGTCGGAGAGGCAGGACCGCACGACCATGGTGTGCACGTAGGCGTCGAGGTTCGCCACGTCGTGCATCCGGGACCAGCGCTGGTAGAGGACGGTCAGCGCGTTCTGGACCGCGTCGTCGGCCTTGTCGCGGTCGCCGAGCAGCTGGAATGCGACCCGGTGCAGGCGCGGTATCCGCGCCTGCACGTACAGGCTGAAGTCGTGTTCGCGGTCCGCGCGCACCGTGGTGGGTCCCTTCCCTGGACGTTCCACCACACTGATGCGTCCCGGCGCCCCCATGGTTGACTCCGCGGCGCGACAAGTTTCAGGGTGCGCACCGCGACCCGGGCCTGACATGCACCCGGCCGGGGCGAGCCGCCGGGGGCGGCGTCGAACTGATCAAGCGTCCTCGAAGATCGATGGGTGACGGTGCCGTTACAGATACTGCGAAAGCCGACGGTGGCGCCGGTGAACCGGACGGGAATAGCATCGGCCGGTATCTTCACGCATGGGCTGATGCAATTGGCACACCAGCCCACGCGTGATCATTGGTGCACAGGATCGAGGAATCGGGAAAAGCGTCAGCTGATCACATCAAAAATGCCGTGCTTGGCGTCGGACAGGAACGACTTCCAAGCGGCTGGACTGAACCGTA
Organism: Dactylosporangium sp. NPDC000521; assembly: GCF_042898305.1. Lineage (NCBI taxonomy): Bacteria > Bacillati > Actinomycetota > Actinomycetes > Micromonosporales > Micromonosporaceae > Dactylosporangium > Dactylosporangium sp. NPDC000521. The sequence goes on from NZ_JBIAYW010000005.1 coordinate 543,933, forward strand.
AAACGGCTCCGTCCGGATTCTTGCTGTCGCGCACACCGACAGCGGAGGCAGCGACTGTGACTTCCACACAGTTGTTGCCGCCGTTGCCGTTGCTGTGGCTGCTTTTGCGCCAGCCGGCGTCGGTGAATCGAGCGGGCAAAACGTTCACCTCCTTTCTCGTGAGCTGAGCCGGCCGCGCGGGGGCGGCGGCCGGCTCAGGCGAGCAGGCGTTCGATCAGGTGCACCGTCGACGCCTCGCTGAGGGCCTTCGTCTCGAGCCGTTCGAACTCGTCGCGGTAGCGCCTGACCTCCGCAGGCTGCTCCTCGTAGTAGTCCCCGGCAAGGCCCTCGAGGTAGATGACATCCAAGTGGGCGACGTCCGGGAACTCCAGGAACGTGATCGGGCCGCCCATGAACGGGTGCTCGCCGGCGGTGAACGGCACGATCCGCACCGACACGTTCGGCAGCGCCGCGACGTCGATGAGCTTGCGGTACTGCTCCTGCATCACCGACGGGCCGCCGACGACCCGGTGGATCACCGACTCGTCGAAGAGGGCCACGAGCCGCAGCGGACTGGCCGCGGTGAGGCGCTCCTGGCGCAGCCGGCGCAGTGCGACCCGCCGCTCGATCGACTCCCTGGTGTCGTTGCGGCGGCCGATGCCGATCAGCGCCCGCATGTAGTCCTCGCACTGCAGCAGGCCCGGCAGCACGATGGGCTCCCACACGCGGGTGATCGACGCGTCCGCCTCCATGCCGACGAAGTTCCCCGGCCGCATGACGTCGCGGTAGTCGGTCCACCACGTGCGCTGCTTGCTCTGCCGGGCCAGGGCCAGCAGCGCCTCCCGGTAGTCCGGGTCGCGGACCCCGTAGAGGGTCAGCAGGTCGTTGACGTCCCGGGCGGTGACCGGCACGCGTGCGTTCTCGATTCTGGTGACCTTGGCCGAGTGCCATTCGAAGTGCCGGGACACGGATTCCTGCGTGAATCCGGCTTCTTCGCGACTTTTCTTCAGTTCCGCGGCCAGCCGACGGCGGCGAAGCGTCGGGCCCTCGTCCTTTGCGGCGTCAATGTCCACGGTATTGATCATATGCAATTCGCGTGATGCGCATACCCCGAGTCTAGTACTCGTTGCACTACGCGCCGTGTCTGGTACATGATGCTCGGGGACATCGAAGCCAGCACATGCTGCTGGTCCGTTCGCTGACGTGCTCGGGGCAGATCTCGAGGGAGCGTGGTCGCGATGCTTGCCAACGGCTATTACCTGATTGCCCATGACGATCGAACCGGCCGGTCCAGGCTGCACCCACGTGCCGCCGGACTCGGATTGGCCGCTGCCCTGCTGGGTGAGCTGATGCTGTACGGGCGGTTGCGCGCCATGACCGGCGACCTGTACGTCGTCAGCCAGGAGCCACCAGGCGACTCCCTGGCCCACACCGTGCTCGACCTGCTGATCGCCCAGCCGCAGCACCGGGAGATCCGCACCTGGCTGGCGTACCTCGCGGCCGACGCGACCGACCAGGTCGGCGAGCGGCTGCTGCGCGCCGGCGTGGTCGAGCCGGTCACCCGGCGCAAGCTGCTCAGCGCGTCGCAGACGCTGTACCTGCCGCTCACCGCCGAGCAGCGCAACACCGCCGCGTGGGAGTCGATCCGGCTGTCCGAGGCGCTCGCGCACCGCCGGTCCATGGGCCTGCACGACCGGTCGCTCATCGCGCTGGTCGTCGCGACCGGGCTGACCCGGCACGTCTTCGCCGGCGTCCAGGAGCAGCGCGAGTGCATGCGGCAGCTGCCCGCGATCATGGCGTCCCTGCCGGACGACCTGGTCCAGCTCGTGCAGTACACCGAGGCGGCGGTGGGCTCCGCGCTCGCCGTCGGCCGCCGGTGACGCGCGCGGTGGGCCGGCACCACTATCACCGCGGGAAGCTGCGCACCAGCACGGCCGACCGTGTGAGGAGACCGAACATGGCGCGTTTCGCACCGAGCGGGCCCGACATCGTGACCCGCGGTCTGGCCAGCAACCGTCTCGGCGTGCCGTCCATCGTGTTCTTCGGCGTCGCGGGGGCGGCGCCGCTGACCGTGATCCTCGGCGCCATCTCGACGATCTACGCCGTGGTCGGCAACATCGCCGTGCCGCTGGTGTACTTCGTCGCGGCGCTCATCCTGTCGCTGTTCACCGTCGGGTTCGTGGCGATGAGCCGGCACATCGTCAACTCCGGAGCGTTCTACTCCTACATCAGCCACGGGCTCGGCCGGGTCACCGGCGTGGCGGCGGCGTTCATCGCGCTGCCGGCCTACGCGGCGATGCAGATCGGCCTGTTCGGCCTGCTCGGCGTCGTGGCGAAGGGCATCCTGGCGGCCAGCGGGATCCACACCAGCTGGTTCGTCTGCTCGCTGGTCGGGTGGTTCCTCATCGCCGTGCTCGGCGTGCTCTGGGTCGACCTCAGCGGCAAGGTCCTCGCCGTGCTGCTCACCGCCGAGATCACCATCGTGCTCATCTACGACGCGATCATGGTCGCCCACCCAGCCGGCGGGAAGGTGAGCACCGAGGCGCTCGACCCGGCGCAGCTGCTGACCCCCGAGGTCGCGGCGATGCTGGTGCTCGCGATCGCCGGCTTCGTCGGCTTCGAGGCGACCGTCGTGCTGTCCGAGGAGGCCAAGGACCCCAAGCGCACGATCGGCCGCGCCACCCACTGGGCGGTCCTGCTGCCCGGCCTGCTGTGCGGCGTCTCGGCATGGGCCATGTCGGTGAACACCGGCTCCGGCAACATCGTGCAGGCGGCCAAGGACCAGGAGACCGACCTGGTCTTCGCGCTCGTCGGGCCGTACGTGCCCGAGGCGCTGATCAACGTCGGGTACGTGCTGTTCCTGACCAGCGTCTTCGCCGCGGCCCTGGCGTTCCACGCCGCGGTCGCCCGCTACCAGTTCGCCCTGGGGCGGGAGCGGGTGCTGCCCCGGCTGTGGGGTGTGGCGCATCCGCGCACCGGCGCCCCGCTGATGGGCTCGATCACGCAGAGCCTGCTCGCGCTCGGGGTGCTGATCGTGTTCCGGGTGACGGGCGTCGACCCGCTGATCCACCTGTTCGCCTGGGGCACCGTCGTCGGCGGCCTCGGCGTGCTGATGCTCATGTGGGGCGCGTCCGCCTCGGTCATCGCGTTCTTCCTCCGGCACCGCCGGCGGGAGAACTTCTGGCGCGCCCAGCTCGCGCCGCTGCTCGCGTTCCTGTTGCTCAGCGCGGTGCTCGCGGCGACGGTCATCGGACTCGGCGACCTGCTGCAGGTCGACAACGACTCGGTGTTCAACTGGGTCTTCTCCGCCGCCTACGGCGGCTTCGCGATCCTCGGCATCATCTGGGCGCTGGTCATGCGCGCCGCCCGGCCGGACGCCTACGCCGGCATCGGCCGCGGCGCCGAGCAGCGGGTCATCCCGGAGAGCGCTGGGCTGCCCGTCTCGCACGCGCTGCCCCGTACCGCGGATGTCGTCCACCACTCATAAACCGACACCGAAAGAAGATGGTCATGACGCATGCCATTCAGGATGTCGTCGTCCGTGACATCGAACCGGTCGACACCGACGCCATCACCGACGTCCTCGTCGCCGCCATGAGCGACGGCCTGGTCGCCCGGTGGATGGCGCCGGACGCCGACGACCGGCGCGAATACAGTCCCGAGTACTTCTCGATCTTCGCCGAGCACGCCGTGCGGCACGGCGAGGTGTACGCGACCGTCGACCCGTTCGACGGCAGGCCCTCCGGCGTCGCGCTGTGGTTCCCGCTGACGCACGCGATCCCGCCGCCGGTGGATTACGACCGGAGGCTCAAGGAAGCGGCCGGCCCCGCGTTCGACCGGGCCTGCCGGCTCGACGCGATGCTGGAGGAGGAGCACCCGCTCGTCCCGCACCACTACCTGGCGTTCCTGGCCGTGCGGCCGGAGCGGCAGAACCTCGGCATCGGCAGCTCGCTGCTCGCCAGGCACCACCGCCGGCTCGACCGGGCCGGGATCCCCGCCTACCTGGAGGCCAACGATCCGCGCAACCGGGCGCTGTACCTGCGCCACGGCTACGAGAGCCGCCCGCCGATCCTGCTGCCGGACGGTCCGCCGGTCTGGCCGATGTGGCGCCCGCCGAGCACGTGAACCCGCCCGCCGACCCTGCCGCCGGGCGGTCCGCCGGCCCGGCCGATGTGGCGTTCGCCGGCCCGGCCGGCGCGGCGTCCGCCGAGCACGCGGACACGCCCGAGCTGCTGATCGACCTGGCGAAGGTGGCGGCCGGGTACCGTGCCGTGACCGCCGGGCTGCCGGGCATGACGGTGCACTACGCGATGAAGTGCAACCCGCACCCGGAGGTCCTCGCGGAGCTGCACGGCCTCGGCTGCCGCTTCGAGATCGCGTCCGCTCCGGAGCTCGACCTGCTGGCCACCGCCGGCGTCGACCCGGCCGACGTGCTCTACAGCAACCCGGTCAAGCCGGCCGCCCACATCGCCCACGCGCATGCGAAGGGCCTGTGGCGCTTCGCGTTCGACTCCGAGGAGGAGCTGGACAAGCTCGCCGCCGCCGCACCCGGCGCGGCCGTGTTCGTCCGGCTCGCCGCGCACCAGATCCGCAGCGGCGTGCCCAGCGAGGGCAAGTTCGGCGTCGACGCCGCCACCGCCACCGCCCTGCTGCTCGGCGCCCGCGACCGGGGGCTGCGCCCCTTCGGGGTCGCCTTCCACGTCGGCTCGCAGATGCTGCTGCCGCAGGCGTGGCGGGCGCCGCTGCGCGCCGTCGCGCAGGTCATGGACAAGCTCGCCGCCGAGCAGGTGACGCTGGCGATGGTGGACGTCGGTGGCGGCTTCCCGGTCCGCTACGACCGTGCCGTGCCGCCGCTGGCCGACTACGCCGCCGCGATCGGCACGGGACTCGCCGGCCTGCCGTACGACGTCCCGGTCGTCATCGAGCCCGGCCGCGCGGTCGTCGCCGAGGCCGGCACCCTGCGCGCCACCGTGATCGGCACCGCGCTGCGGCACGGCCGGCGCTGGGTCCACCTGGACGTCGGCGCGTTCAACGGCCTGATGGAGAGCCTGGAGACCGGCAACGAGCTGCGGTTCCCGGTCACCGACTCGCGGCGCGCCAGGGCTCGCGAGCGCTGCCACCTCACCGGCCCGACCTGCGACAGCCAGGACACCATCCTGTTCGACGTGGAGCTCTCCGCCGGCCTGCGGGCCGGCGACGAGGTGTACATCGGCAGCGCCGGCGCGTACACCAGCGTCTACGCCTCGTCGTTCAACGGCTTCCCGCCACCCACCGTCCGCTGCACCCGCGGGGGCGCCTAGGCGCGGGCGGCGCTGGCGCGGACGACCAGGGACGGGGTCAGGTGCACGGGGGTGGTGGGCAGGGGGGTGCCGTCGAGGCGGGCGACGAGCAGGTCGACGCTGCGCCGGCCGAGCTCGGCGAAGTCCTGGTGGACGGTGGTGAGCGGGGGCAGGAAGTAGCCCGACTCGGGCATGTCGTCGAAGCCCACGATGCTCACGTCGTCCGGGACCGTCCGGCCCGCCTCGTGAAACGCGCGCAGCACGCCCAGGGCGATGTGGTCGTTGCCGCAGAAGACGGCGGTGACGGCGGGGTCGGCGGCGAGCAGCTGGCCGCGCAGGTAGCCGGACCGGGCCGACCAGTCGCCGGCCGCGACCGGCGGCACGGGCGCCCCGGCGGCGTGCAGCGTCTGCCGCCAGCCGTCGATCCGGTCGCGCCCTTCAGGCCAGTCGGCGGGGCCCGGGACGTGGTGGACGGTGCGGTGGCCCAGATCGAGGAGGTGCCGGGTGGCCAGGCAGGCGCCTCGGACGTTGTCGACGCGCAGCATCGGCACGGCGCCGTCGTCGGCGCCGCCCACCCCGACGGCCGGCGTGCCCGGCGGCGCCTGCGCGAGGGCGTCGGCGACGGAGTTCTTCGGCGCGATCGCGATGATCCCCTCGACCGCCTGGGCGCACAGCTGCTCGACGGCGTCGAGGACGGAGTGCCGGTCCAGCGACCGGACGGTGGCGATGCTGACGTAGTAGCCGGCCTCCCGGGCGGCCTTCTCGATCCCGTAGATCATCGACGCGGGCCCGGCGAGGGTGGTCTCGAAGCCGATCAGCCCGATCGTGCGGGACCTGCTCGTCACGAGGGTCCGCGCCGCGAGGTTGCGGCGGTAGTTGAGGATGCGCACGGCGTCCAGGACCCGGCTGCGGGTGCCGTCGCTGACGTTGGGCAGGTCGTTGAGCACCCGCGACACGGTCTGGTGCGACACCCCCGCGAGGCGCGCCACGTCGCGCATCCCGACCTTGCGCGGCGGCGGCGCCGGCACCGCGTCGGGCGCCGCGCCCCCGGCGTGCGCGACCGGCCCCCGCCGGCTGCGGTCGGGGCCGGTGGGGGAGGGGAACCCGGGCCGCCGGACCGGCGCCACCGTGAAACCGCCTGATGGGCGACCGGTGCCCGGGGATCCGGTTTGTCCCGGCGCATGGCTTTCGATGTCTGAGGACATCGCCAGGTTGCCCGGGGACAGGTGGCTGCCGGCCGGAACATCACGCGACGCGGGCGTGGGATCACGGTCCGTCGAACCTGGACCGCCGTGAGCGGCGGAGACGCTACGTTCCGTAGAAGTGGAAGCACTTTCGGTGGAAGTGGGGGCGGTGGTGGCGGTGCGCGCGGAGGCTGCGCGGTCCCGCCCGGAGCGCGCGGGGTGGGTCAACGAGCACCTCCGGTCACGAATCGACGTCACGGACTTGACGTCGGGGATGAGAACGCTAACACTCTCGACATACAAGCGCGACGGCCAATGTAATCCAGGCCGGAGCGAGGTACCCCCACTGCCACACACCCCGGCGGTGGGGCGGTCCGCCCTTGAATGTGAACGTTCACTAGCTCTGGCGCAAGACACCCCGTGAGGAGAGGCGTAGTGCTGAAGAAGTGGTCCGCGGCCGTGCTCGGCGGTCTGCTGGTCGTCGGCGCGCTCGGCGCGTGCGGCGGCGAGAAGGAAGGCGACGCCGGCAGCGGCACGAAGAAGGACGACGGCAAGATCACGATGGGCTTCGCCCAGGTCGGCGCCGAGTCCGGCTGGCGGACGGCGAACACCAAGTCGATCCAGGAGGCCGCCACGGCCGCCGGCATCGACCTGAAGTTCTCCGACGCGCAGCAGAAGCAGGAGAACCAGATCAAGGCGATCCGCAGCTACATCGCGCAGAAGGTGGACATCATCGCCTTCTCGCCGGTCGTCGAGTCGGGCTGGGACACCGTGCTCAAGGAGGCCAAGGACGCCAAAATCCCGGTGATCCTGACCGACCGCGCGGTCGACTCGAAGGACACCTCGCTCTACAAGACGTTCATCGGCTCCGACTTCGTCCTGGAGGGCAAGAAGGCCGGTGAGTGGCTGGTCAAGGAGTACCAGGGCAAGACCGACACGGTGAACATCGTCGAGCTGCAGGGCACGACCGGCTCCGCGCCGGCGAACGACCGCAAGTCCGGCTTCGCCGACGTCATCAAGGCCGACCCGAAGTTCAAGGTCATCGCCTCGCAGACCGGTGACTTCACCCGCGCCAAGGGCAAGGAGGTCATGGAGGCCTTCCTGAAGGCCAACCCGAAGATCGACGTGCTGTACGCGCACAACGACGACATGGGTCTCGGCGCCATCGAGGCGATCGTCGCGGCCGGCAAGAAGCCCGGTGTCGACATCAAGATCGTCACTGTCGACGCGGTCAAGGACGGCATGACGGCCCTGTCCGAGGGCAAGATCAACTACATCGTGGAGTGCTCGCCGTTGCTCGGCCCTCAGCTCATGGACCTGGCCAAGAAGGTCATCGCCGGTGAGACCATCCCGCAGCGGGTGCTGACCGAGGAGACCACGTTCACCCCGGAGCAGGCGAAGGCCGCGCTGCCGAACCGCAAGTACTGAGAGGCGCAACCATGGGGACCGCAATGCTGAGCATGAGCGGCATCAGCAAGCAGTTCCCCGGCGTCAAGGCCCTCGAGGGTGTGGATTTCCGCCTGTACCAAGGGGAGATCCACGCCCTCATGGGTGAGAACGGCGCCGGGAAGTCGACGCTCATCAAGGTGCTGACCGGCGTCTACGACATCGACGAGGGTGAGATCACCCTCGAGGGCCGACCGGTCCGGTTCGCCGGGCCGCACCAGGCCACCGAGGCCGGCATCAGCACCGTGTACCAAGAGGTCAACCTCTGCGCGAACCTCTCCGTCGCGGAGAACATCTTCATCGGGCGCGAGCCGACGAAGTTCGGCCGGATCCAGTGGGGCGTCATGCGGCGCCGCGCGACCGACCTGCTCCAGCGCATGGAGCTCGACCTCGACGTCACCGCGCAGCTGTCGACGTACTCCCTCGCCGTGCAGCAACTGGTCGCGATCGCCCGCGCCATCGACGTCGACGCGAAGGTGCTCGTCCTCGACGAGCCGACCTCCAGCCTCGACGCCGGCGAGGTCGCTCAGCTGTTCCGCATCATGCGGCAGCTCAAGGCGCAGGGCATCGCGATCGTGTTCGTGTCGCACTTCCTCGACCAGATCTACGAGATCTGCGACCGGATGACGATCCTGCGCAACGGCCGGCTGGTCGGTGAGCACCTCGTCGCCGACATCAGCCAGGTCCAGCTGGTCAGCCTCATGATCGGCAAGGAGCTGGCGCTGCTGGAGCGCCTGGAGGACGCCGGCAAGCGCTCGTTCACCGGCGTCGAGGCCGTCGCCCAGGCGCACGAGCTGGGCCGCTCCGGCGCTGTCGAGCCGTTCAGCCTCACCATCCACAAGGGCGAGGTCGTCGGCCTCGCCGGGCTGCTGGGCTCCGGCCGCACCGAGCTCGCCCGGCTGTTCTTCGGCGCCGACAAGGCCGACAGCGGCCGGCTGGAGATCGACGGCAAGCCGGTCAACCTGCACGGCCCGCGCACCGCCATGGACCACGACATCGCATACTGCTCCGAGAACCGCAAGACCGAAGGCCTGGTCGAGGAGCTGTCGGTCCGCGAGAACATCATCCTCGCCCTGCAGGCGGCCCGCGGGTGGACCCGCCCGCTGCCGAGAAGGCGGCAGGACGAGCTGGTCCAGAAGTACATCGACGCGCTGAACATCAACCCGAAGGACCCCGAGCTGCCGGTCCGCAACCTCAGCGGCGGCAACCAGCAGAAGGTCCTCCTGGCGCGGTGGCTCATCACCGAGCCGCGGCTGCTCATCCTCGACGAGCCGACCCGCGGCATCGACATCGGCGCCAAGGCCGAGATCCAGCGGCTGGTGGTCGAGCTCTCCGACGGAGGCATGGCCGTGCTGTTCATCTCCGCCGAGCTGGAGGAGGTGCTGCGCCTCAGCCACCGCATCGGCGTCCTGCGCGACCGGAGGCTGGTCACCCAGCTGGAGAACACCGACGCGGTCGACCTCGACCGCCTCACCGAGACGATTGCGAGCGGCACCTGATGGCGGCGATCACCAAGCACAGGCTGTTCTGGCCGGCGGCGATCCTCCTGGTGCTGCTCGTCACGAACGTGTTCTTCTCCGGCGGCTTCTTCAAGATCGAGCTGCGCGACGGCCACCTGTACGGCAGCATCATCGACATCCTGCGCGCCAGCGCGCCGCTGGGGCTCGTGGCGCTGGGCATGACGCTGGTCATCGCCACGGGCGGCATCGACCTGTCCGTCGGCGCCGTCGTCGCGATCGCCGGCGCGCTCGCCTGCCTGCGCATCAGCGAGCTGGACGACCAGAACAGCGTCGGCGGCGTCCTGCTCGCCGTCGGGCTCGCGCTGGTGCTGTCGCTGGTGCTCGGCGTCTGGAACGGGTTCCTCGTCGCCACCGTCGGCATCCAGCCGATCATCGCCACGCTGATCCTCATGGTCGCCGGCCGCGGCCTCGCCCAGCTCATCACCGACGGGCAGATCATCACGATCAACAGCAGCCCGTACAAGATGATCGGCGCGGGCTACTGGCTGGGCCTGCCGCTCAGCGTCATCATCGCCGTCGGCGTCGCGGTCCTCGCCGGCCTGATCGTGCGCCGGTCGGCGCTCGGGCTGCTGCTGGAGTCCGTCGGCGGCAACGCCGAGGCATCCCGGCTCGCCGGCATCAAGTCGCGCTGGCTGATCCTCATCGTCTACGTGTTCGCCGGGCTCTGCGCCGGCGTCGCCGGACTGATGATCAGCTCCAACGTGTCCAGCGCCGACGGCAACAACGCCGGCCTGCTCATCGAGCTCGACGCGATCCTCGCCGTGGTCATCGGCGGCACCTCGCTGTCCGGCGGCCGGTTCTCGATCGCCGGCACCGTCCTCGGCGCGGTCATCATCAAGACCCTCGACATCACGATCTACACCGTCGGCATCCCGCCCGAGGTGACGCTGCTGTTCAAGGCGGTCGTCGTGGTCGTCCTGTGCCTCGCCCAGGCGCCGAAGTTCCGCGAGAAGTTCCAGCGCCGCCGCCCATCCACGCCCACCGCCCCCCAGGCGCAGCAGAAGGTGGAGGTGACCGCATGAGCGGCCAGCGGAGCGGCTCGGGCCGCGAATCAGCATTGCAGGGTGCCAGCCGGCGCCGCAGCGCAGCGGAGGTGACGGCATGACGACCTTCGAGACGCTCCAGAAACGGGTCATCAGAAGGCCGCAGCAGCGGCACATCCCGGTGCTGGCGACCCTCGCCCTGCTGTGTCTCATGTACGGCGCCGGCGTCGTGCGGTACACCGGCTTCGACGACACGCAGATCGTCCTGAACGTCTTCATCGACAACGGCTTCCTGCTCGTCGTCGGCGTCGGCATGACGTTCGTGATCCTGACCGGCGGCATCGACCTGTCGGTCGGCGCGGTCGTCGCGCTCACCACGATGATCTTCGCGTCGCTGGTGCGGGCCGGCTGGTCACCGATCGCGGTGCTGCCCGTGGTGCTGCTCGTCGGCGCCCTGATCGGCCTCGCGATGGGCTGCATCATCCACTTCTTCGACATCCAGCCCTTCATCGCCACGCTCGCCGGCATGTTCCTCGCCCGCGGCCTGTGCTACGTCATCAGCACCGAGGCGATCCGCATCGACAACGCGCTGTGGACCTCCCTCGCCGACTACAAGATCCGCTTCGGCGGGTTCCACATCTCGTGGAGCGTCGTCATCTCGCTCGTCGTGGTGCTCGTCGGCGCGTACGTCCTGGCGTACACCAGACTCGGCCGCAACATCTACGCCATCGGCGGCAACCAGCAGTCGGCGCTCCTCATGGGCCTGCCCGTCGGGCGCACGAAGATCGCCGTCTACACGATCAGCGGCGTCTGCTCCGCCCTCGGCGGCGTGCTGCTGACCTTCTACACGTCCTCCGGTTACGGCCTGCACGCCCTCGGCATGGAGCTCGACGCCATCGCGGCCGTGGTCATCGGCGGGACCGTCCTCACCGGCGGATCCGGCTTCCTGTTCGGCACCGTGCTCGGGGTCCTCGTGCTCGGCCTCATCCAGACCATCATCACGTTCGAGGGCACCCTCAGCTCGTGGTGGACCAAGATCGTCATCGGTGCGCTGCTGTTCGCGTTCATCGTGCTGCAGCGGGCCGTGGCGCGGAGATCACAATGACGCGATATGTAGTCGGGGTCGACTTCGGCACCCTGTCCGGCCGGGCCGTCGTGGTCCGGGTCGCCGACGGGGCGGAGGTGGGCACCGCCGTCCACGAGTACCGGCACGGCGCGGTCGAGCGGACCCTCCCCGCGACCGGCGAGACGCTGCCGCCGCACTGGGCGCTGCAGATGCCCAGCGACTGGGTCGACGTGCTGCGCCACGCGGTCCCGGCCGCCCTGCGGGACATCGACCCGGCCGACGTGGTCGGCATCGCCACGGACTTCACCGCCTGCACGTTCCTGCCGGTGCTCGCCGACGGCACACCGCTGAGCGACGTCCTGCCCGCGGAGAAGCACGCCTACCCGAAGCTGTGGAAGCACCACGCCGCGCAGCGGCAGGCCGACCGGATCAACGCGCTCGCCGCAGCACGTGGCGAGGCCTGGCTCGCGCGGTACGGTGGCAAACTCTCCTCCGAGTGGCAGCTGGCGAAGGCGCTGCAGGTCCTCGAGGAGGACCCGGCGGTCTTCGCGCGGGCCGAGCGTTTCATCGAGGCCGCCGACTGGATCGTATGGCAGCTGACCGGCGTCGAGACCCGCAACGCGTGCACCGCCGGGTACAAGGGTGCGTATCAGGACGGCGGCTACCCGCCCCGGGACTACTTCGAGGCGCTGCACCCCGGCTTCGGCGCGTTCCTCGACAAGACCGACGGTCCGCTGTCGCCGCTCGGCGGGCTCGCCGGCCGGCTGACCGCCGAGGCCGCCGCGTGGACCGGGCTGCCGGAAGGCATCGCGGTCGCCGTCGGCAACGTCGACGCGCACGTGACCGCACCGGCCGCGCAGGCCGTCGACGCCGGGCAGCTCGTCGCCATCATGGGCACCTCCACGTGCCACGTGATGAGCGGCGCGGCCCTCGCCGACGTGCCCGGCATGTGCGGGGTCGTCGCCGACGGCATCATCCCCGGCCTGTACGGCTACGAGGCCGGACAGTCCGGCGTCGGCGACATCTTCGGCTGGTTCGTCGGCTTCCTGGAAGGCGGCGCCGACACACACGATCGCCTGACCGAGCTCGCCGCCGCGCAGCGCCCCGGGCAGCACGGCCTGGTCGCGCTGGACTGGCACAACGGCAACCGCTCGGTGCTCGTCGACCACCACCTGTCCAGCGTGATCGTCGGGCAGACCCTCGCCACCCGCCCGGAGGACGTCTACCGGGCGCTGATCGAGGCGACCGCCTTCGGCACCCGCACCATCGTGGAGACCCTCGAGACCGCCGGCGTGCCGGTGACCGAGTTCATCGCCGCCGGCGGGCTGCTCAAGAACACGTTCCTCATGCAGGTCTACAGCGACGTGCTGCGCCGCCCGATCAGCGTCATCGACTCCGAGCAGGGGCCGGCGCTGGGCTCGGCGATCCACGCCGCGGTCGCCGCCGGCGAATACCCGGACGTGCGGGCCGCCGCGGCGGCGATGGGCAAGGTGAAGCGGGCCGTCTACACCCCCGACGAAGCCGCCGCCGACGTCTACGACCGACTCTACGCCGAGTACCGGCAGCTGCATGACCACTTCGGCCGCCCCGGCGGCAACGAGGTCCTGCACCGCCTCCGCGAACTGCGCGAGGAGGTGGCCCAGTGATCTCCCAGCTCAGGCAGGAGGTCTGCGACCTGCACGCGGAGCTGATCCGCTGGGGCCTGGTGACCTGGACGTCGGGCAACGTGTCCGCCCGCGTCCCCGGTTCGGATCTGCTGGTGATCAAGCCGTCGGGGGTCTCCTACGACGACCTGACACCCGAGGCGATGGTGGTCTGCGATCTCGACGGCAAGCTCGTCGAGGGGGACCGCGCCCCGTCGTCGGACACCGAGGCGCACGCGTACGTGTACCGGCACATGCCGCACGTCGGCGGGGTCGTGCACACGCACAGCCCGTACGCGACGGCGTGGGCGGCCCGCGGCGAGCCGATCCCGTGCTCGATCACCGCGATGGCCGACGAGTTCGGCGGCGACATCCCGGTCGGGCCGTTCGCGCTGATCGGCTCCGACGCGATCGGCCGCGGCATCGTCGAGACGCTCACCGGGCACCCCTCACCGGCGGTGCTGATGCTGCAGCACGGCCCCTTCACCATCGGCGCCACCGCGAAGGCCGCCGTGAAGGCGGCGGTCATGTGTGAGGACGTCGCCAGGACCATGCACTTCGCCCGGCAGCTGGGCGCCGTCGAGCGGCTGCCGGACGTGGCCGTCGCCTCGCTGCACGACCGCTATCAGAACGTCTACGGCCAGCCGCAGGGCGGGCAGAGGAGCACACGATGACGCACGAGGTCTGGTTCCTGACCGGCAGCCAGGGGCTCTACGGCCCCGAGACGCTCGACCAGGTCGCGGCCCAGTCGAGGCAGATCGCCGCGACCCTGGACGAGTCGCCGGACATCGCGGTGCGCGTGGTGTGGAAGCCGGTGCTCACCAGCGCCGGCGACATCCTGCGGACCTGCCTCGAAGCCAACGCTGACTCGTCGGTCGTCGGCGTGGTCGCGTGGATGCACACGTTCTCGCCGGCCAAGATGTGGATCTCCGGGCTCGACGCGCTGCGCACCCCGCTGCTGCACCTGCACACGCAGGCCAACGTGGCGCTTCCGTGGGCCGAGATCGACATGGACTTCATGAACCTGAACCAGGCCGCCCACGGCGACCGCGAGTTCGGCTACATCCAGTCCCGGCTCGGCGTGGCCCGCAAGACCGTCGCCGGGCACGTCACCGACCCGCGGGTCACCGCCCGCATCGGCGCCTGGGCGCGGGCCGCCGCCGGCTACACGGAGATGCGGTCCCTGCGGCTGGCCCGCTTCGGCGACAACATGCGCGACGTCGCCGTCACCGAGGGCGACAAGGTCGAGGCGCAGCTGCGCTTCGGGGTCTCGGTCAACACGTACGGCGTGAACGACCTCGTCGAGGCCGTCGACGCGACCCTCGACGCCGACGTGGACAATCTGGTCAAGGAGTACCACGACACGTACCGGGTGTCGGCCGCTTTGAAGACCGACCGGGCCGAGTCGCTGCGCTACGCGGCCCGGATCGAGCTGGGCCTGCGGGCGTTCCTCACCGCGGGCGGGTTCAAGGCCTTCACCACCAACTTCGAGGACCTTGGCGGGCTGCGCCAGCTGCCGGGCCTCGCGGTGCAGCGGCTGATGGCCGACGGCTACGGCTTCGGCGGCGAGGGCGACTGGAAGACCTCTGTCCTCGTGCGCACGCTGAAGGCGATGGCACCCGGTGGCGGCACCTCGTTCATGGAGGACTACACGTACGACCTCACGCCCGGCAACGAGGTCATCCTGGGTGCGCACATGCTCGAGGTGTGCCCCAGCATCGCGTTCGACACCCCGTCGTGCGAGATCCACCCGCTCGGCATCGGCGGCCGCGAGGACCCGGTGCGGCTCGTCTTCGACGCCACGCCCGGCCCAGCCGTCGTCCTCGGCCTGGCCGACCTCGGCGAACGCTTCCGCCTGGTGGCCAACGAGATCGACGTGGTCACGCCGACCGCGCCGCTGCCGAAGCTGCCCGTGGCGCGGGCCGTCTGGAAGCCGCGGCCGGACCTGTCGACGTCGGCGGAGTCGTGGCTGACCGCCGGAGGCCCGCACCACACGGTGTTGTCGTTCGCCGTCGGTACCGAGGAGCTGGCGGACCTGGCGGACATGACCGGCACGGAGCTGCTCGTCATCGACGCGGACACGACGGTCCGGCAGTTCGCCAAGGAGGTCCGCTGGAATCAGGCGTACCATCGCCTCGCGCGGGGGTTCTGAAATACGGGTGCGTTCCGTTTATGGAACTGGTGAGGTGGGTGCATGACCGTTCGCATCAGGCACATCACCGTCGACTGCGCCAAGTGCTACGACCTGTCGCTGTTCTGGGCCGCCGTCACCGGTTTCCGTGAGGACCCCGACGACCCCAACCTGCCGGAGCACACCGAGGCGGCGCTGCACGCCCCGGACGGCTCGACCGGGATGCTGTTCATCCAGGTGCCGGAGGGCAAGACCGGCAAGAACCGCATCCACCTCGACCTGCAGCCCACCTCCTCGGGCAGGGACGAGGAGGTCCAGCGGATCCTCGGCCTCGGGGCCACGCTGGTCGCCGACTTCCGCAAGGAGGACGGCACCGGCTGGGTCACCCTGGCCGATCCGGAGGGCAACGAGTTCTGCGTGGAGCGCAGCGCCGCCGAACGCGCCGCTGGGCCCGCCGCCTGATCGTCCCTGCGCCGTTTCTTGCGGGCGGCGCAGGGACCTTGTTACTCGCGGGTTGCATTGCCGGTCGTTCAAGGCGGACGATGCAGCCATGCAGCGCGAGGAGCACAGCCTCACCGGAGGCGGCGGGGTCCGCATCGTCTACGACGCCTGGACTCCCTCGACCGTCGAGGGAGTCGTCGTGCTCTCCCACGGCATGGGGGAGCACGCCCGGCGGTATGACCACGTCGTGGCCCGCCTCGGCGAGCTCGGCCTCGCCGTCTACGCGCCCGACCACCGCGGCCACGGCCGCTCCGGCGGGAAGCGGATGTACCTGCGCAGCATCGACGAGTACACCGCCGACCTGCACCTGCTCTTCGGTGAGGTCGCCGCCCGTCACCCCGGCCAGGCGCCGTTCCTCATCGGGCACAGCATGGGCGCCATGATCGCCCTCGCCTACGCCCTGGACCACCAGGCGTCGCTGCGCGCGCTCGCCCTGTCCGGCACGCCGGTCGTCCCGGGCTCGGGGATCGGCAAGCCGGCGATCGCCGTCGCGAAGGTCCTCGGCCGGATCGCGCCGGCGACGCCCGTCCAGGCGCTGAACTCCGCGTACATCTCCAAGGACCCGGCCGTCGTGGCCGCCTACGACGCCGACCCGCTCGTCTACCACGGCAAGGTCCCCGCGGGCGTCGGCGGCGCCATGCTCAGCCAGATGGCCGTGTTCCAGCGCCGCCTGCCGTCACTGACCTTGCCGACCCTGGTCCTGCACGGCGCCTCGGACAAGCTCGTCGACCCGGCCGGCAGCCGCCTCATCGCCGACAAGGCCGGTTCCCAGGACCTCACCCTGCACATCTACGACGACCTGCACCACGAGGTCTTCAACGAGCCCGAGCGCGACCGCGTCCTCGATGACCTGATCGGGTGGCTGAAGACCCACTGAGGAATGCACTGAGGAATGTACTGCGGCCTCGCGCCGTTGATCCCTTCCATGGACGACGTCATGGCCGAATACCGCAGGGGAGTCCTCTTCTTCGACGCCGGCGACCCGATCGAGGCCGCGAAGATCCTCACCACCGTCCTGGACCAGGAGCCGGGCAACGCCGAGGTGCGACTGTGGCTGGCCCGCGCCTACTTCGCCTCTGCGCAGCTGAACCGCGCCGAGACGCATCTGCGCAGCCTGGTCGACCGCGACCCGACCGACCACTACGCCCACCACCTGCTGGGCCGCACCCTGGAGCGGCAGAACAAGCCCCGCGAGGCCCTGCCCTTCCTGCGCCTGGCCGCGGCGATGGCCACCGTCCCCGACTACGCCGACGCCGTCCGCCGCGTCGAGGGCGCCTGCTCGCCCTGACCCCGCCCACCCGTGTCCTGTCCGATCCGAGCCCACGGGCGAGCAGGGCGCGGCTCATGGCGCGCGCGGGCAGTTGTGCCCGGGCGCGCAGGTCACCCGCTCGCTCACCCGGTGCCGGCACCGTCCGGGCGTAGCATGGGACTTGCCTGCGAGACGACCGAGCGAAGCTGGTAGCACAGCGGAGCCGAGACACCAGGAGACCGAGAGGTCGAATGGTGTCATCGAACACCAGATCCGGTGAAAGCCGGTGACGGTGGATCGCCTCGCAGGTTCATTCCTGCCTCCGGCGTCTGAGCGTGAGTAGGGCCCGCGCTCAGGCGCCGGAAGCCGCGCGCAGCATGTCGCCCCAGCCGGCCTGGATCATGCTGGTGAAGCGCCACTCCCCGCCCGTCTTGGCCATCACGTCGACGTAGCGCATGTGCAGCACCTGCTCGCCCGTGGTGACCGTGCTGTCGGTGACGACGACGGCCAGGTCGGCGTTGAGGAACACCGGCTGCCGTTGGTTGTCCAGCCGTGGCCGCGGCTCACCGACGGCCGCCCGCATCGCCTGGACGAACGTGGCACGGTCCCACTGCTGCGTCACACACTCACCGGCCGAGTCGTTCGTCGTCACCGTCAGCGGAAACAGCGCGACATCGGCCATGCCCTCGACGTCCCCGCGCTCGGCGAGCGCATCGTAGGCGGCGAACCAGTCCAGTAGCCGCGCGACGTCCTTGTCATCGGGCATGAAGACGGCGTTGGTGATCGGGCTCTGCTCGGACAATGCCACCCCTTGGTTCAGATTCTCTCTACGCCGTATAGAGTAACGGTGCATCTGCCGTCCGGCAACCGCTCCCGCGTGTCGTGCGGGGCGAGCGGGGCCGGTGCGCCTGCGGCCGGATCGTGCGGGGCCGGATGATCCGCGCGAACCGCGGCCGGACGTCACGCCGCTCGCCCAGGAGGAGGAGAACGCGTTCAGCCTCATGCTGGCAGCGTCCGCCCCGACCTGAGCCGGCCGCATACCTCCACCCGGTCCGGGAAGCAACGGTCGTGCAGTACTCCATCCGAGAGCGCGCCGTGCTGGCCGGCGCGGCCGTCACCGTCACCGTCACACTCGCCGCCTGCGGTGACACCGCCAGCAGCGGCGACACCCCCACGGCGCCGGGCAACGGCAGCGTGAGCGTCAATCCGACGTTCAACAACGCCGATTCGATCTTCGTCCGGATGATGATCCCGCATCATGAGCAGGCCGTGGAGATGGCCGCCCTGGCCCAGACGAAGGCGACCGATCCGGACGTCAGGCAGCTCGCCGCCAAGATGGGTGCCGCGCAGCAGGCGGAGATCGCGACGATGCGGGGCTGGCTGGCCGCCTGGGGTCAGCCGACCACGATGCCGAGCGGCATGATGCCGCATGACATGCCGAGCGGGATGATGCCCAGCGGGATGCCGATGATGCCGGGCACGATGACCAGCGCCGACATGGCGAAGCTGAAGGCGGCGACCGGCAGCGACTTCGACCGGCAGTTCCTCCAGATGATGATCACCCACCACCAGGGAGCGATCGTCATGGCCCAGGGCGAGACGGCCCACGGCACCAACCCGGACGCCAAGGCCCTCGCGGCCCGCATCGAGAAGACGCAACAGGCCGAGATCGTCGCGATGCAGCACATGGCCCCGCCGCCATCCTGAACGGATCCGGCCGCCGGCGCGAGTCGGCGGCGGTGACGAGCAAGGTGAGGAGGATCGCGTACCCTCGTCGGCAGGTGTGCCGGGAAGTCTGGTCGGCGATGTCTTTGCCGACCCTTCCCGCAGGAGCCGCATGCGACCCGCACCCGACCGCCGTCCGCGAATGTCGCTGCTCGGGCGTGGGAGCTGGGGCGAGGCCAGCCGGATCGGCGACATCCTGCGCACGGAGACGGTCGGCGGCGCGTTGCTGCTGGCCGCGGCGGTGGTCGCGCTGCTGTGGGCGAACTCGCCGTGGCGGGCCGCCTACCACACGCTGGGCGCGGTTACGGTCGGCCCGCACGCGCTGCACCTCGACCTGTCCCTGGCCGAATGGTCGGCCGGCGGTCTGCTGGCGGTCTTCTTCTTCGTGGCCGGTCTGGAGCTCAAACGGGAGTTCGTCGCCGGGGACCTGCGGGATCCGCGGCGGGCGATGCTCCCGGTCCTCGCCGCGGTCGGCGGCATGATCGGCCCCGCGGTGATCTTCGTGGCGGTCAACGCCGGCGTCCCCGGCGCGCTCGCCGGGTGGGCGGTCCCGACCGCCACCGACGTCGCGTTCGCGCTCGCCGTGCTCGGCGTCATCAGCACCCACCTGCCGGCGGCGCTGCGGACGTTCCTGCTGACCCTCGCCGTCGTCGACGACCTGCTCGGCATCACGATCATCGGCGTGTTCTACACCGACGACCTGTGGATCGTCCCGGCCGTCCTGATGCTGGTCCCGCTCGGGCTGTTCGGTGTGCTCACGCACCTGCAGGTGCGCGCCTGGTGGGTGCTGCTGCCCCTCGCCGCGGCGACGTGGGCCCTCATGCACGCCTCCGGCGTCCACGCCACCATCGCCGGAGTCCTGCTCGGGTTCGCGGTCCCGGTGCGGCGCCGCGCCGACGGCACCGGCTGCGAGATGGCGCAACGGTTCGAGCGGCGCTGGCGGCCGGTCTCCGCCGGCGTCGCCGTGCCCGTGTTCGCGTTCTTCGCCGCCGGGGTCACCGTCGTCGGCCAGGGCCCGATCGGCGCCCGCCTGATCAACTCGGTCACCCTCGGCGTCGTCGCCGCGCTGGTGGTCGGCAAGGCGATCGGCGTGCTCGGGACGACGTGGCTGGTGCAACGGTTCACCAGCGCCCGGCTCGCCGCACAGCTGAGCTGGTGGGACGTCTTCGGGCTGTCGATCCTCGCCGGGATGGGATTCACGGTGTCGCTGCTGATCGGCGAGCTCGCGTTCGGTGTCGGCACGCAACGCGACGCCGACGCGAAGATCGGCATCCTGCTCGGGTCGTTGATCGCCGCGACGCTCGCCGCCGTGGTGCTGCGCATCCGCAACGTCCACTACAGCCGGCTGCGCAAGATCGAGGAGCTCGACCTCGACGCCGACGGCATCCCCGACGTCTACCAGCAGGAAGACCCGGCCACCTGACGGCCGGCGAAGACGAGCTGCTCCGGCCCGGTGATCGCCGACGTACCCAGGTCGCAGCGTGCCGCTGCTGCCCCGCCTGCGATCCTGGCTCCGCCCGTCTGGCGTCGCAGGGCTGATTCAGGCGGCTGAGCCGCGGTTCGCTGCGGGCTGGGCGGGCCAGGTCCCGGGGCGGGGGTCGCCGACTCGGCCCACAACTGCCACCACTGTGCGTCGGGCACCTCGCCGGCCGCGGTTGCGAACGCGCGCATGGTCGCCAGGGTGCGTTTCGAGGCGGTCAGGTCGACTAGCCCGGACCAGGTCCTCGAGTTCCCTGCGGCGCGCGAGCATCACCGCGCCGATGAGGTCCTTCCCGGCGTCGGTCAGGCAGAGCCAGATCGGGCGCCGGTCGTCCTCATGTCGCTGCGGGCGCTCACCTCCGTCACGCATCGGTGGGCTCGATCGCGTTGAGGATCGCGGCCTTCAGGGCGTCGACGTCGTACGGGTTGACGGTGATCGCCTCGGGGAATCCAGTGGCGGTGATCAGATGGTCGTGTGTTCCACGGTGCCGCGGACGGTGACGACCACTGCGCCGCTGTGCTCGATGCTGCTGCTGACGGAGAAGTTCACCGCGCGTCGACTCGATCGTGCCGCTCCGCGCCCGCCGGCACGGGTTCGGCACCGGTGGCCGGGCCGTACGATGTCGCCTCTGCGAGGGTCCGGAACGCTGGGAACAGCTCGTGCAGGTTGAGCAGCCGCAACGAATCCCGGACCTGCTGTGCCGCGCCGACCAGGCACACGGTGATGGACCGGCGGTGCGCATGGACCAGCACGTCGATGGCGCCGGAGTCCAGCCGTGCCACCCGGGTGACGTCGATGACGAGGCGTTGTGCCCGACCGGGCAGGTCGAGGACGAGGTCGCGCAGGCGGGCGTTGACGAGCAGGTCGGGTGAGCCCGTCAGGGTCACGACGGTGGTGTCCGCCACCCGGGTGACCCTCAGGCGCCGCGACTCGCGGGCGGCGGGCACGCAGCGTTCACGGGCCAGCGCCTGTTCGACCATCCGTGGCGGCGGGGGTGTGTGCGTGCAGCGGCGGCAGGTGTGCGGTCCGGTCGCGAGGTCGTCACCGGTCCAGCCGTCCTGGCTGAACAGGCTCCACGCGACGGCCCAGTTCCCCATCGTCGGGGCGAGGTTGGTGACCAGTTGGCCGCAGCCGTCGCAGGCGAGGGTGAAGTTCTTGCTGTCGAGACTGAGCAACGCCGTCAATCGTGACCCCTATCGGACCGGGTGGACAAGGATCCACCCTGCGCGCGGTGCATGGCAGCCGTCCCGCGAATTGATGACAGTTCTATGACGAAGCCTCCGGCGGCTCGGCCGCTGTGCCGGTGACAGTTGCGTGACATCTGCCACCCGACGGCGGCTGCGGGCCGCGACGGACATCGGCTGCCGAGGCGACACGCGGACGCCGCAGCGGCTCGTCACGGTCCGTGGCATGGGCTACAAGCTGCAGCGATGAGACGCGCGGGGCTTCGGACACGGGTCGTCGGCGGGTTCGCCGTCGGCGCGTTGCTGCTGTCGGCGTCGATGGCGTTCGCGACATACCAGGCGACCCGGCATTCCCTGCTGGAAGGGCGCGAGCGGGCGTCGGTGCGTGCGGTGTCGTTCGACACCCGGATCCTGCGGGAGGGTGTGCTCACCGATCAGGTCGACGCCGCCGATCTGCTGCGCTCGTTGGACACGGGCGGGAACCGGCGGGCGATGCTGTACCACGACGGCGGCTGGCTCGGCCGGGCCGCCGACGACGGCACCATCGAGGCGGTGGTGGGACACCGGGGGGACCGCCCCACCATCGCGTCTTCGGGGTGTGCGTCGCATCCGACACACGGCCAGGAGGAACCCAGTCTTGCCCGGCCATGTGGAGGCCATTCGGCGGTGGGATGACGGTTGTATGACACGCTGCCTCGTCGCACAACTGTCACACGATTGAGGATTTCCCGCCATGCCGCGCGGCGAGGATCGCGATGGCGGCTCCGGCCGGAGCCATGCCGTGCAGCGAGACCTGGGGGTGTCGACGTCATGCCGATGATCGGCGGCCGGTATCGGCTGATCGCCGAGGTGGGCACCGGCGGCACGGCGTCCGTGTGGCGGGCCGTCGACGTCAGGCTCGAACGGACCGCTGCGGTCAGGATGCTGCCGCACCGCATCGACGCGCCACCGCCGACGGACTTCACGGTCAACGGCATCGCTTGCGACCGGTCGGTGTCCGTGCTCGCCGTGGATCGGGCCGACACGGCATGACCCGCGGCCGTCCGCTGCGGTTCGACGCGGTCGTCGAGGACTCCCGCGACATGGGGCACCTGGCCTGTACATCACGATGCTCACCGGCGCGCCGGGTCGGCGCCCGATCCACCTGCACGTCGACCTCGCCCAGTGCCCGTCCGTGGACGCGGCCGGCGTCGACCTTCTCGTCGGGCTGCACCGCCGGCTGCGTGACCTCGGCGGACGGCTGACGTTGCTGAGGCCGTCGCCGCAGATACGGCACCTGGTACGGCTGTCCGGACCGGCCGGCCTGCCCGAGATGGTCGACGAAGGCGCGCCGGCGCCGGGTGAGCCGTCGCGGTAAGCGTCGTACGATCGTCACAATTCCGATGGGCGACCGCCATGCGCTCCGGTGAGCATGGCATGAACGGGGCGGAGCGCCGTCGCTCGCGGACCGCCCGTGACCGGAGGGGCGGGGGCGCGCATGACGGTGCTGCACACACAGGACGGCACGGACTTCAGCCTGGTGTGCGACGGCTGCGGGCTGGTCGTGGATCATCTCGGCGCCAGCCTGCATTCCTGGACCCTGGCCTGGAGCCTGTTCAGCCGGCACGGCTGGATCGGTGCACAGGCGCCCGGCGGACCGCACGGATGCCCTCGATGCGTACGGCTGGCCGAACGGTCCGCCATCGACGACGAGGAACCCGAACGCATCCAGCCGCCGGATGGCGGGGGTGCCGATCCGGCGACGTCCGGCAGGGCGGGGAGTCCGGCGCCGGCGCGGGCACGCCGCGCAGCGTCGTCATCGCCCGCGCACGCCGTGGTCATGCTGTTGAGCCGTGGCGGTGATCCTGACGAGGAGCCGTCGGCGCTCTGATCACGCTGCTCGGGTGCCGGCGGCGGACCGCCGGACCGGACGCGAGCCGAGCGCCCTGGTGGGAGCCGGTCACGTCGTCCTGACGACCTCGGCGACGCGAGGTCGCGGGTGGTGCCGCCGCAGCAGGAGCCCGGCCGCGACGACGAGCAGGGCCGTGACGTATGCGGCGCGCTGCACAGAGGACTGGGTGAGGCCGAAGTCGCCGGCGAGCTGTGCGACGGTGCCCGCGACCGCCAGGACCAGCCACTCAGCCGGTGCACCGTAGGCGATGAGCATCACCAGCAGCAGCGCGTACCACGGGTAGCTGGGCGCTGTGACGAGCAGGGCCGCGGCCACCATGACGGCGGCGCCGCGCCACGGGCGGTCCGGGTCCGCGGTGCGCATGACGTACAGCGAGGCCGTGGCCAGCAGCAGCACGGCGGCCGGGGCGAGCACGGGCTCGGGCAGCAGCAGGCTCAGCAGCGCGAAGCGGGAACCGTCGGCGTACCCCTCCTCGTGCAGGTAGCCGGGCAGGTACCCGAGGACGGCGGGGCCGGCGGCCAGCACGTGCGGCAGGTAGACGGCGACGACCGCGATGGTCACGGCAGCCGCGACCGTCACGGGCCGGCGGCGCAGCACCGCCGGGCCGAGCAGCACCGGCGTGAGCTTCGTGGCCACCGCGGCGCCGAGCAGCGCGCCGCCCAGCACCGCGCCCCGCCGGGTCCGGCCGCGGGCCAGCACGAACAGGGCGAGCGCCGCCAGGCCCACCGCGGCCACGTCGACATGGGCGTTGTTGCCCGCCTCCAGGGCCACCAGGGGACACCAGGCCCACAGCACCGCGCGGCGCGGGTCGCGGCCCAGGCGGCACAGCGCCCACCACAGGAACGCGGCGGTGGCGAACGCGAACGCCGCCATCGTCAGCTGCATCGGGCGTTCCCGGCCGGTGCCGGGCACCACCGCGAACAATGCCTCCGCGACCGGCGGATAGATCGTCGGCACGTCCGGCCGGTTGATCAGCGTGCAGCCGCTGGGCACGCACCAGTTCGAGTGCTCCGGCCACAGGAAGCCGTCGCGCAGCCCGGCCAGCTGCGGTGCCGATGGCGGATACCGGTACGGGTCGACGCCGGCGCGCTGGACCCGGCCGTCCCACACGTAGCGGTACATGTCGTCGCTGCTGTTCGGCGGCTCGAGCCCAGCCGCGAGCGGCAACACGGCACCGCCGAGGAGCACCAGCACAAGCGCGGCGCGCCGGTCGAGCCGGCACACCAGGTACGCGCCGGCCACGAACGGCACCCACATCAGCACGTACCAGCGGCCGGGCAGCAGCAGGGCCGCCAGCATCGCGACCAGGCAAGCCCCGGCGCACACCCGCCGGGCGTTCACCGCCTGTGCCTCAGGTTCGCAGCCGTCCACAGTGCCGCGACGGTCCAGACCACGGTCAGGACGACGGCGAGTCCCCGGCCGTAGGACTGCGGGAACGCGGACGGGTTGCCGGCGACGCGACCCGCGCCGGCGATGAACGGCAGCGCCACCGCGGTGACGGCCGCGCTCACGACCAGCGCCGCCCGCACGGGGCCGCGGGCCGGTTCGGGTACCCACCGGGTGACGGCGACCCCGGCGAGGATGACCAGCGGGACGACGACGAAGTCGTGGCCGGCCAGCAGCACCGCGACGAACGCCAGCTGGCCGAGCGGGTTCGCGCCCCGGTCGGTGAGCAGCCCGTAGGCGCCGTAGCTGACCGCGGCGAGGCCGAGCGCCGCGAACACCGCCCTCATGACGGCACCACGGTGATCGCACCGACCCACTTCGTCTGCAGCACGCCAGGGCGGTTCGGCGCGATGAGCCGGCACGGGTAGCCGTGGTCGGGGTGCAGCGGCGCACCGCCGATCCGCAATGCCAGCAGCGTCAACGGATCCCGGGCCGGACCCGGGTCCAGTGTGGACGTCCGGTAGCCGCCGTCGCGCTGCAGCGACTCGACGGTCACCGGCAGGTCGAGCTCGTCGGCGCCGACGAGCCGGAGGAGGTCCGCGACGCGGACGCCGGTCCACTCGGCGCCGGCGCTCCAGCCTTCCACGCACGCGATCGGCAGCGACACCGTGTGCTGCGGCAGCGCCCGCAGGTCGGCGAGGCTCAGCGCGTGCCGTCCGCCCGGACCGGTCACGACAAGCCGGTAGGTGTCGTCCACCGCGGTCACGCCGGCGGCGGCCGCCGTCTTGTTCACCGGTACGCCCTGCGGGCCGACGTCCGGCAGCCGCGGCGCGAGCAACGCCAGCCGCCGCAGCGGGCGGACCGTCTGTCCCACCGTGGCGAGGGTGATGGCGGCGGCGGCGGCGCCGACGAGCGTGAGCACCCCTCGGCGCGACCGGTCCACGGCCGGCGCCGCCCGGACGACCGGCAGTTTCGCCGCGACGTGCAGCAGCAGCGCGCCGATCAGCAGCCACGCGGTCCAGTAGTGGGCGCCGACGAACCCGAACGGCATCAACGAGTACCGGTACGCGATGTTCAGCAGGCCGGTGACGAGCTCGAACAGCGCGGCCCCGGACAGCAGCGCCACCGCGGCCCGCTCCAGCGCGTGGGGCACGCCGCGCACCGGAGGCCACGCGAACAGCTTCGGGAAGACCGACCACACTTTCGCCGTCAGCAGCGGCAGGCACGCCAGCCCGGTCGCGACGTGCAGGCCCTGGGTGATGCGGTACAGCTGCACCGGCCGCGACGGCCAGGCGAACCAGCCGGGCGGATGCTGGATCGCGTGGCTGATCAGGCCGGTCGCGAAGCACACGGCGAACGCGGTCGCCAGCCACAGGCCCAGGTGCGCGGTCAGCCGCGGCGAGCGCAGCGGTGAGGTGAACCGGCGTGGCAGCGTGGTCAGGGCTTCAGGCGGGCGAACCATCGGCCGGCCTCCGTCCAGGTCTCGGCGAGCCGCAGCGTGGCGTCGCGGCCGATGGCGGCGATGTCCTCGACGCCGACGAACGCCCACGCGAACGTGGCGCTGGTGAGCTCGGCGCCGGTGAGCGCGACGTGGCCGCACCAGGTGCGGCAGCCCGGCGGGTCCACCTCGACCAGGACGCTGCCGGCCGCGGCGATCAGGTCGCGGCAGCGCCCGAGCAGGCGCACGGGGTCGCCGCCGATGCCGATGTTGCCGTCGGCGAGCAGCGCGCAGCCCCAGCCGCCCTCGCCGGGCAGCGGGCCGAACAGGTTGCCACGGATCACCGGCGCGCCACGGCGTCGCGCGTACCGCACCGCCTGCGGGCTCACGTCCACGCCGAGCACGCGCCGGCCGGTCGCGGCGATCGCCTCCGTCAGGCGGCCCGGGCCGCAGCCCAGGTCGAGGGTGCCGTCGGCGCACCGGGCGACGAGTTGCCCGTCGCCCGGCACCGGCCGGCCCGACCAGGCGCCGGCGTCGAGCGGGCGGAGGACGGCGCCGGCACGGTCGACGAGCAGCATCGGTGCCGGTTGGCCGCGTGCGGCGCGGCGCAGCGCAGCGCCGTACACCGCCACGGGGGCGTTCACGACGTGGCCCCGGCCGGTGCTGGCAGCAGTTCGGCCACCGTCCGCGCGAACCGCCCGCCCGGGCATGCCGCGGCGACGGCCCACGCGTCCGCGGCGGTGTCCACGTCACGCAGCGTCGGCAGGGTCGCCACGTCGGCGTCGCGCAGCGCGGCGCGGGTCGCCGCCCCGGTGTCCGAAGTGGACATCGGCACGTCGACGAGCACCCGGGCCATCGACGGGTCCCGCAGCCCGAGAACCCACCAGCCGCCGTCCTGCGCCGGGCCGAGCACCGCGGCGGAGTCCGCCAGCGCCGCGCCCGCCGCGACGAGGTGCCCGATGCGCAGCTGCGGGGTGTCCATGCCGACGAGCAGCGTCGCGACACCCGGCACGGCGGTGTCGGCGAACGCCGCGGCCAGGCGCGCACCGAGGCCGTCGCCGCGTTGCGGGCGGCGCCCCCAGCCGACCGGCGCGGCGAGGTCGCCGTCGACCACCAGGGTCCGGCGGACGGCGGGCACGGCGGACAGGACCTCGACGGTGTCGGCGAGCATCGCGGCGGCGACCGCGGCCGCCTGGCCGGGCGTGCACGGCGGGCACAGCCGGGTCTTCACCCGCCCCGGTAGCGGGGTCTTGGCCAGCAGCAGCAGCTGTACGCGTGGCGCGGTCATCGGCTCAGCACCTTTGTCATGTCGCGTACGGCCCGGGCGGTGCCGCGGACGGTGCCGGTCACCTTCGACCTGCCGGCGACGCGCGGCGCGTAGTCCACGTCGACCTCGGCGATGCGCCAGCCTGCCTCGGCCGCGCGGAGCACCATCTCCAGCGGGTAGCCGAACCTGCGGTCGACCAGCCCGAGGGCCAGCAGCGCTTCGCGCCGCGCGGCTCGCATGGGGCCCAGGTCGTACACCTGGATCCCGGACGAGCGGCGCAACCGCCAGGCCACGACGGCGTTGCCGACCCGGCCGTGCACCGGCCACGCCCGGCGGTCCGTGGGGCGGCGACGACCCATCGACAGGTCGAGCCGGCCCTCCTCGACCGGCGCCACCACCCGGGGCAGCTGCCGTGGGTCGAACGAACCGTCGGCGTCCATGAAGCACACGATGTCCGCGGTGGCGGCCCGCAGCCCCGCGTGGGCGGCGGCGCCGAACCCGCGCGGGGCGGCGTGCACGACGACAGCGCTGTGCGCGGCGGCGATCCGCGGCGACCCGTCGGTCGAGCCGTTGTCGGCGACGATCGCGCGGTAGCCGCCGGGCAGCCGGGACAACACCCACGGCAGTGCGGCGGCCTCGTTGAGACAGGGCAATACGACATCTGGCACGGATCGGACGCTACCCATGGGTCGCCGGCAAAGATCTTACGAGCGGCGAACCAACCATTACGAACCACGAACGCGGCCGACCGGCCGTCCGGTGCCCGCCTACGGTCATGGCATGCGGATCCTCGTCACCGGCGGCGCCGGGTTCATCGGCACGCACGTCGTCACCGCCCTGCGCGCCGCCGGCCATGACGTCTCGGTGCTCGACCTGCTGCACCCCGCCGCGCACCGCACGCCCGACCCCACGTTCCCGCGCGCCGACGTCCGCGACCGGGACGCGGTCGATGCGGCGCTGGCGGGGGTCGACGCCGTGGTCCACCAGGCGGCGATGGTCGGTATGGGCGTGGACCTGGCCGATCTGCCTGAGTACGTCGGCTGCAACGATCTGGGCACCGCCGTGCTGCTCGCCGGGATGGCCCGCACGGGCGTGCGGCGGCTGGTGCTGGCCAGCTCGATGGTCGTCTACGGCGAGGGTGCGTATCGCTGCCCTGCGCACGGACCGGTGCCGCCCGCCCCGCGGGCCGCCGCCGATCTGGCGGCCGGGTCGTTCGAGCCCGGCTGCCCTGCCTGCCGGTTGCGGCTGGCGCCGGACGATGTCGAGGAGGACGCCCCGCTGCGGCCGCGCAGCGTCTACGCCGCCTCGAAGGTCGCGCAGGAGCATCTGGCACTGGCGTGGGCGACCGCCGGCGCCGGCACCGTGGTGGCGCTGCGCTATCACAACGTGTACGGGCCCGGTATGCCGCGCGACACGCCGTACAGCGGCGTCGCCGCCATCTTCCGCTCCGCCCTCGAGGCGGGCCGGGCCCCGCGGGTGTTCGAGGACGGCGCCCAGCGCCGCGACTTCGTCCACGTCACCGACGTCGCCGCGGCCAACGTCCTGGCCGTCACCGCCACCGTGCCGGACGGCTTCCGCGCCTACAACATCGCCTCCGGCGTTCCGGCCACGGTCGGCGCGATGGCCGCCTCCCTGGCCGCGGCGATGCACGGCCCGGAGCCGATCATCACCGGCGACTTCCGTGCCGGCGACGTGCGCCACGTGGTCGCCGCGCCCTGGCGGGCCCGGGCCGAGCTGGGCTTCGCCGCCCGTGTCGGCCTCGAGGACGGGATGCGGGACTTCGCCACGGCGGCGCTGCGCGGTTGATGCCGGCCCGAGGCGGCAGGCAGTCAGGCGGCGACCGTGCTGCTTGCCGTCAAGGACACCCCGTGGGGTACGCCGTGCGGGGTGCCGGCGGTCACCGCGAAGCCGACCTGTGGATCACTATTCCGGAGTGGTGTGCGCGGAGGTCGACGACCACTCGGACACCGGCCGGCCTCGGGCGAACGCCGCTGCGGCGGACGCTCGTCGGTGAGCAGCGAATCCTGCCGATGCGCAGTCGTTGCGGGGCGCGCGGAAGGGGTGACGGCGACGCCAGTGGGCCTGTAGTGTCCTCGGCAAGCCTGGCAGGGCAAAGATCGTCGTCGATGTTGCCGTGGCGGGTGCGGCTGCCGTCGCGATCCAGGGATGTGGATGCGGATGGTCTTCGGCGCGGGGCGCATGGTCGAGGCGAAGCTGCCGCACCTGCTGGTCTGTGTCCTGCTGCTGGGCATCGCCGACTCCATGATCGGGCCGTATCTGGTGCTGTTCGGCGCGGACCGGGCGCTACTGTCTCCGCTGCAGGTAGGCGTGTTCCTCTCCGTCATCGCCGTCAGCGGACTGTTTGTGACGTCCTGGCTCGGTCGCCGGTTCGACCGCGGTGCCGGCCGGTGGCCGGCGTTGGTCGCCGTGCTGGCGCCGGCCGTCGGGTACCTCGCGCTGAGCACGACCACCAGCTACGCCCTGCTGCTGGTCATCGGGGCGGGCCTGCTCGGCGCCGGCCTGGCGGGCTTCTCGCAGGTGTTCGCGCTGGCGCGGACCCACCTGGACCGGGCGTCCGGTGGCGCGTCGGGACGCGGGACATTGGCGCTGCGGTCGGTGTTCTCGCTGGCCTGGGCCATCGGCCCGATCCTCGGGTCGGCGGCGCTGGCGTGGCGGGGATACAGCGGCCTGCTGCTGCTGACCTCCCTGGCGTTCGCGCTGATCGCGGTACCGCTGCTGCTGTTGGGCGCGACGCCGGTCGCAGCCCGGACCGCGCCGCAGTCGCGGACGCCGTCCCGGTTGCAGCGGCCGGTGCTGTTGGTGGCGGCAAGTTTCATGCTGTTCAACACCGCCATGTGCGCCGGCTCGGTCGCGCTGCCGCTGTACGTCACGCGCACCCTGGCCCGGCCCGACCACGATGTGGGGCTCCTGGCCAGCACGGGCGCACTGGCGGAGATACCGGCGGCGCTGGGCCTGATCCTGCTGCCCGCCCGGGTACGCCCGCAGCGGGTGATCCTGCTGGGCATGCTGCTGTTCGTGGTGTACTTCGCGCTCGTCGCGGCCGGCTCCAGCCTGCCGCTGCTCATCGCCGCCCAGGTGGCCCGCGGCGTGGCCATCGCCGCGGTCAACGCGCTGGGCATCACGTACATCCAGGACCTGATGCCCGAGGCCACCGGCCGCGCGACCGCGCTGTTCGGCAACGCGTTCATCACCGCGTCGCTGGTCTCCGGGCTCGTCGCGGGCGCGACCGCGCAGGCGCTCGGATACCGGGCGGCGCTGCTGCTGTGCGGACTGATCAGCGCCGCGGGCTGCCTCCTGCTGATCAGCGCCCGGCCGGTGCCGCGTGACCTCGCCGCCAGGGCGGACCCGCCGCCGAGATCGGCGACCACCCCACAGCGTTCGGGCAACTGAACGGTGCGAGCGCTGAGGTACACACCGCCGTCACGGCTACCGCTACGATGCGCGCGTCGATTTCTAGCGGGGGCTTATCGTGTCCGAGCACAGCGAGACTGCATTGTCCACCGAGAGCGACCGTGGCGCCGGTCCTGAGGTCAGCGCCGACCCGCCTTCCGGGCTGCCCGCTTCCGCCGCGAGCGGCCCGCTCGGTGATGCGGAGGCCGCCGGCGAGGGCCGGCCCGAAGCCGCCGCCGCAGCAGAGGTCGAGCAGCCATCGGAACGGTCTATTGTGGACCGTTCGAGGCGGCGCCGTCGCCGTGCCGCGGCCGTGGTCGCCGCTGTCGTGGTCCTCGCCGCGATCGCCGGCGGCGGTGCCTTCGCGTTGACGAGGAACTGGGAGAAGCCGTCCGGGATGCTGCCGGAGCAGGTGGTGCCCGCCGACGTGGCGTCGTTCGCGCGGTTCGACCTGCAGCCGGGCATGCGGCAGCGGCTCGCGTTCGACGGCCTGCTGGGCAAGACGTCCGGCGCCCGCAACTCCTTCACCGGCGTCCAGCGCGCCCTGCTCACCGGGTCCGGCGCGTCGATCACCCTCGAGGAGGCCGCCCCCTGGCTCGGCGACCGTTTCGGGATCGCGCGCTGGACCTCGCCTTCCGGTCCCGCGACGCTGCTCGTCACGCTGCTCAAGAACAAGGACAAGGCCCTCGCCACCGTACGCGCGAAGGGCCCCGACGCGGCGGGCATCGTCATCCGTGCCGACTACGCGCTGATCGCGTTCGCCGCGCAGGGGTCCCAGGCGGTCGCCGAGGCGGCCGCGAAGGCACCGTCCCTCGCGGCGGACCCGGTGTTCGCCACCGCCCGCGCCGGTATGCCCGCGGACCTGCCGGTGCTGGGGTGGTTCGACTTCGGGCGCGACGTGCGTTCCTACGGACTCGACGCCGAGGAGTTCGGCCTGCCCCAGCTCTTCGCCGACCCGAAGCATCCGCTGCCCGCCGCCAACGGCCGGCTCCTCGTCGGCGCCCGCGCGGAGGGCGACGGCATGGAGGTGCGGGGCCGCCTCATCGGCGCGCACGACCTGCCGTACTTCGCCGCCGGGCCGCCCGCCGCGGCCGGCCGTCTCGGTCAGCTGCCCGCCGGCGTGACCGCCGCGGGCGTCGTGCCCGGCAACCTCGGCTACCTCGGCACCAACCCGACGAACATCCTGTTCCCCGCCGCGGTCTTCTCGATGCGCGGGCTGCTGGACGGGACCGGCCCGCCGCTGCCCAGCGGTGGGGAGTTCCTTGGCGCTGCCTCGATCACCCCCGGTTACGGCGCCATCTACACGGGCGACCCGGGCAGCCTGACGGGCATGAGTGACGGCCCCGCCATCGAGGCCCACGACGCCCAGCGCAGCCTCGACGCCGTCACCCAGGCCGCCGCCGGCGCGAAGTCCGTCGCCTACGCCACCGCCGGTCCGCAGCCGAGCGCCTTCGGCGCCTTCATGGACCCGCCGGGCATGCTCGTCGACGTCGAGCTCGCCGACGCCGCCGCGGCGGCACAGACCCGGTCCGCCACCGCCCGTCTCGCCGCGTGGTCCCACGTCACGGTCACCACTCGCGACGCCCACGTCGTCATGCGGACCGGGCCGTTCGCCGGCAGCACGACGGGCCTCCTCGCCGACGACCCGCTGTTCCGCACCGCGATGACCGGCGCCGACCCGCAGGCGACGGCCGCGCTCTTCCACGTCGGCGGCGAGGCGTTCGGGATCCCGCTCAAGGCGTTCGGGTTGAGCACGACGCCCGACGGCCCCGACACGGTGATGCTGGCCCGGCTCGTCATCGGCTGACCCGTGACTGTGCGGGGGACCCCGGACATGGGGGTCCCCCGCTACTGTCCGTCGCGTTCGCGGTGTACGCGTCGACGGCGGGTGGTGCCCGCCCGCGGCGACGTCGCGCACCGGGCGCTCCGTGCCCGTTGCTCGCGTGACGGCGGCCGGAGGTGTACTCGGCCGACAGGGGGTAGTGGGACCGGCGTAGGGAGGGGACCGAGAGGAACCGGAGGCGTTTCGATGACCGTAGGCACGCGGGTGGCCGCGAAGCGGAGGTTCCGGTCGGAGAACGGCGCGTACGTCACCACTGCGCGTGGCGCGGAGGTGCTCGGCACACCCCTGCTGAACAAGGGCACGGCCTTCACCCGCGAGGAGCGCACCGCGCTGGGGCTGGAGGGGCTGCTGCCGCCGGCGGTCCTGTCCCTGGACGACCAGCTGCGGCGGGTGTACGAGCAGTACCGCCGCCAGCCGTCCGACCTGCACAAGAACGTTTTTCTGGCGATGCTGCAGGACAACGACGAGGTGCTGTTCTACCGGCTGCTGACCGAGCACCTGCGCGAGATGCTGCCGGTCGTCTACGACCCGACCGTGGGTGAGGCGATCAAGCGGTACAGCCACGAGTACCGCCGCCCGCGTGGGGTGTACCTGTCGGTCGACGAACCTGACCGGGTGGAGCAGGCGCTGTCCGACGCCGGGCTGGGTGCGGACGACGTGGACCTGATCGTGGCCTCCGACGCCGAGGAGATCCTGGGGATCGGCGACTGGGGCTCCGGCGGCATCGACATCGCAGTCGGCAAGCTGGCCGTCTACACCGCCGCGGCCGGTATCGACCCGGGCCGGGTGATTCCGGTCGCGCTCGATGTCGGTACCGACAACGAGGAACTGCTCAACGACCCGGACTACCTCGGCAACCGGCACACCCGGGAGCGCGGGCGGCGCTACGACGAGTTCATCGACGCCTACGTGCAGGCGGCGACCAGGCTGTTCCCGAACGCGCTGCTGCACTGGGAGGACTTCGGGCCGAGCAACGGCAGGCGGATCCTGGAGCGCTACCGCGACCGGGTGTGCACGTTCAACGACGACATGCAGGGCACCGGCGCGATCGTGCTCGCCGCGGCGCTGAGCGCGATGCGGGTGGCCGGCACTCGCATGCGGGACCAGCGGATCGTCATCTTCGGCGCCGGCACCGCCGGGGTGGGCATCGCCGACCAGCTCCGCGACGCGATGGTCCGCGACGGTGCGGACCGGGACGCGGCGGTCCGGCAGGTCTGGTGCGTCGACAAACAGGGCCTGCTGACCGACGACATGACCGACCTGCGTGACTACCAGGCCCCGTACGCCCGGCCGGCCGGCGAGGTCGCCGCCTGGCGGCGGGACGGCGGCATCGGGCTCCGGGAGACCGTCGCGAACGTCAGGCCGACCATGATGGTCGGCACCTCGACCGTGCGCGGCGCGTTCACCGAGGAGATCGTCAAGGAGATGGCCGGGCACGTGGACCGGCCCATCATCTTCCCGCTGTCCAACCCGACGGAACGCATCGAGGCGATGCCGGACCGGCTCATCCCGTGGACCGGCGGCCGCGGCCTCATCGCCACCGGCATCCCGGTCCCGCCGGTCACCTACCGAGGCGTCACGTACGGCATCGGGCAGGCGAACAACGCCCTGCTGTACCCCGGGCTCGGCCTCGGCGCCATCGTGGCCAGGGCGAAGCGGATCAGCGACGGCATGTTCGCGGCCGCCGCCGAAGCCGTCGCCGGCCTCGTGGACGTGAGTGCACCCGGTGCGTCGCTGCTGCCGCACGTGGAGAACCTGCGGGAGGTGTCGGCCACCGTCGCGGCCGCCGTGGCGAAGCGGGCCGCCGCCGAGGGGCTGGCCCGCGCGGACCTCACCGACCCGGGACGGCAGGTACGGGACGCGATGTGGCAGCCGGAGTACCGTCCCGTCAAGGCCGGGTGACTCGCCGTGCCCGAGCCGACCGGCTCCCGTGGTGAGCCTGAGGTGCGCGACGTGCCGATCGGTATCGACGCCACCGGCACCCGCACCGAGACCGACTCGCTCGGCCCGGTCGCCGTGCCGGCCGACCACTACTGGGGCGCGCAGACCCAGCGCTCCCTGGTGCACTTCGACATCGGCGACGACCGCATGCCCAAGGCGGTCTACCACGCCTACGGCTACGTCAAGAAGGCGGCGGCGATCGTCAACGCCCGCGCCGGGCGGATGCCGCGGTGGAAGGCCGACCTGATCTCGCGGGTGGCCGACGAGGTGATCGCCGGCGAGCTCGACAGCGAGTTCCCCCTGTACGTCTGGCAGACCGGCTCCGGCACCCAGTCCAACATGAACGTCAACGAGGTGATCTCCAACCGCGCGATCCAGCTCGTCGGCGGGCAACTGGGCTCCAAGACACCGGTACACCCGAACGACGACGTCAACATGGGGCAGTCCTCCAACGACACCTTCCCGACCGCCATGCACATCGCCGCGGTCACCGCGATCGAGGAACACCTGCTGCCGGCGCTCGCCAGGCTGCACGACGCCACCACGGTCAAGAGCCGGGAGTGGGCCGACGTCGTGAAGATCGGCCGGACGCATCTGGAGGACGCCACCCCGCTCACCGTCGGCCAGGAATGGTCCGGCTACGCCGCCCAGCTCGAGGACGCCTGCGAACACCTCGCCTTGACCAGGCATGGCCTGTACCGGCTGGCGATGGGCGGCACCGCCGTCGGCACCGGCCTCAACGCCCCATCCGGCTTCGGCGAGGACACCGCCGAGGTGATCGCGGAGCTGACCGGCCGGCCGTTCGTCACCGCGCCCAACAAGTTCGCCGCGCAGGGCTCCCTGGACGCGCTGGTGCGCACGTCGGCCGCGCTGCGCGGGATCGCCACGGCGCTGTTCAAGTTCGCCAACGACGTGCGTTGGCTCGGCTCCGGACCGCGCACCGGCCTGCACGAGCTGATCCTGCCGGCCAACGAGCCCGGCTCCTCGATCATGCCCGGCAAGGTCAACCCGACCCAGGCCGAAGCGATGCTCATGGTCTGCGTCCAGGTGCTCGGGTCGGACACCGCCGTGGCCATCAGCGGCAACGAGGGCAACTTCGAGCTCAACGCCTTCCGTCCCGTCGTCATCAACAACGTCCTGCACTCGATCCGCATCCTCGCCGACGCTGCCGGCCACTTCTGCGAGTTCCTCGTGGAAGGCGTCAGGCTCGACCGCGACCGGTTGCGGCAGAACGTGGAGCGCTCGGTCATGATGGTCACCGCACTGTCGCCGGTCATCGGCTACGACAAGGCATCCGAGATCGCGCACCTCGCCATCGACGACGATCTGACCCTCAAGGAGGCGGCGCTGCGCCGCGGCGTCAGCGACGAGATGTACGAGCGGATCGTGGTGCCCGAGGACCTGACCCATGCGGGCGTGGCTGACGTCGGGCCGAACAGGTGAGCACCGTCGTTCCCGGGCGTTGACGCGGGACCTGGTAACGCCGGCCGCCCGCTCATCGCTGTCTCGGTAGATGCGTTTCCCCATGCCTCACGTGGGGACCCGATGGTTGACTTTTGAACTAGTTGACGGAAGTTCGGTTCATACACGCCAAACTTCCGTTAGGACAACTCTTTCTTTTAGGACAAGTGGCGGATACGGTGACGGCTGTGCGTTGACGGATCGAGTGCCGCCCCGCGTCGCGGGATCCCGGCGGCCACTCCAGCGCGACGTCGACGCAGCACCCCGCTTGCTGCGCGCCTTCCCTCCGGGCGTGCCGCATCCGCTTCGTCCCGTTCCCCTGCCTGGCGGCGTCTGCCGGCGACCGGTGCATCCGGTCATCGGCGGTTCGTTCGTCCGGCTGCACCTGCAGGAGGTCCCATGTTCAGAGCCTCTGGCCGCCGGGTGGCCGCGTTCGCCGGTCCTGCTCGCGCTCGCCGGCTCGCCGGCTCCACCGTCGCGGTCCGCGCGGCCTACCGGCGCCCGGTCGTGCTGCGAGGTGCTCGATGAGGGCCTGGCGCCTGGTCGAGGACGAGCCGGCGGAGCCGCAGCCTCGCCCCGAGCGTCCGCGTGCCGTCGGACGGTACCTGGTCGTCGCGGCGGTCATGCTGGTCGCCCTGGTCGGCGCGGGCGGACTGGCCGCCGCCCAGACCGGGATGTTCGCCGAGCGTCCGGACGGCTGCGTCAAGCCGGACCGCAGCACCCAGCTGTACGCGGTGGAACTGCCCAAGGACGGCACCCAGACCCGGATCGGCTACGGCCTCACCCCGGAGACGGCGTCCTACCCGGGCCCGCTGATGGAGATGATGGAGGGGGAGTGCCTCGCCATCACCCTGCACAACCTGGTGCCCGAGGCGACCCTGGCGGCGCTGCGCACCAACCCGAGCCACCCGCTCGGCGTCTCCCTGCACGTACACGGGGTCAAGTACACCCAGGAGTCCGACGGCACGGCGCAGAGCGGTTCGTACGTCCCGCCGGGCGGCACCCGCACCTACACCTGGTACGCCCAGCCCCGGAACACCAAGACCGGGGCGCAGGGCACCGCCGGGTACTGGTGGTACCACGACCACATGGTGGGTGGCCCGCATGGCACCCAGGGGCTCGCCGCCGGCCTCTTCGGCGGCCTGGTGGTCCGCCGCCCCGGCGACCCGAAACCGGACCGCACGTACACGGTGGTCTTCGGCAACCAGCAGAGCATCAACCTGCGTCGCGGCGCGGCCATCGACACCTGCGCGGAGGAGAACCCGCAGCCCGGCCCGACCTGCCTGGTCGCCCGCATGGGGGAGCGGGTGGAGTTCGTGGTGGTCGGCATCGGCAACGACATGCACACCTTCCACCTGCACGGGCACTCCTGGGCTGACACCCGGACCGGGGTGGTGAGCAACGGGCAGCCGCTCGCCGACTCCGTGCCGATCATCGACACCAAGGTGCTCGGCCCGGCCCAGACGTTCGGGGTCAGCGTGGTCGCCGGCGAATCGGTCGGACCGGGGCACTGGATGCTGCACTGCCACATGCAGTTCCACTCCGACGCCGGCATGTCGACGATGCTGCACGTGCTGGACGCGAACGGGAACATGCCGCCCGGCATGGACCACCAGCACGCCGCCGCGGCCCCGGCAGCAGCCGCCGCATCCGCCACCGACGACGGCGCCCACGTGCACAACTGATGACGGCCCGGGGCGGCTCGAGGATTGGCCGCCCCGGTCCACCACCGCGTCCGCGCCCGGGTGGCCTCCTGCTGACGCTACTTGTCGTCGGACTTGCGGGTACTGCTGGCCGGCGCCGTCCGGGTGGGTCCGGCCTCGCCGCCGCTGTGCCCGAGGATGTCCATGATTCTCGGGGCCAGGGCCGCGGCCAGTGCCGGTGCCAGCGCGTCGGCGAGCGCGTCGGCCAGGGCCTCGGCGAGGAGCGCGCGCTCGAGTGCCGACCTCCGAGCCGCACCTCGTGCGGGCTTGGCCGACAGCACCGCGTCGAGCAGCGGTGCCGTGGTCTTGGCCTGCACGCCTCGCGACCTGGCGGCCTCATCGAGGATCGCCTGGATGGTGTCGTCGATCAGCGATTCAATCGGCTCTTGTGACTCGTGGGCAGGTTCCTTCGGCCCCCGTTCGGCCACGATGACTCCTCAGCGTTTGTCGGAGGACTCCGTCAGACTCGGCCGATCCGCCCTCCGGCGCGACGACCGGAGGGCCAGATCATGCGTGCCGCTACTGGCGGGCCATCATGGCGGCGAGCATGAGCGGGTGCTCGATGCCTTCTTCGCTGCTTTCCTGTCGCTGTCGCATCAGCGCGGCGATGAGGAGGGGGTGTTCGAAGATGTTCTTGCCCTGCTGCCGTCGGCTGGCCATCATGGCGGCGAGCATGAGCGGGTGCTCGATGCCTTCTTCGCTGCTTTCCTGTCGCTGTCGCATCAGCGCGGCGATGAGGAGGGGGTGTT
>NZ_JBIAYW010000005.1:582492-604925 GCF_042898305.1 Dactylosporangium sp. NPDC000521
CGTCGGCTGGCCATCATGGCGGCGAGCATGAGCGGGTGCTCGATGCCTTCTTCGCTGCTTTCCTGTCGCTGTCGCATCAGCGCGGCGATGAGGAGCGGGTGTTCGAAGACGTTCTTGCCCTCCTGCCGCCGGCTGGCGAGCGCGGCGAGCAGCAGCGGATGCTCCACCATGCTCTCACCCTGCCGCTTCCGGCGCGCCATCAACGCCGTCAGCAGCAAGGGGAGCATGCTCTGCTCTTCACCACCGCCGCCTCCGCACTCCTCCTCAGCCTGCGGTTGGGTTCGTTCAGCAGTACCTGCGGTCATGTGTGCCTCCCGTTTGCGGCCGCGCCGGGGCAGCTGCGGACCGGTCGCCGGCCCTTGCCCGGAATGTGTCCTGATCTCTCGGCCAGCCTCGGCCGCTGCAGGGTGCCCGTGCGTCACTCCGCCGACGTGATTCGCTGCAGCCGACAGTGCCGTCTGGTTCGCGACCTTCGTAGGTCAGCCGCCGTTGGTGGTCCACTCGGGCTCGGGCTCGGGCCGGGCCGCCGGGCCACGGCCGAACAGGACGAGGACGACGGTGCC
Source organism: Dactylosporangium sp. NPDC000521 (assembly GCF_042898305.1). NCBI lineage: Bacteria > Bacillati > Actinomycetota > Actinomycetes > Micromonosporales > Micromonosporaceae > Dactylosporangium > Dactylosporangium sp. NPDC000521. The sequence goes on from NZ_JBIAYW010000005.1 coordinate 583,056, forward strand.
GGCCACGGCGGTGCCGGTCACCGCGCCGGCGATGCCGGCCGCCGTGGAGTATGCGTCGGGGTGGCCCGCCGACCAGCCGTAGAACGTCGCGATGACGCCCGCGGCGGCGGTGACTGCCAGGGCCGCCTGCGCGGGCCACAGCCACGGCCGTGGTCGTGGGTCGCCGGCGACGGTGGCGATCCACCACACGAGGCCGGCGAGGCCGACGCCCATGCCGATCAGGGTGAACCCGATATCCAGGAACGAGCCCACCAGCTGGGCGAGCGCGGCGATGATCGCGCCGAGGACGGTGGTGCCCGCCGCGAAGCCGGCCAGCACCCGCCGCCGGGACAGGGCCGGCAGCAGGCCCAGGACGTACAGCGCGGACCCGATCGCCACGGCGAGGGCGTACTCGGCCCAGACGTGCTTGCCGGGGGCGGTGAGCGGCGCCGGCGGCTCGACCCCACCGGCGTACGGCAGGCCGATGCGCTGCCATGCCCCGTCCGGCTGCCGGATCGCGATGCCGTCGCGCCGGTTGGCGACGAACACGCGGTAGCCGCCGGCGGCGGGCAGGATCGCGATGTCCGCGGCGCTGAGGTGTTCGCGGGGCGACCGCAGGTCGCTGTCGCCCCGGGCGAGGAACGTGCGCCGCCCCTCCGTCACCTGCCACGACATCCGCCAGGTCCGCCCGGCGTCGGTGCTCTCCTCGACGGCGAGCCGGCCCGGCACGACCCGGTAGCACACGTCCGGCCGGTCCGGCACGCACGCGCTCGTGGCACGCGGCGGCAGGTCCGGTGTGACGGGCTCCTTGAGGGCGGTCCAGGTGGTGCCGTCCACGGTCGCCGCGGCGTCGGCGAGGTCGCCGGGGCCGTCGGGAAGGCCGTGGAAGGCGTTGTACCGCAGCACCCGCACCTGCCCGTCGACGACCACGACCCGGTCCACCGCCGAGTAGTACGGCGCGCTCGTCGCGGCGACGCCCAGCACCGCGAACGGCAGCACCACGGCGGCGCGGACACCGCGCGCGATCGATGCGGACACCACCGGCGTCAGCGTCCGGCCCCGGACCCACCAGGCGATCCCGAGCGCGGGCAGCGCGAGCAGGTCGGTGGGGTCGGCGAGGATCGTCGACGGGCGGATCACGCTCCACGCCGCCGACGCGACATCGGCACCGCCGGGCACCGCCTTGACCACGGCGAACGCCGCGCCCACCAGTACCGTCGAACCGGCCGCCGCCCATCGCGCCGGAAGGCGGGGGACCAGCAGGCAGCACACCGCCGCGACCAGCGCCGGGGCGAAGACCAGACCGGCGACGTCGCTCAGCTTGCCGGTCACCACGCCCGGCGCGGCCGCCTTGAGGAGGCGGTCGTTCACCAGCAGCACGAGCACCGCGACCGCGGACACGGGATGCGTCAGCCACGCCAGCGTCACCGAAACGTTCCTCATGGGCGATCAGACGCGATCCGCACGCCGTTCGTTCCCGCCAGGCGGAAGTTCCAAGCAGGCGCGCCGCGCTGCAGGGCACGCAGGTGATGCGAGACACGTCCGGGATCGGCCGATCGTTGCGACGGCGGGCCGAAACCGGTTGCCGCGCAACGGCCGGCTGCCGGCGCTGATCGGTCGAGGCGTTGTCAGCGACCGAGCCGCAGCTGGGTGCGGGGCAGGGAACTTTACAGGTCCGCGCGGGGCTACCTACCATGGCTGGACCGTGAGCGGAGGGACCAGGCATGCCGTCACCGGTCCCGTCTCGACCGCCGACCCTTGACGAGGTCGCCGAGCGTGCCCGGGTGTCCCGCACCGTCGCCTCCCGGGTGATCAACAACGGCCCCAACGTGAGCCGCGCCAAGCGGGACGCCGTCGAGAAGGCGATCCGGGAGCTCGGGTACACCCCCAACCGCAGCGCGCGGGCGCTGGCCACCCGGCAGACCGGTGTGGTCGTGCTGGCGGTCTGCGGCGACGGGCCCGAGGTGTTCGGTGACCCGTTCTTCGCGCAGGTCATCGTCGGCGCGTCCGCCGCGCTGGAGAAGACCGACCTGCACCTCATGCTCAGCCTGGCCACCAACGATCACGGCCAGCGGCGGCTGCGGCAATTCCTGCAGACCCGGGGCGCCGACGGCGTGATGCTGGTCGCGACGCGCGGCGCCGACCCCCTGATCGACATCGCCACGAAGTCGGGCCTGCCGACGGTGTTCATCGGCCTGCCGGTACACGGGACGCCGCCTTACTACGTCGACGTCGACAACGCCGGTGGTTCGCGGGCCGCGACCGAGCATCTCCTGTCTCGTGGCCGCCGCCGCATCGCGATGATCGCCGGTCCGGAGGACACCGCCGTGGGCCGGGAGCGTCTTCGCGGGTACACGGAGGCGTTGCTCCTGGCCGGCCTCGAGCCGTACGCGACCGCTCCCGGCGACTTCCTGGAGGCGAGCGGCGCCGAGGCCATGCGCGCGCTGCTGCGCTCACATCCGGACCTCGACGCCGTGGTCGCCGCCAACGACAACATGGCGGCCGGGGCCTTGCGGGTGCTGCGTGACGCCGGCCGAGCGGTCCCCGGCGACGTGGCCGTGGTGGGCTTCGACGACGTGCCCATCGCGCTGCACACCGACCCGACGCTCACCACCATGCACCAGCCGGTGCAGTCGCTGGGTCGCGAGGCCGCCCGCATGCTGGTCGAGCTGCTGGACGGCGCCCAGCCGACGTCGCTCATCCTGCCCGCGAAGCTGGTCGTGCGGGAGTCGGCCTGACCGCGGTTCAGTACCTGGTGTACTTCACCCACTCATAGGTGGCGGTCAGCGTCCTGCCCGGGTAGCGGAACGGTTGCAGCCAGCCGTCGACGCCGACACCGGGCCACAGGTTCATCATGATGCGCTGCGGGCGGGTGGGCAGTGCCCCGCGCGAGCCGTTCTCCTGGTGGACGAGCCTCCCGTCGACGAACCAGTTGATGGTGCCCCCGTTCCACCACTCGAAGGCGTAGTTGTGGTAGCCGGCCGAGGCGTCGAACCCGAGGTTGATGACGGTCTCGTGACCGCCGACGCCGCCGGTGAAGTAGTTGGTCTGCAGCTGGTTGGTGTTCTTGCCGAGGATCTCCACGTCGATCTCGTCCCACGGCTGCCCGTCGCTGGGCCCGGTGTAGGTGAAGAACGAGGTCACGGTGCCGGGGTTCTTGACGGCCTTCAGCCGCGCCTCGAAGCGCCCGTACGAGAACAGGTCGTTGCTGCGGTATTCGCCGGATGCGTAGGGCTTGCCGGAGCAACCGCTCGGGCAGGACGTGGTGTCCAGGTTGATGCCCATGACGCCGCCGTTGAACCAGACGTGGTCGGCGCGCCAGCCGGCGTTGAACATGCCGCCGTTGCTGTAGCCGTTGGCCTTGTGCCAGCGGCCGGTGTCGAACGCGTTCAGGTTGTCCACGAAGCTGGGTCCGATGGCGGCCTCCGCGTTGGGCACGCTCAGCCCGGCGGTGAGGCCGAGGGTGGCGAGGACCAACGCGGTCAATCGAGTCCTCAACATGTGACGTCTCCAGTCGACGAACGGGGATTTGGCGGGATCCCGGACGCGGGGCCGGCAGGCTATGGACACCGGAAGCGCTTCCAGTTGATCTGACCCGGCTGCGTCGATGACAGCGTGTGATCCAGCGGCGCTGTTGTCAAGGATCGAGCCCCGCCTCTTTACGCCACGGCCGCCCGCCGCTAGCTTGAAACTGGAAGCGCTACCAATTGCCGCTGTCTATCAACGGCGCGGCGAGAGGGCGCTCCCGACATCGACTGGGAGGCAACATGCGGATGCGAACACTGCTGTGCGCGGCGGCCGCCGCCGTCGCGTTGGTGGTGTCCGGCGCCGGCACCGCCGCGGCCGGGGCCGGCCGGGACACACCGGCGACGCGTTACCTGGGCATGTTCCGGGAGGAGGACCCCACCACGATCGCCGCCAACGTCAGAAGTCTCTACGGCGTCACCCCGGCCAGCGTGATGTGGTTCGACAGCTGGGGGAGTGGTCGCCCCTTCCCGGTGGCGGAGGCCAGGACGCTCTGGCGGCACGGCATCATGCCGCACTACACCTGGGAGCCCTGGGACACCGCCCTCGGCGCGAACGACCCCGCGCAGATCCACCTGCAGGACATCATCGACGGTTCGTGGGACGGCTACATCACGGCGCGCGCCAGGGAGTTCGCCGCCGTGCGCCTGCCGATCCTGGTCCGCTGGGGTCATGAGTTCAACGGCAACTGGTACCCGTGGGGCATCGCCAACAACAACGCCGACCCGGACCGGTACGTGCGGGCGTACCGCCACGTGCACGACCTCGTCGTGGCCGCCGGCGCGCGCAACGTGCAGTGGGTGTGGGCCTTCAACAACGGCTCGTCACCGGATGCGCCCTACAACGACCCGGCGGCCGCCTACCCCGGCGACGCGTACGTCGACTGGGTCGGCATCGACGGCTACAACTGGGGATTCGGCCCCTCGTGGGACCCGGCAGGCAACCACTGGACCACCTTCGACGAGACCTTCGCCGCCGCATACGCCAAGGCCCGCGCCGTCGCGCCGAACCGGCCGGTGACGATCGGCGAGTTCGCATCGACCGAGGACGGCGGCGACAAGGCGCAGTGGCTGCGGAACATGAACACGACGCTGCGCACGGGCGCGTACCCCGATCTCAAGCTGCTCACGTACTTCGATCTGACCAAGGAGGAGGCCTGGTCGCCGGGCTCGTCGCCGGCCGCGCTCGCCGCCTTCACGTCCTGGGTCCGGCAGCGGTACATGAACGGGCGGGGAGCGGAACTGGCCCGCATCGCCGCGCACTACCGAAGGTGACCTGATCGGGCGCGGACGAGGAAGGGGCTGACAAACCGGCGAACGCGAGCAAGAATCGCGTTCACCATGACTGCCATCCCGCCCTCATGAGCCTCCGACGGATCTGGGCAGCGCCGCAGGGCCGCGCCGCCGCGACCGTTGTCGCGCTGCTCGTCGCCGTCGTCGCGGCCGGCGCCGTGACGGACCCCTCGGGTCTGCTCGCACCGGTCGGCGGCCGGGGGCTGCCCCTCGCGGGCGCCGGCAGCACCTACCGCTGGGCACCCCTCGTGGTCGGGCTTCCGGTCCTCCTGGCCGGCGCGGCGGTGCCGGTCCTGCTCGTCGGCCGGCGGTCGGCGTCCCGGTGGGTGTTCGTCGCCGCCTGGGTCGCGACCGTCGGCGCGGGCGCCTGGGCGAGCGCCGCGAGTGGCTTCGTGTCGGCAGTTCCTGTACTGGGGCCGCACCTCTCCGCCGGTTCGGCGCTGCGGTACACGGTGAGCACGAGCGGCTTCGCGGCGTTGAAGTACATCGTCGTCGGCGCGGTGGTCGCCGCCTGCGCCGCGCTCGCCCACCGCGCCGGGCCGGCAGCCCACGCCCGGGCCGAGCCCCGGACGGCGCGGCCGGTCCTCGTGCCTGTGCTCGTGGTGTACGCCGTGGCCGCGCTCGCCGCAGTTGGGCCGGCGTCGCAGTGGTGGCGCGGCGGCCCGGTCGGGTACGCGTTCGCGGGGTTCCTCGTCGCCCCGACCGCCGCCAACGGCGTGCTCGGATTCCTCCTCGGCATGGCCGTGTTCCTCGCCGCCGTCGCGGCGGTCGTGCGGACCCTTACCCGCCGGCTGCCCGACGGCGGCCCGCTCGCCGGCGGCGTGATCGTGTGGCTGGCCTCGGTGGTCGCCGGCCTCGGCCTCGGTGTCGTCGGTGCGGCGGTCGCGCCGCTGTCCGGCCGCCTCTCCGGCGGCGGGCCGGACAACTGGTGGATCAGCACCGCGCTGATCGGCACCGCGACCGGGCTCAGTTACGGCGCGGCCGTCGGCCTGACCGCGGCGCTCCTCGTCGCGCTGCTGGCCGGGCTCGGCTCGCGGTGGCCGTCGGTCCTGCTGCCGCGTCCCCACCCGCGACCGCGGCTGGCGGCCCTCGTGGCGGTCGGGGCGCTGCTCCTCGCGCTCGCGCCGATCATCGGCGCACCGGCCCGGCCCGGACCGCCGTCCTCCGCCGCGGTCGCGGGGGCCGGCGGAATGCAACGGCTCCAGGTGCACCCGGCGCCCGGCCCTGCCGGGATGGCCACGATCGGCGATGTCACCGGCCGGCAGGTGATCCTGCGGGGCGTCAACGTGAACCAGCTGATCGACTACTATCTGCGCGATCCAGCTGTACCGGCGACCCAGCCACTGACCGACGGTGACTTCGCCCAGATGGCGGCGATGGGCTTCAACGTGATCCGCCTCGGCATGTCGTGGTCGCTGCTGGAGCCCGAACGGGGCAGGTTCGACGAGTCGTACCTCCGCGAGATCCAGGCGGCGGTCGCCGCGGCCAAGGCACACGGGATCTACACCGTGCTGGACATGCACCAGGACGCGTGGGGCAACGCCCTCGCGCGGCCGTCCGAGCGGTGCGGCGGCGCCACCACGCCGACCACCGGCTGGGACGGCGCGCCGGCTTGGGCGACGATCACCGACGGCACGGCGCACTGCCAGTTCCTGGCCCGGGACCTCGCGCCCGCGGTGGCGACGGCGTTCGGCAACCTGTACTCCGACCGGGACGGCATCCAGACCGAGCTCGTCCGCACCTGGGCGTTCGTCGCCCGCGCCTTCGCCGGCGAACCCGCCGTCGCCGGGTACGACCTGCTCAACGAGCCGGGCATCGGGCCCAACCCGCCGACCAGTTCGGGGCTGCTGCTGGGCCGGTTCTACGACGCCGCCATCACCGCGATCCGCGCGGCCGAGAACTCCGCCGGCGGGTTCGCCCACATCGCCTTCTTCCAGCCGAGCGTGCTGTGGTCCGGCCTCGGCTTCGACGTGACCCCACCGCCCGGGTTCACCGCGGACCGGCAACTGGTGTTCGCCCCGCACCCGTACAGCGAATCCATCAGCATGGACCAGAGTCTCGGCCTGACGATCGCGTCGATCGAGCGGAACCTCACCGTGTCGGCCCGCGCAGCCGCCGCCTACGGCGCCGCGCTGTGGCCCGGCGAATGGGGCTGGTTCGGCGATCCCGCAGCGGACGGTGCCAAGGTGCGGCGCTTCGCCGCAGCCCAGGACAGGCTCGGCATCGGCGGCGCGTTCTGGGTCTGGCGGCAGGGCTGCGGCTCGCCGGAGACCGGCGCCGACGCCGCCACGTCCGGCAACCTGGTCGCGGTCGACTGCCGTACGGGTGCGTCGACCCCACCACCGGCACCCTTCGCCGAACCCCTCGCCCGAGCCTACGCCCGGGTCCTCCCCGGGCGGCTGGAGTCACTGACGGCGGGCGCGCACGGCACCGACCTGCGGATCACCGCGACCGCCCCGCCCGACCCGGCGAACTGCCAGGTCGACATCTGGTTCCCCGGCGAATCCACGCCGCGCCTGCGCACCACGAACGTTCTCAACGCGTCGGCCGAGCAGGTGCCGGGCGGCTGGCGCATCACCGGCTGCGCCGGCGGCGCCTACTCCATCATGGCCGCCTGACCGGGTCCTCCACTACACCTCCGTCCCGGGCGGCGGCAGGTCGTCTGCGTCCGCCGCCGGAGGTGGCTCCCTCAGGAGGTCGATGCTGCGGGCCACGATCGCCGTCACCGGCGTGGCGAGCGCGAGCCCGGCGACGCCCGCCAGCGCGCCGCCGATCAGCGTGGCGAGGAGGACGACCGGTGGGCTCATCCGCAGCGTGGCACCGAAGGCGATCGGGCTGACGAGGTTCTGGAGCAGGCCGTTGGCGAGCACGACGACCAGGATCATCCACAGCGCGGCCGACTGCCCGCCGCTGCCGAGCGCGATCAGCACGGCGAACATCGCGGCGACCGCGGCGCCGAGGTAGGGCACGTACGCTCCGAGGAACGTGACGACCGCGATCGCGCCCACCAGCGGCACCCGCAGCAGCAGCGCGCCGATCGCGACCACGGCGGCGTTGAACGCGCCGATGAAGGTCAGCCCGCCGTAGTAGTGCCGGACGACCGCGGCGGCCCGGCCGAGCAGGCGCTGACCCAGGTGCCCGGGCAGCGGGAGCCGGCCGGCGGCCCGGGCGGTGATGGCGTGACCGTTCATGAGCAGGAAGAAGCAGACGAACAGCGCCACGAACAGGCCGAGCAGGACGTTGACACTGGCGCCGAGCAGGTTGCCCAGCGCCGGCAGCAGGCCGGCCACGAGGATGTCGCCCGACTGGTTGACGGATTGCCGGCCGGCCTCGGCCGCGTTGCCGTCGACTCCTGCCGAGTCGAGGATGCGGTGCAGCTGGCTGACGGCCGAGTCCAGGTTCTGGCTGATCTGTTCCCGCTGGCTCGCCACGCCCCACACGACCAGCGCGATCGCGCCGGCGCCCAGCGCGACCACGAGCAGGAGCGTGGCGGCCGCGCCGGCACTGCGGGGCACGCGATGCCGCGCGAGGCCGTCGACGATCGGCAGGAACGCGATGGCCAGGAACAGGGCGACCAGCAGCGAGATCACGATGGGCCGCAGGACGACGAGCAGGAGAATCGCTGCGACCACCAACAGCGCCACACCGACGAGTGACCAGGCCACGGAGCCCACCGTCCGCAGGCGGTGCGACAACCGCTGCGACGGCGTGCGACGGGGGCGGATCAACATCCGCGGCCCTGACGACGAACACATCCGGCGCGATGATCAGCAGCGAGCAGGCCAGGTCGCAGCCCAGGGAGCAGACCGGGGAGCAGGGAAGGAACATGCAGTTCGCGATCCACCGCCGCTCCCTGCGGTGCTCCCTGCTCCGCCATGCCCAGCACTCCTCCGGTGAGGGTGAGCTGGCGCCGTCAACAGGCCACGTCGCGCGTAGCCCGGCCGGCGCGCAGTTTCGTAGCACTAACGGTCACCGCTTCGCCGCCGGACCGCCTCGCTCGGAAGGAGGGACGATCTGCGTACCCGGCCGCCCCGCCGGACCACCCGCACCGGATGAGGGCGCTTCACACGACGCAATGTCAGGGCGATGCGGGGAATGGCCGGCTGTCGGGGTTGAAGAGCTGGTCGGCCGCTTCCGGGGTCATCGGGTGGGCGAGGTAGTCGCCGCGGGCGGTGTCGCAGCCGAGGTCGTTGAGGGCTTCGAGCTGGTCGCGCCGGTGGACGTTGGTGGCGGTGACGGTGCGGGCGAGGTCGTGGAACATCTCGACGAGCCAGGCGAGCGTCGTGATGCTCGACCTGTACGTCGGCAGGTAGACGTCGATGCCGTCGAGGAGGCGTGGGTCGAGGATGACGGTGCTGATCGGGGACTCGGCGAGGTGGGCGGGGCCGCCGGTGTTGTTGACGGCGATGCCGATCCCGGTGCGGGCCAGACCGTCGAGGGTGAAGGCGATGGCGTCGCTGGACTCCGACAGGGCGTCCTGGGTCACCGCGAGCTGCAGCCGGCCTGGTGGGAGGCCGCTGGCGTCGAGCGCATCGGTGACGGTGGTGACGATGTTCGGGTCGCGGAGGTGGGTGGTGGCGCAGTCGATGCTGAGTGTCGGCGGCTCCGGCGCGGACTGCCACGTCGCGGCTCGGGCGCAGGCCGCGTGCAGGAGGTGGGTGCTCAGCGGAGTCACGAGCCCGATGCGTTCGGCGAGGTCGAGGAACTCCCTGGCGGGCACGGGCCCGAGCCTGGGGTGATTCCAGCGTGGTAGCGCGTGCATGCCGGTGATGGTGTTGTCGCGGAGGCGGACGACCGGCTGGTAAGCGAGGGTGAAGTCGCCGCCCCGCACGGCCGCCGGCAGGGTGTGGGTGAGTTGGTGGCGGCGGATGTCGAGCGCTTCGCGGGCCGGCTCGAACAGCGACCATGATGTCGCCGGGGCGTCGCGCCGCGCCCAGGTCAGCGCCATCGCTGCCGCGCGGAGCAGGCCACCCGGGCTGTTCCCGCCGGCGGCGCGCTCGACGATGCCGGCCTTCGCGGTGATCGGCAGGTCGTGGCCGCCGACCCGGCACGGGTGCTGGACGAGCCGCAGTGCCGCGTCGGCGGCCTTGACGGCGTCGTCAGGTCCGGTGGTGTCCTCGGCGACGAGGGCGAAGGTGTCGGCTCCGAGGTGGGCGAGGTAGTGGTCCCGTTCAATGGCGAGACCGCGGAGCCGGCGTGCGATGTCCTGGAGGAGCCGGTCCGCGATGCCGGTGCCGAAGGTGTCGTTGATCGCGGCGAACCGCTGGAGGTTGAGCAGGCACACGCCGATGCGCGTGGCCGGCTTCCGGGCGATGACGGTGTCGAGGAATGCGGTGAGCGCCGCCCGGTTCGGCAGGCCGGTCAGCGGGTCGTGCAGCAACGCGTGCCGGACCTGTTGCTGCAACTGCTGCTGGTGGGATCGCCAGGCCTCACGTTCGTCCCGGCTGACCCCCTCCGCCGCGTCACGGACCCGGTTCTGCAGCGTGGTGGTGAAGCCGAGCGCCATCTGTTCGATGAGCACGGCAAGCCGGTCCTCGGATGCCTGCCCCGTGATCCGCAGGTCGGCGAGGAGCCGCTGGCGCAAGATGCGCATGCTCGCCGCCATGATCTGTGGATCGGACATGGCGTTGCGGACGAGGGCACCGCCGACCCAGTAGCCGGCGTGCGGGTCGGCGACAGGACCGGTCAACGCGCCGAGCAGCCGCCGGGTCAGGTCCTGGAGGATCTGCCGGCGGCGTGCCCGTCCACCAGCGACGAAGTTCGTCCGGGGCAGGCTCCGTTCCCAGGCCGCCGCGAACGCGGTGACCAGATCGTCAGCCGGCGGGCCGTTGCCGTGCCCGGGTTCCTGCGCCGGGCTGGCCCGGGGCTCGGGGTGGGATGCCGTCACCGCTCGCGCTGCCCGCGGCTCGGCAGCCGGCGAAGCTCATGGCCCAGCGCGTGCCGCGGCGACGCGGGCCGCCGGCGCTCGGCAGTGACCGGCGTGGTGCCGACGCGTGCGCTTGCCGTTGACCGCGACATGTGCGAACCCTTCTTCCATTCCGCGGCGGACTGGAAGGCGGCGGACGCCTCCGACACGCCATTGTCAACCTCGCGGGGCGTCGAGAGCCAGCGCGTCCATCGAACGGGTGAACGCTGCCCGGCCGTGCCAGCACCTTATCGGGTGGTCACCTTGCGGGCCACGCCGCCGACCGCTGAACGCTGTGCGGGGTCGTCGGCGTCCTCAGGGTCTGGGTGCCAGTCACTGATCGGCACCAGGCCGGGATCCAGCGCCTGCCAACCGGCGAACAGCTCCATGACCTGGGCCGGGGTACGTACGTGCAGGGACGTCGGGGTGCTCTGGTACAGCCGTCGCACATTCTCCTGCCCCGCCGCGTCGACGGCCGGGACCGCGTGCGAGAGCACGACGCAGCTGCCGGTCACGGTGGCGTCGGCGAACTGCCGCAGGATGCCGGCCGGGTCGTCGCTGTCGGCGATGAAGTGCAGGACCGCCACCATGAGCAGGCCGACCGGCTCGGAGAAGTCGATCAGCTCGGCCACCTCGGGATGAGCGAGGATGTCCTGGGGGCGGCGGAGATCACCCTGGACCGCGGTGGCATACCGGTTGCCGGCCAGGATCCGCCGGCCGTGCGCGACAGCCACCGGATCGATGTCGACATACACGACCCGTGCGTCCCTGTCGGCATGCTGGGCCACCTCGTGGACGTTGCCCAGCGTCGGGATACCCGAGCCGAGGTCCAGGAACTGTCGTATCCCGGTCCCGGCCAGCCATCGCACCGCCCGGCCCAGGAAGGCACGGTTGTCGTGCGCGAGCTGGGTCACGCCGGGCCACGCGCGTTCGGCGTCCTCAGCGAACCGGCGGTCGACCTCGAAGTTGTGGAATCCACCGAGCGCGTAGTCGTAGACCCGTGCTGCGTTCGGTGTGGTGATGTCAACCCCGTCAGGCACCCACTCCGGCAACATGACCAGCTTTCCTCTCCGAGCACGGCCAGGCGATCAGCCTTACGCCACCGTACAAGTCATCGCGTCACGACACATCAGCCGAAAGACGGCCCGCACCACGGCGCCGACCACCGTACGCGGTTCGCGAGGCGGCGGTGGGCTGTGCCGCTCAACGAGCGGTCGCTGGAGGCGTTCGAGGTGCTGACGGCCGGAGCGGGCCGGCTTCCTGGCCTGCTGTGCTCGTGGTTCTCACCCGGGCGGCTCAGCGGAGCAGGAGAGGTGCCACCACGATCGCGAGAAGGTCCAGCAGGAAGTGCATCACCATCGGTGCCACAAGACTGTGCCGCCAGACGTAGACGGCGGCGAGGGCCACGCCGGTCGCACCCACGGTCAGCAGTCCTGCGCTGCCCTCGTAGCCGTGCCCGATGGAGAAGATCACCGAGGACAGCAGCACTGCCCACCCACGGCTTCTCAGGACGCCCGCGATCCGCAGGATCAGATACCCGCGGAAGACCGTCTCCTCGGCGACGGCGACCACCGCGACCAGCGCCACGGCGAGGAGCAGCTGTCCGATACCGGGTGCGGGCACCAGGCCCGCACCGGACGGCCGTGGCCCGGACAGGCCCGCGCTGCGGAGGGCGGCGTCCAGCACCTGCGACCCGATCAGGACCGGCACCGTCAGGGCGACCCCCCAGGCGACCTCCCGCCAGACCTTGTGGCCGGTCCAGCCGATCGCCGCGACCGGTTGCCGGGCGCGAGCCAGCAGCAGCAGGACCAGCGCGACAAGACCCGCGTCGCGCGCGATCGTCGCCGCGGCCAGCAGGGGGAAGGGCAGAGTGGCCTGCCCGGCCGCGAAGAACGGCAGCACCAGCGGCGGCACGAGCAGCAGCAGGAACACGCCCAGCTCCGCCAGTTCCTGTCGGGGGGACAGGATTCCGGCGAAGGCCCGGTCGTCCATCGGTGCCTCACCTGCCTCGTGCCACCTCGTGTCCGAGGCCGTCGCACGGCTCGTCTCCATCAAGCCCTCTGACGGGCCGCCTCGTGGTTGAACGCGGGTTGTCCGCCATGCTCCGGACAGCCGGACACGAATCCCGGCAACGTCAACCGGACCGGGCGGACGCTTCGTGCGCTCTCACCTGGACCAAGACTGCCGATACCACCGGAGACCGGCGGCAAACCCGCTGACACAAGACACAGACATTCCGCCGGCGCCCAGTGGCGTTCCAGTGGCGTTTCAGTGGCGTTTGCCGCGGATTCCGCCCTGGTGTGCCGGGGTGCGGTGCGCGGCGAACCACCGAGCGGCGTGGTCCACCAGGGGGCGCTGCGGGACCAGGATGGCGGTTGCCTCCCCGACCTGCCCTGTGCGCTGAAGCCCGGTCTGTTCGGCGAAGTCCGCGCCAACCTGTTCAAAATCATGATCGTGGACGACCTTCTCGTCGTACTCGACCCACCGTCGCACGCCGTCGACGAGCAGCGGCGCGCCATTTCGCACCATCTCGGTCAGCGTGCCGCTGCGGTGCTCGGCCAGGTGCAGGATCGTGCTCTTGGCATGCCCCACGCCCAGCAGCAACGTCCTCGCGTCCAGGTCGTACAACGTTCTCAGCGGAGACCGTTCCCCGTTCGGAGAGTCCAGGTCGTGCACTGCGACGATTTCGGCTGCGCACGGTCCGACGGCGGCGAACGAACGATGGGGATGGGCACTGCGCAGCGCGCCGGGGATGGTGCGGAACAGCTCCGCCACCGCACCCATCGTCCTGGTCGGAGTGACGGCGGGATCGTAGGGCGGCAGATGGTCGCGCACGAGCTGCCAGACCTCGCGGGGCACGTCCGGCTCGTCAAGGTACGCCGGGTCGCACAGCTGCCAGGACTGCGCCGGCATCACCAGAGTCCCCGACTCGCCCAGGGCCTCGAGCAGGGCCTCGATCACCGCCTGCTCACCCCCTACCACCCTGCCGATCCGAGACAGCGAGACATGCGCGAGGACGACCGAACCCTCGTCCACCCCCAGCCTGCGCAGATTCTCGGCCAACCGCTCGACAGTTACGAAAGACACCTGCCAACCCTCCTCATCCGGGCCACTGGAACCGGCCGTCATGTCCAAAGCCGGCAACGAATCGGCCCCGGTCCTCGACAAGGCCGGGGCCGATTCCCTGCGCCGGCTGAAACATCGCCGGACGTGACCGGCACCCCGCCGGTCAGTATCGCCAGACGCGGAATGCCGGCCCGTCCCCGGGGAGTCCGGTCCACCCCTCGCGGTTGGGCATGAGACGCGGGCCGTCCCCGAAGATCGACTCAGCCTCGGTACGCAGCCGGATCCGGACCGGTTGGTGGGCGGCCCGGGCCGCCTGGACAAGTACGGTCTCGCCGGCGTGCTCGCGGGCGAAGACGGCTACGTCGTCACCGACATGGAGCCAGCGAAGGCCGCCGTGGCGCAGGCTCGTCTCGCGGGCTCGCAGGGCGCCGAGCGCACGGTAGGTGGCAAGGAGATCGGTGTCCCATGTGCTCGTGCGGTGCCAGGGCATCGGCCGTCGCCCGTCCTCACCGAAGTCGCCTCGCAGGCCGATCTCGTCTCCGGCGAAGATCATCGGGGTTCCCGGCAGCGTGTAGGCGAGTCCTGCGGCGACTTTGGTGAGGTCGGGACTGCCGCAGACGGTGCGGATCCGGGCGGTGTCGTGTGAGCTGAGCACCGACCAGCAGTGCGTGTAGGTCCGCCACGACATCTGGGCCGCGAACATGCGCATGGTCCGGACCGCGTCCTTGCCGCCGAGCCTGGGCACGTGTGTCGGAAGACCGAGGAACTCCAGACGCGTGTCCTCGCCGCGGAGCCAGGTCCATACCGGCCTGGTGAAGCCGGCGTAGTTCATCGTGGCGTGCCAGCCGCCGGTATCGAGATCGGCGGTGGCATCGTGCGCGTGTTCGGCGATCAGCAGCGCATCCGGTCGTTCGGTGGTCGCAGCCTGGAGAATCCGGGCGGCGACCTCGGTCGTGAGGTTGGCGTCGTGGTGCCGGCCGGTCATGTTGGCGACGTCGATGCGCCATCCGTCAAGGCCGGTGCGCAGCCAGCGGCGGATGATGGAGTCGGGCCGGGCCACCATGCGTTCGACGAGTTCCGGGTCGCTCCAGTTGAACTTCGGCAGCGAAGGGACGCCCATCCACGACTCATAGCCAGGCCGGCCGCCGGTGAACCAGAAGAACCCGCGTTCTGCGGAGGCCTCCTGTGACATTGCCGCGGTGAACCATGGATGGTCGTCGCCGCAGTGGTTGGTGGTCAGGTCGCCGACGATCCGCCAGCCGCGAGCATGCACCTCGTCGATGAGCGTTCGGTAGGCGGCGTCCCCGCCGAGCAGCGGATCGACGTGCTCGAACGTCGAGGCGTTGTAGCGATGGTTGGACCGCGCTGGGAAGACCGGGGTCAGCCAGAGCAGGTTGGCACCGAGTGATCCGATGTGGTCGAGCCGTTCCCGGACGCCATGGAGGTCCCCGCCGTAGAGCTGGCGGGCGGCGCCTTCGCCGTGTCCCTGCACGGGGTCGTCCCAGTCGGCGGCGAATGCCCAGCCGGGCGGTGCCGTGACGGCGTCCGAGCGGGCGAAACGGTCCGGGAAGATCTCGTATGCCACGGCGTCGGCCGCCCAGTTCGGCGGTGGCGGGTGGCCGACGAGCCGGAAGTCGGCGGTGTCGGGCACGTCGTGGGACCAGAGTCCGGCAGCGTTCAGCCATCGGTAGCCGGCCGACCCGGTCGCCAGGAACCGGTACTGCGTCACCGGGTTGTGCACCGTGATGTCGGCCCGCCACCAGATCTCGTCGTCGGTCTCGCGGTCAGCCACTGCCGCGGTGAAATGCGGCTCCCCGTCACGAACCGTGCGAACGAAGACACCCTCGCGCTGGGTGCGCGGCGTGCGGACGAAGACGGTCACGGCCTCACCCGGTTCCGGCGTGAGGGTGCTGACATGGTCGGCGGATCCGTCGTGGTGGAATCCGAGGTCAGGCGCGGTCATCCCTTCACCGATCCCGCAGTCAGGCCGTTGACGATGTAGCGCTGCAGAAACTGGAAGACGACGATCGTCGGGACCGCGGTGAGCAGTGTTCCGACTGCGAACATGCCGAAGCTGGAGTTTCGCTCGCCGGCGATCAGCCCGTAGAGGCCGACAGCGAGGGTGCGCTGACTGTCGCCGGTCAGGAACACGCTGGCGATGAGGAACTCGTTGATCGTGGCGATGAAGACCAGCAGGCCCGCGATCGCGAGGATCGGCCGGGAGAGCGGAAGGATGACCAGCCGGAACGCCTGCGTCGGGGTGCACCCGTCCAACAGCATCGACTCGTCGAGTTCCCGTGGGATGGAATCGAAGAAACTCTTGATGAGCCAGGTGTTCACGCCGACCTGGCCGCCGACGTACAGCATCACCACACCCCAGATGCTGTTGAGTCCGAAGGCGGGCCAGTAGTCGGTCAGGGCGCTGAAGATGACGTAGAGGGGCACCAGAGCCAGGAACTGCGGAAAGGCTTGGATCACCAGGAGCGAGACGAGGCCGGCGCGTCGCCCGCGGAACCGGAATCGGCTGAACGCGTATGCGGAGACGGCCGAGACGGCGACCGCGATGAAGCCAGTGAGCACGGACACCAGGATGGAGTTGGTGTACCAGGTGCCGAACGCCGTCGTGGTGAACAGCCGCCGCGCGTTGCCGAGCCCGGCGCCGTTCGGTATCAGCGTCGTGGAACTCAGCGTGCCCAGGGGGTTGAGGGCCGCAGACAGAACGAAGACGACGGGGAGGATCGCGAAGGCGGCTACGGCTGTTGCGGTCAGGTGTCGTACGAGAAGTCCACGTCTCACAGGTCCACCTCCTTGAATGCGCGGGTGCGGCGGAAGCTGAAGATGGAGAGCACCGTCACGATGAGATAGACGTAGATCGACATCGCTGCGGCCAGTCCGTACTGGGCGCCCTGCTGGCCGAAGGCCAGTCGATACGTGTAGGTGATCAGGAGGTCGGTGGCGCCGACGGTAGGGTCGTCGGCCGGGAACGGGCCGCCGGAGGTCACGAGGAAGACTCCGTTGAAGTTGTTGAAGTTGAAGGCGAACGACGACACCAGCAGCGGCGCGAGCGCGAGAAGCAGCAGCGGCAGGGTGACGTGGCGGAATCTCTGCCAGAAGTTCGCGCCGTCCACCTGGGCCGCTTCGGGCAGTTCAGAGGGGATCGCCTGCAGTGCTCCGGTCGCCACGAGGAACATGTACGGGAATCCGAGCCAAAGCTGCACCAGCAGGACCGAGAGCCGCGCCGTCAAGGGCGTTCCCAGCCAGTCTATGTGTGTGCCGAACAGCCAGTTGATCAGGCCGAAGTCGGTGTTGAACATGTCCCGCCAGACCAGCAGCATGCCGAACGCCGGCATCGCATACGGCAGGACGATGATGGTGCGGTACAGACCTACCCTGCGCATCGCTCGGTCGTGCAGCACGACGGCGGTGACGATGCCCAGCGCCGCGGTCAACGTCACGACGCCGACGGCGTACGTCATGTTCCAGGCGAGCACTCCGAGGAATCCGTTACGGATGCGGGAGTCGGTGACCGGCGCGATCAGGTTGCCCGCGCCGACGCCGACTTTCCAGCCTTGTGGCAGCGTCGTGCCGTCGTCTGCCACGAACCGGCCGTGTTCCGGATCCGCGTGGTAGGTCTTGTCCGTGGCGTGGACGCAGTCGCATGCGCCGTCATACTTCTGGGTGGCCACGCCTCGGTACGCCTGGCTGAGCCCTTGGCTGCGGATCGCGCCACCGGAGACCGGCACCGCAAGTCCGGTGATGTCGCTCGTACGTGCGGCTGCCTCACCGACGGTGAGAACGCGGTAGCCGTCGGCGGCCGCGATCCGCCCGTCCGGGTCGAGCGTGACCTCGCCGGCCGCGAGCGGATGCAGCCCTGCCGTGTCGCCTGCGAACGCGGCCCGGCTGGTGGGATCGGCGAGCAGGAATGCGATGCCGCCGTCCCGTACGGCGACGGTGAGATGGTACGTCGCCGATCCGGGCTCACGGCGCACCGAGGACGTCTCGATGGCCGTGATCGCATCCTGCTTGGAGCCGAGGTGCCCGTCTCCGACATTGGTCAGCGCCAGCGCCATGGTGTAGACGACGGGGAACACCTGGAACGCGAGGATCAGCAGTGTGGTGGGCAACAGGTACTTGGCGGCAAGTCGCCGCGGCGACAGATAGATGACGAGCGCGGCTGACGTGACAACCGTGACGACCGCGAGGCCGGCCCAGTTGCGCGCGGCGAGCAGCGGGCTCGCTGCCCAGAGCCCGACGCCGGCCAGGAAACCGGCGACGAGAATGCGCAGGACGGTGGCGGACAGCGAATCCGGCCAGCGGCGGTGTCGTGGCGGGGGCGCGGAGGCACCCCGTGGGGGAGGAGCGAGCTCCTCCCCCGCAAGGCTGTGCTCGGTCATGACTTGAGCTGCTCCGCGATGGCCTTGCCCGCCGCCTGAACCGCCGGCTCCACCGGCTCGCCCTTGACGACAGCGTGGATCAGGGTGTTGAAGGGGCCCCAGACCGCGATCATCTGCGGGATCGCCGGCAGCGGGACACCGTTCTGTGCCGCCGCGAGGAACTTCGCCACGTCGGGGTCCTTGGCGCTGGCCGCCTCGATGGCCGACTTCAGCGCCGGCGTACGCGGTTCGGCGTCGAACAGCGCCTTGGCCACCTCCGCCGAGGCGAGAGTGTTGGTCACGAACTCCTGCGCCAGAGCCTTGTTCTTCCCCTTGCTCGCGACGAAGAACGACTGAACGCCGACGAAGGACTGGGCCGCACCTGCCCCGGCGAAGCCGGGCATCGGGCTGATGTCATACGGGATGCCCGACTTGCGCACGTCGGCGAGGCGCCACGGCCCAGCGACGAGAAACGCTGTCTTGCCCCCTGCGAACGCGGCCGTGGTGTTGTCCGAGGTGAAGGAGCGCTTCAGAGCTCCCTTGCCCTTCTCGCCGAATTCGCTGATCTTCTGAAACGCCTTGACGGACGCGGGCGTTCCCGGCCCGAGGTCCTTGGGGTCGGGATCGCCGTTGCCGTCAGCGCCGAACAGGTAGCCGCCGGCCGAGGTGTACAGCGGATACATGTGGTACGTGTCGCCCGACTGGCCGTCCTGCTGGCTGACCGGGTATCCGACGATCTCGTCGACCTTGCCCTTGGCCTTCAGATCGGCGCCGATCGCCGTGAGCTCGTCGAACGTCTTCGGAGCCGCCGGCACCAGCGAGGTGTTACGGAACAGCACCAAGCTCTCCACGGCGTACGGAACACCGTAGACCTGACCCTTGTAGGTGACGGCCTTGCGCGCCACGTCGACATAGCCGGCCATCTGCTCGGGGTTGAGCTGGATGGGGTCGATCAGACCGTTCTGCACGAGATTGCCGATCCAGTCGTGGGCGCCGACCATCACGTCAGGGCCCTGGCCGGCCTGCGCCGCGGTGGTGAACGCCTGCTGCTGGTTCTGGGGGATTCCTACGACTTCGGCCTTCACCCCGTTCTTGGCCGCCCACTGCTGCGCAAACGGCTTGAGCGTGTCGGCGCGCTTCGTGTCGGCCCAGATGATCAGGGTCGCACCCCCGGGTGCTGGTGTCTGTTCTGTACCGGAATCACTGCTGGTGCACGCGGTCAACGACATGCCGATGGCAAGTACAGCGGCAACCATTGCGAGGCGGTTACGCACGGGTGTCTCCATCCCGGGACGGGGTGTGTGGGGCGCCGGGGTGACGCCGCCTGGGGAAGCTAGCCCCGCTGCAACATGTTGCGAAAGATCTTCCAGCGAATTGCTATCTTGTTTCAGATACTTGAAATCTGTTTCAGACATGCCCAGAATCTCGGCATGACGGCGAAGCTCGACAAGGTCGCACGCCAGGCAGGCGTCAGCAAGGCAACGGTCTCGCGGGTGCTCAACGAACAGCCGGGCGTCAGCCCGGGCACGCGGCGAGCGGTGCTGACCGCGCTCGCCGTCCTCGGCTACGACCGGCCGGCCAACCTACGTCCGCGCAGCAGCGGTCTGGTCGGGCTGATCGTGGCCGAGCTGACGAACCCGATCTTTCCGGCATTCGCGCAGGTCATCGAGATGACCCTGGCCAGGCATGGCTACACGGCCGTGCTGTGCACGCAGACACCCGAAGGCGCCGGCGAGGACGAGTACGTGGGTATGCTGCTGGACCGCAGCGTGTCCGGCATCATCTTCGTCTCAGGACTGCATGCCGATACCACCATCGACCGCGAACGCTATGTCAACCTCGCGCGTCAGCGGGTGCCGATCGTCTTCGTCAACGGCCACCTGCCCGAGCTGCCGGTCACGACGTTGTCCTGCGACGATGTCGTCGCCGGCCAGTTGGCCACGCGGCATCTCGTCGAGCTCGGCCACACACGCATCGGCTTCGTGAGCGGACCGGTCCGGTACTCCACCGTCCAACGGCGCCTGGCCGGATACCGGTCAACCTTGCTGGAGATGACCGGCGCGTTTCATACGGACATGGTGGAACTCGCCCCGTTCGACGTCGAAGGCGGCCACACCGCGGCCACCGCCCTGCTCGCGCGTGGCGCCACCGCATTCGTCTGCGGCAGCGACATGATGGCCCTCGGCGCCATCCGGGCCATCCGCCGTCAAGGTCTCCGAGTGCCAGAGGACGTGTCCGTCATCGGCGCCGACGGCTCACCTCTGATGTCGTTCACGGAACCGCCGCTCACCACCATCCGTCAGCCGGTGCATGCCATGGGCATCGCCGCCGTCCGCACCATCATCGACGAGATCAGGGGGCGCCCAGGTAAGAAGACCGAGTACCTGTTCGCACCCGAGCTCGTTGTCCGCTTGTCCACACGCCGACAGTCCGCCGCCTCCGCGCTGCCACAGACCTGAACGGCCCCGCCACAGACACCAGACCCCTCGCAGCCGCCGGCAGTACCTTCCGCGGAGGTGGCAGCGTGCGGTCGAAACCGCGCTGCAGGATCCGGTCGAGGCTGCCGGGCCGTGCCGGGAACGTACGGGTCGGCACCGCCGGGCCGGTGAGGGTGAGGGAGCCGTACGCCCCGAGCGCGGTCATGAGCTCGTCGGCCTCCAGGCGCCACCCCTGCCGGTCCGGCAGCGACAGGTCGCCGGCGGGTGTCCGGCCGCTTCCGCTCGTGGCGCCCCGGTGCGCAGCTCAGGGGTGTCGAGGTTCCCGCCGCGCTGGTCCGGGACGATCGTCGACCGCGCCTCGCCACCGGCCGGGGCGATGCCGACGGTGCCGAGCATCGGGTCGAGCGGCAGGTCCACTGTGTACTCCGAGCGGCGGGCGCGGTAGCGCACCACACCGGCCGGAGGAGCCCGGCGGGGTCGGGGACGAGCAGCGCCGCGACCCACGTCTGCGCGATGAACAGCAACCCGGCCACGCCCAGCGCCGCGGCCATCGCCCGGCCGATCTGGCCCGCGCCACCGGTGTTCTCCTCGGCCAGCATCGAGATGCCGTCGAAGCCGAGGAACGACAGCACCGCGATGGACACCGCACCGAACACCAGCGACCAGGTGAACGTGTGGCTGTTGAACAGCGGCTCCCAGGAGAACCCGCGGCCTTGATCGTTGATGAGCGCCCACACGCCGACGGCCAGGAAGACCGCCAGGACGACCAGGGCGCCGACCAGCATGATCCGGGTGATCAGCGCGGTCATCCGGATGCCGCGCAGGTTCACCACGGTGTTGAACGCCACGAACCCGAGCAGCCACGCCCACACCGGGACCGCCGGGACGGTGGCGTGCATCGCGACCGCCGCGATCAGGTACAGCAGGCTCGGGACGAGCAGGTAGTCCAGCAGGACCGCCCACCCGGCCAGGAACCCGACCCACACGGCGATCCCGCGCCCGCGTAGTTGTAGACGCTGCCGGCGAGGGGGAACGCCTTCACCATCTGCGCGTACGAGGCGGCGGTGAACACCATCGCCACCATCCCGACCAGATACGTCAACGCGACCATGCCACCGGAGCCGCTGTACACCGACCCGAAGATCCCCACGCTCGGCGTTCCCGGTGGCGGCGTCTCGTCCCAGGTCGGCAGGCACTGAAGAGGGCTGGCCCTGTAGCAGGGCCAGCCCTCTCGTCACTTCAGGTGGTGCTTAGCCGGTGAACGTGGCGGTGATCTGGGTGAACTGCCAGTT
>NZ_JBIAYW010000006.1:0-43435 GCF_042898305.1 Dactylosporangium sp. NPDC000521
CTTGTTGGGGGGGGGGGGGGCCGCGCCGCCCCCCCGTTTTTGTACCCTTGTTTCTCCGCCCCCCCGGAGTGTTAAAAAAGGGGGGGGGGGGGTGGGGGCCCGCCCCCCCCCCCCCCACGGCCGGTTCCTGTGTGAGGGAAAGCTACGCGGTGCCGTTGGCGCCGCACTTGACTTTCAGGCGGATGCAGTACGCGACCCGGCGCTCCATCTCGGCCTGCGGCCAGGCGTTGAAGAAGTCGCCGTGCATGGTGAACCCGGCACCCGAGCTGAGCCGGATCCTCGACGGGTCACCGTTCACCGGGTACCGCAGGACCTGCCGCAGCTTGGGCACCGGCACCGGGTGGGTGGACGGGCAGGCGCCGTTGACCGGGTAGGCCATGTGGCTCTTGTGGTCGGCCGAGTCGAGGTCGCGGCCGTTCCAGCACTGCGGGAAGTCGAGGTACGACTCCAGCATCGAGTCGGCCGGGCAGTTGATGAAGTCCTTCCCCGCGCCGGCCTCGTTGTGGTGCAGGCAGGACCAGCGGGAGATGGTGGTCGCGTCGGGTGCCGTCGCTTTGGCGTTGCCGGCGACGATCCGCAGCCCGAAGGGCAGCGGCTGGGTCTGCTCCCGCACGGCGTCGCTGACGCCTTCACCGAGGTAGTAGAACGTGGTGATCACCGGCTCCTTCGCGACCCCGTCCTGGTACAGGGTGGGCACCCAGTACGAGGACTTGTCGACGGCCGGGTTGCAGTTGCTCGGGCCGTTGACCAGGTCGTTCACCGTCGTGTTGCCGTTGGTGACGGTGCTGCCGAAGAAGCTGTGCATGTGCGACGCGCCGGGCAGGCCGGGGAAGACGATCGGGTCGTCCGGCAGCCGGTGGCTGAACGGGCAGTCGGCGAGGAACTCCGCCACCCGGACCGCGCCCGGCGGGATGGTGGTCGGGTTGCCGGTGGGCGTGCTCCCACCGGTCCCGAACACCTGGAACTCCCACAGCGACACGCCGTACTGCGTGGCCCGGCGGGTGGTGTTCAGCTTCACGTACCGGCCGGAGCCGGACACGTTCAGCGTCTGCACGCCGCCGGTGCCGTTGACGGTGGTGTTGATCGTCGTCCATGAGGCGCCGTTGGCCGACGTCTGGACGGTGAAGTCGCGGGCGTACGCGGCCTCCCAGTTCAGCACCACCTTGGTGATCGTGGCGGGTGCGCCCAGGTCGACCTGCAGCCACTGCGGGTCGCTGAACGCGCTCGCCCACCGGGTGCCCCCGTTGCCGTCCACCGCGTTCGCGGCAGCGGCTCCCCCGTTCTCCACGGACGACGCCGTGACCGGCTTCCCCTGCGAGATGGGGATCTCAGCGGCATCTGCGGAGAAGGTGCGGACCGCGGCGTACGTGCCGATCAGTGCGGTGAGCGCCAGCCCGATCGTCAGACGACGGACCGAGCTCCTCCCCAGGACCCGGGCGCTCATGCCATCGCCTCCGCTACGCTCCGGCGCCGGCCTGAGCCGATACTGCGCCCATGGTGAGCGGCTCCTCCGCTCCGCTCCGGCCCGCTCACTTGTAGACCCGCACGTAGTCGACGTACATCCGGGACGGGAACGGCGTGGTGGCGTCGATCGGGCCCGGGAAGTCACCGCCGACCGCGAGGTTGAGGATCAGGTAGAACTGGTGGTCGTACACCCACGGGCCGCGGGTCGTCTCGACCGTGTCCTTGTCGGCGACCAGGATGACCTGGTTGTCGACGCGGAAGGTCATGTGCTTGCTGTCCCACTCCGTCGAGTAGACGTGGTAGTCCAGCGACAGGTCGACCGTGGAGATCTTCTGGCCGTAGCCGCCACCGCCGTTGTAGGCCGGCGCGTGCAGCGTCGAGTAGATCTCGTTGGTGTTCTTGCCGAGGATCTCCATGATGTCGATCTCGCCGTTGTACGGCCAGGGGCGGCCGGTCAGGAAGTCGGTGCCCATCATCCAGAACGCGGGCCAGAGGCCGTTGCCCTTCGGGACCTTGATGCGGGCCTCGACCCGGCCGTACTGGGTGGAGAACTTGTTGCTGGTGTTGATCCGGCCCGAGGTGTAGTCGCGGCCGCCGAGGGTCTGCTTGCGGGCCTCGATGACCAGCGAGCCGCCCTGGATGCTGGTGTTCTCCAGGTTCGTGTAGTACTGGATCTCACCGTTCTGGCCGGTGCCGGGGTCGATCGTCCACTTGGAGGTGTCGACGTTGGTGCCGGTGTTGAACTCGTCGGACCACACCAGGTTCGTCGCCGGGAAGATCGGGTCGGCGGGGTTCGCCGGCGGCTGGACCGGCTGGCCGCCGGTGCCGTACACCTTGAACTCCCACAGCGAGTAGCCGTAGCCGTTGGAGCGCTGCGTGCCGTACATGCGGACGTAGCGGCCGGTGCCGGTGACGTTCAGGGTCTCCTTGAAGCCCTTGCCCGTCGTGGTGGTGTAGATCGGCGTCCAGTTGGCCGCGTCGCTGGAGGTCTGGATCTGGTACGACACGGCGTACGCCGGGTCCCACTGCAGCACGACCTGCTTGATCTGCGCGGTCGCGCCGAGGTCGACGTAGATCCAGCCCGGGTCGACCCAGCCGTTCGTCGGGCTCGTCGCCCAGCGGCTCGCCGGGTCGTTGTCGAACGCCTTGTCCGGCGTGCACGGGTTGCAGTTGGTGTCGTTCTGCGAGGTCGACGCGAAGGCCGGCTTCTTGTAGGACAGCAGCACGCTGGTGCCGGGCTGGCTCGGGCTCTGGCTCGGCTGGCTCGGGCTGCTGCTCGGGGTGTCGTTCGTGGTGGGCGGCGCGCCGGTCACGCGGACCTGGACCTCCCACAGCGAGTAGCCCCACTGGGTGGCGCGGGCGGTGCCGTTGATCCGCACGTACCGGCCGGAGCCGGTGACGGTCAGTTCCTGTACGCCGCCGGTGCCGGTGGTCGTGCCGTAGATCTGCGTCCAGGTGGTGCCGTTGGTGGACGTCTGGATCTGGAAGGCGGACGCGTACGCCGTCTCCCAGTTCAGGGTCACGCCGCAGATGGACTGGGTGCTGCCGAGGTCGACCTGCAGCCACTGGGGGTCGGACGCGGCGCTGGACCAGCGGGTGCCGTTGTTGCCGTCGAACGCGGACGAGGCGGGCGTGCCGGCGTTCTCGGTCGAGGAGGCGGTGGCCGTCTTGCCCTGCGCCACGTTGGTGGTGCCGCAGCCGGTGGGCGCGCTGCCGCCGTACACCTGGAACTCCCACAGCGAGACGCCGTACTGCGTCGCCCGGGCGGTCGTGTTGACCCGCACGTAGCGGCCGGAGCCCGTGACGGTCAGGCTCTGGTTGCCGCCGGTGGAGGTCGTCGTGGCGTAGATCTGCGTCCAGGTGGTGCCGTTGGTGGAGGTCTGGATCTGGTACGCCGTGGCGTACGCGGCCTCCCAGTTCAGGGCGACCCGGGTGATGGTCTGCGTGGATCCGAGGTCGACCTGGATCCACTGGGGGTCGCTGAACGCGCTGGACCAGCGGGTCCCGGTGTTGCCGTCGGTGGCGTTGGAGGCGGGGGAGCCGGCGTTCTCCGTCGACGAGGCGGTGGTGGGCTTGCCCTGCGACAGCAGGGTCTCCGCGGCGTCGGCGCGGGTCACGACCAGGACGATGTAGGTGCACAGCATCGCGGCCACCGCGGTGGCGATGGCACCGGTGCGCATGGCGCGCCGGCCGGTCGTAAATCGTGAGAGACGTCGATGGCCGGGGGCGGGTGCCGACCAGGGCATAGGGAGCTCCATTCGTGTCGCTCGGGTGACCAGTGTGTTACGGGGTGATGAGAGAGCGCTCTCTCATCCGGTCACTGTGAACCCTTGGTCGAGTCGTGTCAATGCTTAGGCAAGAATGGGAGAGCGCTCTCCAAACATCGACTACCAGCAGCTCACAGGCGCTCGACGCTGCGTCGAGCAGTGACAGACCCTGATGCGCCGGGCGCGGGGAGCGCTCTCCCCAGGTCAGCCAGCCGGGCGGCGCATGATCCAGACCGGCAGCCGCCCGTCGACGGTCAGGTGCTCGACGACGTCGAAGCCGGACCGCCGGTACACCTCGACGTTGACGGGATTGGAGGTCTCCAGCAGCGCGGGCAGCCCGTCCTCCGCGGCCTTCCGCAGGGCGGGCGCCATGGCGGCCCGGGCGAGGCGCCGGCCGCGGTGCTCCGGATGGCAGGCGAGGACCCCCAGGTACCAGCGCCGGTGCTTCGGCATCACGGCGGCCACGGCCCGCTCGTACACGGCGAACCGCCCGGCCGGCACGTGACCTGACGGCGGCGCGTCCGGCCCGTCCCACATCGCGACGGCCGCTCCCCCGTCGGCGACCCAGACGGTGCCGTGGCCGACCCGCGAGTCGAAGAGCCCGCCCGCGAGCGCCTCCGCCTCGCTGGGGTAGGTGGCGTCGTCGGGGCAGAAGAAGCGGAACGCGGGGTCGGCGGCGAACGCGGCGACGACGGTGGCGACCACCGCGTCGCGATGGGCCGGGGTCGCTACTTCGACAGCAGGGGTCACGACCAGGTCATACCACGCACCAGCGGCTGGGCGGTCCCTGCGGTCAACGACGCCGTCCCGGCGAAAGGTTGCCCTCCACCTTCTTGAGGTACGCGGCGATCGCGTCGCGGTTGCGCGCCAGGCACGCGATCCGCGCGTCCATCCTGTCGCGTTCGGCCGTCAGCAGCGCGATCAGCTCGTCGCTGGCGTCCGAGACCGTGATCGTGCACGGGTTGTCGGTGCACGGCAGCACCTCCCGGATGACCCGGGTCGGCAGGCCGGCGTCGAGCAGCCCACGGATCTGCTGCACCCGGTCGACGAGGTGTTCGGCGTAGTCGCGGTACCCGTTGTCCTTCCGCTCCGGCGTCAGCAGGCCCTGCTCCTCGTAGTAGCGCAGCAGGCGGGCCGGGATACCCGTCCGGCGGGACAACTCACCTATGCGCATGCTCACTCGCCCTCCGGATCGCTTGACCTTCACATCAGTGTGAACCTCCGATGATCCGGGCATGCCGCTGCTCCTGCTGTCGCTCGCCCAGTTCCTCCTGGCGCTGGACTACTCGATCGTCTACGTGGCGCTGCCCGCGATCGCCGCGGACCTCGACCTGTCGCTGACGGCCGCGCAGTGGGTGGTGAGCGCGTACGCGGTGCCGTTCGCCGGCTTCCTCCTCTTCGGCGGCCGCCTCGCCGACCGGGTCGGCGCTGGCCGGCTCTTCGTCGCGGCGACGGTCGTGTTCGGCGCCGCCTCGATCGCCGGCGGTCTCGCCGGCGACGGCGAGGTGCTGCTGGCCGCCCGCTTCGCCCAGGGTGTCGCCGCCGCGCTGCTGCAGCCGGCGATCCTGGGCCTGCTCGGCACCCTGTTCACCGCTCGGGCCCGGGCCCTGTCCGTCTGGGGTGCCGTCGGTGCCTCGGGTCTCGCCGCGGGTGTCGTACTGGGCGGCGCCCTCACCCGCGTGTCCTGGCGCTGGACCTTCTTCGTCAACGTCCCGGTCACCCTGCTGTGCGCCCTCGGCGGCCTCGTGTGGCTGCTGCGCCCCTCCTCGCGCGGCGGCATGCGGATCCCGCTGCCGGGCGCGCTGCTCGGCACCGGCGCGGCCCTCGCCGCGGTCCTGGCGCTCACCTCCTCGCTGGTGTCCTTCGCCGCCCTGGCGGTGCTGCTCGGCGCCGGCTTCGCCGCGCACGAGCGCCTGTCCCGCACGCCCCTCGTCCCGCGCCCGCTGCGCCGGATCCGCAGCCTGCGGGTGGGCGTGGCGGCGACCGCGCTGTACATGGCGAGCGTCGGATCGGAGTTCTACGTCGTGACCCTGCTCCTGCAGACGTCCCGCGGCTACGCTCCCCTGCGCGCCGGCCTGGCGTTCCTGCCCCTGGCCGCCCTGGTCACGGTGGGCAGCGCCGTGACCGGCCGCGCGGTGCGCCGCTTCGGCTCCCCCGCCGTGCTCTCCGCCGGTTTCGCCCTTGCCGCCCTCGGCCTGGCCTGGCTGGCGCTCTTCGCCGGCGGCCCGTATGCCGGTGGTCTCCTCCCCGGCCTGCTGGTCACCGGCTTCGCCCACGGCGTCGTCTACACCGCGATGTTCGTCCTCGGCGCCCGCGACGTCCCAGCGGCACACCAGTCCTCGGCGGGCGCCGTCCTGACCACGTCGCAGTACCTGGCCGGTGCGGTGACGATCGCCGTGCTCACCCTGGTCCTCACCGGCGGCTCGTTCGCCTGGGCCTTCGCCCTGACCGCCGCGGCCGCGGCGGCGGGAGCCCTGATCGCCGCCGCCGGCGCACCGCGCACCCTCGGCGACGCCGTGCCTGGATGACGCCGCCGTGGTGCCTCCGCGGGCCGCGCTGAGCGACACTGATGTGGTGATCGACCTCGATGCGCCCGGACCGGTGCGGCCGGCGACGGCCCGCCGCCCCCGGTGGTTGCCGGGGTTGCTCCTCGTGCTGCTGCTGTTCCTGCCCGGCAACGGGCCGATGACGGCGGGCTCCTCGGGCGGGCCGCCTCCCCCGACGGTCGTGCTGGAGGGCGACGGGATCGGCGACCTGCGCGCCGACGGCGACACCCTCGTCCTGCTGATGCGCACGGCCGTCGCGGCGTACCGGATGCCGGGCGGTGCCCGCCGCTGGAGCGTCCCGGTCGAGCCCGGCACGCGTCTGCTGGCTGCGTCGCACGGCCGCGTGGTGCTGTCCGTCGAGGCACCGTCGGCCGCCCTCGTCGGCCTCGACGCCGCCACGGGCGCCGAGGTCTGGCGGCGCGACGGGTCCGTGGCGTCGCCGCCGTCCGGTGAGGGCCCGCCGGGGCTGCTCCTCGCCCGCGCCGACGGTGTGATCGACGGGCGCCTGCTCGCCCTCGACATCGGCACCGGCGCGGTCCGCTGGCAGCTCGGCACGCCCTCGTTCCGCCGCGTGCTGGCACCGTCCGGTGGCCGGCGGGAGATCGCCGACCTCGACCCCGGCGGCACCCTGCTCATCCGCGACGCCGGCTCGGCCGCGGTGGTGCGGACGGTCGAGCTGCCCGGCCTCGGCCCGGTCGACGGCTTCGACATCGCCGGCGACCGCCTGCTCGTCTACCGCTTCGAACGCAGCACGTTGCTGGACAGCGCCGTGTACGACCTGGCGACGGGCCGCCGCCTGTGGCAGCACACCGGTATGACGGCGGCCGGTGGCCTGTGGTGGTGCGGCGCCCTGCTGTGCACCGGCAGCGTCGGCCGGACCACGGTGGTGGACCCCGACACCGGCGACCCACGGTGGAGCATCACGGGCTGGACCGACCTCGGCCCGTTCGGCGACGGCCTCATGTGGGCGACCGAACCCACCCCGGACACCGCCGACCCGTCCCTCGGCGCCGTAGTGCTGGACGCCACCACCGGCCGGGTCGTGCGCCGCTTCGGCCCGTGGGACGTCGTCGCCGCGCTGCCGGGCCACGCCGCCCTGGTGACCGGCCGCAACCCCGGCGGCTCGCTCGTCGCCCGCCTCGACCTCACCACCGGCACGGTGACGGTCCTGGGCCGCACGGAGCACTGGCCCGCCCCGCCGAAGTGCCTCGCCACCGCCACGCTGCTGGCCTGCCACCGCGAGCGGGTGTCGGTCTGGCAGCTGTGACGCCGCCCCCGCCGGCCACCAGCGCCGCAGACCGCTCCCGTAGATGGAACTTCTCCGGTTCACCAGCAAGATGCGCGCGGCCGATCAGCGGCTCTCTTCGTGGCTGCGGATGTACGCCTCGATCTCTTCGTCGGTCAGTGGCCGGAAGTAGTCGTACGGCGCGACGGAGACGCCCTCGCAGACCAGGCGGGGATCGTCTTCCGTGGCCGCAGGGTCCAGGTCCCGCGCGCTCATCGACGCCATCGAGAAGATCGCGAAGCCCGGCTCGAAGCGAAAGCCGATGTCGATCGGCTCGTAACGGTGACCCTTGGCCGCCAGGTGGGACACCGCGGCGTCGAGGAAGCGGAAGGTCAGCTGCACCCCGTCGAAGAAGGCCTCCTCACCGCCGCTGTCGGAGTACACGATCTCGACCACCTCGACGAGACATGGGCTCCTTGCGTACACCTCGCTGCCGGAACGACCGAGGGTGAACGGGACTACCGATGCGGCGCTCCACATCCACGCGGCGCTCGCCGATCTTCGCCAGCGCCACACCCTCGCCGGGCGAGATCTCCATCCCGGCAAATTGTGTCAGCCGTTCCGCACGCCCATCGGCTCCGGCGGACGGCGGACCGCCACGCCGGTGGGGCAAGGCGTGGCGGTCCGGAAAGAGCGGTCAGGCGGTGTATTCCTTCTTGTCGCCGGCCCACTGGGTGTGGAAGGAGCCGTCGCGGTCGGTGCGGCGGTACGTGTGGGCGCCGAAGTTGTCGCGCAGGCCCTGGATCAGGGCGGCGGGCAGGCGCTCGGCGCGCAGGCCGTCGAAGTAGGCCAGCGAGGACGAGAACGCGGGGGTGGGGATGCCGGCCTGGGCGGCGGCGACCACGACGCGGCGCCAGGAGGGGACGCCGGAGTTCACGGCGTCGGCGAAGTACGGGGCGACCATGAGGCTCTTCAGCGACGGGTTCTCGTCGTAGGCCTCGCGGATGCGGTTGAGGAACCGGGCGCGGATGATGCAGCCGCCGCGCCAGATGGTGGACACGGCGCCGCGGTCGATGTCCCAGCCGAACTCGGCGCTGCCGGCCTCGATGTGGTCGAAGCCCTGCGCGTACGCCACGATCTTCGAGGCGTAGAGGGCGAGCCGCACGTCCTCGATGAACTGGTCGCGGTCCTCCACCACCAGGCCACCGGTGGAGGAGGGGAAGGCCGCCCGGGCCGCGGCGCGCTGGTCGGCGTGGCCGGACAGGGAGCGGGCGAAGGTGGCCTCGGCGATGCCGGTGATCGGCACGCCCAGGTCGAGGGCGCTCTGCACGGTCCAGCGGCCGGTGCCCTTCTGCTCGGCCTGGTCCAGGACGATGTCCACGAAGGCCTGGCCGGTCTCGGCGTCGACGTGGCCGAGGACGTCCGCGGTGATCTCGATGAGGAAGGACTCGAGGTCGCCGGTGTTCCAGGTGCGGAAGATGTCGGCGATCTCGGCCGGGGTGGCGCCGATGCCGGCGCGGAGCAGGTCGTAGGCCTCCGCGATGAGCTGCATGTCGGCGTACTCGATGCCGTTGTGGACCATCTTCACGAAGTGGCCGGCGCCGTCGGGGCCGATGTGCACGCAGCAGGGGGTGCCGTCGACGACCGCGGCGATCTTCTCGAACATGGGGCCGAGGGTCTGGTACGACTCGGGCGAGCCACCCGGCATGATCGACGGGCCGAGCAGGGCGCCCTCCTCGCCGCCGGAGACGCCGGTGCCGACGAAGTGCAGGTTGTGCTCGCGCAGCGCCTGCTCGCGGCGGCGGGTGTCGGCGAAGTGGGCGTTGCCCGCGTCGACGATCATGTCGCCGGGCTCCAGGAGCGGGATCAGCTCGTCGATGACGGCGTCGGTCGGGCCGCCGGCCTTGACCATGATGATGACGGCCCGCGGGCGGGCCAGGGACGCGACGAAGTCGGCCATCGACTCGCTCGGCACGAACGTGCCCTCGTGCCCGAACTCGTCCACGAGGCGGCGGGTCCGCTCGTAGGAGCGGTTGTGCACGGCGACGGTGTAACCGTTGCGGGCCAGGTTGCGGGCCAGGTTACGTCCCATCACCGCGAGACCGGTCACGCCGATTTGAGCAAGGTCGGACATCGGAACCTCTCCAGTCAAAGACGATCTCGCCCCGACCGGCGATCACTACCCCGTGATCACGGTTCGAAGCGCGCGTCGGACCAGGCTACCCGCCTGCTGTTGCGCCTCAGCACGGCACGGGCGGTGGTTTCCAGAATCCAGGGGCCGCGGACGGTGTCGCGCTCGTACCCCAGCAGCCGCCCCCAGACGCCGCGGACGACGATCAGGGCGACCACCTCGGTGCCCTCCACCTCGAGGTCAGCGACTTTTCCGGACTGGCCGTCCGGCAGCTGGACCCGGCGGCCGATGAGGTCACTCGCCCGCATCGGAGGCTCCCGGGATGCGTCCCACCACGTGGTCACGGAGCCACTGCTCCAGCAGCGGCTCGGACAGCAGCTCGCGCCGGACGGTGAGCTTCACGGCGCCGTCATGGGAGGCGACCAGATCCCACGGGATGCGCAGCGGGTCCGGGTTCTCGGCGGGGTGGACGCGACCGGCGACACCGCTGATCCAGTCGCCGAGCCTGCCGCCCATCCGGCGGCCGAGCGCCTGCGGCCCCGACAGCAGGGCGGCGACGTGCGGTACACCGTCCACCACCGTCAACTCGACGTCGTCGACCTTCCCGACGGCCTCTCCGGCCAGGTCCACGATCTGGCGGTCGAGGAGCTCGAACCCCACGAGGAGCATCGTCAGCCTCCCATTCCGGTCATGACCGTCAGCGGGATCGCGGCGACGGCGACCACGAGGATGATGATCAGATAGAGCACCCCGAGGAGGTTGCCGAACCTGCCGTTGGTGTGTTCGCCCATGTACTGACGGTCGTTGGCGACGACGAGGATCGGCAGGTAGGTCAGGGGCAGGACGACCGCGCTGAACACCAGGGTCGTCTCGGTGAGCAGGACGGGGTCGATCGTGGTGGCGAGCGCGGCCACGCCGAGCAGCACGCTGACGAGGACCACCACGTGGAAGCGGGCCGCCTCGCGGGGCTTGAGCCGCTTGCCCCACGACCAGCCGAAGTACTGCGCGACGGTGTAGCCGGCGGACAGCCCGGTCTCCATCGCGGCGCCGAACGTGGCGGCGAAAAAGCCGAGGATCGCCACGGCGAGGCCGAGCTTGCCCAGCGCGAGCGCGACCGGCAGCGCCGTCTGCCCGAGGTCCTCGATGCGCACGCCGACCGGGTGGAAGACCACGGTGGCGGTCGCCATCAACGCCAGCGACAGCAGGCCGCCGAGCGGGAACCCGATGAACACGTTCGCCCTGGTGACGGCCAGGTCCTTGGCGGTCCAGCGCTCCTCGACGCCGCCGGAGGAGAAGAAGAACACCTCGTACGGCGTCAGCCCGGCGGCGAACAGCGCGACGCCCGCGAACGCGTACGTCCCCCAGTTCTCCTGGCCGGACGGCGCCGGGGTCCGGGCCTGGTGCCAGAGCTCCGCCCAGTCGGTCGGCAGCTTCAGCAGCGCGATCACGAACACGACGAGGGTGAGTCCGAGCAGGCCGAAGACCCGCTCGATCGTCTCGAACCTCACCCGCCACAGCACGACCCAGGCCACGAACGCGGCGATCGGCACGATGAGCAGGTAGTGCACGCTGGTGGCGAGCTCGACGGCGAGCGCGACGCCGCCGATCTCGGCGCCGAGGGTGAGGACGGTGACCAGGTACGACCCGGCGAGGTTGAGCAGCCCGACGCGCGGCCCGAGCCGCTCGCGGACGAGGTCGAACACGGGCCGGCCGCTGACCGCGGCGACCCGGCCGGCCATCTCCGCGTACACGCAGATGCCGAGGACGCTGACGAACACGACCCAGGCGAGGGACATGCCGAAGCGGGAGCCGGCCTCGGAGTTGGCGACCAGGTCGCCGATGTCGACGAACCCGCCGATCGCGGTGAGGATGCCGAGGGTGATCGCGAAGAACTTCTTCACGCGTGCCGGTCCAGGAACGCTGTGAGGCGCTCGGTGAGCGCGGGCAGCGCCCCGACCTCGGTGGGTTCGGTGGCGGTGTCGCCGAGGCGCCGCATGCTCTCGGTGAGCATCGGGTCGAGCTCGTCGCGCAGCGCGCGCATGTCGTCGTCCGGCGGCGGCAGCTGGTCGAACTTGCTGATCAGCGTGGCGGTGCGCTTGGTGCCGCCGTCGAGCAGGACGGTCACGTAGAGCGTCGTCACCCGGCCCTCCCGCAGCGCGGTGCCGGCGAGATACGCGGTCTCGAGGGCGTCGTGCGCCGACTGGGCGGCCTCGACCGCCGTCGCCCGGAACTCGTGCCGGTCCGGCGGCTGGGTCGAGGCGTACGCACCCCAGCCGAGGACCAGGGTGAGGACCACGGCGACGATGACCAGCCCGCGTCGCATGAGGCGGTGGTACCCCTCACCCGCGGCGGGTCAAACACCCCGGCAAAACGGTCCAACCAGGTCGTAACCCGCGATGGCGGCGCAACGTTGGACGAAGGTGCACACCGACGAGCCGCCGACCACCCGCGTGCTGTACCTCGCCGGGTGGGGCCGCAGCGGCAGCACCCTCGCGGAGGGGATGCTGGACCAGGTCCCCGGCCTCGTCGGCGTCGGCGAGATCAAGTTCCTCTGGGAGCGCGGCCTGCTGCAGAACCGGCGGTGCAGCTGCGGCACGCCGCTGCGCTCGTGCGAGTTCTGGGTCGAGGTCCTGCGCGAGGCGTTCGGCCGCATCCCGGACGACAACGAGCTGCGCGAGCTCGACGGGGCGTCCCGCCGTTTCCGGACCCGGCACCTGCCGGGGCTGGTGCTGCGCCCGACGCGGCCGCCCGGCGCGGACGACCTGCGCTGGTACTACCAGGCCCTCGCGGACCTGTACCGGGCCGTGGCGAAAGTCAGCGGCGCCGACGTCGTCGTCGACTCCTCGAAGTTCCCGTCCTACCTGACGGCGCTGCTGCAGGCGCCCGGCCTGGACGTGCGGGTGGCGCACATCGTCCGCGACCCGCGGGCCGT
Organism: Dactylosporangium sp. NPDC000521; assembly: GCF_042898305.1. Taxonomy (NCBI): domain Bacteria; kingdom Bacillati; phylum Actinomycetota; class Actinomycetes; order Micromonosporales; family Micromonosporaceae; genus Dactylosporangium; species Dactylosporangium sp. NPDC000521. Next base: position 12,566 of record NZ_JBIAYW010000006.1, read on the forward strand.
CGCCTACTCGTGGCAGCGGCACAAGAAGGACCCGGACGCGCCGAACGGCGAGCTGATGCCCCGCATGCACCCGGCGTCCACGGCGCTGTACTGGTCGGCGTGGAACCTCGCGACGGAGCGGATCGCCCGCCGGGCGGGCCTGCCGTACCTGCGGTTCCGGTACGAGGATCTGGTCGCCGCGCCGGACGCGACGCTGCGGGCCGTCACCCGGCTCAGCGGCGTCCCGGCCGCGACGGTGCCGGTCGGCGACCGCGGCGAGCTGTTCGTGCGCCCCACCCACCAGGTCTCCGGCAACCCCGTCCGGTTCCGGTCCGGGCCGGTCCGCCTGCGGCTCGACGACGAGTGGACGACGGGGATGGCGACGCGGCACCGGCGGCTGACCGGGGCCTTCACCGTGCCGTTGCGGCGCCGGTACGGGTACCGCGACTCCTAACATCCGCGCCCTGCCCGCCGATGCTTCCGTTGTGTGGCGCGGGTTGATCGTCACCGCCGTCACGCTGGTCTCGCTGGTCGGCGGGGGCACCGTGGCGTGGCGGCACTACGAGGGCACCGTCGACCAGGTCGACCTGCTCGGCGAGGCGGCGCGGGACCGCCCGCCCCCTCGGCGGATCACCATCGAGACGGCGCCCCGGTTGACCGCGCCGCCGGCGTCGGAGCAGCCGGGCCGCAACATCCTGCTCGTCGGGATCGACGCCCGGCCCGGTGAGGACCAGGCCGGTGCCCGCGCCGACTCGATCATCGTGGTGCACGTGTCGGCGCGCGGCGACCGGGCCTGGCTGGTGTCGCTGCCGCGGGACACGCGCGTCGAGATCCCCGGGCACGGCACCGACAAGCTCAACGCCGCGTTCGCCGCCGGGTCGCAGGGCGGCGGCGGGCGGGCCGGCGGGTTCGAGCTGCTCGCCACCACCGTGCGGCGCCTCACCGGCCTCGCCTTCGACGCCGGCGCGATCATCGACTTCGCCGGGCTGCGGCGGGTCGTGGACGCGGTCGGCGGTGTCGACCTGTGCGTCGACGTGAGGACCGTGTCCGTGCACATCGGGTGGGACGCGCAGGGCCGGCAGACCGCGCCGTTCCGCCTGATCCCGCCGACGTTCCGCCCCGAGCGGATTCCCGGCGTCAGGCCGCAGGTGTACGAGGTGGGCTGCCGCCACTTCGCCGGCTGGGAGGCCCTCGACTACGTGCGGCAGCGGGAGCTGCTGCCGGACGGCGACTACGGCCGGCAGCGCCACCAGCAGCAGCTGCTCACCGCGCTCGCGCACCGGGTCACCTCCGCCGGCGTGCTGGGCAACCCCCTGGCGATCGACCGGACGCTGACGGCGGTCGGCGAGTCGCTGACCTTCGACGGCAACGGGCGGTCGGTCACCGACTGGGTGCTCCAGCTGCGCGGGCTGCGCCCCGCAGCGGTGACGATGCTGCGGACCAACGGCGGGAAGTTCAACGCCGCGACCCGCAACGGCACGGCGTTCGAGCAGCTCGACCCCGTGACGCTCGACCTGTTCGCCGCGGCCTGCTCGGACACTCTGGATGCCTTCGCGCTCCAGCACCCGGACTGGGTGATCCCCTCCTGACTGCAACTTTCCTGCAAACGCAGAGCATTGACGCCGCTCCGCGGCGGGTGGCACGTTGACGTGAGGAATGCGCTTTCCTCGCCTCTTTTGGAGTCCGTATGCGCAAGACCACCGTCGTCGTCGCCGCTGTCGCCGGCGCGGCACTGCTCGCGGGAGCGGCCGTCACCGCGTCCGCGGCGGCCGGCACACCCTCCGCCGCCCTCGCCCTGGCCCGCCAGGCCCTGCCCGCCGGCGACGGCTGGGCCTCGGACACCACCGGCACCACCGGGGGCTCCGCCGCCGACGCCGAGCACGTCTTCACCGTCCGCACCCGCGACGAGCTGGCCGCCGCCGTCGCCGGCGACACCCCGAAGATCGTCTTCGTGTCCGGCGGGATCGACGCCAACGCCGGCCACACCTGCGCCGACTACGCCGACCCGGCGTACACCCTGGACGCGTTCCTCGCCGCGTACGACCCGGCCGTCTGGGGCCGCACCACGAAGCCCACCGGCCCGCTCGAGGACGCCCGGGCACGGTCGGCGAAGAACCAGGGCGCGCGGGTCAACATCAAGGTCGGCGGCAACACCACCATCATCGGCCTCGGCGGGTCGAAGATCACCGGTGCCAACCTCCTCGTCGAGAAGGTCGACAACGTCATCCTGCGCAACCTGCGCCTCGAGGACGCCCACGACTGCTTCCCCTCGTGGGACCCGACCGACGGCGCCCTGGGCAACTGGAACTCCCTGTACGACACGGTGACCGTCACCGGCTCCACCCACGTCTGGGCCGACCACAACAACTTCAGCGACGGCAACAACACCGACGAGACGCAGCCGCTGTACTTCGGCCGCCCGTACCAGGTCCACGACGGCGCCCTCGACGTGATCCGCGCCTCCGACCTCGTCACCATCTCGTGGAACAACTTCTTCGACCACGACAAGACGATGCTCATCGGCTCCTCGAACACCGTCGGCGCCGACGTCGGCAAGCTCCGCGTCACCATCCACCACAACCGCTTCGCCAACGTCGGCCAGCGCGTGCCGCGGGTCCGCTTCGGCCAGGTCGACGTCTACTCCAACTACTTCTACGCCACCGACGAGGACAGCTACAGCTACTCCTGGGGCGTCGGCGTCTACGCCTCGCTCTACGCGGAGAACAACTTCCTGCTCCGCAGCGCCGACATCCCGCTGTCGTCCGTCGTGTACGACTGGCGCGGCACCGCCCCCGGCACCGTCACCGAGGTCGGCTCCGCCACCCGGGTCGGCACGGGCCCGGTCTCGGCGGTCAGCTTCGTCGGGGAGTACAACGCCACCCACGACCCCGACCTGACGGCCGGCACCTGGGTGCCGACCCTGCGCGCCGCGGCGCCGGACCCCGCGACGGCGGTCCCGGCACTGGTCACCGCGAAGGCGGGCGCCGGCAAGCTCGGCGTGTAGTTTTCACGTCCGGCCGCCTCCATGAGCAGGGCTTCCTGCCCGTGGAGGCGGCTGCGGGCGGCGTACGGGGGCGGCGGCGGCCTAGCGTCGGGGCACCCCCGCCGCCGAGGAGGACCACCCGGATGCGCCGCTCCGCCATCACCTTCGCCGCCACCTGCGTGCTGGTCGCCGCGACCCTGACGGTCGCCCGCCCGGCGCTGGCCGCCGTGCCCTACGAGGATCCGTCGCTGCCGGTCGCCACCCGGGTCGAGGACCTGCTGTCCCGCATGACGCTCGACGAGAAGATCGGGCAGATGACCCAGACCGAGCGCGGGTCGATCACGCCGGCCGAGGTCACCCAGTACAGGATCGGCTCGATCCTCTCCGGCGGTGGCTCGGCGCCCTCGCCGAACACGGCCATCGGCTGGGCCGACATGGTCGACCGCTTCCAGAACGGCGCCCTGGCCACCCCGCTGCGCATCCCGATGATCTACGGCTCCGACGCGGTGCACGGGCACAACAACCTCGCCGGCGCCACGATCTTCCCGCACAACATCGGCCTGGGCGCGACCCGCGACCCGGCGCTGGTGCGGCAGGTCGGCGCGGCCACCGCCGAGGAGGTGCAGGGCAGCGGCGTGGACTGGACGTTTTCGCCGTGCCTGTGCGTGGCCCGCAACGACCGGTGGGGCCGCACCTACGAGTCGTTCGGGGAGAAGCCCGACCTGCCGGTGCAGCTGGCCACGATCATCGACGGCTACCAGGGCAAGGGCGTCATGGCCACCGCCAAGCACTACGTCGGCGACGGCGGCACGACCGGCGGCGTCGACCAGGGCGACACCCAGCTGTCCGAGGCGGAGCTGCGCGCGGTGCACCTGCCGCCGTTCACCGAGGCCGTCCGGCGCGACGTCGCGTCGGTGATGGTGTCGTACTCCTCCTGGAACGGCCAGAAGCTGCACGGCAACGACTACCTCATCAACGGCGTCCTCAAGGGCGAGCTGGGCTTCAAGGGCTTCGTCGTCTCCGACTGGAACGGCATCGACCAGATCGAGGGCGGCACCGGGTTCACCGCCTCGGAGGTCCGCCGCGCCGTCAACGCCGGCATCGACATGGTCATGGTGCCGACCGAGTGGAAGTCGTTCATCGCCACGCTGCGCGCCGAGGTGCAGGCCGGCCGGGTGACGACGGCCCGCATCGACGACGCCAACCGGCGCATCCTGACGAAGAAGTTCGAGTACGGGCTGTTCGAGAAGCCCCTCGCCGACCGGACGTTCACCCCGACGGTCGGCAGCGCCGCGCACCGGGCCGTGGCCCGCCAGGCCGTGCGCGAGTCGCAGGTGCTGCTGAAGAACACCGGCAACGTCCTGCCCCTCGCGAAGAGCGGCGGCCGCTACTTCGTGGCCGGCAAGAGCGCCGACAACATCGGCAACCAGAGCGGCGGCTGGACGATCAGCTGGCAGGGCGCGAGCGGCCAGACCACCACGGGCACCACGATCCTGCAGGGCATCCGCGCCGCCGCGCCCGGCTCGACGGTGCAGTACAACGCGACCGGCGCCGGCATCGACGGCTCCTACACGGCGGCGATCGCGGTCGTCGGCGAGACCCCGTACGCCGAGGGCCAGGGCGACCGGCCCGGCTCCCTCGGCCTGGACGCGACCGACTTGCAGACGCTCAGCACGCTCAAGGCGTCGGGCGTGCCCGTGGTGGTCGTCCTCGTCTCCGGCCGCCCGCTCGACATCGCCGCGCAGCTGCCCGACTGGCGCGCCCTGCTCGCCGCGTGGCTGCCCGGCACCGAGGGCGCCGGCGTCGCCGACGTGCTCTTCGGCGACCACAACCCGACCGGCAAGCTGCCGGTGACCTGGATGCAGAGCGCGTCCCAGGAGCCGATCAACGACGGCGACGGCAAGACACCGCTCTTCCCGTTCGGCTTCGGCCTCACCTACACCGGCACCACCGAGTCGCCCGGCCAGCCCGGCACGCCGGTCGCGTCGGCGGTCACCTCGACCTCGGCGACGCTGACCTGGACCGCGCCGGCCACCGGCAGCACCCCGACCGGTTACCGCGTGTACCGCGACAGCACCCTGCTCGGCACGGTCACCGGCCTGTCCTACCAGCTGACCGGTCTCACGCCCGGCACCACCACCCGGTACACGGTCGTCGCCGTCGACGCCGCCGGCCGCACCGGCCCCGCCTCGGCCGCCGCGACGGTCACCACCCCTGGCGGCACCGACCCGACCACGACCTGCGCGGTCACGTACTCGGCGAGCGAGTGGGGCGGCGGCGGCTTCGGCGGCGCGGTGACGATCCGCAACACCGGCGCCACCCCGCTCTCCGCGTGGACCCTGGCCTTCACGTTCCCCGGCAACCAGCGCGTCACCCAGGGCTGGTCGGCCGTCTGGTCCCAGACCGGCGCCGCCGTCACCGCCCGCAACGAGTCCTGGAACGGCGCCCTCCCCGCCGGCGGCACCGTGTCGATCGGCTTCAACGGCTCGTACACCGGCTCGAACCCCCGCCCGACGGCCTTCACCCTGAACGGATCCCCCTGCACGGTCAGCTGAGCGAAGCCGCACCCGCCGCGACACCCAGCGGGCCGGAGACAAGAAGGAACACACCACCCGACGTGCCTCTGCCTGTCGGCCGCCACGCTGCGCACCCGGCCCAGCGTGGCGGCCCTCGACGGCAGCGCTGGTGTCCTGATGCCACGGCACACCGGCGCTGGTCGTGAAGAGCGGGCGGCTGACCGAACCGGACGGGATTCCCGCCCGGTTCGGTCCGTTGATGCGCGTCGCCGCCCGCTCGCGGCGCCGCGTCAGGTGCTCGGGATGTCGGTGGTGCTGAGGACCTCGGACAGTTCGTAGACGCGGTCCGCGGGCCGCGGGAGGGCCGGCCAGGCCACGTGGATCACGTCGCCGGACCAGGCCAGGCCGAGGATGCCGGCCCCGACGATCATGCTTCCGACCGCGGTGACCTGCGAGATGTCGGCGGTGCGCACGGTGCCGTGGGCCAGGTCGACGATCGCGAGCCTCGTCACGGCCCGGTCCCGGTCGGGGTAGGACACGATCGGGAACGCGAGCCGGCGGCCGTCGGGTGAGACGGCGGCCTCGTCCGCGTAGGCACACCGGTCGCCGGTCGCGGGCTGGCCGGGGCGCGTCCAGAGTGCCCGGCCCCGCAGGTCCCATGCCCGGAGCTGGCAGGTCCCGCTCGATGCGGAGAGCAGGACACCGTGCTGTACCGAATAGGTGTTCGCGGGGTCGGCGACGGCCGCGTCCAGGGCGGTCAGACGGGTCTCGGCGCCGGTGGCGAGGTTGTGCGCGACCATGCCGCCGTGGGTGCGGGCGAGGTACGCGACGGCAGCCCCGCCGATCTCGCCGACCCCGGCGAGGGCGACGTCCTTGCCCTGAATGCGCACGTTGCGCGACATGGTCACGTGGCCGTCGGCGGCCAGCGTGACGAGGCGGACCTCCAGGTCGGTGACGTTCACGCCATCGGTGCGCTGCGTGCCGGGGGCGAGGTCCTTACTGCCGAGCAGGATGTATCCGCCGCCGGGGAGCGGCAGCCACTGGCGCACGCCGTCGACCGCGGACGGCTTGTCGACGGCGCTGATCCGGGTGCCGCTCAGCGTGACGAGGCCGTGGGGCAGCCGGAAACCGAGCTCCTTGCCGGCCTCATCGGTGAAGACCGAGTCGCCGTGGCGGTGGATCTGGACGGGGGGCGCGGCGGCGTCCGTCGACGTCGGCGACGGCGCCCCGGAAGGCGCCGAGGCGGCGGGCGCCGGCGCGGTGGAGGGGGTCAGCCGTGCGGCCACCGCGCTCGCGCCGGCCAGCAGCGCCAGCACGGCGGCGCCGGTGGCCACCGCGTGCCGCGACCGGCGGCGGCGATGCCGGCGCTGGACGGAGCCGAGATCCGGCGCGCTCGCGGGGACCGCGCCGGCGGCCCGGCGCACCGTCGCGATCAGGTCATCGTCGTTCATCGCTACTCCTCACTGAGCTCGCGGCGCAGCTCGGCGAGGCCGCGCGCCAGCCGACTCTTGACGGTGCCCTCGGCGATGCCGAGCGCGGCAGCCGTCTCCACGGTGGACAGGTCCAGCAGGATGCGGCAGACGATGACCGCGCGCTGGGGCAGGGCGAGGCGGTGCAGGGCGGCGAGCGCGTGCCGGCCCGCGGGATCGTCGAGCGGGGCGGGGTCGTCCTCTGCCGACAAGGGCAGCGGGCGCTCCCGGCGGATCTTGCGCCACCACGAGGTGGCCCAGTTCAGTCCGACCCGGAACGCCCATCCGCCCGGATTTTCCCGCTCGCGCACCCGGTCCCAGTGGGCGTAGGCGCGCGCCATCGCCTCGTCCGCGGCCTCGCGGGCGAGCTGCGGGTCGCCGAGGGTCACCGCGAGCGCCCGGTAGAGCCGGTCGGCCTCCGCGCGGTAGAAACCCTCGAAATCTTTGACGAGCACGGTCACTGCCACGATTGGTACACGCGCGAGGCACCCCGCCCGTTCCCTGTCGGTCTACAGCTTCTACAGAAACGCTTCCAGCGTCGCCGCCGGGCATGGCGGTGATTGCGGGCACGAGGAGCTGTCTCGTCGGTTCGGTAGATCGTCTCGCCGCCGGTCCGGCGACCGTACGGTACTGCGCCTGCTCGCCGGGCGTGGGGCAGCTGTCATCGTGCTACCCGAGGCGATATTCGCCGTCGGCGAAGTCCGGATGGTTGACCAGCTCCAGCCTCCGACACGGGCGGCGGTCGACCTCGGCCTGGCGGGGTGCAGACGCTGCTCGCTCCGGCGTGGGACTTCGTCCGTGACGGTTGGTTGCCCAGCCGTATGGCGACACTGCGAGGTGTGGAGTCGGGCGTCGCGGTGGCGCGGGTCGCCCGCAGTGGCCGGGCCACGGTCAGCGACGCGTTCGGCCGGATGGTCATCGAGGCCGACACCACGGAGGGCGTCGCAGTCGACGCCAGAGTTTCACTGGCCGCGGCCACGACCGTCTACAGTCGACTCGGAGACTGGTTCGACCGGTGCCGCGTGGCACTCACCGCCCTGATCGCGGCGGCGTCGATCTGGAGGAGCGGGACTGACGACCCGGCCGTGGGTCCACCATGCCACTGGTCGGGCCCGCCGGGGAACCTCCGCGCGGGAGTGGATCACGCGACTCACGACACATGTGTTCTGCCACGTTCGACGTAGAACTCGGGCGCGGAGCGGGCGGATGATGGCGGCTCCATCAATGTCGATGCGGCGGGACGGTCCCATCCTCCAAGACCGAACCGTCCCGCTGCTCCCCGTGAGGAGCCCCTCCATCATGTCCTATGACACGCTGAGCCGGTCCGTCGTTTTCGTCGTGACGCTCGTGGTCCTGCTCGTCGGGCACTCGCTCGGTGATCATGTGGCGCAGACCGATCGGCAGGCGACCCGCAAGGCGACCCGCGGCGCGGCCGGCTGGCGGGCCCTCGCCGCGCATCTGCTGACGTACCACGTGACGATCACCGCGGCGCTGCTGCTGACCTGCGCGGCGCTGCACCTGCCGCTGTCACCGGCCGGTGTCACCGCCGGCGTGGCGTTCTCCGCCCTGACCCACGGCCTGCTGGACCGGCGCTGGCCGGTGCGGGCGGTGCTGCGGGCGACGGGCTCGCCGCAGTTCGCCGACACGACCAGTCCGGTCTGCGGCATGTACGTCGCCGACCAGGCCCTGCACCAGGCGTCGCTGCTGGTCTCGGCGCTGCTCGTCGCCGGCCTGTAGAACGGTGCAACACCCGGGCGGGGTCGAGCGTGTTACCGGCATGCCAGCCCCACCCGATGATTTCGCGGAGCTGTACCGCAGCCAGTTCGCCAAGGTCGCGGTGCAGCTCTACGCGTACCTCGGCGACCACGCGGAGGCGCAGGACCTGACCCAGGAGGCGTTCTGCCGTGCCCTGGAGCGCTGGCCGGCGGTGTCCGGCTACGCCGACCCGGCCGCGTGGGTGCGGCACGTCGCGTGGAACCTGGCGACGAGCCGGCTCCGGCGGCTGCAGCACGCGGTGCGCTTCCTGCAGCGCCAGCGCGTCCCCGACCCGGTGCAGGGTCCGTCGCCGGACCGGGTCGTCCTGCTGGCGGCGTTGGCGACGTTGCCGCCTGTACAGCGGCGCGCCCTGGTCCTGCGGCATCTGGGCCAGCTGACCACGGCGGAGATCGCCGAACAGGAGGGCGTCGCCGACGGCACGGTGCGGTCCTGGCTGAGCCGCGGCCACGCGGCCCTCGCAGCACGACTGGACGACCGGGAGGCATGGCATGCGTGACACGGTGCAGGACGAGTTCGCCCGGTTCGCGGAGGAGGCCGCCGGGACCTTCCGGCCGCTGCCGCTCGACGCCCTGCCGCGGCGGCGCCGGCATCGCCGGCTGCGGGTGTGGCTGGCCGCGATCGTCGTGGGGGCGCTCACGGCCGGCGGCGGGGTGGCGCTGCGCACCGCCTGGAGCGACCGGCCCCCACCGCCGACCGGGTTCCGCCTGGTCGAGCGCCCGGTGGTGCTGGCCGGCGGCGCCGGGCCGCACCAGGTGGTCTTCCGGGACCGGCGGCACGGCTGGGTGCTCTTCCGCAACTGCGACAGTGCCGGGAAGTGCGACCCGAGGCTGGGCAGCACCGACGACGGCGGCCTCACCTGGCGGCCCCGGACGCTGCCGGACGATGCCGGCCGGGTGATGGCCATCGCCCGGACGCGCGAGGGCGGCATCGTGGCCGACGGCGGGCGGATCTACTGGGTGTCCGGCGACGGCGGCGACACCTGGACCATGGGGCCACGGTTCCCGCCGATGGGTTCCCTGGACTCGCCGGACCCGATCAGGGCCTGTGTGGAATCGACGCGCGAAGACTGTGTCACCGGCCGGTTGCTGATGGAGGGTGTCGGAGACATCGGCGCGGTGCCCGTCCGGGCCGGCTGGAGGCTGGACATGGTCGTGCGCGCCGCCGGCGGCGCCCTCTGGGCCACGATGATCCAGCAGTTCGGGGGTCCGACGCTGCTGGTCCACTCGGCCGACGGCACGACGTGGAAGGACGTGCGGGAGTCGGCGGAGCCCGCGCGGCTGCTGGCCGCTCCGGACCGCACCGAGGTCTGGTACGCGGGCGCCCGGACCGGCGCCCTGGCGCTGCTGGCGGACGGCGTGGCGGTCGAGCAGCCGCCCGTGCCGCCGCTGGACGACACCAGCGTGGTCGCGATCGGCGGGGGTCGCCTGCTGCTGCTGTCCGGCCGGGACGGTCTGCGGCTCTGGACCGCCGCGAACGCCCCGGAGGTGATCCCTGTGCCGATCAGGTCGGTGGGCGACGAGCCGCTGCAGGTGCTCGACGACGGTGCTGTGGCCGTCGTGGAGGGCGACCGGACGACGGTGGGCACGATCGGCGGCACCTGGATCCGCTACACATGAGACCGGACCCACAATTGAACGCGTTCAAGAACAGGGCTACCGTGAGTTGAACACGTTCAAGAAGGGGCCCGGTCATGGATCTCAAGCTCGGCACGTACTTCGTCTACCTGGCGGTGAGCGTCGTCCTCACCGTCTGGGTGGCGCGGACGCTGCTCAAGAACGGTCAGGTGTTCCTCGACGACGCGCTCACCGACGAGCGGCTCGCCAAGTCGGTCAACCATCTGCTGGTCGTCGGCTTCTACCTGCTCAACCTCGGCTACGTGGCGGTGGCGCTGAAGATCGGGCAGCAGCTGCCGGACGGCAGCTCGGCGATGGAGGCCCTGGCGTCGAAGCTGGGCCTGGTGCTGCTCGTCCTGGGCGGGCTGCACTTCTTCAACCTGTTCGTGCTGAGCCGGTTCCGCCGCCGGCGGATGCTGGACCAGCTGCCGCCGCCCGTCCCGCCGGCCAGGATGATGCCCGCTCCGTATCCGCCGCCGACCCCGTACGGGATGTCGCCGCGTCCGGCCGCCCCGCACGGCTATCCGAAGCCCACCGTGCAGCCCGTGCCGCAGCAGGCCGTACCGCGGCAGGAAACGCAGCACGACGAGCCGCTGCCGCCGCAATGATCACGAAGCTCACCGTGCTCTACGACGCGGGTTGCGGACTGTGCCGGACGGCACGGGCGTGGCTCGCGTCGCGGGCGCAGCTGGTGCCGCTGGAGTTCGTGCCGGCGGGTTCGGAAGAGGCGCGCCGCCGGTATCCGGCGCTCGATCCGGCCGAGACCCTGGCCGACATCACGGTGGTCGCCGACGACGGCGGCGTCTACACCGGTGACGGGGCCTGGATCATCTGCCTGTGGGCGCTGGACGGCTATCGGGGGCTGGCGGCGCGCCTCGCCCGGCCAGACCTGCGCCCGGCGGCGCGGCGGATGGTGGCCGCGGCGGCCGCCGTACGCCGGGGAACGACGCCACAAGGATATGGTGCGGACTGTGGTGGAACCTGCGACGTCTGACAGCGAGCCGACCGCGAAGGGCGAGCAGACCCGGCGGCTGATCGTGGACACCGCGGTCCGGCTCTTCGGCGAGCAGGGCTACGACAAGACCACGATGCGCGCGATCGCGACGGCCGCGGGTGTCTCGGTCGGCAACGCGTACTACTACTTCCCGTCCAAGGATCACCTGGTCCAGGCGTTCTACACGACGGTCCAGGACGCCCACGCCGAGGCGTGCGAGCAGATCCTGGCCGCGCCGGGGACGTTCGTCGACCGGCTGCGCGCCGCGATGCTCACCGGCGTGGAGACGATGGCGCCCTATCACGGGTTCGCCGGCACGTTCTTCAAGACGGCCGCCGAGCCGGGCTCGCCGCTGAGCCCGTTCAGCGCCGAGTCCGCGCCGGCACGGGAGCGGTCGGTGCGGATGTTCCGGTCCGTCGTGGAGGGCGCCACCACGAAGATCGACCCCGAGCTGCGGGCCGAGCTGCCGGAGCTGCTGTGGCTCGCGCAGATGGGTGTCACGCTGTACTGGGTGCACGACACCTCCCCCGGGCAGGAGAAGACCCGGCTGCTGGTCGAGCGGTCCGCGCCGCTGATCGACCGGCTGGTCGGGATGTCCCGGTTCCGGATGTTCAAGCCCGTCCTGCGGGAGATGCTCAGCCTGTACCGGCTGCTGCGCTGAGGTGTCGGCGTTCACTCGGGCGGGTACATCTACGGTCCATGACCAGCAGGCCTTCGCCCAGTTCGAACGCGTGTACGTAATGGATCGGTAACCACTTGTTCAACATGAACATTCGCCGACGGCCGGATCCTCGGGTAGCGTCGGCTCGCATGGCGACCTTGCGCATCGACCGCACGGCCGCCGACTCCGATGCGGTGATCTGTGCCATTGAGCAGGCCGAGGGCTACATTGCATCGATCTGCTTCAAGACGGGACCACCGGAGACGGTCGGCGTCGAGCTCGAGTACACCGTCCATGCCAGCGCCGATCCGACGGCATATGTCGATCCCGATCGGATGCGTCAGGCGCTCGGCGACCACGCACCCCCCGCCCTGCGCGCCGGCACGGCACACCTGCCGCTGCGGCGCGGGTCGGCCGTCACCCTCGAGCCGGGTGGCCAGGTGGAGCTCTCCACCGTCCCGCAACGCTCCCTGACGGACCTCCATGAGGCCGTCGGCGCCGATCTCGCGGAGCTCACCGAGCGGCTCGCCCGCGCCGGGCTGGAGCTCGGCGGCACCGGCATCGACCCGCACCGCCCACCGCGGCGGATGCTCTCCACTCCCCGGTACGACGCGATGGCGTCGGCATTCGCGCGCCGCAACGGCGCCGGGCGGACCATGATGTGCAGCACCGCGGGCCTGCAGGTCTGCCTCGACGCGGGCCCGCCGTCGCGCTGGGCCGCGGTGCACGACCTCGGGCCGCCGCTCATCGCCCTGTTCGCCAACTCGCGGCGCCACGCCGGGCACGACACCGGCTGGGCGTCGGCGCGGATGCGCACGTGGCTGGCGATCGACCCGTCCAGGACCCGTCCGGTCCCCCTCGGCTCCGACGCGGCGCTCGACTGGGCCCGCTACGCGCTGGACGCGCAGCTGCTCTGCGTCCGGCGCGCCGAAGGGCCGTGGACCGCGCCGGCGGGGGTCACGTTCGCGGACTGGATCGACGGTGCCCTCGGCCCGCCGCCGACCTGGGCGGACCTCGACTACCACCTGAGCACGCTCTTCCCGCCGGTACGGCCGCGCGGCTACCTCGAGGTGCGCTACCTCGACACGCTGCGGGGCCCCGACTGGTTCGCGCCGGCCGCGATCCTCACCGCGCTGCTCGCCGACGAGCCGACCATCGACCGGGTGCGGGAGCTGTGCGAGCCCGTCGCCGGCGAGTGGGCCCTCGCGGCCCGCCTGGGCATGGCCGATCCGGCCCTGGCCCGGGCCGCGACCGCGGTCCGCGACCTGGCCCTGGCACGGCTCGACCTGCCCGGCGACCTGCTGCTGGACGTCATCGAAGGGAGCACCCGCCATGAGCGGTTCGAAGCGTAACGCCCGGCCCGGCCAGCGCCGGAGCCCGGCGGAGACCGGCCGTCGCCCGGGCGGGGTGGAGGCCGGCCGTCGCCCGGACGGGACGGAGGCCGGCCGTCGCCGGGGCGCGGCGGAGGTGACGGCATGAGCCTGCGCGAGCGTGTGGCCGCCGAGCTGGAACGCACCCGCCGGCGGTCCGAGATCCTCACCGACGCCGTCGACGACTCCGACCTCGTCCGGCAGCACTCGCCGCTGATGTCGCCGCTCGTGTGGGACCTGGCGCACATCGGCAACCAGGAGGAGCTGTGGCTCGTCCGCGACGTCGGCGGCCGCGAGCCCGTCCGGCAGGACATCGACCACCTCTACGACGCGTTCAAGCACGCCCGGCGGGACCGGCCGCAGCTGCCGCTGCTCGGCCCGGCGGAGGCCCGCGCGTACGTCTCGACCGTCCGCGACAAGGTGCTCGACGTCGTCGACCGCCTGCCCTCCGACCCGGCGCGGCCGCTGCTGCGGGACGGGTTCGCGTTCGGGATGATCGTGCAGCACGAGCAGCAGCACGACGAGACGATGCTCGCCACCCACCAGCTGCGGGTGGGTTCGCCGGTGCTGTCCGCCGACCCGCCGCCGTCGCCGGTGGTCGCCGTCGGCGGCGAGGTCCTCGTGCCGGCGGGCGCGTTCGACATGGGCACCTCGACCGAGCCGTGGGCCCTGGACAACGAACGCCCCGCGCACCGCGTCGACCTGCCCGCGTTCTGGATCGACGCCGCCCCCGTCACGAACGCCCAGTACGCGGCGTTCATCGACGCCGGCGGCTACGACGACGCGCGCTTCTGGACCACGGTGGGCTGGCAGCACCGCGTCTCGGCCGATCTGCGGGCTCCGCTGCACTGGAGGCGGGACGGCGGCGACTGGTACGCCACCACCTTCGGCCGGACAGCTCCGATCGTGCCGGACGCGCCGGTGGTCCACGTCTGCTTCCACGAGGCCGCGGCGTACGCCGCCTGGGCGGGCCGGCGCCTGCCCACCGAGGCGGAGTGGGAGAAGGCGGCCAGGTTCGACCCCGCGACGGGCCGTTCCCGCCGGTACCCCTGGGGCGACGACGACCCGTCGCCGCGCCACGCCAACCTGGGGCAGCGGCACCTGCAGCCGGCACCCGTCGGCGCATACCCGGACGGCGCGTCGCCGCTCGGCGTCCACCAGCTCATCGGCGACGTGTGGGAGTGGGTCGACAGCGGCTTCCACCCCTACCCGGGCTTCAGCGCCTTCCCGTACCGCGAGTACTCCGAGGTGTTCTTCGGCGGCGACTACAAGATGCTGCGCGGCGGGTCGTTCGGCACCGACCGGGCCGCCTGCCGGGGCACGTTCCGCAACTGGGACCACCCGATCCGCCGCCAGATCTTCAGCGGCTTCCGCACGGCCCGGTCCTCTTCGTCGTCGTCTTCGTCGTCTTCTTCGCCGTCGGGGTCCGCCTAGTGTGCCGTCACCTGGCGTACGTGGGGCCGCCGATCGCGCTGTCGCGCCTGCTCTTCGACGCGCCGCACGGCCTGTCGCACCAGTCGTGGGCGCCCCGCGACATGCGTGGCGGCGGCACCATCAACGCCGACGGCTTCGGGCTGGGCTGGTTTCCCGGACCGGTGGTGTACCGGTCCGCCCGTCCGCTGTGGACCGACCCGTCGCTGCCCGCGCTGACTGCGGCGACGTCGTCGGGCGCGGTGCTGGCCGCGGTGCGCTCCGCCACGGTCGGCATGCCGGTCACCGAGTCCGCGGCGGCGCCGTTCTCCTCCGGCTCGTGGCTGTTCAGCCACAACGGGCGCGTCGCCGGATGGCCCGACAGCGTCGTCACGCTCGCGTCCGAGCTGCCGGTCCGCGACCTGATCACCCTGGACGCTCCGACCGACAGCGCGCTGCTGTGGGCCCTCGTACGGGCGCGCCTGCGGGCCGGCTCCCCGCTCGGTGACGCGGTGTCCTCGGTCGTCACCTCGGTGGCGGCCGCGGCACCCGGCTCCCGGCTCAACCTGCTGCTCACCGACGGCCGCTCCATCGCCGCGTCCGCGTACGGCCATGCGCTGTCGGTCCGCGCCGACCCCTCCGGCGGGGTGCTGGTCGCGTCCGAACCCCTGGACGACGACCCCGGCTGGCGCTCCGTCCCCGACTTCTCCCTGCTCGTCGCGGACTCGTCCGCGGTACACATATCGGAAGGTGCGTTCTCGTGACACTGCCGGATCCCGACCTCGACGTGTACCTGCTCGACACCGACCTCACCGCCGCCCTGCGCGCCGACGCCCGGGCCGGCCTCACCGCAACCCCGAAGACCCTCCCGCCGAAGTACTTCTACGACGCCCGCGGCAGCGAGCTGTTCGAGCAGATCACCCGCCTGCCCGAGTACTACCCGACCCGCGCCGAACGCTCGATCCTCGCCGACCGGGCCTCGTCGATCGCCCGCATCACCGGCGCGAAGACCCTCGTCGAGCTCGGCTCGGGCTCCTCGGAGAAGACCCGCCTGCTGCTCGACGCGCTGCGCGACGCCGGGACACTGGGCTCCTTCGCCCCGCTCGACGTGTCGGCCGCCGCCCTCCGCGACGCCGTGGGCGTGCTCCGGACCGCATACCCCGACCTGCACATCCACGGCATCGTCGCCGACTTCGTCCACCACCTGGAGACCCTGCCTGACACCGGCGACCGCCTGGTCGCCTTCCTCGGCGGCACGATCGGCAACTTCACCCCCGCCGAACGCGCCCCCTTCCTCGCCGCGCTCCGCGCCCGCCTCAACCCCGGCGAGTGGTTCCTGCTCGGCGCCGACCTCGTGAAGTCCCCCTCCATCCTCGTCCCCGCCTACGACGACGCTGCCGGCGTCACCGCCGAGTTCAACCGCAACGTCCTGCACGTCCTCAACCGCACCCTCGACGCTGATTTCGATGTCGCCGCCTTCGAGCACGTCGCCCTCTGGGACCCCGTCAACGAGTGGATCGAGATGCGCCTGCGCTCCACCACCGCGCAGCAGGTCCACGTCGCCGCCCTCGACCTGACGGTCACCTTCACCGCCGGCGAGGAACTCCGCACCGAGGTCTCCGCCAAGTTCCGCCAGGCCGGCCTGACCGCCGAACTCGCCGAGGCCGGCTTCACCGTCCGCCACTGGTGGACCGACCGCGCGGAACGGTTCGCCCTGACCCTGGCCACCGCCACGTAGCCCTCCTCCCCCACGGCCGCCTCGGCGCAACTCTCCTACCCCACGGCCACGGCGGCGTTGGTCCTTCTGCCCCCGCGGCCGCGCCGGCATGGCTCTCCTACCCACGGCCGCGGCGGCATCGGCCTTCTGGCCGCGCGGCCGCGGCGGCGTAGCTCTCCTACCCCGCGGCCGCGGCGGCGCTGGTCTTCTACCCGCGGCCGCTTCGGCGTTTGTCTCCTGCCCCACGACCGCGGCGCAGCCCTCCTGCCCGCGGCCACTTCGGCGTTGTCTCCTGTCCCACGGCCGCGGCGCAGCCCTCCCGTGTCGCGGTCGCCGCCCTGGCCACCGCAGCCACGCCCCCACTCCCCCGAACCGCCCCGCCACTACTCCTCCCCCATGACCCCAAGACCACTTCCAACCAGCCGCCAACCGCCGAACCCAGCGGCCCCGACACCACTACGACCAGCCGCCAGCCATCCAACCCAGCGGTCCCGCCACCACGCTCGGCGCGGCGTTGTCTCGCCGATGTGCCGAGGCTGCTCTGCCCGTCGTCATCCCGCCCGCGTCGCCCGCCTGTCCATCCTCAGGTGCGCTGCTCAGCTCCGGCTGCTCAGCTCCGGCTGCTCAGGCCCGGGCGCTCGGGTCCGGCTGCTCGGGTCCGGCTGCTCGGGTCCGGCTGCTCGGGTCCGGCTGCTCGGGTCCGGCTGCTCGGGTCCGGCTGCTCAGCGCGACTTCAGCGCCGTTTCAGCGGGCCGCCCCATGCTTCCGGGCATGACCGCATCGCCCCCCACACGGACCGTCTTCGTCGGCACGCCGGCGTTGCTCGGCCCGATCGACGGTGTGACCCGCTGCGCCTTCTGGACCGGCGAACCCGTCGAGCACGGCGTCGACTCCGCCCGCCTGATCGGCGTAGACCTGGCTCGTGCCCCATACTCGGCCGCCAAGGAGTTCGCCCGGGCTGACGTCGAGGTCGACGACTGCTTCAGCGCTCCCGACCGCGACACCGACGGGTCGGCCCTCGGCCCCGCGTGGCCCGAACTCCGCCGCACCGGCACCGCCTACCTGGCAACCGCCTTCATCGACCGCATCCCTCCTTCACTGCGCCCCACCCCGGTCTCCACCGGCTTCACGGGTGCCGCATACGAGTGCCAATCCGTCGTGTCCTGGCCCGGCACCCCGACCCGCAGGCCGGCAACCGCGACGCCGGCCATGCGCCGAGCTCCTCGAACAACGAGGCGCCCCCGCCCAACTCGCCGTCTTCCCGCCGGTCCGCTCCACCGACCCGGCGACGTCCCCGGTCACGACGTGGCTCGACCTCGCTTCCCCGGCACACTGCGACGCCAGACAAGCGAGCCTCACCACCATCGGTGGCCCCGTAACCCGGGCGCCTGGTTCCTGATCGCCGGCCGTGTCCCTTCCCCTGCAACTGCCAACGGGAGCACCGCATGATGAACCATCACCTGCCGCACACCACCGTCCTCACGAGCGCGATCGCCCCGAGGTTCCCACCGTGGGCAGGCCCCAGCCGCCTCGCACCGTCGGCCTGATCGGCCGGCCCGCGCCTGACCTCGACCATCAGCCGTTCACCGACCCCGGCGGCCGAAGCCACGCGCGTTGCCTCACCTTCTGGCAGCCCGGCGACGGCAACACTCCGCCGCAGGTCGGTGGCGATCTCGGCGCGGACCGGACCACCGCAGGCCATCCATTGGCGGTCCGGCCCCTCGGCTGCCAGACCGCGGTGACCGAACCGGCCCGCCGCACACTGCGACTGCTGTCACGGGTGCTGGGCCTTCCCACGTACGGCACGCTCGTCCCCTCCTCAACAGCCACTCCGACGCGTCGGAGCGGTCGCCCCGGTTCGCGCACGTACTCGCCGCCGGCTGCCCCCGCCACCATCGACAGGAGCACCACATGCGCCAGCTTCACTCAACGCATTCGCCGTCGTGCCACCCTCAGCGGCGCGGCACACACCGCCGGACCTGGTGCCGCCGCGAGCGGCTTCGCCGCACCTGGCACCCACGGACCTGGCAACGCAGGCAGTGACCCGCCGCCCGCAGCCGCCGAGGGCAATGACCCAGCAGACACCCCGCCCGCGGCCTCGGCCGCGGCCTTACAGGCACCCCACCCGCGGCCGAGGCCCTGCAGACAACCCAGGCGAGGCGCAGCCCACAGACGCCACCAGGCGCAGCCGACAGACCTCGGCCGGGCGCAGCCCCCAGAAACCCCCTGCCTGGCGCAACCCGCAGACACTCCCTGCCTGGCGGAACCCGCAGACACGTGGCCAGGCGCACCTCGGCAGGGCGCAGCCCACAGACCACCCGGGACAGGCGCAGCCCACAAGGTGCCGGCAGGCACCGTCCGCAGACACTCGGCCGGTGCGACCCACAGACGCTCGGCGCGCACCACCGGACGGGCGTCGACCAGCACCGGCCCGCGACTGCAGTCCGCGCGACGTCAGTCCGCAGGCGGCCTGCGGTCAAGCAGCGTCACCGCGCCGGTGGGCCGTCGGTCTCACCGGCCGAAGGCGGTAAGCTGGACGCCTCGCCCGCCACTGGCGCTGAATACACGATCCTGATCTCGGTGGTGCGATACCCGGCCCGGACGAACGCGGCCGCCATCGGCGTGTTGGCCGCGTCGGTGGTCGCGGTGATGACCTGCGCGCCGTCGGCGGCATGGAGGCGCGTGATCTCGCCGAGGATGTCATCGACATAGCCGCGGCCTCGCATCTCGGGCACAACGCCGAGATACCCCACATTGCGGTGATACGGCGTCGCCGACGGCACCGCCAGCCCCACCAGCACCCCGTCGGCGGTCGTGGCGATCCGCCACCACGAACGGTCCCCAGGGCACCCGAGACAGAAGTTCATCTCGGCGCGTGCGGCGGCATCGACGCCATCGGCGGCGACGGTGCGCCGCGTCTGCGCGTCGAGGCTGCCTGACGCGACCCGGCGGAACGCGTGCAGGAACTCCTCGTCGCTCGCCTCCTTGAACACCAGACGGTCACCCTTCCCGACGGTCACCGTCCCGACGTCACCCCCCTCCGAGGCGGAGGGACCGACCGGCCCGGGTGTCCACTCGAACCGCAGCCGCTCCACCTCGTCGGTCAGCCCGGCGGCGACTGCCGCGTCCCGCCGCCAGCCGACGGCCGCCGTCGTCGCGGGGTCGTCCCGCCAGCCCGCGGCCACCGACACGGTGAACTGCGGCGCCACCGGCGCGCCCAGCGCCGACATCCCCGCGCCGAGCAGCTCCGCCGCAAGCGCTGCGCGGTCTGGCACCGACGGATCGACGCTGAGACAGTCGAGCGCGACCGGATGGGTGTCATTGGCCAGTCCCCACCACAATGCCCTGGCGATGATCTGGCCGTCGCGCTCGGCGATCCAGGTCCACTCCGGCCGGTACATGTGCGCGGCGAGATCGGCCCGGAAGCGCTCGGCGCTGATCCAGCCGACCGGCTCGTCGACGACGACAGCGGCGACCCGGTCGATGTCGCCGGGTGTCGCGGCTCGGATCATGGCGTCACCCGCTCGTACGTCATGAACGCGACACCGGTGTCGAACGTGCGCGTGCCGGCCAGCCGGAACGGCATGGGCTTGAACGGCGCGGCGAACAGCGGCACGCCGGAGCCGATCGCGACCGGATTGACCTTGAGGATCAGCTCGTCGATCTCGCCGACCAGCTGCGAGGCCAGCGCGCCGCCGCCGCACAGCCAGATGTCGAGCCCTTCGCGCCGCTTCAGGTCACGGACGAACTCGGCGGGATCGGTGTCTCCGCCCAGGAACGTGACCGTCGGGTCGACGTCGGTGAGCGTCCTGGAGAAGACGAACTGCTCCAGATGTCGATAGGGGCTGGTGATGCCGATCGCGAGGCCGGGCTCATAGGTGCCACGGCCCATCACGACCGTGCCGAACCGCTTGTTGGGCACGCCTTCCAAGCCGAGCGGCACCCGGGCGTGCGTGGGCATGGTCTCGGGCCACGCGGCGAGGATCGCCGCCGCCGAGTCGTCCTCGAACCCGAAGAAGTCGAACTGTCCGTCGGGGCCTGCGATGAAGCCGTCGAGCGTGACGGCAACCAGGTAGGTCAGCTTTCGCATGTCCACCACTCACTTCGTTTGATGTACTGTGGATGAAGTGGTTTGAATGTAGTACTGTACTTGCAGTGGTGTCAACCAGACCGCATGGAAGGACTCAGCGATGCGTCAGAACCCCGCCAGACGGACCGCCCTGCTCGACGCCGCGATCGAGGTCCTTGCCGACGAGGGGTCGCGCGGGCTGACGCTGCGCGCGGTGGACCAGCGGGCAGAGGTGCCGACCGGCACGACGTCCAACTACTTCAGCAACCGCGCCGACCTGCTGGAGCAGCTCATGGTCCGGGTGCGTGAGCGACTCACGCCCGACCCGGTGGAGCTTGCCGAGACGATGCGCGCGACACCGTCCCGCGATCTCGTGAAGAAGCTCATGCACCAGCTGCTCGACAGGACCCGCCGGGAGCGCAGCAGCCACCTCGCCCTGCTGGAGTTACGGCTGGAGGCGACCCGCCGGCCCGAGCTCGACACGATGCTGACCAGGTTCTTCACGGCGGATCTGGAGGCGAATGTCGCGTTCCACGTCGACGCGGGCCTGCCCGGTGACAGCGGTTCGGTGCTGCTGCTCTATCTGGGCATGCTCGGCCTGATCGTCGACGACCTCACCGTGCCCGAGGTGCTGCGGCCGCACGGAGTGGAGGCGCTCGTCGACAGCCTGGTCGACCGCATGTTCCCGCCGCCTGCCGAGGCGGAGGTGGTCGACCAGGGTTGAGGCAGCAGCCGGGGCGCGCGGAGCAGTGCGGCGGCCGTCAGGTGCGGCAACGGCCAGGCGAAAGGTCGTGACGCCAACGTCGCGCCGGTCGATGAGCAGCGACTACCAGTCGTTGCCCTCGTCGGAGGTCGGGCGGGGTCGGGCGGACGTTCCGGCCGCGCGGTGACGCGCACGGGTCGAGGAGGGCCGCGGCAGCGACGGATCGGTCACGGGGGCGAGCGCCATCCGCACCGGGGGCTCGGCCGTGGGCGCGGATGTCGTCGTGTCCAGGTTTTGCGACTGTACGACACCCCGCAGCCGCCGGGGCGAATGCCGTGACGGCGACGAGTCGGTCCAGGCATGCGCAACGGGCTGATCGACCGTCCAGGAGTGCGCGACGGGCCGGTCGCCCGTCCGGTCATGCGCGACGGGCTGGTCGCTCGCCCAGGAGTGCGCGACGGGCCGGTCGCTCGTCCGGTCATGCGCGACAGTCCGGTCACCCGCCCAGGAGTGCGCGACAGGCTGGTCGCCCGTCCAGGAGTGCGCGACGGGCTGGTCGCCCGTCCGGTCATGCGCAAAGAGCCGGTCGCCCGTCGAGGAGTGTGCGACGGGCCGGTCGCCCGTCCGATCGTTCGCGATGGGCTGATCGCCTGTCCAGGCGTGGGCGCGGGCCCATTCCGGCGTGCTTGACGGCTGCTGCGAAGCGAAAGGCTCCGCCCGGGACGGTGAGGGCGCGGGAACCGAGTGAGAGGAGTGTGACGGCGACGGTTGGAGGTGGTTCGCGGAGGTCCGGGAGCGGGCGGTGATGCGGTCGTCCAGGGCGGGACGCGGGGCGGGGACGTTGTGCAGCGGCTGCGGCGCGAACCGGGGCGGTGTCGGGAACGCGGGCGGTGGAGCGATCGCGTTCCCGTGGAATCGCGGCTGGGCGGTGGGCGTCGAGCGACGGCGCCGGCGCGCCGAGGCGGGCACGGACGGAGCGCCGTGTGCGCCGGGTGAGGACAGGTCAGGGTCGGCCGGGAAAAGGTGAGTGGAAGGCCAAGGTGCGTGAACGGGGACAGGGGCCATGGTCGGGAACGGGGAATTGAGCTCGGTGTACGTCCTGGCGGCTGCCGGGTGCGGCCCGGAGAGGCGGGTCGGGGTGCGGCGACGGCTGTACGCGCGGCACGCGCCGATGATCGCGGTCACCGTCAGCGACAGCGGGGCGAGCAGGACGGCCAGGCCGATGAGCATCGGGCCGCCGGTGAAGAGGACCTTGGCCGACCAACCGGCGAGCGCGAGGCCGAAAGTGACGCACACGAGGCGGAGCCGGGACGCGTTGCCGGGCAGGAAACCGGCTGCGGCGGTGATGAGACCGGCGATCACGTAGCAGACGAGGAACAGGGTCCCCGCCGTGCTGCCGAGGTGCGAAACGTTCTGGTGCACAAATCCCTCCGAGCCGTACAAACCGTTCCGTCAATAACGGTAGGTGATCGGTTGCGGGCCGGTTGTCAGCAGTTCGGGCGGGGTTGGGCGCGACGGGGGCGACGGGTTGCCGCGGCGACGGCGGCGGGTTGCACGCGGGTGAGAGTGGTGATCCTCGCGACGGTCCGGGTGCCGCGCGGTGTGCCGATTGCGTGCTTGGGTGAGCGATCGGGTACACCTTTGTGCATGACCGCCGCGCCCTCCCTCGTCGCCGACCGATATCGCCTTTTTGAACCACTTGGGGCGGGCGGAATGGGCAGGGTGTGGCGGGCCCGGGATGAGACGCTCGGGCGGGACGTCGCCGTGAAGCAGATCATCCTGCCGCCGGAGCTGCTCGACAACGCGCGGGACGTCGCGATGGAGCGGACGTTGCGCGAGGCGCGGGCGGCCGCGAGGCTCACCCATCCGAATGTGGTCCGCGTGTACGACGTGCTCGCGTTCGACGGGCAGCCGTGGCTCGTCATGGAGTACGTGCCGTCGCGGTCGCTCGACCAGACGCTGCGTGCCGACGGGCCGCTCCCCCCGCGGCGGGTCGCCGAGATCGGCCTCGCCGTGCTCGCCGCGCTGCAGGCGGCGCACCGCGTCGGCGTACACCACCGGGACATCAAGCCGGGCAACGTCCTGCTCGGCGACGACGGCCGGGTCGTGCTCACCGACTTCGGCATCGCGCGGATCGAGGGCGACGGCCACGTCACGCGCACCGGGCTGGTGCTCGGTTCGCCGGAGTACATCGCCCCCGAGCGCGCCCGGGACGGCACAGCGGGCGCCGCGGGAGACCTGTGGTCGCTGGGGGCGACGCTGTACGCGGCGGTGGAGGGGCGTTCGCCGTACGGGCGCGGGTCCGCCATGGAGACGCTGATGGCGCTCGCGTCGGACGAGCTCGACCCACCGCAGCGGGCCGGGGCGCTCGCGCCGGCGCTGCGTGGGTTGCTGCGCAAGGACCCGCGGGCACGGGCCGGGTTCGCCGAGACCGAGGAGCGCCTCCGCGCCGTCCTCGCCGCGCCCACCGAGCGCCGCCGCCGGTCCTGGCTGAGCGGCTGGGGCCGTTCAACGCCGGCGCCCGCTCCGACCGCAGCACCGCCCGTCACGCCGGTCCCCGCACAGCGCCCCGCCCTGGAGCCGCCGACGGTCGTGCAGCCCCGCACCCGGCTGGACCCGCCGACGGTGGTGCAGCCGCCGATTCCAGTGCCGGCACCCGCTCCAGCGGCGGAGTTCGCGTCGGTACCGCCAGCGCCCGCCGACCTCGATCCCGTGCTGGACGAGCCGGCGGCTTCCGTGCCTGCCCCACGACAGGAAGCGGCAACGGACGGTTCGCGGGCTGCCGCGGACGACCTCTTGGCGGCGCCGGCCATCGACCCGGCCACGGAGACTGAGGCTGCAGCGGACCCGGAACTCGAGCCGCACGCCGAGGTCGAGCCGGAGACTGTGCTCGCGCCTGCGGAAGAGTCCGAGGCCGAGCCGGAGGCTGCGCCCGCGGAGGAGGCCGAGCCGGAGGCTGTGCTCGCGGAGGAGGCTGTGCTCGCGCCCGCGGAGGAGACCGAGGCCGAGCCGGAGGCAGACCAGGCGACCGAGGCGGAGGCGGAGGCGGAGTCTGAGCTTCAGCCGGAGCCTGCGACTGCCGGGGCATCGGCGGCTGCGACCGAGTCCGCGACCGAGCCGGAAGGTGAGCCTCTGCCGGAACCGGTGAGCGCGGCCGGCCTGCGCGACGGGGGCGCAGAAGAGGCCGGCCTTGAGCCCGTCTCAGCGTCGCAGGCGGCACCGGAGGCTGCGGTCGCGGCGGAGGAACCTGAGCCGGAAGCTGAGGTTCAGCCGGAGCCGGAGTCTGCGATCGCACCGGCGGCGGAGGCTGAGCTCGACCCCGCGACAGAGCCGGAACCCGAGCATGTGGCTGGGCTGCACGCCGGGTCGTCGCCGGAGCCCGAAGATGCGGCTGCACCGCGTGCCGAGCCGGAGGCTGCGTTCGCGGCCGTGGCGGAGCCCGAGGCTGAGCGCGTGGAGGCGGAGCCCACAACCGAGCGCGTCGAGGCGGAGCCGGAAGTCGCGGCGGAACCCGAGGCGAACCACGTCGTGGTGGCGCCCGAGCCTGAGCGCGTAGAGGCCGAGCCGGAGGTCGTGCCGGAACCCACGACCGAGCACGTCGTGGCGGAGCCGGAAGTCGTGGCGGAGCCGGACATCGTGGCGGAGCCCGAGGTCGTGGCGGACCTGCGGACCGAGCGAGTCCACGCGGAGCCGCAGACCGAGCGAACTCACGCAGAGCCGGAGACCGCGCGAGTCCACGCGGAGCCGGAAGTCGCGGCGGAGTCCGAGACCAAGCGGCTCCGCGACGAGCCCGAGGTCCAGGGGCTCGCCGGCAAGGCGGCGCGGCGCGAGGCCGGAGCGGCGGGCGGCGGGAAGATCGCGCGGGCCGACGCACCGGCCGGCACGTCCAACGCGGAAGGCAAGCGGCCGCCGGTTGTGGTGGCTACGGCTGTGCCATCAGTTGGGGGCGGTGCCCGTACCGACGCGAAACCGCGAACCAAGGTCCTTGCGGCGGTCGCGGGAGGGCTCGTGATCGTCGTGCTGGCGGCGTGGCTGGTGCTGCGGTCGGGTGGGGACGACAGCAACCGGACCGCGGCGCCGGCGAGTTCGGCGGATGCGGGGGCGACCGTGACGGCGACGGGCGGGGGGACGAGCGCGCCGGCCGGGTCGCCGAGTGCGGTGCCGTCGAGCGAGCCCGCGGGGGGTGCGCCGTCGCCGGCCGCGCCCTCTTCGCCCGCCGGTGGAGGGAACGGGGCGGGGCAGTTGCCGCCGCTGCCCGCCGGGTGGGTCGACTACCACGATCCGTCGGGGTTCTCGGTGTACGTGCCGGCGGGCTGGCGGCAGAGCAAGGAAGGCACGATGGTGTACTTCCGCGGCAACGGGCGGGTGCTGGGCATCGACCAGACCGACAAGCCGAAGTCGGACCCGGTGCGGGACTGGCAGACGCAGCGGGACTCGCGGGTGGCGGGCGGCGACTTCCCCGGATACGTTGAGATCCACATCCAGCCGGTGCAGTACTTCGTGACGGCGGCGGACTGGGAGTTCACGTTCGCGAAGAACGGCACGCGCCAGCACGTCAACAACCGTGGTGTGGTGACGTCGCCGAAGCAGGCGTACGGCTTCTACTGGCAGACCACCGACGCCGACTGGGCCGCGGCCCGGCCGGATCTCGACCTGGTGTTCGCCAGCTTCCGCCCGAAGGTCTGAGGCGCCGGCCGCCGCGGCTGCGTTGCGAATGGGGGGACATGAGCGACTTGTGGCCGGCGGACACGCCGGGCTTGCTGCGGCTGCCGTCGGGGTTGACCGTCCGGGGGCGGCCGCTGTCCAAGCCGGTCCCGGACGGGCCTGTGCCGACGCTCGGCGTGTACGCGCTCGGCCGCGAGCCGGCGGCGACGAGCTGGCCGGCCCGCTGGGTGCGCTGGCCCGACTTCGGCCTGCCGAAGGACCGCGACGAGCTGCGGGCAGCCCTCGCCGAGGCGCTGGTGGAGGCCCGCACGGGCAGGGTCGAGTTCGGCTGCGGGGGCGGTCGCGGCAGGACCGGGACCGCCCTCGCGTGCCTGGCGGTGCTGGACGGCGTGCCGGCGGGCGAGGCCGTCGCGTACGTCCGCCGGCACTACTCCCGTCACGCCGTCGAGACGCCGTGGCAGCGCGGGTTCGTGAAGCGGTTCAATTGACCGACGCGGACAGCTTCTCGATGGCCGCGGGGCTGAACGCCTCTCCGGCGAACACCGACAGGCGCGCCAGCGGCAGGCTCCCCATCAGCGTCAGCATCTCCGGGTCGGCGGCGGTGTTCGCCATCACGCCCGCCTCGCCGCTGCCGGCCAGGGCCGCGAACACCTCGCCGAGCGCCTGGGCGCCCCGCGGGTCGCTGAGCCATTCGGCGATCGTCGACTCGCCGGTCAGCGGCACCCGGGCGTCGTCGCCGGTGACGGTGGCCGTGGCGGAGACGCGCAGGTCGCGCGACGAGGCGCCGATCTCCACCTGGTACGTGCCGCCCTCGACCACCCAGCGGGACAGCCGGACGTCCCAGTAGGCGAGGTCGTCGCGGGCGATCGGCAGGTCCACCTCGACGGTCTCGCCGGCGGCGATCGCCACGCTGGCGAACGCCTTGAGCTCCCTCGGTGCGCGGCGGACCCGTGAATCGGCGAGGGAGACGTACGCCTGCACGACCTCGCGGCCGTCGCGGTCGCCGGTGTTCGTGACGCTGAGCCGCACGTTCAGCCCGCCGTCGGTGGCGGTGACGGTCGCCGGGCCGTAGGCGAACGTGGTGTAGGACAGGCCGTGGCCGAACGGGTACGCGACCTGCTGCCCCCGGGCGTCGAAGCCGCGGTACCCGATGTGGATGCCCTCGCCGTAGCGGACGTGTCCGGCCTCGCCGGGGAAGTCCAGGTGGGACGGGTGGTCGGCGAGGTGCAGCGGGATCGTCTCGGTGAGCCGGCCCGACGGGTTGACCCGGCCGAACAGCACGTCGGCGATCGCTCCGCCACCGGCCTGGCCGAGCAGCCAGCCCTCGACGATGGCGGGCACCGCCGCGTCCCACGGGCCGGTGCGCAGGACGGCGCCGTTGGAGAGCACGACGACGGTGCGCGGGTTGGCGGCGGCGACCCGTTCGATCAGCTCGACGTGCGCGGCCGGCAGGTCGATCGACTCGCGGTCGGCGCCTTCGGTCTCGCGTTCGGTGCCGGCGAAGACGAGCGCGACGGCCGCGTCCCGGGCCAGGGCGACCGCGGCGTCGACGTCGTCGTAGCCGGGTGCGAACGTGACGGGCCCCTCGGCCAGGGCGGTGATCTCGTCGAGAGCGTTGTCGAGCCTGGTGGGGTTGATCTGTGAGCTGCCGCCGCCCTGGAAGCGGGGCGTCCGCGCGAACTCGCCCAGCACCGCGATCGTGCCCTCGCGCCGTCCGAGCGGCAGCACGCCGCCGTCGTTCTTGAGCAGGACGATGCCGCGCCCGGCCACCTCACGGGCGAGCGCGTGGTGCTCGTCCTTGTCATAGGCGGCGGCGGTACGGGCGGCTTCGGCCCTGTCCGTACCGGCGGCTTCGGCCTTGTCGGCACCGGCGGCTTCGGGCTTGCCGGCACGGGCGGCGAGCGCTGCTCGTACCAATGCGGAGACCCGCGACACGGCGGTGTCCAGCGTCGACTCGGGCAGGTGGCCACTGCGGACCGCCTCCACGAGCCGGCGGTCGCCCTCGGGGTCGGGGCCGGGCATGGTGAGGTCGAGGCCGGCGCGGACCGCCTCGACCCGGTCGGCGACGGCGCCCCAGTCGGACACGACGAGCCCTTCGTAGCCCCACTCGCCGCGCAGCACCTCGGTGAGCAGCCAGTGGTGCTGGGAGGCGAGGACACCGTTGACGCGGTTGTAGGCGCACATGACCGTCCACGGCTTGGCCTGCGTGACCACCCGCTGGAACGCGCGCAGGTAGATCTCGCGCAGCGTGCGCTCGTCGACGTCGGCGGAGACACGCATGCGGTCGGTCTCCTGGCTGTTGACCGCGAAGTGCTTCAGCGAGGCGCCGACGCCGCGGCTCTGCAGACCCTTGACCCATTCGGTGGCGAGGATGCCGGTCAGCAGCGGGTCCTCGGCGAAGTACTCGAAGTTGCGGCCGCCGAGCGGGCTGCGCTTCAGGTTGATGCCCGGGCCGAGCAGGACCTGGACGTCCATCGCGCGAGCCTCGTCGCCGAGCGCCTCGCCGACCCTTCTGGCCAGCTGCGCGTCCCAGGTCGAGCCGAGCGCGACGGCGGGCGGGAAGCACGTGGCCGGCTCGCTGTCGAGGATGCCGCCTCCCGGCGCCGCCTTCCTGACCCCGTGCGGGCCGTCGGTCAGCATGATGTCCGGCACGCCGGTGACGGCGGTGCTGCGCCAGAAGCTGCTGCCGCTGGTGACGGCGGCCTTCTCCTCGAGGTCCATGGCGTCTCGTCTCCCACGTCTCGCACTACTGAGTACTTGTAAAGTAATAGGTACCCGGTAAGGTAGCGCTACGGGGCTCGATGCGACAAGAGGAAGCGACTGGGATGGCACGGCACGACCGGACCCGCCTGCCCGCGGCCGAACGACGCCGGCAGATCCTCACCGCCGCCACGCGTCTGGTGGCGGAGCGCGGCTTCTGGGGCCTGTCGATGCAGGACGTCGCGACCGCCTGCGGCCTGACGGTGCCGGGCCTGCTGCACCACGTCGGCTCGAAGGACGGTCTGCTCATCGCGATCCTCGAACACCGCGACGCCGAGGACGCCCGAGCCCTGGACTCCCTGCTCACCGGCGCTTCGGGTGCCACCGACGTCTCGGGTTCCGAAGGCGCAACGTCTTCGACCGGCGCTACGCCTTCGGCGGGTGCTACGCCTTCGGTGGGCGCTGCGTGCTCCGCCGGCGCATCGGGTCTCACCGGCGCTTCGGGGGCGACGCTGCGGGAGGTGTGCGCGGCCGTGGTGCGGCGCAACGCTTCGCAGCCGGAGATCGTGCGGTTGTTCGCGGTGCTCCAGGCGGAGTCGCTCACCCCTGACCACCCCGCGCACGACTACTTCGTCGCGCGGCAGCAGCGCATCCTGGACGAGATCACCGCCCTGGCGAAGACCGCCGACGCCACCGTCCCGCCCGAGACGACGGCACGGCGGATCATCGCACTGATGGACGGGGTGCAGCTGCAGTGGCTGCGCTCCCCCGGCTCCGACCTGGTCCAGCTCTGGGCCGCGACGGCCGACGGCCTACTACCCGCCTGACGAGCTCCTGGGCTCGGGGTGTTCCGGCTTCTCGGGATGCTCCGGCGTCTCGGGGCGCTCCGGCGTTTCGGGATGCTCCGGCGTTTCGGGGCGTTCCGGCGATTCGGGGGTGAGGGCGTGGACGAGGGCCGCGATCGCGTAGCGGGGCAGGTCCAGCAGCCGGGCCTCGAGCCACGCCTGAGGGACGAGCTCCGCGACCTTCGCCCTGGCTTCGTTCTTCGTCAGGCCGTGCTCCCGGACGAGCCCTTCCCGAAGCACATTGCCCAGCTTTCCGTGCGCGTGCCCGAGCAACCATCCCACCGCCGTGCGCGACCCGTCACGCACAGCTGTCGCCTCGACGATCGCGAGCCGCGGAGACGGCGTGCTACGACGGTATCGCAGCGTGTACTTGGCGGCGACGACTGCGCGTAGCGAGGCCTGACTCTTCGCATCGATGAGGTCTGGTGATTTGTTGGGGACCTGTAAGCTCAGGGAAGAGACATTGAGCGCCAGCAGCACCCGCAAGAGCCATGGGCCTGGATCGCCTGTGAGGTCGACCTGGTCCGGCACCGACCGCACCGGCGCCGCCAGCAGCTCCGCAGGCCCGCGCCCGACTGTCTCGCCCTCCAGTGAGTGCTCACCGTGGGTGTACATGTTGACGGCCGCCCCGCTCAGCCGCTTCTCCAGCACCTGCCAGGTCCGCGCCGTCGGCCTGCACACGTAGAGGTCGCTCGCGGACCCGACGGCCTGCGCGCCGTGGTACCGGTTGAACGCCGGTAGGATCGCTTCGACGGCCAGGTCCAGGTCGAGCACCGCCCGCTGCACCTTCACCCCGAGCGCCGGCGTGAGCGGGCTGAAGCCGTAGGCCATGACCAGCCGCCCGTTGGCCCGGTCCCGCAGCGCCTGCGCGCCGCGCCCGAGGAACAGCTGCACACCCTCCGGCGTGTACGGCGGGTCGGTGAAGACGAGATCCGCGGACTCGGCGACGACCGGGGGCAGGCCGAACCGCAGATCCGCGTGCCAGCACTCGACGGCGTACCCCCGCTCGGCCGCCCGCCCCGCGATGAATTCCAGCAGCCGCTCGTCGACGTCCACCACCGTGACGCGCACGTCGGACCTGACCGCGAGGACCGCGAGCGAGGTGAGGTCATGATCGCCGACGCAGACGAGGTGGGCGCCGGCCAGGTCGAACGTCTCGTCCAGCCACCGCGCCCGTTTCGCCGCGGTTTCTGCCGTTGCGGACACGTGGTCGAGAGCGCGGTCGGTGGGGACCTCGGCGATGAGCCGGGCCATGTCGGCGAGCAGGTCCGCGTCCGAGATGCCCGATGCGCCAGGCTCGACCTGCCCGACCTGCTCGACCCGCCCGGACGGCTCGACCTGCCGGGACGGCTCGGACGGCTCGGACGGCTCGACCCGGCCGGGCACCTGCCCAGATCGCT
>NZ_JBIAYW010000006.1:43535-254107 GCF_042898305.1 Dactylosporangium sp. NPDC000521
CAGCCAGCCCGGATCGCTCAGCCAGCCCGGATCGCTCAGCCAGCCCGGATCGCTCAGCCAGCCCGGATCGCTCAGCCAGCCCGGATCGCTCAGCCAGCCCGGATCGCTCAGCCGGCCCGGATCGCTCAGCCGGCCCGGACGAGTGGACCCGGCCGGAGACCTGCCCGGATGGGTCGGCTTGACGGGACAGATCGGGGGTGTCCGGTAAGACGGATTTGTCAGGCGATGGTGGTGAATATGGTTGCTTGGCGTGGGATTGGGTCGTGAAGCGGGTGCGGTAGGTGCCGGGTAAGCGGAGGGTGCCGTTGCGGGAGGTGTGGAGGTCGGGGCCGGCGGCGCGGAGCAGTTGCTCGGCGGTGCGGCGGGGCAGGGCATGCTCGCGGATCAGGTCGTCGAGGGTTGTCGGGGTGGTGGCCAGGTGAACGAGGGCCTCGCGGAGGCGGCGGGCGGCGATGCCGGCGGATTTGATCAGGTCGGTCACCGCGTCCAAGGGCGTCAGGCCCGCCGGGTTTTCGTCGGGCTGGGGCACCGACTCAGCAGCCGGGCCTACCGGAGCGGCAGCCGGACCCGCCGAGGAAGCAGCCGGACCCGCCGGGGCATCAGCTGAATCCCGTGCCGCAGCAGTCGAATCCGTCGCAGCGGCGGCCGGATCCGGTGTGGATGAGCCTGCCGCGGAAGGAGGGGGTGTGCCGGGGGTCGGGTGGGAATCCGATGCGGAGGGGGCGGCTGGCGGCGTCATCGTCGTTCACCTTACGGGGCGGGGCACAGCGGGCAAGACCGGTAAAGGTCATCGATGAGTTAAAAGTTAATGACCTGCAGTTATTCAACGACAGGAGCGTGAATTCAGTTAAACCGTTTCGGTGGTGTTTCGGGGCGGCGGTGGGGTTGAAGTACAGGGTGGCGGCAAGGGTGGGCGGAGGGCATCAAGTCTTGTCCCGGCGATTCCGGCTGTGTGATCGTCCTGAAATCGCCAAGAGTCGATGAAGCTTGCGGTTGGCCGATCGGCGCGCGCACGCCGGCCGTTGCTCCAGTGATTCGACGCTTGCGTGTCTCGATTGGTTCCGGCGCACACCCGACGTTGCACCCCCGGCACGGTGCGCCGCCCCGGAAAGAAGGCACCCTTGAAGCTGTCCCCACGGTTCGCTACAGCGGCCGGAGTGCTCGCGGTCGGGCTGGCAACAGCCGGCACCGCCGCAGCCGTTCAAGCCTCACCCCCGCTGCCGGCGCCCACAGGCGTCGAGGCAGCCAATGCCGTCGCGGCCAAGTCGGCCGAGACGTTCGTGTCCAGCCGTCCGAGCGTGCTGCAGCCCAGCAGCGACGACGCCTACGTGCAGAAGTCGGTGACCGCGTCCGGCAGCGCGAAGTACATCGCGTACGAGCGGACGTACAAGGGTCTGCCGGTCGTCGGTGGTGACTTCGTGGTCGTCACGGACGCGGCGGGCGCGACCAGGTACACGTCGGTGGCGCAGACGCAGGCGATCGGCAGCCTGTCGACGACGGCGAAGATCAGCTCGGCGGACGCCGAGGCGGCCGCGCGCAAGCTGCTCACGTCGGTGAACGCCGTCGAGAGCACCAAGCTCGTCGTCTACACGCTGGACGGCGCGGCGAAGCTGGCGTACGAGACGACGCTGAACGGCACCGGCGCGGAGGGCGCGAGCCGCCTCACCGTCAACATCGACGCCACCACGGGCGCCGTGCTCAGCAAGCGTGAGCGGGTCATGCACGGCACGGGCACCGGCTGGATCGTCGGCAACGTGTCGATCAACACGACGCTGTCCGGCAGCACGTACAGCATGAAGGACCCGAGCTACCCGACCATCGTCTGCCAGAACGCCACCGGCAACGCGACGTTCACGGGCCCCGACGACGTCTGGGGCAACGGCGACGGCACCAACCGGGAGACCGGCTGCGTGGACGCCCTGTACGCGGCGCAGAAGGAACTCGGGATGCTGTCGTCGTGGCTGGGCCGCAACGGCTTCAACGGCAGCGGCGGCGGCTGGCCGATCCGCGTCGGCCTGAACGACCAGAACGCGTACTACGACGGCACGCAGATCCAGATCGGCAAGAACACCGCCGGCAAGTGGATCAGCTCGCTGGACGTCCTCGGCCACGAGGTCGGCCACGGCATCGACGACACGACCCCGGGCGGCATCTCCGGCAACGGCACCCAGGAGTTCGTCGGTGACGTGTTCGGCGCGGCCACCGAGGCGTTCGCCGCCAACCCGAACGACCCGGCCGACTACCAGGTCGGCGAGGAGGTCAACCTCGTCGGCAGCGGCCCGATCCGCTACATGTACAACCCGTCGCTCGCCGGTGACGACAACTGCTACTCCAGCAGCACGCCGTCGCAGGAGGTCCACGCGGCCGCCGGCCCCGGCAACCACTGGTTCTACCTGCTCGCCGAGGGCACCAACCCGACCAACGGGCAGCCGACCAGCACCACG
This sequence comes from Dactylosporangium sp. NPDC000521, assembly GCF_042898305.1. Classification (NCBI taxonomy): domain Bacteria; kingdom Bacillati; phylum Actinomycetota; class Actinomycetes; order Micromonosporales; family Micromonosporaceae; genus Dactylosporangium; species Dactylosporangium sp. NPDC000521. Next base: position 45,980 of record NZ_JBIAYW010000006.1, read on the forward strand.
TGCAACGGCTCGACCGGCCTCGTCGGCCTCGGCATCCAGAAGGCCACGAAGATCTTCTACAACGCGATGCTGATGAAGACCTCGTCGTCGTCGTACCTGAAGTACCGCACCTGGACGCTGACCGCGGCCAAGAACCTGTACCCGGGCAGCTGCACCGAGTTCAACGCGGTCAAGAACGCGTGGACGGCCGTCAACGTCCCGGCGCAGTCCGGTGACCCGACGTGCACCGGTGGTGGCACCACCCCGCCGCCCACCACGTCGAACCCGCCGACCTCCAACCCGCCGACCGGCAACTGCTCCGGCCAGAAGCTGCTCAACCCCGGCTTCGAGTCGGGCACCGCGTCGTGGAGCGGCACCACCGGCTCCATCGGCCAGTGGGCCAGCCAGGGCCAGGCCGCGCACGGCGGCACCTACAGCTCGTGGCTCGACGGGTACGGCTCGACGCACACCGAGGCGATCCAGCAGTCGGTGACCATCCCGGCCGGGTGCAAGGCCACGCTGACGGCCTACATCCACATCGACTCGGCCGAGACGACCACGACCGTCGCGTACGACAAGCTGACCATCACGGCCGGCTCGACCACGCTGGGCACCCTGTCGAACCTGAACAAGGCGTCCGGATACGTCCTGCGCACGTACAGCCTGAACGCGCTCGCCGGCCAGACCGTGGTGATCAAGTTCAGCGGTTCTGAGGACTCGTCCCTGCAGACGTCGTTCGTCCTCGACGACCTCGCAGTGACGCTGAGCAACTAAGTCCGAAGCAACGCCGCACGAAGCAGCACCAACCCGAAGCAACGCCGCACGAAGCAGCACAGCAACACAGCAACATCCAGGGAGGAAGCCCGGGTCGCGCGCCGGCCCGGGCTTTTCCTGTGGGCGGATCCCCACCCGGTCTCCACCCGTGGGTGGCGGCGCTCCACCCGGCCCGAAACCTAGCGTCATCCTCATGAATCTCACCACGATCCTGCTGATCGCCGCCGCCATCGTGTACGTCCTGATCCGCCGCCTCACGGGCGAGCCCTTCGACGTGCGCCACCTGGTGGTGCCGCCGGTGCTGCTGATCGCGCTGGGCGGCTACCAGGTCTCGCACACCTTGCAGAGCGGCCTGTCGCACGCGGTCCGCGACGGGGTGGTCCTCGGCGCGGGTGCGGTGCTCGCCGTCGCGGGCGGCATCGTCAGGGGACTGACGGTCCGGGTCTTCGTCCGGCAGGGGTCGCTCTGGTACCGCTACACCGCGTGGACGGTCGTCGTCTGGGTCGCGGTCATCGGGGTGCGCTTCGCCGAGAGCTCCGCCGGCCTGGCGCTCGGCGCCGACACGGCCGCCGTCGCCGCCGCGCTGCCGCTCATGTTGGGGCTGAGCCTCCTCGGTGAGGCCACCGTCATCGCCCGGCGCGGCATCGCCACCGGGGTGCCGTTCGCGACGAACGTCCGTGCGGCACGGCGGGCGGCGCGCCACGATCTGATCAGCAGCTGAACGCCACCACGGTGGAGACTGGCACGGTGTTCACGGTCACCGATACCGCGGTCGCCAGATGGCGTCAGGCGCGCAGCATGGCGTTCCTCGTCTTCATGAGCGCCGCACTGGTGCACACCACCCCCCGGCCGGGACTCACCGGCCGGGGGCTCGCCGTCCTCGGATTCGGCGCGGTCGCCGCCGCCGCGTGGATCGCGATGACGTTGCTGACCGGCAACCGGCAGGCGGTGGGCGTCGGGGTGTGCGCGGCCGCCGGGCTGGCGGTGTCGGCGCTGGACACCCGCGGGTTCGCGCCGCTGTACCTCATCGCCGCCGGCACGGTCGCCGTGGCCGCGCTGCCGATCAGGCAGGCCGCGGGCGGCACGGTCGCCGCCGCCGGCGGCCTCACGCTCGTGCTGTGGGCGCAGGGCGAGGGCTGGCTGGAGATGCTCGTCTGGGCCGGGTCGCTGGCACTGGTGCTGCTGCTCGGCGTGGTCCGGCGGCAGCGGGAGGAGCAGGCCCGCCAGGCGAAGCAGGTCGCGGCCCTCGACGAGCGGGCCCGGGTGGCCCGGGAGATCCACGACGTGCTCGCGCACTCGCTGTCGGCGCTGTCGGTGCAGCTGGAGACGGCGGCGGCGCTGCTGGAGAAGGACCGGACGGCGGACGCGGCCGTGCTCGTCGAGCGGGCCGGCCGGCTCGCCCGTGACGGGCTCACCGAGACGCGCCGGGCCGTCGGGGCGCTCCGCGGGGATCCGGTGCCGCTCGGCGAGCTCGTCGGCGCGCTCGCCGACGGGTACCGCGCCGACCTGGACGCACCGGCGGACGTCACCGTGTCAGGCACCCCGCGGCCCCTGGCGGCCGAGCCGGGCCTGGCGCTGTTCCGCACCGCGCAGGAGGCGCTGACCAACGTGCGCAAGCACGCGCCGGGCAGCGCGGTCACCGTCCACGTCGACTTTCAGCCCGACGCGGTGCGGCTCACGGTCCGCAACGACGGCGACGCGCCGGCGGGTAGGAAACCGCCGAAGGGCGGGCACGGGCTCACCGGGATCCGGGAGCGGATCGGGCTCGCCGGCGGCACCGTCACCGCGGCACCGGACGGCGGCGGGTGGCTCGTCGATGCGAGGATCCCCGGATGATCAGGGTGGTGGTGGCCGACGACCAGACGGTGGTCCGGGAAGGCCTCGAGGTGCTCCTCGGTCTGCTCGACGACGTCGAGGTCGTCGGCACGAGCGGCGACGGCGACGGGGCCCTCGACCTCGTCGCCGCGCACGATCCCGACGTGGTGCTGATGGACCTGCGGATGCCGGGCTGCGACGGGGTCACCGCGACCGCCAGGATCCGGGCCGGGCATCCGCGGACGCGGGTGGTGGTGCTGACGACGTACGCCGACGACGCCGACATCCTCGGCGCGATGCGGGCCGGCGCGCTGGGCTACCTGACCAAGGACGCCGGCCGGGCACAGATCGCGCAGGCGGTGCGGGCCGCGGCGGCCGGGCAGTCCTTCCTGGACCCGATCGTCCACGCGAAACTCGTCGCCGCGGCGACAGGATCCACGGCGGCTGGGCCCGCGCCGGCCGGGCCCGCGCCGGCCGGACAGCCGCCGACGGGGCAGCCGCCGACGGGGCAGGCGACGGCCGGGCAGTCGGTGGCGCCGGTCGTACAGACGCCGCAACCGCTGCCAGACGGGCTGACGGCACGCGAGGCGGAAGTCCTGGGCCTGATCGCGGCCGGATTGTCGAACCGGGAGATCGCGAAGCGGCTGTTCGTGACCGAGGTGACCGTCAAGTCGCACGTGAACCGGCTGTTCGCCAAGACCGGGGTGCGGGACCGGGCGCAGGCGGTGCGGTACGCGTACCAGCACGGCCTGACCGGCTGAACAGGCGCCGGCGCTACAGGTAGGCGAACAGCATCGGGTTCGCCGTCGCCGCCGCGTGCACGGGGGCGGCCAGCCGCAGCTTGTGCTTGAGCCCGACGAGCCGGTCGTGGGTGTCGGGGTCGGCGGCCGGTGACGCCGTCAGGTGCCCGATGCCGTGCCGCCGCAGCCAGCCGAGCACGACGGCGCCCTCGCTGACCGGCCACGGGCGCCGGCCGTGGAACACGTCGTGCACGGCGACGGCGGCGCCCGGCCGGAGCCGTTCGAAGAGCGTCGCGGTGTACCAGCGGGCGAAGCGCACCGTGTGGGCGGCGTCGACGAGGACGAAGCCCGGGTCGTCGGGCAGCGGCCCGTCGCGCACGTCGCCGCGGGTGAACCGCCAGCGGTCCGCGCCGAGCTCCCGCGGCACGGCCGCCGCGGCGTCGCCGGTGAGGTCGAACGTGTGCAGCTCCCCGGTGCCGTTGTCCGCCAGCGCGCGCAGCAGCCACGTCGTGGACCAGCCGCGGGCGGAGCCGATCTCCAGGACGGCCCGCGGGCGCAGCGCCCGGATCGTCAGGTAGCTGATCTCGGCCTCGAGGTCGTCGAGCCGCGGCCGCATCGGTCGCTGGGCGAGCAGTTCGCGTTGGGCGTCGCGGGCGGCGCGGAGGTCGTCGGCGTACGTCCGGTACCAGCTGACGAGCGTGTCGAGCGGCAGCATCCAGGTCTCCGTTCGCGGTCGCGGTGAGGGCCGGAGGTCACGCGTGCCGGGCGGCGATGGCGGGGCGTTACGAGCGCCCCCCGATCTGGCCCTCCGGCCACCCGGCGTAGCCTCCACGTACCTCTCGGTGCCTCACGCTTTCGGGGTGTGGGCAGGGTAAACTACGGACAGCGATGACGCCGGAGATCAATTTCCTGGCGTGGGCTAAGGTCCTGGAGGAAGCGGAACCCAGGGCACACGACTTCCTTCGTCGCCCCGGTCACCGCCCTCGGAACGTTTCCACCAGTCACCGCCGACGCGGCATCGAGGTTCACCGCCGACGCGGCATCGAGGTCGCCATACGCGAGGGCCGGGCGTCACGCGTGCCGGGCGGTGGCATCGAGGTCGCGAGAGCCGGGCGTCACGCGTGCCGGGGCGGCGGCATCGACATCGCCGTACGCGAGAGCCGGGCATCACGCGTGCCGGGCGGCGGCATCGACGTCGCCGTTCGCGATGGCAGCGAGGGCGTCCAGGGAGGCGGTGCCGGGCACGAAGTAACCGTCATGGCCGGTGACGCCGTCGACGGGCAGTGGGGCCGCCCCGAACGCGGGGTCCGTCGGGTGCGTGCCATGGCCGGCGCCGAGGACGCGCAGCCCGGGCAGGCGGCGGGTCCAGTCCCGCGGCGCGCTCCCGGCCCAGACGCGGGCGGTGGTGCGCAGGTCGGCGGCCCGGTCGACGCCCATGCCGGGGCTGCCGAGCGCCACGATGTCGGTGACCCTGCCCCCGGTCCCCGCGTCGAGCCGCCCCGCCGCCAGGCCGATGACGGTGGAGCCGTAGCTGTGCCCGACGAGCACGAGCCGCGGCGCGTCCACGTCCCGGAGGAACCGCAGCAGCGCGTCCGCCCCGCTCGCCGCGGCGTCCTCCCGGACCGCGTCGAGCCGAATCCCGCTCGGCGGGTGGTACCCGAGCCAGGCGATCACCGCGACCCCGTCCCGCCCCGCCGCGACCCCATCCCGCCCCGCCGCGACCCCGTCCCGCCCCGCCGCGACCCCGTCCCGCCGCGCCGCGGGGCGTCCCGGTGCCGCCTCGGACCTGCCGGCGGGTGCCGCTCGCAGGTCGGCGGCGCGGGTGGCGAGCTGCCTGGCCTGCCAGGCGGGTGCGCGGCGCTGGACGCCGCCGAGCCCCCGGTCGAAGTTGCCGGCGGTGGTGGCCACGCCCGGGACCAGGACGACGACCGTCGCCGCGGTCGCGGGGTCGCCGACGACCTCGACGGCGAGGCCGTCCGCGAAGCGGGCGCTGTGGACGCCGACGGCCGGCAGGCCGGTGACCTGTGCGGGGGCGAAGACCGACCAGAGCACCGCGACCAGCGGCAGCGCGAGCAACCTGCGAAGCATGCGGCCGAAGGTATGCGCGCGGCAGCACCCGGATCGTCACTCCCGGGGACCATCTGCCGGGCGTCCGGAGGTAGTACCCCGGTACTACGGGAAGGACCCTACGCCCCGGCGCTGACGAGGCCGGTCTCGTAGGCGAAGACGACGGCCTGGGCGCGGTCGCGGAGGTCGAGCTTCGTGAGGACGCGGCTGACGTGGGTCTTCACGGTCTGCTCGGCGACGACGAGGTCCTCGGCGATCTCGGCGTTGGAGCGGCCGCGGGCGACGAGCCGCAGCACCTCCGTCTCGCGGGGGGTGAGGGCGGCGAGCCGGCCGGGCTCCTGGCCGGTGTGCTTCGGCCGGGCCGCGAACTGCTCGATGAGCCGCCGGGTCACCGACGGGGCGAGCAGGCCGTCGCCGGCGGCGACGACCCGGACGGCGTTGACGAGCTCCGCCGCGGGGGCGTCCTTCAGCAGGAAGCCGGACGCGCCGGCGCGCAGCGCCTCGAAGACGTAGTCGTCGAGGTCGAACGTGGTGAGGATGACGACCTTCGGCCGGTGCGTGCCGGGTGCGGTGGCGAGGATGCGGCGGGTCGCCTCGATGCCGTCGAGGACGGGCATGCGGATGTCCATGAGGACGACGTCGGGCGCGTGCTCGCGGGCCATCGTGACGGCCTGTGCGCCGTCGGGGGCGTCGCCGACGACCACGAGGTCGGGCTGGGCGGCGAGCAGGGCGGCGAACCCCTGCCGGACCATCGCCTGGTCGTCGACGATCATGACCCGGATCACGGCGTGACCTCCAGGGGAAGGGTGGCGTGGACGGTGTAGCCGCCGGCGTCGTCGGGGCCGGCCTCGAACGAGCCGCCGATCGCGATGGCCCGCTCCCGCATGCCGAGCAGCCCGTGCCGCTCCCCACCGGCATCACCCGCGTCACCAGAGCCCGCGCCGCCAGAGCCCGCGCCGCCAGAGCCCGCGCCGCCAGAGCCCGCGCCGCCAGAGCCCGCGCCGCCAGAGCCCGCGCCGGAAAGCGCGCTGGAGAACGGGTCGCCGGCGGTGTTCCGCACGGACAGCTCCAGTGCGGACGGGCCGAGGGTGAGGGCGATGTGGACGGGCGCGCCGGCGGCGTGGCGGCGGGCATTGCTGAGGGCCTCCTGGGCGATGCGGAACGCGGCCAGCCCGACCGCGGGCGGCACCGTCGCACCCGGCAGCGGGTCGAACGTGACGTCGACGCCGGCCTGGCGGGCGTCGTGGACGAGCCGGGTGAGGTCGTCGAGGACGGGCTGCGGCTCCACGAGCGGCGTCTCGGTGCTGCGCAGCACGCCGAGCAGGCGGCGCATCTCGACCAGCGCCTCGCGGGACGTGCCGGCGATCGCGGCGAGCTCCTCGGCGACCGCCGGTGGGACGCCGTCGATGCGGTACACGGCGGTCTCGGCGCGCACGGCGATGAGCGACATGTGGTGGGCGACGACGTCGTGCATCTCGCGGGCGATCCGGTTGCGCTCCTCGGCGATGGCGCGGCGGGCCTGGGCGAGCTCGGTGCGCTCCTCCTCCTGGGCGAGCGCGGCCTGCACCTCCCGGCGGCGGCGGACCTGGTCGCCGATGACGAGGATCGCGGTGACGGCGAGCAGCAGCCCGGCGATGTTCGCCGGCCTGACGAACCCGACCACGAGCACCGTCGCGGACAGCCCGGCCCACAGCAGGACGCCGCGGCGGTGGCGGACCGCGACGACGGCGAGCAGCACCGGGTACGACAGCATCTGCACCGGCGACCACGGCCACGGGGTGCCCTGGTCGAGGTCGACGGCCAGGTACGTGTACAGGGCGACGAGCCACGCGATCCGCCACGCGAGCAGCGGCCGGGTCGCGACAAGCCCGATCGGGGCGGCGATGAGGGCCGCGTCGAGGGCGAGGAACAGGGAGCCGACCTGGGGGCCGTTGCCGCGCAGGTACTCGTAGCTGCCGAGCCCGCACAGGATCGCGACGACGGCCCCGATCGTCGGCAGGGACCTGCCGAGCCGGGTGCGGGGACGCACCGGCGGGTCGGGGCCGACGAGGAACGCGCGGAGGTCCCGCAGCATCACCTTCCACACGCTCCGCACCCCGAAACCGTAACAGCGCCGCGCGGCCTCACCACGGCGGATGGGTCGGCGGCGCCTTCGGTTAACCGGTGGCCGGGGATTGCCGGCGGCGCCTACGATCCGGGCATGGCGAAGGGGCGTGGCACCGCGGGTCTGCGCCCCGTCCAGGACGTCGTGTCCCGGATCCGGTTCGACGCGACCCTCGACGCCACGCGGTTCGTCGTCGGTTACGAGGAGCGGGGCACCGGGGTCAGGGAGACGCCGCTGCCCCTGTTCGTCGCCGGCGGGGACGTGCCGTGGCACCGGGTGCGGTACGTGAAGGCCGGCGACCGCGTCGTCTGGGACCGGCAGGCGCGGATCGACCTGGTCTTCGGCACCGGGGACACGCCCGCCGAGGACCTGTCCGCCGTCCCGCCCGCCGTCCCGCCCGCCGCTGCCCGCCCCGTCGCGTCCCCGCGCCGGCAGGTGGCGTTCGACGCCTCCGCGTGCCTGCGGTTCGACCCGTTCGCCGGCGCGTGGGTTCCCGCGGGGCCCGCCGCCGACGTGCGGGCCGACGCGTTGCAGGTCGCCACGTTCAACGTGCTCTCCGACGCGTACGACCGCGACCTCACCTACCCCGGTCTGCGCATCCCCGCCTGCGTCGAGCTCCTGGCCGGCCTCGGCGCCGACGTCGTCGCGCTGCACGAGGTGACCCCGGCGCTGTGGGAGGCGCTGCTGGGCGCCGCGTGGGTCCGCGACGGCTACCACGTCTCCGCCGGCCCCGACCCGGACGCCGGCTACGGCACCGTGCTGCTGTCCCGGTGGCCGATGACGATCGAGGTGCACCGGCTCAGCACGTACAAGCGGACCATCGTCGGCAGGGCCGGCCTCAACGGCCGTCAGGTCGGGTTCGTCGCCGCGCACCTGACCAGTGACCACACCGCCGGCGCGGAGCAGCGCCGGGAGCACCAGCTGCGCATCATCGACGAGCGGCTGTCCCGTGGCGACCTCGACGGCGCCGTCGTCCTCGCCGACGTCAACTTCGGCGACGACACCCGCCCCGACGTCGCCGGCTACACCGACGCGTGGCGGGCGCTGCACCCGCACGACGCCGGTTTCACGTTCGACCCCGCCGTCAACCCGCTCGCCGCGGTCGCGTCCCGGACCGGGCGGTCGCTGCGCCTGGACCGGATCCTGATCCGCTCGGGCACCCCCGGTGGGCTCGTGCCCGTCGCCGTGGAGCGGTTCGGCGACCGGCCCTTCGACGGCGAACGGTTCGTCTCCGACCACTTCGGCGTCACCGCCCTGCTGCAGGACGCGGCACCGTCCACTGTGGTCACCGCGGCTGCCGTGCACACGTCGGCGCTGGTACTGCGCCCGCCGCCCTCGGTGTGGGCACCGCTGCAGGCGATCCGTGCGGCGCACGACCCGTCGTACCGGCGCTGGATGCCACACGTCAACCTGGTGTACGGCTTCGTCCCCGACTCCTCGTTCGCCGAGGCCGAGCGGGCGGTGCACGAGGCGGTCGCCGGCCTCGGGCCGCTGCGGATCCGCCTGTCGCGGTTCCGCACGTTCGCGCATCGCGGCAGCACGACGGTGTGGCTCGCGCCCGAGCCGGCCGAGCCGCTGCTGGAGCTGCAGGCGGCGCTGACGCGCCGGTTCCCGGGCTGCGTCGAGCAGGACAGCCGCGGCGGGTTCACGCCGCACCTGACGGTCGCGAAGCTCACCGGGTCCGACGTCGCGTCCACTGTGGAGCGCTGGCAGGCGGCGTGGCACCCGGTCGAGTTCACGGTCTCGGCGGTCGACCTGATCAGCCGCCGCGGCGACGAACCCTTCGAGGTCCGGCGGAGCGTGCCCCTGGGCCCTGCCACGGCACCCCATCCGGCGGTGGCGCCCATGCCCGCGTGGAGCGCCCTGCCGTCGCCCTCGCACCGGGTCGCGCTGGACGCCGTCGCCGACGCGTGCACGGCCGCCGACCCGGGCGGTCGGCTGCACGTCGCCGGGTCGGTGCGGCTCGGCGTCGGCGGCCCGGCGACCGACCTGGACCTCGTGTGGCAGACCACCGGCGCCCTCGGGGACCTCGCCGACCTGCTCCCGGGGGCCAGGCTCGCGGGCACCGTCGTCCCCGTCGTGCGCGCGACGATCGCCGGCGTCGGCGTCGACGTGCAGCGGGTCACCGCCGACCCGCTGTCGGACCTCGACCTGGGCTCCCTCGACGAAGCCGACCTGCGGGCGGTCCTGGCGATCCGCGACGCTGACGCGCTGCCCGCCGCGGACCCCGCGTTCCGGTCCCTGCTCACCGCGGTCCGCGCCTGGTCCCGCGCCCGCCAGCTCGACGGCGCCGCGTGGGGGCTGGTCGGCGGGTTCACGTGGGCGGTGCTCGCCGCCGAGGCCCGCGCCCACCACGTCACCGACCTGGCCGGCTTCCTGCGGCACTGCGCCCGCCACCCGCGCCGCCCCCGCCGCGGCGAACGCCACGCCTACTGGCCCGTCCACTCCCCCACCCCGCCCGGCGTGAACACCACCCGCACCATGACCCGCTCCACCGCCGCGGTGCTGCAGGACGCGTTCGAGGGCCGTGGCGGCTCGCAGGCCCACGAGCACCGCGTCCTGCTCACCGGCGACGTCGAGGGCCGCGTGCTGGGTCTGATCCTCGCGCTGGAGGACGCGGGCGCCCGGGTCCGCCCGTACCCCCGGGCCGGCGCCCTCGGCGTCGACGGCGGCGACCCGGACGCCCTGCGAGCCGCCATCGCCGAGTCCGGCCTGCAGGCCCGCCTGGTCCGGCCCGCGTAGGTGCGGGAACCACCCGAACGGTCGAGCGACGGACGGCCGCAAGATCCCTAGGGTGTGCCGATGTCGTCGTCCCCCGCTACTGGCTGACCGTCTGACGGGCGCCGCCGGCGCGGCGGCGCCCGTCGAAGGTCACACCCGCAGCCAGACCGACGTGTCCGGGGGCAGCAGGCCGCCGTCGAGGGGGCCGCTGGCGAGCAGGACGGTGCCGGGTGGCAGCGGGGCCGGGGTCTGGGAGAGGTTGACGACGCAGGCGAAGCCGCCCTCGCGGGTGAAGGCGAGCACGTCCGCCGGGGCGTCCAGCCACGTCATGGGGCCGTCGCCCAGGCCGGCCTCGGCGCGCCGGACAGCGAGGGCCCGCCGGTACAGGCTGAGCATCGACGACGGGTCGGACGACTGCCGCTCGACGCTGCACGCGGCCCAGTCGGCGGGCTGCGGGAGCCAGCCGGGCGCGGACGGCGAGGACGACCACGGCAGCGGCACGCGGCAGCCGTCGCGGCCGGGGTCGGCGCCGCCGGTACGGGCGAAGATCGGGTCCTGGCGGGCCGCGGCGGGCAGGTCCTCGACCTCGGGCAGGCCGAGCTCCTCGCCCTGGTACACGTAGACGGAGCCGGGCAGCGCCATGGTGAGCAGCGCGGCGGCGCGGGCGCGGCGGGTGCCGAGGGTCAGGTCGGTCGGGGCGAGGTGCCGGGTCTGCCGCAGGTGGTGTTCGAAGCCGGTCTCGGCCCGGCCGTAGCGGGTCACGTGGCGGGTCACGTCGTGGTTGGACAGGACCCAGGTGGCGGGCGCGCCGACGGCGGCGTGCGCGTCGAGGGTCTCGTCGACGCAGCGGCGCAGCGCCTTGGCGTCCCATGGGCAGCCGAGGAAGTCGAAGTTGAACGCGGCGTGCAGCTCGTCCGGGCGCAGGTACTGCGCGAAGCGGTGCGGGTCGGCGAGCCACACCTCGCCGATGAGGGCGCGGCCGCCGGGGTAGCTGTCGGCGACCCGGCGCCAGGCGCGGTAGATGTCGTGGATCTCGTCGCGGTCGTTCCACGGGTGCGGGTCCGGCGGCGACGCGGGGTCGAAGTCCGGCAGCGCCGGGTCCTTGGCGACCATGGCGGCGGAGTCGATGCGGATGCCGTCGACGCCGCGGTCGAACCAGAACCGCAGGACGTCCTCGAACTCGTCGCGGACGACGGGGTTGTCCCAGTTGAAGTCGGGCTGGCCGGCGTCGAACATGTGCAGGTACCACTGCCCGTCGGCGACCTGGGTCCAGGCGGGCCCGCCGAAGATGGAGCCCCAGTCGTTCGGCGGCTGGGAGCCCTGTGGTCCCCGCCCGTCCCGGAACCAGAAGCGGTCCCGGTAGGACGGGTCCACGAGGGCCCGCTGGAACCAGGCGTGCGCGACGGAGGTGTGGTTGGGCACGATGTCGATGATGATGCGGATGCCGAGGGCGTGCGCCTCACCGATCAGCGCCGTGGCCTCGTCCAGGGTGCCGAACGCGGGGTCGATGTCACGGTAGTCCGCGACGTCGTAGCCGGCGTCCGCCATCGGGGACGGGAACCACGGGCTGAACCAGATCGCGTCGACCCCCAGGTCCCGCAGATACCCGAGGCGGGCCCGGACCCCGGCCAGGTCGCCCACGCCGTCGCCGTCGTGGTCGGCGAAGGACCGGGGGTAGATCTGGTAGATGGCCGCGTCGCGCCACCATCGGGTGTCTGCTGTGGACACTGGAGGTCCCCGCTTTCTGTTCGCAGTTGAGGGTTAGAAGCCGGAGTTGCCGGGGCCGCGCACGAGCGTGTATCCGGTGTTGTTCAGCAGACCGCCCGAGGCGGCGCCGGACACCGTGACGGAGTTGAAGGTCGCGCTGCCCGCCGCCGAGATCTCGATGCCGTACGTGCCGGCGCCGGCGATCCTGACGTGGTCGAACGTGACGCCCGAGATGGTGCGCTGCCACGTCATGAGCAGGCCCTGGTAGGAGCTGTCGAGAATGTCGACGTCCTTGACGGTGAACGTTCCCGTGATGTCGCGGGCCTCGGCGTAGAACCACAGGGCCCCGATCGACGAGCCCCAGTTGCGCTCGTACCCGCCGGTGCGCGTCAGCGTGTTGCGCTGCACGCTCGTGGTGCCGGCGAACGGCTGCGCGCCGTGCCACGTGCTGATCGCGATGCCGGAGGAGGCGTACACCGTGTCGGAGAACAGGTTGTCCTCGATCCGGTTACCGTTGCCGCCGTAGATCGCGGCGGTGTTGGCGAGCATCGGCAGCTGCGCGGTGTTGAACGTGAACGCGCTGTTGGTGACCGGGGCGCTGTTGGACCACATGGCGAGGGCGTCGTCGCCGGTGTTGCGCAGGACGCTCTGGTCGACGCGGGTGTTGCGCAGGTCGCCGTTGAGGTTGACGCCGTCGGCGAACGTGTCGCGGATGCGCAGCCCGGCGACGTACAGGCCGTCGGTGCCGCTGGACGCCCACAGGCCGACCTTGGTGTGCTCGATCCACAGGTTGTGCAGCAGCGAGCCGGTGCCGAAGTTGCCTTCGAGGGCGGCGTCGAAGTTGGTGTCGTCGCGGTACCGGACGTCGCCGGCGATCGTGAAGTCGGCGAGCTGGACGCGCGGCCCGGTGGCGAAGAAGCCGCCCTTGCCGTTCGCGCCGCGGACCGTGGTGTGCCACATGCCGGCGCCGCGGACGGTGACGTTGTCGACGTTGATCCGGGACGTGATGTCCCACGTGCCGGCGGGCAGCCACAGCGTCCTGCCCTGCGACCTGGCGGCCGCGACCGCCGAGTTGAACGCGCCGGTGTCGTCGCCGCCGCCGGAGACCGCGCCGTAGTCCACGATGGACAGTGCGTTCGCGGGAGCGGTCAGCGCGGGCGCGACGACCTCGGTGTCGACGAGGTCGACGGTGATCGGGGTGGCGCCGTCGTTCTGCAGCTTCAGCACGGTGCCGGCAGGGTAGCTGGGCAGCGTGGTGCGGAACTCGTCGAAGAACCGGTGCGCCTCCCCGCCGGCGGGGTCGTTGTTGTACGGGTAGGCGCCGTACACCCAGCTGTAGGTGGAGCTGACCGGCAGGTCCTTGACCTTCGCGCCGCCGGCGTAGACGGCGAGGTTGGCGATGGTGCCGGTCCCGGCGGCGTTGTCGGGCACCGACGCCCGCACGACCAGCGAGTTGGTCGGCTTCGTCAGCGTGAACTGCACGTACTTGCCGGCGTTGTCGAGGCGGACCGCCCGGCGGCCGGACGCCTCCGCGGCGACGGTCAGGTAGGCGCGGTCGGGGCCGATCGTGGTGGCGTTGGTGCTGCCGTTCTCCGCCTCGTACTCGGTGTAGGCGACGGTCGCGCCGCGCGCCGCGAGGGCGACCGCGCCGGCGACCGCGACGTTGTCGAGGGCGACGTTGCCGGAGTCCCCGCTGTCGTACTGGTAGCCGATCAGATTCAGCCCGGCCCGCAGCGGCAGGGTCTGCGCCGCGGTGAGCCAGCCGCTGCCGGCGGGCAGGGACAGCTGGCCGACCTTCACGCCGTTGGCGTATGTCGTGAGGGTCTTCGTGCCGCCGGTGCTGTTGGTGTACCGCAGGGTGGTGGCCGCGTTCCCGGCGGCGGTGACGTTGACGGTGCGGATGACGCGGGCCCCCACGGCGGTGAAGCCGGTCGCGTAGCCGGTGCCGGTGTACCCGCCGATCGCGGTCGCCGTGGTCGCGCCGCCCGACAGGAACGCGGTCTCCAGCTCCGCCCCGCCGGACGGCGGTGGCGTGGACGTCGACGGGGTCGGCGACGTGGCGACGCTTGCCACGACGAGGTTGTCGAGGTTGACGTTGCCGGAGTCGGTGCTGTCGAACCGGTACGCGACGCTGTTGCTGCCGTTGTTCAGCGTGACCGTGTCGGCGCGGGTGCCCCAGGTGTCCCAGTTCGCGGTCGCCGGCAGCGACACCTGCGTGACCTTCGAACCGTTGACGTACAGGGAGAGCGTCATCGCCGACCCCGTGCCGTTGGCGTAACGCAGGGTCAGCGACGACGAGCCCGCACCGGAGCGGCTGATGGTGAAGGTGGTGGCTGCCCGGCCCTTATTGCCGTCGGTGTAGCCGCCGACGAATCCGGTGCCGGAGTATCCACTGTGGTCGGTCGCGACGGCCGCGCCGCCGGACAGGGCTGCCGACTCGGCCTCGTAGGTGCCGGCGGGCGGTGCCGGGACGTCGGCGACGACGAGGCTGTCGAGGTTGACGTTGCCGGAGTCGGTGCTGTCGAACCGGTACGCGACGCTGTTGCTGCCGTTGTTGAGCGTGACCGTGTCGACGCGGGTGCCCCAGCTGTCCCAGTTCGCGGTCGCGTCGAGGCTGACCTGGGTGACGCGGGTGCCGTTGACGTACAGCGACAGGGTCTTGGCGGAGCCCGTGCCGTTGGCGTAGCGGAGGGTGAGCGTGCGCTGCGCGGTACCCGAGACGCTGACGCCGAACGTGGTGGCGGCGCTGCCCTGGTTGCCGTCGACGTAACCGCCGACGAAACCCGAGCCGGTGTATCCACTGTGGTCGGTGGCCTTGGCGGCGCCACCGCTGAGGGTGGCCGACTCGGCCTGGTAGGTGGTGGTGGCGGCCTCGGCGCGCATCGTGGCGGCGAGGGTGATGGAGGTCGCCGCGACCAGGGTGGCGGCCCCGATCGCGAGCAGGCGGGATCGTCGGAGCATCGTGAAGATCTCCTTGCGGTGGAAGGGGGTGTATTCAGCCTTTGAGCGCGCCCGCGGACAGGCCGCTCAAGATGCTGCGTTGGAAGACGGCGAACACGACCACCATCGGGACGCTGGCGATGGCCAGGCCGGCGAACATCTCGTTGGGGGTCACGTAGCCGTTGAACGCCAGCCGGCTCAGCGCGACGCTGATCGTCTGGCTGCCGGGGTCCTGCAGCACCAGCAGCGGCCACAGGAAGTCCTTCCAGGCGCCGATGATCGCGAAGATCGAGACCACGGCGAGGACCGGGCGGGACAGTGGCAGCACCACGTGCCAGAGCATGCGCAGCCGCCCGGCGCCGTCGATGCCGGCGGAGTCGAGCAGCTCGTCGGGGATCTGGTCGAAGAAGCGCTTCAGGACGTAGATGTTGAACGCGTTGGCCGCGCCGGGCAGCCACAGCGCCCACGGGGTGTTGAGCAGGTTGAGGTGCAGCAGCGGCACGTCGGCGACGGTCAGGTAGCTGGGGACGAGCAGCGCCGCCGCCGGCAGCATCAGGCTCGCCAGCATCCCGCCGAGGATCAGCCCGCCGAAGCGCGGGCGCAGCTTCGACAGCGCGTACGCGGCGGCGACGTCGACGATCAGCTGGAAGAGCCAGCCGCCGAGCGCGTAGAACGCCGTGTTGAGCAGGTAGCGGCCGATGTCGAGCTTCCGCCACGCGTCGAGGTAGGTCTCCGGGTGCCAGCTGTGCGGGACGACGGTCGGCACCGGCTGGGCCAGCTCCACCGGCGTCTTCACGGCCCCGGTGACCATCCAGTACAGCGGGAACACGAACACCACGACGAACAGCACCGCGAGGGCGATGAGCACGACCCGGTACAGCACCGGGCGGCGGCGCAGCTCGCTGTCGGAGATAAGAGAACGCATCAGGATTTCCGGGTGAGTCGCAGGTACACGGCGGAGAACGCGCCCAGCACGACGAACAGCAGCACGCTCATCGCGGCGGCCATGCCGAAGTCGTTGTTGACGGTGAACGCGTAGCGGTAGATCAGCACCATCACCGTGATGGAGTCGGGGTTGGTGGTGCCGGTCAGCTGGTAGGGCTCGATGAACACCTGCATCGTCGCGACGATCTGCAGCAGGAGCAGGACCAGCAGGAGGAACCGCATCTGCGGCAGCGTCACGTGCCGGATCCGCTTCCAGACGCCGGCGCCGTCGAGCTCCGCGGCCTCGTAGAGCTCACCGGGGATGCTGGCGAGGCCGGCCAGGTACATGATGGTCGCGCCGCCCATGTTGGCCCAGGTGCTCACCAGTACCAGCGACACCATCACCATCCGGGGTGACTGCGTCCACCCGGAGTGCGGCAGGTGCAGCGCGTCCAGGACCGCGTTGAACAATCCGTTGCCGGGGTCGTAGAAGTACTGCCACAGGATGACCGTGACGATCGGGGGCAGCATCACCGGCAGGTAGACGGCGAAGCGGAAGAACCCCTTCAGGTGGCGCAGCTCGTGGACGACGATCGCCACGGCGAACGGGACCAGGTAGCCGAACACCAGCGCCAGGCCCGTGAAGAACAGCGTGTTCTTCCACGCGGTCCAGAAGAGCGGGTCGTCCAGCACGGCCTGGAAGTTGGCCAGGCCGACCCACTCCGGCTCGGTGACGAAGTTGTCCTGCTGGAACGCGAGCATGATGCCCTTGATGAGCGGCCACCAGCTGAACAGTCCGAAGCAGAGCAGGCCCGCCGCCAGGAACGTGTACGCGGTGGCGTTGTCGGCGATCCTGCGCCGGCGCTTCGCGCTCGCCGGGGGCCGTTCCCGCGCGGCTGCCGTGGGCCGCGCGGGGCGGGTGATCGTCGCCATCGTTACTTGACTGTCGCCAGGATCTGGTTGGCCTGGGTCTCGGCGTCCTTGAGCAGCTGGTCGATGTTCGCGTTCGGGTCCGTGAGGACCTTCAGCATCGCCGTGTCGAGGACCGCGTAGAGCTGCTGCGCGTTCGGCGGCTCGACCTTCAGCGGGACGCCGGCGCTGGCCGCGTTGAACGGCTTGTAGTTCGCGGCGGGCACGTTGGCGTACTTGGTGTTGGCGGCGATGAGCTTCTGCTCCGACGCCCCGGTCCAGATGTTGGGCTCCGGGATGCCGACCGGCTGGTTCTTCTCCTTGTCGAGGGCCTTGTCGGCGTCGACGCGGTCGGGGTCGAGCTTGCGGAACGCGAGCCACTGCAGGCCCGCCTTGATCTTCGCCGGGGACAGGCCGGCCTTGAACATGTAGCCGTCGCCGCCGCCGAGGGTGGCCTTGCCGTCGGGGATGACACCGAGGCCGTAGTCCTCGTACTTGCCCTTGTACTGGTTGACGATGTTCGGCAGGTCACCGGTGCCGCCGACCATCATGCCGAGCTTGCCCGACGCCATGTGGGTCAGCAGGTCGGCGTACTCGAGGGCCTGCTTCTCGGCCATCGACCTGTCCGTGAACCGCATGTCCTTGAGCTGCTGCAGGACCTGCTTGCCCTGGGCGGTGTTGAAGCCGGCCTTCCACGTGTCGCCGTCCTTGACCGCGACGTCGCCGCCGATGGAGTACAGCTCCGCGGTGAAGTGCCAGCCGCCGGTGTTGTTCTTGCTGAAGTCGCCGTAGCCGGTGATGCCGTTGCCCAGCGCGGTGATCTTCCTGGCCGCCTCGCGGACGTCGGCCCAGGTCGTCGGCGGCTTGTCGGGGTCGAGCCCGGCCTGCTGGAACAGGACGCGGTTGTAGATCAGGCCGAGGGAGTAGTTGGCGGAGGGCAGCCCGTACACCTTGCCCTTGGCGTCGCTGAAGACCTGCATCAGGACGGGGCGGACGTCCTTGATCGCGGGCACCTCGCCGAGGTACGGCGTGATGTCGGAGACCTGCTTCTTCGCGATGAGGTTCTGCGGGTCGGTGAAGTAGACGTAGAAGACGTCCTCGAGCTGGCCGCCGGCGAGCTTGGCGCTGAACGTCTTCGGGTCCATCTGACCCTCTTTGGCGTCGATCTTGATGTTGGGGTGCTTCGCCTCGAAGTCCTTGATGTCCTTCTCGAAGTTGGCCCGGTTGTACTCGTCGGTGGCGGCGGGCATGCCGTTGACGGTGATCGTCACCGGCCCGTCGGCCGCCTCCGAGTTGTCGGACTTATCGCTGCATGCGGTCAAAAATAGTGATGCTGCCAGAGCGGCGGCTGTGGCGACGCGCTTCATGGTGCCTCTCTCTCCACGAGCGGGCGGCGGGCCCGAGGGGGTGTGGCTTCTCGCTCACGAGGTGCCGGCGGCGCACGTGCGACGCGCTGGCGGCGCTCGCGATGCGCTCACGACGCGTGAGGGCCGCGCCGTTGTCACCGGCGCGTGGAGACGAGAGTAGGGCCATGGACATCAGAAAGTCCATAGCTTCTTGCAATCGGATGCAAGAACTCACTACTTCACTTGCGTAGCCTTGCAAAAGTAGTTGTTTCCGCAGGTCAGGATGGGTTTTTCACCGGCCCGGTGGAGTCGCGGACGATGAGCTCCGGGTCGTAGAGCTGCTCGTCGAGGGCGACCTTGCGCCCGTCGATCTGGGCCACGAGCGACGCGACCGCGGCCGCGCCGATCGTCTCGATCGGCTGGCGCAGGGTGGTCAGCGGCGGGTCGGTGTAGGCCATGTACGCCGAGTCGTCGAACCCGATCACCGACAGGTCCGCGGGCACGTCCAGGCCCTGCTTGCGGGCCGCGCGGATGGCGCCGAGCGCCAGGGCGTCGCTGGCGCAGACGACCGCGGTCGCACCCTGCGCGAGCAGGCCGTTCGTCGCCGCCTGGCCACCCTCCATCGAGAACAGCGTGCGCGCGACCAGCTTGCGCGACGGGCCCTTCACCCGGGCCAGGAACTCGGCGACCTTCCGGTCCGACGGCACGTGCCCGCCGGGCCCGACGACCAGGCCGATCCGCTGGTGACCGAGGCTCTGCAGGTGGCTCAGGGCCAGGTCGACGGCCATCGCGTCGTCGACGCCGACCCGCGGCACGTCCCGGTTCTCGTCCGCCGGGTTGATCAGCACCAGCGGCAGCTTGCGCTTGCGCAGCGCCTCGGCCTGCTCGGGCCCGGCGTCGGCATAGCTGGCGGCGACGAACACGATGCCCGCGACCTGCCTCGCCAGGAGCATCTCGATGTAGTGCGCCTCGGAGACGCCGTCGGACGTGCGGGTGCACAGCACCGGCACCAGACCCTGCCGGAACAGCGCGCCGGCCATCGCCTCGGCGTAGGCGGGGAAGATCGGGTTGTGCAAGTCGGGCAGCACCATGCCGACCAGCCGGGCCATCTCGCTGCGGTGCTTGAACGGTCGCTGGTAGCCCATCACGTCGAGCGCGGTCAGCACGGAATCCCTGGTCGCGGCGGCGATCCCGGGCCTGTCGTGCAGCACCCGGCTGACCGTCGCCTCGCTCACGCCGGCGTACTTCGCGACCTTCGACAGTCTCGTGACCACGGCAGCAGTCTAACTGCCGGTCATGCAAAAACACCATCCGTCTCTGCAACGACTTGCACAACTCAGGGTAGCCGCGAAAGTTGTTACATTGGAACGTGACCTCGATTCCCGGTCCGGTCCTCGCCGCGCCGATGGCCGGCGGCGCCGGCACCCCGGCTTTGATCGCCGCGTGCGGCGGTGGCTTCCTCGCCGCCGGCTACCTGACCCCCGCGGACCTGGCGTCCCGGATCGCCGCGGTCCGGGCCACCGGCGCCTGGTTCGGCGTCAACCTCTTCGCCCCGCCCGCGGGCCCCGTCGGGGACCTGGTGGCGTACGCGGACGAGCTGAGGCCGGAGTTCGCCGTGTACGACCTGGCGCCCGTGGTGTCACCGGACGCCGACGACGACCACTGGGCGGCGAAGCTCGACCTGCTGCTGGCCGATCCGGTCCCGGCGGTCAGCTGCACGTTCGGCATCCCTTCGCCGTCGGCGGTGGCCGCGCTGCGCCGCGCCGGCACCCTCGTCCTGCAGACCGTCACCACCCCGGCGGAGGCGGCCGAGGCCGCGGCGGCGGGCGTCGACGCGCTGGTCGTGCAGGCGCCCGCGGCGGGCGGCCACTCGGCGACCCTGACCCCGTCGGCGCCGCCACCGCCGGTGCCGCTGCCGGACCTGGTCGCGGCGGTGCGGGCCGCCGTGCCCCTGCCGGTCGTCGCCGCCGGCGGCATCGCGACCACCACGGACGTCGCCGCCGCCCTGCACGCGGGCGCCGCCGCCACCATGGTCGGCACGGCCCTGCTGCGCACCGCCGAGGCCGGCACCTCCGCCCCGCACCGGGCCGCGCTGGACTCGGCATCCGGGTGGCCGGCGCACGGCACGGTGGTGACCCGCGCGTTCACGGGCCGGCCGGCACGGGCGCTGCGCAACGGCTTCATCGACCGGCACGACGCGACCGCGCCCCTCGGCTACCCGCAGATCCACCACCTGACCGCCCCGCTGCGCAGGGCCGCCGCCGCGGCCGGCGACACGGACCGCGTCCACCTGTGGGCCGGCACCGGCCACCGCCACGCTGCCACCGGCCCCGCCGCCGCCGTCATCACCACCCTGACGGCGTCCCTGTGACTGTCCGTGCCGATACCGGCGTTCGGCTCCTGCGGCGAGGAAGGCCGGCGGCTGCCGGCTTCCCACCCTGCCGAGCAGATCATGGCCGCGGTTGCCGGCGACCCGCCTCCGCACCGGATGCTGGGCGCGATGAGCCGGGCGCCGGCCCAGCCGACGACCGCCCCATGGCCCGGTTCCTCGCCCCGGCTCTGCGCCGCCTGCTCTGACCGCACCGGACGCTCACGGCGGTGCCGGCCCGCACCGGAGGCCCGCGCCGGTGCGGACCCGCGCCGGAGGCTCACGGCGGTCAGGTGCGCGACAGGTGGCCGGCGAACGTGCAGCGTGCGCGGCTGATACATGGGCGTGAGGGCGGCCACTGTCCCGTAGCGGACGGTGACGAAGGCTTCCGTGGATGGATCCGCCGTGGTTACGGTGAGCGCACAGCCAACCACATCTCCGGAGGATCCCTTGTCATCCAAGGACCGGTCCGGTCATGCCGTCGTGCTCGGAGCAAGTATGGCCGGGCTGCTCGCCGCGCGTGTCCTGAGCGAATCATTTGCGAACGTCACCATTTTCGACCGCGACACCCTGCCCGACGGCGCCGCCGACCGCAAGGGCGTGCCGCAGGGCGAGCACTCGCACGGGCTCCTGGCAAGGGGCCGGCAGGTGCTCGAAGAGCTCTTCCCCGGCATCGTCGCCGACCTGACCGCCGAGGGCGCGATCCCGGTCGACCTCATGCGTGACTGCGTCTGGGTCACCGGCGACCGGCCGATGCCCCGGGTCGCGTCGGGACTGGCCGGGCTGTGCGTGAGCCGGCCGCTGATCGAGGCCGGGGTCCGCCGCCGGGTCCGCGCCCTGCCCAACGTCGTGATCCTCGACGGTCACGAGGCGACCGGCCTGCTCTTCGACGGGCGGAAGGTCACCGGCGCGAAGGTCCTGCCGGTCGGGGGCGGCGAGCACGACGTCGCCGCGGACCTCGTCGTCGACGCGACCGGCCGTGGCAACCGCGGCCCGACGTGGCTCGCCGCGCTCGGGTTCGAGCGGCCCGCCGAGGAGCGGGTCGACCCCCTCACGGTCTACGTGTCCCGCAACTACCGCCGGGTCCCCGGCCAGCAGGACTTCGCGGCCATCGTCAACTCCCCCAACGCGGGCCGCCCGTTCGGCGCGGTCGCGATCGCCGCGGACGGCGACCGGTGGATGGTGACGCTGCTCGGTGTCGGCGCGGGCCAGGCGCCGCCGACCGACCCCGACACCTACGCGGAGTTCACCGCGAAGCTCCCCGACCCGCGGCTGCACGAGCTGCTCAGCACGGCCGAGCCGCTCGGCCCGCCGCTGCGGATGCGGCTCCCGGCGAGCGTGCGGCGGCGGTACGAGCGGATGGACCGCCTCCCGGACGGGCTCGTCGCGATCGGCGACGCCATCTGCGCCTTCAACCCCGCCTACGGGCAGGGCATGACCGTCGCGGCGGCGGAGGCCATCGAGCTGCGCGCCGCGCTGCGCAAGGGCCGGGCGGGCCTGCCGCGCCGGTTCTACGCGAAGGCGGCGAAGGTCGTCGACGTGCCGTGGGACATCGCCGTCGGCGCCGACCTCGCCAACCCGGAGATCCAGGGCGAGCGGACCGGCAAGACCCGGTTCCTCAACGCGTACGTGGCGAAGATCCAGACCGCGTCGGGGCGCAGCGCCGCCGTCGGGCGCCGGTTCCTGCAGGTGGCGAACCTGATGCAGGCACCGCCGGCCCTGTTCGCGCCGGGCATCCTGGCCCGGGCGCTGTGGTTCGGCCGCCGGCGACCGGCCGCGGCGCAGGTGCCGCAGCGGCAGAAGGTAGCCGCATAAACCAGACGCACGACCAGACGCACAACCAGTCGCGCAACCAGTCGCGCAACCGGACGCACAACCAGACGGAGGGGCCCGTGCGGGGCCCCTCCGCCGACGGTCACGCCCAGATGATGTCGGTGTCCGGGTTGTAGAGGCAGTTGGTGCTGTCCGGGCCGCTGCCGATGTGGCTCGGCTCGCTGCCCTTCGGCACGCCCTTGTACTTGTCGCAGATGATCGTCTTGTGGGAGCTGTCGCCCACCACCGTGATGCGGCTGAAGCGCGCGGTGTCGCCCCAGTTGGTGTTGATGCCGGCGATCACCTTCGTGGACTTGACGGTGATGTTGTCCACCACGACGTTGCGCTGGTAGGAGTTCGTGCAGTTGCCGCAGGCGCGGTACAGCTTGCCGGCGTTCTCGACGGAGAAGCCGGAGATGTTGACCGTGCCGTTGCCGTTGTGCTGGAACACCTTGTCGCTCGCCGACTTCGCGCCGCCGCCGATCACGTAGCTGGTGCCGCCGCCCGTGCCGAGGAACGTCGCGGCGTCCTCACCCACGTCCTCCCACCACACGTTCTGGATCGTGCACGTGCCGAGGCAGTGGATGCCGTCACCGGCCGGCGCGCCGATGATGACGTTCTTGATGGTCGCGCCGTTCGCCAGCTCGAACATCGGGTCCTGGCTCTCGCTCTGCCCACCGTCACCGATGCAGCAGTAACGCTTCATCCCGCCGTCGAGCGTGCCCGACACCTTGATCGTGCCGCTGACGCTCGCGTCGCCGGTCTTCGTCGGCCAGCCGCTGCTGGGCGGCGGCGGGGACGACGACGTCGGCGGCGGGGTGTCGGAGACCGTCGGGCCGGGCGTGGTGGGCCCGGGTCCGGCGGCGTCGGTCACCGTCACGTCGTCGAAGGACGCCGACGCGTAGGCGGTCTGCACACCGATCCGGCCGGTCGCCGCCACCGAGCTGGTGCCGGTGCCGATGGTGGCGCCGTCGACCTTGCCGGTGATGCTGCTGCCCGAGACGGTGATGCCCAGGGTGTACCAGCTGCCGGTGCTGACCGTGCGGCCGGCGGACCCGAGGACCGTGACCGAGCCGCTGCTGACG
The DNA here is from genome assembly GCF_042898305.1 of Dactylosporangium sp. NPDC000521. NCBI lineage: Bacteria > Bacillati > Actinomycetota > Actinomycetes > Micromonosporales > Micromonosporaceae > Dactylosporangium > Dactylosporangium sp. NPDC000521. The sequence goes on from NZ_JBIAYW010000006.1 coordinate 69,271, forward strand.
GCCTGCAGCTGCACCGAGTTGCCGGGCAGCAGCGCCAGCCGGTAGAAGGTCGTCGAGCCCGTCGCGCGGGCGAGCAGCCCGACGAAACCGTTCGACGCCAGCGACAGCGGCTTCACCCGGGCGGTGACCGTGTAGCTGGTCCACGAGGTGCTGCCGGCGAAGTTGCGGGCGTTCTCGCTGCCCGCGTTGCTCTGCTGCATCGCGCTGCCGACGACCGACCAGGTGCCGCCGGACTTCGACCAGTCGTTGGTGTCGCCGTCGGAGAACGTGTCGCTGAACAGTGTCGCGGCGAACGCGACCTGGGTGCTGATCGCGGCGACGGCGGTGAAGGCGGCGACACCGGCGGCCAGGATCGGCCACCGGCGGCGCCGGTGCTTGCGGGGTGGTTCCATGCGAGGCCTCCGGAAGGAGATCGGTGGGGGCGCCGCGTGCATGGGGTGTACGGCTCTGTGGCGGACTGGGCGGGTCAGCCGATGCGCGCTGTCCGGAATCGATGAGGAAAGCGCATTCCTAGTAGCAACGTAGACCGCTGCCTATGCCTGGTCAAGCTTCCCGAGGTGCATCCAGGTGAAAACCAGGGGGACGTCGCCGTCGCTGACGAGGTGGTGGTCCTCGCCGGGCGGGATGATGAGCAGGTCGCCGGCGTGGAAGGTGTCCGCCCGCGCGCCGTCGATCTCGACATAGCCGCTGCCCTGCACGATCGTGAAGATTTCGGGGACGTCGTGGGTGTGCCGGTCGGACTCGGCGTGGGTGCGGTGGCCGGGGGCGTCGTAGCGGCTGATGCCGCCACGGACGACGGGGCCCCAGCCGGCGCCGAGCGCGGCGAGGGTGGCGGGGGTCCCGCCGTCGGGCAGGTCGGCGACGGTCAGCTTGCGCATGGTAGGTCTCCTACTTCACTGAGCAGTGCGTGCCGCGCGGCGGCGGTGCGCACGAGGTCGGCGATGCCGGGCAGGGCGATGCCGTCGCCGGTCGGTGTCCCGGCGAGCGGAACAGGGTCGGGCGACGCCATGATCTGTTCGGCGAGGGCGGTGAAGGGCAGGGTCCGCGACAGCGGCGCCAGCAGCGGATCGCCGGAGAGCAGGTTCTCCAGGAGGCTGACCCGGCCCGGCAGGACGGCGCCGTCGAGGCGGTCCTCCGGGTACACCACGTGGGCGGTGCCGCGGGTGCCGGTGACGGTGATGTCGCCGGCGATGAACTCCGTCGAGGCCAGGGTGACCGCGACCGTCACGACGGGGCCTTCCGCCGGGGTGAGCCGCAGCGCGGCGGTGTCCTCCACCTCGATGTCCCTGGTGCGGAAGCGCTCCAGCTCGAGCGTCCACGGTGGACGGACACCGCCGATGGCGAGGGCCTGCATGAGCGCGTGCGCGAACGGGTTCACGAGCGCCCCGTCGACGGCGCGCCGGCCGGACCACGGCGAGCGCGTCCAGTAGGTCGCGGGCCGCCACCACGCCCCGGCGACCGCGATGTGCGTCAGCTCGCCGAGGTCCAGCGCGCCGAGCGCGGGCAGTGTCGGCGAGCCGAGCGCCTGGAAGCCGACCTGGCACCGCCGCCCGGTCGCGTCCAGTGCGGCGGACAGCTGCGCGTGCGCGTCGAGGTCGAGCACGGGCGGCTTCTCCAGCAGCAGGTCCGCGCCGGCGTGCACGGCGTCGAGCGCGATCTGGAGATGGGTGTGCGGCGGGGTGCAGATGATCACGTAGTCCGGCTTGTGCTCGGCGAGGAGCAGCCGGTGGTCGTCGTACACCGGCAACCCCTCGCCGAACATCGGCTGGACCTCACCGAGGGCGACGAGCCGGACCCGGTCGCCGAGGTCGGCGATGTTCTGCCGGTGCCGGCGGCCGTGCCCGGCGGCACCGATGAGCGCGATCGTGGGGGTCACAGTGCCGCCAGGGTCGCGGCGGCGCCGTGCCGCTCGAGGTCGCGCAGCCACCGGTCGATCTCGGCGCGCAGCGGCGCGTCGTCGGCGAGCCCGGGCGACAGCAGCTCGAGGGCACGCGCCGGCGACGCGCCCCGCAGCGTGCCGGCCAGGGGGTCGTCGAGGGGCAGCTCGGTGCCGTCGTCGGCGCGGCCGCCCACGAACCGGATCCAGGCGGCGAGGACGAGCGCGGCGTACACCGGCACCTCCCCCGCGGCGCGCCGGTCGGCGACGGTGCCGAGCAGGCGCTGCGGGAGCTTCTGGCTGCCGTCCCCGGCGACCTGCAGCGTGCGGTACCGCAGCGCGCCGTTGGCGAAGCGGGCGAGGACCTGCTGCCCGTACTCGTGAACGGGCAGCGACAGCGTCGGCGCGATGTCGGACTCGATGAACGCCTCCATCGCCGCGCGGTAGCCGGGCAGCGCGAGGGCGGCGTCGATGGTCTGCGCGCCGGCGAGGACGCCGAGGTAGGCCAGGGCGGAGTGCACACCGTTGAGCGCCCGGAGCTTGCGCAGCTCGTAGGGGGCGGTGTCGGTGGTGAGGGTGACGCCGGCGAGCTCCAGCGCGGGCCGCCCGCCGGGGAAGTCGTCCTGCACGACCCACTCCCGGAACGGTTCGGCGGCGATGGCCGCCTCGTCCCTGGCGCCGATGAGGGACTCCACCGTTGCCAGGGTCTCGGGTGTACTGGCCGGCACGATCCGGTCGACCATGGTGCCCGGGAAGCTCAGCAGCGCCATGACGTCGGGATCCTGCAGGGCGTCGCCGACGAGCCGGCGCAGCAGCTCGCCGTTGCCGTTGATGTTGTCGCAGCTGACCAGCGCGAGCGGCGTCTCGCGCAGCCGCAGCCCTCGCACCAGCAGGTCGAGCACGGCGGAGCCGGGCGCGTAGGCCTTCTCGGTGACGGTGAGCGTGACGACCTTGATGGCCGGGTCGGCGATGCGGCCCAGGACGGCACCTGGCTCGGACCCGGCGTGCAGGACGCTGTCGAACGCGCCGACCACACGGGCGCTCGCGTCCGGCCCGTCGACGGTGAGCACGCTGTACAGCATGTCCTGCGCGCGCAGGGCCGCCAGGACGTCCCGGGAGCTGGGCGCGACGCCGACGATCCCCCAGTCGCCGCCGCCCTTGACGATGGCGTCCTCGATGTAGACCGCCTGGTGGGCCCGGTGGAACGCGCCGAGTCCGAAGTGCAGGATGCCGGCGCCCACGTCGCCGGGCCGCACCAGCGGCTCGACCTTCAGGGGCGCCGAGAGGCTCAGGCGCGCCATGCCGGCCCGTCCGGGAAGGAGAACTCCGCGATCGACTCGGGGCGCAGTTCGACGCTGTACCCCGGGTTGACCGGCAGCCGGTAGCGGCCGTCGACGACGGTGACCGGGTCGGTGAAGTGCTCGTGCAGGTGGTCGACGTACTCCACCATCCGGCCGTCCATGCTGCCGGTGATGCGCAGGTAGTCGAAGAACGCGAGGTGCTGCACGTATTCGCACAGGCCGACCCCGCCGGCGTGCGGGCAGACCGGCACGCCGAACTTCGCCGCCATGAGCAGCTCGGCGAGGACCTCGCCGACGCCGGCGACCCGGCACGCGTCGATCTGCATGACGCGGATCGCGTCGGCCTGCAGCAGCTGCTTGAAGATGACCCGGTTGGCGGCGACCTCGCCGGTCGCGACGCGGCACCGGCCGCCGGTGATCCCGTCGAGGGCCTGCTGGATGCGGGCGTGGCCGAGGACGTCGTCGGCGTGGGTCGGCTCCTCCATCCAGTACGGGTCGACCTCGGCGAGCCGGCCCAGGTTGGCGATCGCCTCGTCGACGTCCCACACCTGGTTGGCGTCGAGCATGAGCAGCGCGTCGGGGCCGATCTCGGACCGGATGATCCGGGCGCGGCGCACGTCGTCGTCGATGGCGCCGCCGACCTTCATCTTCACCGCCGTCCAGCCGTCGGCGACGGCCTGCCGGGTCAGCGCGCGGACCTTGTCGTCCGGGTAGCCGAGCCAGCCGACCGACGTCGTGTAGGACGGCAGGCCGGCGTCGCGCGCGTGGGCGAGGCGCTCCTCGTACTCCGGCAGCCCCTTGTCGAGGATCGCTGCGGCCTCGTCGCGGGTGAGCGCGTCGGTGATGTGCTGGAAGTCCACGGCTGCGAGGAGGTCCGCGGTCGGCAGCTCGGCCAGCAGCTGCCACATGGGCTTGCCGGCGAGGCGGGCTCTCAGGTCCCACACGGCGTTGAGGATCGCGCCGGCGGCGAGGGCGATGACGCCCTTCTCCGGGCCGAGCCAGCGCAGCTGCACGTCGGCGGTGAGGGTGCGGGACCCTTCGGCGGTGCACAGCTCCTCGACGGTGTGGCCGACGACGTGGTGCTTGAGGGCCTCGACGGCGGCGCAGGTGATCTCGTTGCCGCGGCCGTTGGTGAACGTGAGGCCGGTGCCCGTCACGCCTTCGTCGGTGGTGAGCTCGACGTAGGTGGCGGAGTAGTCGCCGCGGTTGATCGCGTCGGACCCGTCACCCGCCGCGGCGGTGGGGAACCTGACGTCGTGGACGGTCAACCCGGTGATCATCGTGCTCCTTGGGCGAGGACGGTGCGCGCGTAGACGCGCTTCGGCAGGTGGTAGGCGAGGTCGGCGATGGTCTCGGCGGCCTCGTCCAGGGGCAGGCGGTGCTCGGCGACGAGCCGGGCGAGGAACCCGGCGTCGACGCGGCGGGCGACGTCGTGCCGGACGGGGATGGAGCAGAACGCGCGGGTGTCGTCGACGAACCCGGCGGTGTTGGCGAAGCCGGCCGTCTCGGTGACCGTCTCCCGGAAGCGGCGCAGCCCTTCGGGGCTGTCCAGGAACCACCAGGGCGCGCCGAGGAACACCGCCGGGTAGCCGCCGGCGAGGGGCGCCAGCTCACGGGTGAACGTGGTCTCGTCGAGCGTGTAGAGCACGACGCGGAAGCGCGGGTCGGTGCCGAACGCGTCCAGCAGCGGCTTGAGCGACCGCACGTACTCGGTCGGCGAGGGGATGTCGCCGCCGACGTCGCGGCCGTGCCGGGCGAAGAGCGCGGTGTTGTGGTTGCGGACCGCGCCCGGGTGCAGCTGCATGACCAGGCCGTCGTCGATGGACATCCGCGCGAACTCGACCAGCATGTGCGCGCGGAAGCGCTCCGCGTCGCGGCTGTCGGACTTGCCGGTGAGCGCTTTGTTGAACAGGGCGGCGGCGTGCGCGGGCGGCAGCGCGAGGGTCGCGGCGGTCGGGTGGCCGTGGTCGGTGGAGGTGGCGCCGGCCGCGATGAACGCCTGGCGCCGCTCCCGCAGCCGCTCCAGGAACTGCGGGAACGTGGTCACGCCGAGCTGCTCGATCCGGCCGGCCCAGCCTGGCCAGTCGAAGTCGACGACGTCGTCGGGGCGGAACGTGGTGATGACCCGCCCACCCGGCCCGCCCCAGCCGTCGGCCTCGAGCTTGGCGTGCGCGGTGAGGTCCGACAGCGGCGACTCGGTGGTGGCGAGGACCTCGAGGTTGAACCGCTCGAACAGCGCCCGCGGCCGGAACGCGGGGTCGGCGAGGCGCTCGGACAGCAGGTCGTAGACGAGGTCGGCGGTGTCGACGCGCAGCGGCACGGTGACGCCGAAGACGTCGCTGAGGACCCGCTCGGTCCACAGCCGCGACGGGGTGCCGCGGAACAGGTGCCAGTTGGCGGCGAGGAGTCGCCAGATGGTGCGCCCGTCGGTCTGGGTGGGGCTGCCGTCGACGGTCGGCACGCCGAGCTCGTGCGGGGCGATGCCCTGGCTGGCGAGCATCCGCGTCACGTAGTGGTCGGGCACGACGATGAGCCTGGCCGGGTCGGGGAACGGCCGGTCGTCGGCGAGGATCGCCGGGTCGACATGGCCGTGCGGGCTGATGAGCGGGAGGTCCTTCGCGTGCTGGTACAGCTCCCGCGCGATCGACCGGAGGCCGGGCTCGGCGGGCAGCAGCTGGTCGTCGTGCAGCAGGGTCTTAGTCATTGCGAATCCTGACGGGCAGTCCGAGGGCGATGGACTCGTTGGCGGCCAGGCCGATGCGCAGCGCGCGGGCGCCGTCCTCGGCCTCAGCGGCGGCGACGCCGCTCGGTGGTCCCTCGCCGAGCAGGTCGGCGAGCATGCGGGCGTCGCCGCCGCCGTGGCCCTCCCGCTCGTAGGGGATCGGGATCTCGCGCGGCTCGCTCCAGTGTGGATGGACGCGCAGCGTGGCCCGGCCCGGCTCGTCGCCTTTGATGAGCCCGGTGGCGCCCGGCGCGACGTGGTCGCTCTCGACCACCTCCAGCTCGAGGCGGCCCTTGCTGCCGTTGACCATCACCCGGTAGCCCTCCCAGGGGGCGTAGGCGGTCAGGTGATAGGTCATCGTGGCACCGCGGGCGTAGCGGACGAGGACGGCGAGGTCGTCCTCGATGGTGATACCGGGCGCGAAGACGTCCTGGTCGCGGCGGTAGCCGTCGCTGGTGCCGGTGTAGAGCTCGTCGCGGTGCGGGTCGTGGCCGAGCGCGAACCGGTCCCGGGGCGCGCCGGCGCCGGCGCCGGAGTCGCCGTAGAAGAACAGCCGGCCCTGCGCGTAGACCTCGGCGGGCTCGTCGTCGAGCCACCAGTTGACCAGGTCGAAGTGGTGCCCGGACTTGTGCACGAGCAGGCCGCCGGAGTTGGCCTTGTCGCGGTGCCAGCGGCGGAAGTAGTCGGCGCCGTGCCGCACGTCGAGCAGCCACTCGAAGTGCACGGATCCGACCTCGCCGATCTCGCCTGACGCGATCAGCCGCTTGAAAGTTTCATGCAGGGGGTTGTACCGGTAGTTGAAGGTCACCCGGACGCGGCGGCCGGTACGCCGCACCGCGTCGAGGATTCTGGCGCAGCGCTGCGCGTCGACCGTCATCGGCTTCTCGGTGAGCACGTCGCAGCCGGCCTCCAGAGCGGCCACGATGTACTCGTCGTGGACCCGGTCCACGGTGGTGACGATCGCGACGTCGACCTTCTCCTCGTGCAGCATGCGGCGGAACTCGGTGGCTGGGTAGGTGGGGACCGGCGCCGGCAGCCGCGCGTTGTGCACGGCGAGGCGGTGCGGCTCCGGATCGGCGAGCGCGACGAGCGCGCAGGTGTCGCGATGCGGCCCGGTGAGTGCGCGCGTGAACATCTCGGCGCGCGATCCGGTGCCGACGATCGCGTAGCGGGTGTGCATCGGTTGTCGCTCCCTGGAACTGCTGCAGGTGACTGCAAAGGGTTGCAGCGACACTGTGCTCCACCGCCACACTTCGGGTCAATACCCCTGGATTTTCTGCATTCACAGGCGTTGACATGACAGCAACCGTTTGCATTAATGGCTCCGTGCCCGCCACTATTCGAGATGTAGCCCGCGCCTCCGGCGTCCATGTCTCCACCGTGTCGCGCACGTTCTCAGCACCGCATCTGGTCAACCCCGACACCCGCAGCCGGGTGCTGTCCACCGCGGAGAGCCTCGGCTACCGACCCAACCGTGCGGCCCGCGCGCTCATCACCGGGCGGACCCACAACATCGGCCTGATCGTCGCCGACATCGCCAACCCGTTCTTCCCGCCACTGATCAAGGCGGCGGAGTCGCAGGCCCGGCAGCGGGACTACCACCTCTTCGTCGCCGACACCAACGAAGACCCGGTGATGGAGGAGCAGCTCGTGCAGGCCCTCGCCAAGCAGGTCGACGGCGTGCTGCTGTGCAGCCCGCGCATGAGCAACGACCTGATCGAGAAGCTGCGCCGCGAGGTGCCGCTGGTCGTGGTGAACCGGGCCGTCGAGGGGCTTCCCGCGGTGGTGATGGACGTGTCGAACGGCGCGAAGGCCGCGATCGAGCACCTCGTCGGTCTCGGCCACACCGACCTCGCCCTGCTCGGCGGGCCGCGTGGCTCGTGGACCAACCGGGAGATCCGGCGGTCCGCGACGGCCGCGGCGAAGGCCGCCGGGGCCAACCTGATCGTGCTCGGACCGCACCAACCGACCGAGGCCGCCGGAGCCGCCGCGTGCGACGCCGTGCGGGCCACCGGAGCGACCGCCGTGCTGGCCTACAACGACCTCATGGCGATCGGACTGCTCGAAGCCCTCCACGACCGGGGCGTCAGCGTCCCGGGTGAGCTCAGCGTCGTCGGCATCGACGACATCTCGCTCAGCCGTCTGATCCGCCCCAAGCTGACCACGGTCTCCACCCCGACCGCGGCCGCCGGGCGGGCGGCCGTCGACATGCTCCTGCAGCACGACGATGAACGCCGCACGAACGCGCTGGTGACGCTCCAGACGGAGCTCATCGTGCGCGACTCCACCGGGCCCAACCCACATTGATCCCGAGACTTCCACCGTCAGGGAGTGACACGCCATGTCCGGAACACCCCGCCGCAGACTTCTGGCAACCGCCGTCGCAGCAGTGTTGCTCGCACCTCTCACAGGCCTGGTCGCCGCCTGCGGCGACGACGGCGGCGAGGCACCAGCGGTCGACTCGACCAAGCCCGTCGAGCTGAGCATCTTCTGGTGGGGCGGCGACGCCCGTGCCAAGCTCACCGAAGAGGCGCTCGCGCTCTACACGAAGAAGCACCCCAACGTCACGTTCAAGAAGACGTGGCAGGCCAACCAGGGGTACTTCGACAAGCTCGCCACCCTCACCGCGGGCAACGACGCACCCGACATCTTCCAGATCGACGACAACTTCCTCACCGAGTACGCGTCGCGCAACGTCACGCTCGACCTGACGTCGTACCAGAAGTCGAACAAGCTCGACACGTCGAAGTTCCCCGAGAGCCTGTGGAAGTACGGCGTCGTGGACGGCAAGCTCGCCGGCGTCGCGTTCGGCGAGAACACGCAGGGCCTGGTGTTCAACAAGACCAAGCTCACCGCGGCGAACCAGCCGCTGCCGACCACCGGCATGACGTGGGAGGCGTTCGTCGACTGGGCCGCGGCGGCGACCACGGCCACGAAGGTCCCCGGCACGCAGGACCCGAGCGCGGACTACAAGGCGTTCTGGATCTGGCTGCGCCAGCAGAACAAGGACCTGTACAAGGGCAAGGAGCTCGGCTTCACGGCGCAGGACGTGACCGCCTGGTTCGACCTGTGGAAGGGCGCGCGGGACCGCAAGGCCACCCCCACCGCCGACGTGATCCGCGAGGGCAACGCCACAGACATCACCAAGCAACTTGTCGTGACCGGGAAAGCGCTTACCTCGTGGGTCTGGGTGAACCAGCTGCCCGAGCTGCAGAAGAACACCAAGGACGAGCTCGGCGTCGTGGCGTACCCGGGCGACCCCAAGGCACAGTGGGCCCGCGCGGCGCTCTACTTCTCCGTCTACCGGGGCAGTGACAAGAAGGACGTGGCGGTCGACGTCATCAACTTCCTCGCCAACGACCCGGAGGTCGGCAAGGTCCTCGGCACCGACCGCGGCCTGCCGCCGAACCTCGACATCCGCGCCTCGGTGCTGAGCAGCGTCACCGACGCGTCCATGAAGACCTCCATCGAGGTCGAGAACACGCTCGGCAAGACGTTCGGGCCCTCGCCGCAGGTCCCGCTGAAGGGGCACAGCACGCTGCGCTCCGAGCTGATCAAGGCGGCCGAGTCGGTCCAGGCCGGCAAGGCCACCCCCGCGCAGGCCGCCGAGGCCTTCGTCACGGCCGCGAAGTCCGCGATCTCGAAGTGAGGCTCTTCCAGTGGCGCTGACCACCGCGCCGGCACCTTTGCACCGAGCGGCGAAGGGGCCCCGCGTCGAACCGCGGGGCCCCCGTCGCGAAGGGCTCGCCGGCTATCTCTTCCTGACACCGTGGCTCATCGGGCTGGCCACCATCACGGCGATCCCGATGCTGATGTCGCTGGTGCTGAGCTTCACCGACTACGACATCCTGTCGGACTGGTCCGAGCTCAACTGGGTCGGGTTCGACAACTACCAGCGGATGTTCACCGAGGATCCGACGTTCTGGCACGCCGTGCAGGTCACGGTGCTGTTCGCGGTCATCGCGACGCCGCTGAAGCTCGGCGCCGCGCTCGGCGTCGCGCTGCTGCTCAACAAGGCCGTCCGGGGTGTCGGGCTGTACCGCAGCCTGTTCTACCTGCCGTCGCTGCTCGGCGGCAGCGTCGCCCTCGCGATCGTCTGGGTGTCGATGTTCAGCCGGGACGGCTCGTTCAACGAGCTGCTGTCGGTGTTCGGCATCGCCGGCCCCGGCTGGGTCAACGACCCCGACTACGCGCTCGGCACGCTGATCCTGCTGGCGATCTGGCAGTTCGGTGCGCCGATGGTCATCTTCCTGGCCGGCCTGAAGCAGGTCCCGGTGGAGCTGTACGAGGCGGCGTCGGTCGACGGCGCGGGCGCGTTCCGCAAGTTCCGGTCGATCACGCTGCCGATCCTGTCCCCGGTCATCTTCTTCAACCTCGTGCTGGAGACGATCCACGGCTTCCAGGGCTTCACGTCCGCGTTCGTCATCAGCGGCGGCACCGGCGGGCCGGTCGACTCGACCCTGATGTACACGCTGTACCTGTACATCAAGGGCTTCACCGACTACGAGATGGGCTACGCCTCCGCGCTCGCCTGGGTGTTCCTGCTCGCCGTCGGCCTGCTCACCGTCGTGCTGTTCAGCACGGGCCGGTTCTGGGTGCACTACGGGGATGAGCGATGAGGTCGATCCTGCGCACGGTGGTGATCCTCGCGCTGCTCGGGGTCATCCTCTATCCGCTGTTCTGGGTGCTCGGCAGCTCGCTCAAGAGCCAGCCGGAGATGCTGAGCAACGCCGGGGTCATTCCCGAGGTCTTCACCCCCGGCAACTACCCGAAGGGCTGGTCGCACCTCGACACCAGCTTCGGCCGGTTCTTCGTCAACAGCACGATCGTGTCGCTGCTGGTCGTGGTCGGCAACGCGCTGTCCTGCCTGCTCGCGGCCTTCGCCTTCGCCCGGCTGCGGTTCCGCGGGCGGGCCACCTGGTTCGCGATCATGGTCGGCACGCTGCTGCTGCCCGGCCACGTGCTGATCGTCCCGCAGTTCATCGTGTTCCGGCAGCTCGACCTGGTCGGCGGCGAGTTCCCCTACCTGCCGCTGATCCTGCCGCACTTCCTGGCCACCGAGGCGTTCTTCGTCTTCCTCATGGTCCAGTTCATGCGCGGCATCCCCCGCGAGCTCGACGAGGCCGCGAAGATCGACGGCTGCACCACGTTCGGGGTGTTCCGCAACGTGATCCTGCCGCTGAGCCGCCCGGCCCTCGTGACCACGGCGATCTTCTCGTTCATCTGGACCTGGAACGACTTCTTCCGGCAGCTGGTGTACGTGTCGGACCTGCCGAAGTACACGGTGCCGGTCGCGCTGCGGCTCTTCATCGACTCGCAGGGCCAGTCGGAGATCGGGCCGATGTTCGCGATGTCGGTCCTGTCGCTGCTGCCGGTCTTCCTGTTCTTCCTCGCCTTCCAGAAGATGCTCGTCGAGGGCATCAACACCTCCGGCCTGAAGGGGTGAGTGCCGTGACGCGTCGCGGGTTCACGGAGACGGTCACGGTGGCGGCCGACCTCGCCCTGGTCGGCATCGCCGTCACGGTGTGCAGCCTGCCGCTGCTCACCGCCGGCGCGGCCGTGCACGCGGGCTCGGTCGCCGTGCGCGACGTCATCGAGGGCTCCGCCGTGCGGCCGTCGCGGCTGTGGCGGGTGTTCGTGCGTTCGCTGCTGCCCGGCGCCGTCTGCACGGTCGCGGCCGTCACCCTCGCATGGCTCCTGCTGTTCAATCTCGGCGCCGTCGCCTCAGGCCGGGTCCCGGGCGGGTTGCCCGTGCTCGTGGCGACCGGCGCCGTCGCCGCCGCACTGCTCGCCGCCGGCGCTCTCGGCGTCGTGCACCTGGCCCACCACGATTCGTGGTCCGGCGCACTGCGCTGGGCGGCTGGCACCGTGTGGCGGCAACCGCTCACGGCGGCGATGGTGGCCGGGGTGTCATCCATCGCCGCCGTGATCGGCGCGATGATCCCCGTGACGGCCCCGCTGCTCGTCGGATATCTGTTGTTCGCCGTTCACGTCCTGGCGGCGCGGCGCCTTTCCGGACCGGTCACGGTGGAAGGCTGAATCGCTTTCCCGTCGCATTCCGCGACCGTTTCTCCGGCCCTGAAGAACACGACACCCGCCCTGCGGAATCGCAGAGCGGGTGTCGTCGTACCACGGATCAGAGGTGGCCGGCGACCGCGGGAAGCAGGTCGCGGAACGTGCGCCCCGAGGCCTGGGTGCCGATGGCCGTCATCGTCCAGCCCTGCTGGTCGCGGGTCACCTTGGCCATGACCTGCGCCGTGTGCGGGCCCGAGCCGCTGAGGTCGAAGCGGGCCAGCTCGGCGCCGTTCGTCTCGTCGACCAGCCGGCAGTACGCGTTCTCGATCTGGGCGAAGCTCTGCCCGGTGAACGAGTTGACCACGAACACCAGCGTGCGGACGTTCAGCGACAGCGCGACCAGGTCGACGATGATGCTCTCGTCGTCACCCTCACCCGCGCCGGTGACGTTGTCGCCGGTGTGCTGGACGGCGCCGTCGTTGCTGCGCAGCTGGCGGAACCACACCTGGTCGACGAGCTGGTTGGCGCTGTCGAACAGCAGGCAGGACGCGTCCAGGTCGATCGACTGGGTCTTCAACCCGCCGAACAGGCCCTTCTTCTTCATCGCGTCCCAGCCCAGGCCCATGCGGACCTTGGTGAGCGTGCCGCCGCCACCCTTGACGAGGGAGACGGACTGGCCCTTGCTCAGACTCACACCCATGCGTATACCTTCCCGATTGCTGTCGGCGAAGCTGTCATTTCCGGCCGGCCGCCCAGCGCATGCCCCAGCCGTAGGTCTCGTCGAGCAGGCGCTGGCCGCCACGGATGTAGCGGACCTCACGGCGCACCGACACGTCGGAGCCGTTGCCCTCGATCATGGCGATCGCGCACGTCATCGCGGCCGGGTCCGGCTCGTCGAGGTGGATCTCCAGCTGGGGGCCGGCGACCGGGAACAGGGTCACCACGGCCTGGGCGGCGGCCCAGTTGGGGGTGCCCTCGTAGATGAACGCGAACACCAGGATGCGGCGGATGTTCGCCGCGTACCGCAGGTCGACGAAGAGGTTCTCCCCGCCGGTGCTGGTGCCGCTCCGGTCGTCGCCGTCGAGGCGGCAGATCGGGTCGCGGCCCAGGGTGTGCACGTCGCGCAGCGAATCGCCGAGGGCCTGGACCACGCCCTTGGAGCCGTCGCTGTACTCGTAGAGGCAGCCGAGGTCGAGGTCGACGCCCTTCGGCTTGCGGCTGAACAGCCCGCCCTTGGCGGCGGGCTGCGCCCAGTTGAGGTTGACCCGGAGGATGCCCGCGGCCCCGCCCTGTTTGGCGAGCGAGACGGCCGGCGCCGCCTTGGTCAACGTGACCTTGGACAGCGAGACCGGGTTGTTCGGGTTCGTCACGGCGTTGCCTGCCTTCCCGGGGCGGGATCGGGGTCGGGTGGATTACGAACGGCCGGCGAGGCTGCCGGCCCGCTCCTCGGCCGCCTCAGCGGCGCTGTTGCGCCGGTTGAGCACCACCGAGGACAGGAACGCGGCGAGGATGAAGCCGACACCGATCAGGCCGGTGACGACCTCGGGCACCTCGTACTTGATCCCGACCAGCAGGATCGCGGCGAGGGCGCCGATCGCCCAGTGCGCGCCGTGCTCGAGGAACACGTACTCGCTCAGGGTGCCCTTGCGGACCAGGAAGACCGTCAGCGACCGGATGTACATCGCACCGACGCCGAGGCCGGCGGCGATGACGAAGATGTTCTGGCTGATGGCGAACGCGCCGATGACACCGTCGAAGGAGAACGACGCGTCGAGGACCTCGAGGTAGAGGAACAGGAAGAAGGCGGCCTTGCCGGCCACCTGCACGACGGCGTTCGGGCCGCCGCTCTTGCCCTTGTCGATGTCGCCGGCGTCGCCGTGGATCCCCGCGGCGGCCTTCTCGTCCTCGTCCTCTTCGTCGTCGTCGCCCAGGCCACCGGCGTTCTCGAAGAGCTCACCGAGGCTGTTGACCAGGATGTACACCCCGATGCCGAGCACGCCGGAGACCATGACCGTGCCGACGTCCTTGGCGAGGGTCTCCGCCGCGATGACGAGGACGGCCAGGGAGATGACCACGGACAGCTGGTCGAGCTTGCCGATCTTGGCGAGCGGCTTCTCCAGCCAGGTCAGCCAGGTGTGCTCGCGGGTCTCGAAGATGAAGTCGAGGAAGAGCACGAGCAGGAACATGCCACCGAAGGCGGCGATGCTCGGGTGCGCCTCGTGCAGCAGCGCGGCGTAGGTGCCCGGCTCGTCGACCGACCCGCCCTCCAGGGCGAGCCGGACGACGTCGACCGGGTTGAGCTGGGCGGTGACGCCGACCAGCAGCAGCGGGAAGACCAGGCGCATGCCGAAGACGGCGATGAGCACACCCACGGTGAGGAACAGCCGCTGCCACCAGGCGTTCATCCGCCCGAGCACGGTCGCGTTGACCACGGCGTTGTCGAACGACACCGAGATCTCCAGCACGCACAGGATCGCGACGATCAGGAAGGCGGAGGGCCCACCGAGGAAGAAGGCGGCTATGAGTGTCGCCACGGTGACCGCCAGCGACCAGCCGAATGTCTTCAGGAACATCTGTCACACCGTTTCGGGCTCATCGGGGATGTTGCGGTGCGCCGACCTTACTATCCGACGTTGACGCCGAAGTCCTGGGCGATGCCCCGCAGCCCGGATGCGTATCCCTGACCGACGGCACGGAACTTCCATTCGTCGCCATTCCGGTACAATTCGCCGAACACCATCGCGGTCTCGGTGGAAGCGTCCTCGCTGAGATCGTACCGCGCGAGCTCGACGCCGTCGGCGCTGTTGAAAACGCGGATGAAGGCGTTGCGGACCTGGCCGAAGGACTGCGAGCGGGTGTCGGCGTCGTAGATGGACACCGGGAAGACGATCTTGTCGACATCGGCGGGCAGGCCGGCCAGGTTGACCTTGATCTGCTCGTCGTCGCCGCTGCCCTCACCGGTGAGGCTGTCGCCGGTGTGCTGGATGTGGCCGTCCGGGGTGGCGAGGTTGCCGTAGAAGACGAAGTGCTTGTCGGAGTAGACCTTGCCCTCGGCGTTCGTGGCGATCGCGGAGGCGTCGAGGTCGAACTCCGTGCCGGTCGTCGTGCGGACATCCCAACCGAGGCCGACGGTCACCGCCGTCAGACCGGCGGGACCCGCCTGCTTGGTCAGTGAGACGTTGCCACCTTTGGTCAGGCTGATGCCCATACCGATCTCCCAGTCATTCGATGTTGTCGACAGGTTTGCCTGCAGTTCCCCCGGCGTCAGGCGGCGCCGGGGGGCTGATCATGATGTTGCCCGCCCGACAGTATCGTCCGGCCGCCAGTGGGGGCCGGTTGTTCACCGTTCCTGCGGGCGCGTCCGCTTGAAGGGTTGGGGTAGGCTCCGGCTTGTTCGATCAATGTTCGACAGTAGCCGGAAGCGCGTTAGCTTTGAAGGCGGCTCCGGTGTCGTCGATCAGCCGGATGAATATATCCGACAGGCCGATCGGACACGGTTGACGACCACAACGAGAGCGCGAGGAGAGTTCCATGTCCGTGACCCTCACCAAGGGCGGCAATGTCTCGCTCACCAAGCAGGCGCCGAATCTCCGCGCGGTGATGATCGGCCTTGGGTGGGACGAGCGGGCCACGACCGGCGCCGAGTTCGACCTCGACGCCAGCGCCCTGATGCTCGGTGAGAACGGCAAGATCCTGTCCGACCAGCACTTCGTCTTCTTCAACAACCTGAAGAGCCCCGAAGGCTCGGTCGAGCACACGGGCGACAACCTCACCGGCGGTGGTGACGGCGACGACGAGAAGATCCTGGTGGACCTCGCCGCGGTGCCCGCCCAGTGCCACAAGATCGTGTTCCCGGTCTCCATCTACGAGGCCCCGCAGCGCGGCCAGTCCTTCGGCCAGGTCCGCAACGCCTTCATCCGGGTCGTCAACCAGGACGGTGGCGCCGAGCTGACCCGCTACGACCTGACCGAGGACGCCTCCTCCGAGACCGCGATGATCTTCGGCGAGCTGTACCGGCACGGCGGCGAGTGGAAGTTCCGGGCCGTCGGCCAGGGGTATGCCTCGGGTCTCGCCGGGATCGCTCGCGACTTCGGCGTCAACGTCGGCTGAACCGCACCAACGCAAGCTGATCGGCACCAACGAAAGTTGATCGGAGAGGGTTCCCGCGATGTCCGAACTCGATCTTGGTGGTGACGCCCCGCAGCAGGGCGCCCTGGTGCTGACTCCCCCCGCGCCCGTCGTGGTGGTGGAGCCGCAGCAGGCGGCCGGTGCCGTGCCCGTGCAGACGGAGAAGCAGCAGGAGCTGCGCCGCAGGGCCGCCGCCTTCGTCGAGGAGCTGGCGGCCATCGACACCAACTCGCCGGCCTTCCAGCAGAAGGTCGCGTCGATCACGTCGATGGGCGAGCAGGACATGCGCGCGGCGGCCGGGATGTCCAACCGCATGTTGGAGCGTCCCGCCGCCGCCCTCGGCCGCGGCCGCGGCGCCACCGGCGACGCCCAGACCAGGGTCGCGACCACCCTGGCGGACCTGCGGGTCACGATCACCGACCTGGACCCCAACCGGGCCGACCTGACCGGCGTGCAGAGGGTCCTGAAGTGGCTGCCCGGCGGCGACAAGATCGACCGGTACTTCGCCAAGTACAAGTCGGCCCAGTCGCACCTCAACGCGATCATCGTCGCGCTGGAGTCCGGTCAGAACGACCTTCGCAAGGACAACGCGGCCATCGAGACCGAAAAGGTCAACATGTGGACCACGATGGGGCGCCTCAGCGAGTACAACGAGCTCGCCGCGGCCCTCGACGAGGCCATCGCCGCCAAGGTCTCCGCGCTGGAGGCCGCCGGGCAGACCGAGGCGGCCGCGACGCTGCGCTCCGACGCGCTCTTCCCGGTCCGGCAGCGCCGGCAGGACATCATGACCCAGATGGCGGTCAACGTGCAGGGCTACATGGCCCTCGACCTGGTCCGGCGCAACAACCTGGAGCTCATCCGGGGCGTCGACCGGGCGCAGACGACCACCGTCGCCGCGCTGCGGATCGCGGTCATCGTGTCGCAGGCCCTGGCCCGGCAGAAGCTCGTGCTGGACCAGATCACCCAGCTCAACACGGTCACCTCCAACCTGATCGAGGCGACGTCCCAGCAGCTCAAGACGCAGGGCGCCGCGATCAACGAGCAGGCCTCGTCGGCCACGGTCGACATCAACAAGCTCCAGGCGGCGTTCGACAACGTCTTCGCCACCATGGACGCGGTCGACACGTTCCGCGCGCAGGCGGTCGAATCGATGGCGCAGACGGTCCACGCCCTGGAGGGCCAGATCGAGCGGGCCAGGCCGTACATGGAGCGCACCCTGCGCGGCCAGCAGACCGGCTGAGCCGACCGTGCGCTGGCTACGATGGTGGGGGGACGACGACGCCGCGCCGCCCCCTGCCACCGAACCCACCGCGGATTCCTCCGGGGACCCGGCCGGTGACACCGCCCAGATCCTCAAGCGGATCACCGACGCCGAGCACTTCGTCAACCAGCAGGCGTCCCGGTTGCCGGCGGCCGCCGTGGTGAAGTCGCGCTGGCTCACCGACACCCTCCGCGAGATCCTGGACACCTCGGCGACCCGGCCACTCGACATCCACGCGGTGCTGCTGGTCCGCAACACCGTCGAGGACTTCCTGCCGACCACCCTTCGCAGCTACCTGACCCTGGAGGCGTCGATGCGCGACCGGCCGGCCCCCGTCCCCGAGCTGCTCGCGCAGCTCGACCTGCTGCAGGAGGCCTCGTCCAACATCCTGGTCGCCGTGCGCGCCCAGGACCGCGACGCGCTCACCACTCAGGGCAACTTCCTGCGCACCAAGTTCTCCGGCTCGGACCTGGACCTGCCGTGAGCGGGCCGGAGCGCAGCGGAGGTGACGGCATGAGCGGGCCGGAGCGCAGCGGAGCGACCGCTCACCATGGGCACAGTGCCGGCTCAGGCCCGCGCAGGAGCGCAGCGGAGGTGACGGCATGAGCGTGAAAGAGATGAAGCGGGGGGCGAACGTCACCCTGACGCGGGAGATCCCCGACCTGCGCGGGGTCGTGCTCGGGGTCCAGTTCAGCGCCGGTCTGGAGCACGTCCTCGCGGACAACATCGTGGTGGCCGCGATCCTGTGCCGGGGCGACGGCGACGCCGTCTCCGAGCGGCACTTCGTGTACTTCAACCAGCTCTCCTCCCCCGACCTGTCGGTGCAGCAGCTGCGTGAGGTCGTCGGCGAGGACCACGACCAGATCGAGGTCGACCTCCTGGCCGCGCCGGCCGAGGTCACGCGGATCGTCATCGTCATGTACGTCAACGAGGGCACCGCGGTCCGCCGCACCCTCGGCCGGCTGAAGACCTGCGTCATCAGGGTCCTCAACCTCGACGGCAACGCGGAGCTGATCCGGTCGGAGAACCTCGCCCCCGCGCTGGACCTGGAGATGGGTCTGGCGCTCGGCGAGCTGTACCGGCACAGCGGCGGCTGGAAGTTCAAGGTCCTCGGCGACGGCTACGCCAACGGCGTCACCGCGCTCGCGGCCGACTACGGGATCCGGTTGTGAGCACGGACGATCTGTCCTGGATCCGCCACCGCGCCGTTCCCGCCCGGACCGGTGGCACCGACGACCTGTCCTGGATCCGTCACCGCCGGCTTCCCGCGACCACCACCGCCCCCGTCACGCCCACCGCCACTCCGCCGGCCGCCGCCTCCCTGGACCTGGCCGCGCCTGCCCCGCCGGTCAGCACGTCGCTGGACCTGTCCGGCCCCGCCGCGCCCCCGCCGGCGCCTGCCCGGGCCGGTGGCAGCACATCGCTGGACCTCTCCGGCCCCGCCGCGCCGCCGTCCAGCAGCACGTCGCTCGACCTGTCCGGGCCGGCCACGCCGCCCCCGCCGGCCGGGAACACCTCGCTCGACCTGTCCGGCCCGGCTGCCCCGCCGCCCCCGCCGTCCGGCAGCACCTCCCTCGACCTGCCCGGACCCACGCCGCCCCCGGCCGCGCACTCCGGCGGCACGTCCCTGGACCTGTCGGGGCCCACGCCGCCGCGGGCCGCACCGCACGGCGGGACGTCGCTCGACCTGTCCGGGCCACCTCGCGGTCCCGCGCCGCGGACGCCCGTGCCGGCCGCTCCCCCGCCCGCGACGGCGTTCACCCCGCCGAGGACGAACGCGTCGGCGCCGACGGTGCTGGGGCCGCGGCACCCCTCGGTCATGCTGAGCCGGCTGCAGTCCGGGATCGGCGCGCTGACCTTCGAGGCCGCGTGGTCGCCGGACGAGGGGTTCGCGCTGGGCTGCGCGTTCCAGCTGGACTCCGGCACGTCGTCGGTCCTCAGGCCCGGCGAGACCTTCGGCCCGCTCACCATGGACCGCCGGGCCGGGCACCAGCGGCTCCGCCTGGACCTGCTGCACGGCCGGCACCTGCGGCGGCTCATCATCTTCGGCGTCCCCACCGCGGACCCCGGCCCCTACTGGGCCGGCACCCTGCTGATCAGCACCCACGGCCATGCCCGCATCGAGGTGCCGGTCCAGCCCCCGCCGCCCGGGCCGACGGTCCTGCTGTCCCTCTACAACGTAGACGGCGAGATCGTCCTGCGTGCCGAGGCCCAGACGGTGCCGGGCCGCACCCGGGACGCCTGCCTCGCCTTCGGCTACGACCGCATCGCCTGGCGCGACGCCGACACCGCCATCCCACCGGCCGCCTGAGCACCGCCGCCGCCCGCGCCCCGGCGGGCCCGGTACGACGCCGCCTTGACCCTGTTGCCGCACTCCTCCATGCCGCACCAGGTGCGGTTGCCGGCCCTGGACCGGTCCACGAACAGCCTCGTGCACTCGTCGAGGGCGCACTCCCGCACGGTGACCGACCCGAGGGAGCCGAGCAGCTCGACCGCGGCGACCGCGACGGCGGCCCCGATCGACGCGCCCGCCGCCGGCCCGCCCGCCCGCCGGACCCCGCCCGCGGTGAGCGTCACCCTCGGCGGCGGTGCCGCGGCGGCCGCGTTCAGCGCGCGCAGGTCCCCCGGCGGCCACGGCTGCCCCGCCAGCCCCGCCACGACGAGCCGGTAGACCGTCTCCCGCAGCTCCAGCAGCCCGGCTAACTCCACAGTGGACAGTCGGGGCGCGGTGGACAGTACACCGGCCGCCACCGCCCATCGGGCCGCCTCGGCCGGGCCGGTGAGAAGCTCCTCCGGTGCGGCGGTGCGGCGCCACTTCAGCGTGCCGGCGAAGTCGAGCGCGAGGTCACCACTGACGAACACGAACGTCACGTCACCACCTTGACAGGTGACGCACCCCCGGCGCAAGGTTTGCGTCACCGGTCAAGCAGGTGACGCGAGAGGACGGACATGATCAGCGCCGAGGAGTACCTGTACTACACCGACCGCGCGCTGGACGGCATGGTCCGCATCGTCACCGAGCTCGGCGACGAGCGGGCGAACCGGCGGCCGCTGCCCGGGGCCAACTCGCCGTTCGCGCTGCTGACGCACTGCCTCGGCGTGGTCGAGTTCTGGGCCGGGACGCTCGTCGCGGGCCGCCCGTCGCAGCGCGACCGCGACGCCGAGTTCACCGCCGAGGGCCGCGTCGAGGACCTCCTCCGCAAGGTCGAGGCCGTCCGCGAACGCTTCGCCGCCGACGTGCGCGCCGCCGCGCCGGACGAGCCGATCCAGGGGACGCCACCCGCCGGGTTCCAGGGCCCGGACCGGGTCGGCACCCAGGGCGCCGCGCTCCAGCACGTCTTCGAGGAGCTCGCCCAGCACCACGGCCAGATGGAGATCCTGCGCGACTGCATCGCGCCCGCCCCCGCACCGCGGTGCGGCGACGAGACCGCGCGGCTGCGGGCCGGGCACGGCGTCAAGTGGGGCTCCACCGCGCCGGACACCATCGCCGCGTGGGTCGCCGACATGGACCTCGGTGTCGCTCCCGCGATCCGCGACGGCCTGCTGGACCTCGTGCACCGCGAGGACTTCGGCTACCCGTTCTGGCGGGGTGAGGACCCGGTCGTCGCCGCGTTCGAGGACTGGATGCGGCAGCGGCACGGCTGGAGCCCCCGCCCCGGCCGGACCCGGGTCTTCACCGACCTGCTCCAGATCCTGCAGGTGATGGTCGAGCACACGACCGCGCCCGGCGACGGGGTGGCGATCCACGTCCCGGCGTACCCACCGTTCCTCGCCAGCATCGAGCGGGCCGGGCGGCGGATCGTGCCGCTGCCGATGGTGGACGACGGCGCACGGTGGACGTTCGACACCGGGCGGCTCGCTGAGCGGCTCGCCGGCTGCAGGCTGCTGGTGCTCGTCAACCCGCACAACCCGACCGGCCGGGTCTTCGACCGGGCGGAGCTGGCGGCCGTCGCCGAGGTCGCGGAGCGCCTCGACCTCGTCGTGCTCGCCGACGAGATCCACGCCGACCTGACGTACGAGCCGCACCGCCACACCCCGTTCGCGTCGCTGAGCGAGGAGACCGCCGCACGCACGGTGACCGCGACGTCGGCGACGAAGGCGTTCAACCTGGCCGCGCTGCGGCTCGCCGTCGCGCACGTCGGCCCGCGGGCGGTGTGGCGGTCGCTCGACGCGCAACCGATCGACCTCTACGGTACGCCCAGCATCGCCGGGAGGGTCGCGACGGTCGCGGCGTGGCGGGAGTCGTACACCTGGCTGAACCGCACCAGGGAGCTGCTGCGGCGCAACCGTGACACCGTCGCCGCCCGCCTCCCGCACCGTGCGCCCGAGGCCACCTATCTGAGCTGGATCCCTTGGGGCGGCACGGATCCGGCCGGGCACCTGGAGCGGGCCGCGAAGGTCAGGCTGAGCTCGGGCGCGGACTTCTCCGCGGGCACGACCGTGGACACCGCCGGGTTCGTCCGGCTCAACTTCGCCACCGGACCGGGCGTGCTCGCCGAGATGCTGGACCGGCTCGAACAGGCGGCGGCGGAGTCTCCTAGACTGCTCGACCATGCGGGGGATCAGGCGGGGTCGATATGACAACCTGCGGCGCATCGAGGCCGGCGACCCGGAGACCGACTACCTGCTGATCCACCAGGTCACGCTCCGCGAGGAGTTCCCCTGGGACATGCGGATGGCGTTCAACCTGGCGTTCAACCGGTCGTTCGCCCTCCCCCGCGTCGCCGCGGAGCTCGTGCGGACCGGGCGGGTCCTGACCGAGCCGCGGCGGCGCGCCGACGCCACCGGCATCATCATGTTCGAGATCCTCATGCACGGCTTCGAGCACCCCCGCGGCCGGCTGGCGCTGCGGCTGCTCAACGAGGCGCACCGGCGCGTCCCCGCCGACAACGACGACAGCGTCTACGTCCTGGCCGCGCTGGTGGTCGTCCCGATGCGGTGGTTGCGCCGGTACGGCTGGCGCGCCCCCGCCGAGCAGGAGCGCGAGGCGGCCGCCCGGTACTACCGCGAGGTCGGCCTGCGGATGGGGCTGCGCGGCATCCCGGCCGGCTACGCGGCGTTCGAGGCGTGGTTCGACGCGTACGAGGCGGCCCACCTGCGGCACACCCCGGAGGCGGAGCGGATCGAGCGCGCCACCCGGGAACTGCTGCGCGGCCGCATCCCGAGGCCGTTGCGCGGTGCGGCCGACGCGCTGATCGCGAGCCTCTACGATCCGCCGTTGCGCCGTGCGTACGCGGTGCCGGACCCGCCGGCGTGGGCGCGGATCGGCCTGCACGCGGCGCTGCGGTCGCGGGCGCTGCTGCTGCGGCTGGCGGGCCCGCGCACGACGCCGCTCTTCGCGGACGGGATCGTCACGAAGTCCTACCCCGACGGCTACGACCTGGCGAGGCTGGGCCGGCCGCCGTCGTGACCGTCGTCGTCACCTTGGCCAGCGACGGGGTCCGGGGCGTGGAGCCGAAGCCGAAGCGGACCGGCGGGTCGACGTCGGTGAGGGGGCCGAGGTCCTCGCCGTCCCAGGTGGCGGTGGCGGCGACGATGCGGTGGAGGTCCTGGACGCCGTACCACTCGTGCCGGTCGTTGCCGGCGCTGCCGTGGGTGCGCACGCCCGGCTGGAGCAGGCGGGCGGGGCGGTCGATCACGGCGACCCAGCGGGGGTGCCGGGCGAGGGCCGGCGGGACGCAGCGCAGGAGCGTGCCGAGCCACCCGCGTCCGCCGGTCGCGAACCGGAGGCTGAGCGGGCCTGCGTCGGCGGCCCAGGTCGTACCGACGCGGACAACGAGGACGGGAACGACCCGGACGTCGTCGAAGCGGTAGGTCTCCGCGACGAACGCGGCGAGCTCCGCCGTGGCGGCCAGCAGGATCCGGTGACCGCCGGGGCGCTCCACCATGACGTCGCTGACCGGGCCGAACGGGGAGCGGGGCCAGTGCCCGAGGACGAGCCGGGTGCCGCCGCCGGTGCCGACGCCGGCGATCCAACCGTCGAACCGCATGGTGGTCATTTGTTCCAGTGTGCCGTCAGGCTTCGGCGTTTGTCGTCCAGGTCTCCGCGTGTGCCGTCAGGATTCGGTGTGCGCCGTCAGGATTCGGTGTGCGCCGTCAGGATTCGGTGTGGGCCGTCAGGGTTTTCGCGGGTGTCGTCAGGTCTGCGCGTGTGCCGCCGGGTTTCCGGTGCGCCGTCAGGAGCAGCACGGCGCCGGTGAGGCAGAGGGTCGCGGCGGCGGCGTAGGCGTAGCGGTAACCGAAGTGCTGTGCGAGGCCGAACAGGGGGCCGACGAGGATCGCGGCGACCGGGTAGGCATTGCCGGCGAGGGTCGCGGCGCGGCCGGGCTCGCCGGGCAGCATCTCCTGCACGTACGAGATGCCGAGGCCCTGCACGGCGGCGATGAAGCTGGCGTTGACCAGCTGGGCGGCGGCGACCTGCCAGGTGTGGGCGGACGCCGTGACGAGCGCGTAGTAGAGCACGCCGAGGGCGGCGCCGACGACGACCAGGCGGCGCAGCGGCCACCGGGTCGACAGCGCGCCGAACCCCAGCATCAGCGGGATCTCCAGCGCCGCGCACAGGCCGAGGACGAGACCGGCGTCGCGCACCGAGCCGTGCAGGTCGTGGCTGAGGAACAGCGACATCGCCTGGACGCCGAGCCCGCCGGCCGCCTGCAGCAGGGTGAGCGCGGCGACGACCTGCAGCACGCTGGACGGCGCGTGCTCCGGCGCCTCGCGTGGCGTTTTCGGCGCCGGAACGACGTCGCCGAGCACGAACACGGCGACGAGGACGGCGGCGGCGTACATCGTGGCCGCGCTCAGGTACAGGACGCGGAAGCCGCCGAGCTCGACGAGGAACGCGGCGGCGGGCGGGCCGGCGACCCACGCGATCGAGAACAGCATCCGCAGCGTGCTGATGGTCATCGCGGCGCGGGTGGAGCCGCGCTGCTCCAGGGCCTCCCGGGCGTAGGCGAACGCCTGCGGGAAGAGCGAGCCGCTGATCGCGGTCACCGTCACCGTCAGCGCGAGCAGCACCCAGTAGTCGCGGACGAACGCGGTGGCGGTGGCGCTGACCCCGCCGGCGGCGGCCGCGACGGCGAGGATCTGTCGGCGCACGGGCCGCCGGTCGGAGAGGCGGCCGATGAGCGTGGAGGACACGATCATCGACACCGGGCCGGCGACGAGGAACGCGGCGACGTGGACCGGGTCGGCCTCGACGGCGGTGCTGAGGAACAGCGACACGAACGGGCCGACGACCGCGGTGGACAGGCCCACGAACAGGAACATCACGCCGAGCGGCACCAGGACCCTGGGGAGTCCGGGGGCGTTGCTGACAGGGGCGTCCGCCGGTGCGCTCGTTACCACGAGCGTTGACCTTACCGCTAAAGAAGATGCCCGGGCGCGGGTTCGCTCGTGGTTTGGGTCACCCGCGGGCCTGTCAGCGGGCTTGTTCAGAGGGCGGGCGCCGCCGCGGCGAAGGGGACGGTGTCAACGCCGAGCGCGAGCGCGACCCCGCCGAGGGCGGCGGCGCGCAACGACAGGGCACTCTGGGCGACCTCGACCGACGCCGCGGCGGCCGTGAACGCGGTCTCGGCGAGCCCCCGCTGCAGCGGCTCGCGCAGGATGTCGGTGGCCGCGCCGAGCTCGTCGCCGAGCAGGACCCGCTGCGGGTTGATGAGGTTGACCAGGTTGCCCAGGGCATACCCGAGCTGGGTGCCGGCATCGGCGAGTAGCCTGCGGCAGCCGGGGTCGCCGGCCTGCGCGAGCGCGATGAGGCCGGCGAGGTCGGTCAGCTCGGGGTGCGACAGCCGGGCGTGGCTGAGCAGCGCCCGCCCGCCGACGGACAGCTCGACGCAGCCGCGGTTGCCGCACCGGCAGACCGGCCCCCGGGCGTCGAGGGTCACGTGGCCGAGCTCGCCGGCGGTCCCGGCGGCGCCCCGGTAGAGCCTGCCGTCCAGCACGATGCCGGCGCCGATGCCGGTGGCGAGCTTGACGTAGACCAGGTCGGCGCAGCCGCGGCCGGCGCCCCACACGTATTCGCCGAGCGCCGCGAGGTTGGCGTCGTTGTCCACCCGTACCGGCAGCGAAAGGCGATCGGTGAGCTCGTCGGCGGGCAGCACGTCCGCCCATCCCGGCAGCATGCCGGGGGACCCTATGCGCCAGTCGCGGGTGATCGGTGCCGGCACCCCGAGCCCGACGCCCACCACGTCGGCCCGGGTGGCGCCGATGCCGTCGAGGGCCGCGTCGACGAGCGTGGTGCCGAGGTCGAGCGCCTCGCGGGGCCGGTCGTCGATGTCGAAGTCGGTGCGGGACTGCCGCTCGGTGAGCACGGCGTGGCCGAGGTCGGCGAGCGCGACCCGGACGTGCCGGCGGCCGACGTCGACGCCGACCGCGATCCCGGCCCGGCGGGTCAGCCGCACCACGGAGGCCGGCCGGCCGCCGACGGGCTTGGCCGCGGCGCCCACCTGCTCGCTGACGAGGTCGGCGCCGCCGAGGTCGGCGAGGGCCGAGGAGACCGTCGGGCGGGACAGGCCGCTGAGGTGGACGAGCTCGGCGCGGGTGCGCGGCCCGTACAGGCGCAGCGTCTCGGCCACCCTCCGGCCGGCGCCGCCGGTGTCGGGGTGCCAGAGGGTGTGAGGGTCGATCCGCTGGGCCACCACGGCGGAATCCTCATAGGACGCGCGTGTTCTGTCAAGGACTTACTGAAACTATCGCCCCAAACCGGTATGCAGCGGCGGCATCTGTCAGCTCTTGACAGAACTGAATTCCGGCGTGACCCTCCGGCGAAATCTACACCGTCCACTGTGGATCCCGGAAAGCGGGTGGTGGATCTTTCCGGTATCTATCCGGACTTCCCGGTCATCCCGGTCGCCGGCCGGTCCCACGGACGCAAAAAATGTCGCACCCGGTGACTAACGTGCCGGGGGTCAACGTGACGCAGGGACATTCGGACCCCGATGAGGCAGGGATCGCATGACGTGGCTGACCGCCGGCGGCGGCTATCAGGTCACCCTCGAAGGCGGGCGCATAGCGTGCCGCAACGCCAAGGGCAAGCTGCTCAAATCCGTTCCGCCGGCGCTGAAGGACGACGCCGTGGTGTTCGGGCTCAAGCAGCTGCAGGAGTGGCTCGGCCGGCACGAGGCGCAGGTGCGCGAGCAGGTCGACCGGTGGATGGTCCGGTCACTGCCTGTGCCCGCCGAGGTGCTCGCGCGGGTCTGGGCCGACGAGGTGTGGCGGGCCGCGCTGACGGACCTCGTCGTCGCCGTCCTCGACGACGACGGCGCCTTCGACCCCGACGAGGTCGGCTTCCTGCGCGACGCGTCCGGCGGTGGCGCGGCAGGTGGCGACGGCACGATCGGCATCGTCAACCTCGACGGTGAGACGGTGCGCCTGCCCGCGAAGCGGGTCGCGATCCCCCACCCGGTGACCCTCGCCGACCTCGACGACCTGCGCGAGTTCGCCGCCGACCTGGGCGTGAAGCAGTCGGTCGACCAGCTGTTCCGCCAGACGTGGCAGCGCGGCCCCGACGTCGAGCCGACCGCGACCAGGGTCTCCGACTATGCCGGCGGCAAGTTCGCCGAGCTGCGGCACCTGACGGCGCGGTCCTCCTCGCTGGGCTATCCGGTGAAGGGCGGCTCCGCGATCTGCCGCGTCTTCGAGGGCGGCCGCACGGTGGAGGCCCGCAGCTGGGTCGGCTCCGACGACCCCTACTACGCGACCGAGACCGGCGACCTGGTGTTCGTCCGGGAGGACGGCACGTCGGTGCCGCTCGGTGAGGTCGGGCCGGTCGCCTGGTCCGAGGGCATGCGCATGGCCGCGGCACTGTATGCCGGCCGGGTCGTCGAGGAGACCAAGGAAGAGGAGCAGGCATGACCGACGAGGCTCTGCTGGATGCCGGCGCGGTGCTGCCCTCCGCGGCGGGCGCGGCGCAGGACACGATCGACACGCTGACCACCCGGGCCTACCGGCACCCCGTGCTCGGCGAGCGCACCGTGGTGCGCCTCGTCCCCGGCACCCTCGGCGCGGCCGAGGACCTGACCATGGAGTTCCTCGGGTTCGAGGCGCCCGAGTCCGTCGCCGAGGTCGGCGTCGTGCGCCAGCAGGCGCTCGGCTTCCCCGCGTGGGCGCTCGTCAACGACCCCGCCAACGGGCATCACGCCCTGGCCCTGGTGAAGGACATCGAGCGGCTCGTGCGGATCGCGAAGTCGCGGATCGGCCCGGCCCGCGACGGCTTCGTCGAGCTCGGCGACCGTCTCGCCCGCTCGGTGCCGCACTTCCTGCCGACGTTCTACGAGGAGGCCGCGCGGGCGTTCCTCGCCGCCGACAGCCCCACCTATGCGGCGTCGATGTTCGGCAAGGCCCGCGACGCCGAGCGGGCGTTCGCGCTGAAGATCGACGAGGACCGGCAGCACACGGTCTTCCTGGAGTTCGCGCTCGCCGGCGCGCTCACCGCGAAGGCCCTGTCGGCCTATGCCCGCGACCTCGCGGCGCGCGCCGACGCGGCGACGGCGTATGAGCGCTTCCGCCGCCTGTGCGTGGAGCGGACCCTCGGCGGCATGCCGCCCTACGCGTCGATGCACACCGACCTGCGCCGCCTCGCGAAGGCCGCGAAGCTCGGCCAGGACGAGGAGGAGGCGCTGCTGCGGATCCTCCTCACCGCCACGTCGATCGTCCGCGCGCCCGGCGGCTTCTGGACGGCGTACCGCGCGACGCTCGTCTCCATCGCCCGGCAGGATCCCGCGGTACGCGGCCAGCTGCTGACGATGTTCCCCGGCAACTGCCCCGACGAGACCTGGCTGGAGATCCTCGACGAGTCGGGCGCGACCGAGGCGCTCACCGGCCCCGCCGGCACCGCGCCGGCCGAGGCCGAGCCCGCCGACGGTCCGGCCGGCTGGCTGACCCGGCTCGACCGGCACCGCTCCGGCTGGCGCCGGAAGCGGCTGGTGGCCCAGGCCGCGCTCGTGACCCGGATGGCGGAGCGGCTCAAGGCCGATGGCGCCCCCGTCGACCTGCTCTCCTCGCACTACGTCGACCTCGACGTCGCCGACCTGTGCCTGGAGCTCGGGGTGCCCCTCGGCGAGGTCACCGCCAACGCCCGCTGCGCCGTCGAGCAGTGGCTCAAGGACGACACCGCGGGCCGCCGCGACCTCGCCCACGTCGCCGCGCACCCCGGCCTGCTGCCGAAGGTCGCGGCCAGCATCGAGGACCACCTGCGCCCGGGCTGGCACGGCAGCACCGTGCGGCCCGAGGAAGTCGCGGCGGTCGTGGCCGTGCCGGGGCTGCGCACCGCGCTGCACTGGTGGATGGACGGGCTCGCCGACAGCGTCGTCGAGCAGGGCCTGCCCGGCATCGACGACCAGCTCAAGCGGCTGTCGCTCGTCGCCTGCCCGGAAGGTCTCGCGGTCAACCCGGAGGCGGTGCGCCGCATCACCGAGCACGACCTCGGCCCGGTCCTCGCCGCCACGCTGCGCGCCGGGGTCTTCGACGAGTTCGGCTGGCCCGCCCTGGAGGCCGCCGTCGAGTCGCTGATCGGCGACAGCGCGATCGAGTCCGACGACGACACGTATGACGCGAAGGTGCGCCTGCTGCGCCAGTGGCCGCAGCTGGTGGTCCGCGCCGGTGACCAGGTCGCCGTCGTCGGCCCCGACGGCGTCGAGCTGGAGCACACCCTGCGCATCCCGGCCGACCAGCGGCACTACGACTGGAGCACGGTCCTGCGCTTCGTCGACGGCCAGCTGCTGGTCAGCTGGGACAAGGGCGAGGAGCGCGCCGGCTACTGGAGCGGCACCGCCGACGACGTGTTCACCACGCCCGACGAGGCGTTCAACACCAACACGTACCTGTCGCTCGCCCTGCCCGGTGGCGGCCGCACCGCCGGTGGCCGGCCGCTGCGGGTCGGTGACCGGTCCGCGCAGGAGCGATCCGCGGTCTGCGGCGACGGCCAGCACTACTGGACGCTCGCCCAGGCCGCCGACGAGAGCTGGCGCTGGCACGAGTACGACCCGGCCACCGGCGCCATCGGCCGGCCGTCGGTGCCCGCGTTCTTCGAGGCCGACGCCGTCGACGGCCAATCCCTGCAGCACGGGCGGTCCCACCTGATGCCGGCGCCGCCGCAGGCCGCGTCCAGCCCGCTCGGGCAGCGCGACGGCCTCGTCGGCTGGCGCGTGCGCACCACCGAGTCCGGCACGGAGGTCGGCACCGGCGTCGACGGCCGCACGTTCACGCTGCCCGAGAAGTTCGCGCGGGGCCACCGGCGGCACGGCCAGCAGGTCGGCGCGATCCGGTTCCCGGGCTCCGACACCGTCTACGGCATGGTCTACCAGGAGTTGTGGCGGGACAACAGGATCATCCTGTGCACCCAGGACGGCACGGAGATCGCCACCCTGAAGACCAACCTGAAGCAGGACCCGTTCCGGGAGGGCACCCGCATGATGCCCCCGCCGACCTACTGGCACTACCTGCGGGTCCGCGACGAGGCCGGCTCGGCGGCGCTGCGGGCCGTCACCGACGAGCAGGCGGCGCGGCTCCTCGCCGCCGTCGTCGACCTCGTCGGCCCCGACGCGAAGGTCGACGCCGACGCGGCGCGCAAGCTCGTCGGCGAGGCATTCCCCGAGGTGGGCGCGGCGCCGCTCGTCGCCGGGATCGCCGGGGTCGTCAAGCAGGCGGCCCGCTCCACGGCACGGCTCGTCGAGCTGACGACCGCCACCGCGGCGATCGCCGGGCAGGCGGTGCGGGACGACCCCGACGCGCACCTGCCCGACGACCGCACGCTCAACTCGGCGCTGCACGGCCTGATCCCGAACTGCTACGACTACAGCCACGTCGCGGCCAACCTGCTCGGCAACGTCGGCGCCGTGCTCGCCGGCCGGGAGCCGCAGCGGCCGATCGCACCGATCGCGCAGCAGGCCGACCTCGACTGGTTCTACGTCGTCGGGGCGCTGCCCGCCGTGCTGTACCGCGCCGTGTCGCCGATCATCTCCGCCGAGCGCCACACCCACCTGCTCGGCCTGCTCGACGTGATCGCCGCGTCGGGGCTGCTCGCACCCGGCGGGCGGCTGCGGCGGCTCTGGCTGACGGCCGACGACCGCGCCGCGATGCCGAAGGTCGGCGACGTCATCGACTCCGGCGACCGGCGACTGGTCGTGCTGCGCACCGACACCTCCGACGGCGAGGTCCAGGCGGTCGAGTACTCCCCCGGCGGCCGGTTCGGCGCGGTCGCCGGCCACGTCATCACCGCCGAGCACGTGCTCGACCCGGGCGGGTGGGACACCGGGCGGCTCACCGCGTTCGTCGAGACGGCCCGGGAGCGCGGCCGGCTGCCGTGGCGCCCCCAGCTCGTCCCGGCGGTGTCCGCGGCGGCCGGCATCACCCTCGCCGACGCGGCGGTCCTGCTCGCCGACCCGATCTCGGCCAAGGACTGGCAGGAGAACCAGCCGGCCGAGTGGGAGATCGACCCGGCGCTGACCGACGACGCGATGGAGGGCGCCGTCAGCGACCGCGACGCCCTCTCCCGCGCCGAGCGCCGCTCGCTCGCCATGGCGATGCTGCCCTCGGACCCGTCCCTGCTGTGGACCGCCGGGCCGTCGGTCGAGTCGATCGGCGCTTGGCACGTGGCGCGGCACGGCACCAGGACCCCGCTCGACGACGCGCTGATCGTCGAGGTGCGCAAGGCCCGGGTCACCTCCGGCATCCGCGCGTCGGCGTTCGTGCACGGGCTCGCCAACCCCGAGACGTGCCGCTGGCTGCAGGGCACCGTCGACGAGGTCAGCCTCGACGACCTGCTCAAGGCCGTCACCCGGAGCATCCCGTGGCTGGTGCGGCGGCTCCCCGCCGGGCACGCCCTGCGGGCCAACCTGCCCCGGGTGCTTGACCTCGTCAAGCAGCGCCTGGCCGACCCGGCGCTGGAGGTGCCGATCGGCACTGTCTACGAGGACGACCTGACCGAGTTCATCGCCAAGATCGGCCTGCCGGTCACCACCGACGGCACGGTCCGCGACGCCGGCCTGTACACGATCGTCCAGGACCGGCACTGGCCGCGGATCATGCTGCGGCCGGCCCGGCTCGCCGGCCCCGACGACCCGCGGCTGGCCGCGCTGCTCACCGGGCTCGGCAGCTCGCCGCGCTTCATCGTCGCGATGCGCGCGATCCTCACCGGGCAGCTCGACGCATGGGCCGCGGCGGCGTCCACCGGCACGGAAGGCGCCGACGTGGACCACGACCCGTCCCGCTCCGCGCCCGACCTGGTCGCCGAGGTCGCCGCGAAGCACGGGCTCGGCGCCGACGCGGCCGCGCTCTACCTGCAACTGCTCGCCCTGCCCGACCCGACCGACCGCAACGTCGCGGCCTGGACGGGCTGGAAGCCGGCCCGCCTGAAGACGGCCCGCGCCGAGCTCGCCGCGACCGACCTGGTCGTGGAGGCCAAGCGGGCGCGCGCCGGGCGGTCGCTGTTCCTGCCGGGCGGCTGGGTCGCGCTGTCCAGCCCGCACCTGCCGTTCGAGCTGTGGAAGCTGCCGCTCTTCATCCGCGACGGCGACGACGTCACCGGCCTGGGCGCCGTCATCCCGGTCGCTCCGGCACCGGACCTGTTCACCGTCGCCTGGTCCAGGGTCACCGGCGGCGACCACCCCCGCTTCGAAGAACTCACCACGAGAGGGCGTCGATGAGCACCACGTTGGAGACCGGGGCCCCCGCGGGCCCCGGTGCGGGTCCCGTCCGGCAGGTCGACCCGGCCGAGCACGCGCACGCGGGCGAGCTGGCGTTCCTGGCGGCGCACGACGACGGCGCCCGGCCGCCCGGCTGGCGGCTGACGCCGCGGGCCGTGGTCACGTTCATCGTCGGCAGCGACGGCAAAGAGCTCACGCTGCCCAAGGGCGCCCGCGGCGACGGGCTGCCCGCGAAGCTGGCGATCACCCGGAAGTTCGTCGGCGACCGGGCGCTCGTGGAGCGCTGCGTCGTCACCCTCGCCGGCGAGCGCGGGCTGCTGCTCGTCGGCGAGCCCGGCACGGCCAAGTCGATGCTGTCGGAGCTGCTGTCCGCGGCGGTCTGCGGCACCAGCGAGCTGGTCGTGCAGGGCACCGCGGGCACCACCGAGGACCAGCTCCGGTACGGGTGGAACTATGCGCTGCTCCTCGCCGGCGGCCCCACCCCCGAGGCGCTCGTGCCGTCGCCGGTCCTCACCGCGATGCGGGCCGGCGCCGTCGCCCGCGTCGAGGAGATCACCCGCTGCCTGCCCGAGGTCCAGGACGCGATGGTGTCGATCCTGTCGGACCGGCGGATCGCGGTGCCCGAGCTGTCCGGCACGGCGGGGGCCACCATCCACGCCGCGCCGGGCTTCACCCTCATCGCGACCGCGAACCTCCGCGATCGCGGCGTGTCGGAGATGTCCGCCGCGCTCAAGCGTCGCTTCAACTTCGAGACGGTCGGCCCGATCCCCGACCTGGCCGCGGAGACCGCGCTCGTCGGCCGCCAGGCGAGGGCCGCCCTCGACCGGGTGCGCACGCCGTTCGCCGTCGACGAGGCGGTCCTCGAGGCGCTGGTGACCGCGTTCCGCGACCTGCGGGCCGGGCGGTCGGTGGAGGGCTGGGAGGTCGAACGGCCCTCCACCGTCATGAGCACCGCCGAGGCGGTCGCCGTCGCCACCTCCCTGGGCCTCGCGGCCGCCTACTTCCCCGGCGACCGCGACGTCCTGTCCCTGCTCCCCGCCCACCTGCAGGGCGTCGTGTGCAAGGACGACCCGGCGGACGGCGCGAAGCTCCTCGGGTACTGGGACGGCGCCGTCCGCCGCCGTGCCGAGGAGGGGTCCCGGCTGTGGACCCAGCTCTGGGAGCTCCGCGATGTCCTCCAGTCCTGATCTTCTTCCGGACGACGCGGGCGGGCTTCCGGACGACGGCGGGCTTTCGGAGCGTGGGCTTTCGGGCGGTGGCGTTCCGGATGGGGCGTTGCGGGCGCTCGCCGAGTCGACGGCGCCGTACCTCATCGGGGTGCGGCACCACTCTCCGGCACTGTCCGCCGTGATGGACGACCTCCTGGACGCGGCCCGGCCGGAGGTGCTGCTGCTGGAGCTGCCGGCGGAGTTCGCGGACTGGCTGCCGTGGCTGGCCGACCCGGCCACCACGGCGCCGGTCGCCCTGGCCGGGGTCGCGGGCCCGAGCGGGTCGGCGGCGTTCTACCCGTTCGCGGACTTCTCGCCGGAGCTGGTCGCCGTGCGCTGGGCGGCCCGCAACGGCGTCGAGGTCGTCCCCTGCGACCTGCCCCTCGCCGACCGCGCCTGGCACGAGGACCTCCCGGGCGACGACCCTGCCCCCGAGGTCCCCGGTCTGGACGCGCCCGCCTCCGCCGGCCCATCTTCGGCCGGGTCTGCTCCAGCTGCACCGGCTCCGGACGGGGTTGCGTCCGACGGGGCTGCGTCCGACGGGGCTGCGTCCGACGGGGCTGCGTCCGACGGGGCTGCGTCCGACGGGGCTGCGTCCGACGGGGCTGCGTCCGACGGGGCGGCGTCCGACGGGGCGGCGTCCGACGGGGCGGCGTCCGACGGGGCGGCGTCCGACGGGGCGGCGTCCGACGGGGCTGCTCTGGCTGCGCCGGCTGCGGGCGGGACGGCCCCGGACGGTGCCGCTCCTGCCGGGACGGCTCCGGACAGGACGGCTCCGGACGGTGCCGCTCCGGACGGGACGGCTCCGGGCGGGGCGGCTCCGGGCGGGGCGGCTCCGGGCGGGGTCACCCCGGAGGGAGTCGCCCCAGGCGGGGCGGCTCCGGACGGTGTCGCTGCGGGCGGGGCGGCTGCGGGTGAGCGGCCGGCGGGCGTGGCTGTCGCGCCCGAGGGGATGCGGTTCCTCGGGGATGCCCTTCGGCGGGCCGCGACGGGGCGGCCTGACGAGGACATGTGGGACCGGGTCGTCGAGGCCCGGTCCCCCGGCGCGGCGCCCGAGGCGGTGCGGCGGGCCGCGCTGCTCGTCGGGTGGGCGATGCGGTACGACACCGGCGGCGACGTCACGCCGCTCGACCTGCGGCGGGAAGCGTGGATGCGCCGGCACCTCGCGGCGCTCGAGGGGCGGCGGGTCGCCGCGGTGGTCGGGTCGTTCCACGCGTGGGCGCTGCTCGACGTCGACAAGTCCGCCGACGACCCGGACCCCGGCAGGGCCGTCGACGGCTCGGGCACGTCTCGGGGGGTCGCCGGCGCGACCCCGCAGAGCGCTTCCGTGGACGCGTCCGGTGTCGATGCGGTCCCTCGCGCGCGGCGGGTGGGCAAGGGCCGGGAGGTCGTCACGTCGCTGGTGCCGTACGCGTTCTCGTTGCTGGACGCCAGATCCGGCTATCCGGCCGGGATCCGGGACCCTCGGTGGCAGCAGGCGGTCGTCGCGGCGGGCGGGCGGCCCGAGGAGGTGGAGCGGGCGGCGCTGAGTGCGATCGTCGACGTCTGCGCCAGGGTACGGGCGGCGGGGCACCCGAGCGGGCCGGCGGAGGCGCGGGAGGCGTTCCGGCTCGCGACCGATCTCGCGCGGCTGCGGGCACTGCCGGCGCCGGGCCGGGGCGAGATCGTCGAGGCGTTGCAGAGCGTCATCGCGCACGGGGAGGTGCTCGGGCGGGGGCGGGTCGTCGCGACGGCGATGGAGCAGGTGCTCGTCGGCGACGACCGGGGTGTGCTCGCGCCCGGGACGCCGCGGTCCGGGCTGCGGCCGGCGGTGGAGGCGCTCGTCAAGGAGCTCCGGCTGCCGGCCGCGGGTGAGAAGGCGCGGGACATGCGGCTCGACTCGCTGCGCTCCGACCTCGACCGGCGGCGGGAGGTGGCGCTGCGGCAGCTCGAGGTGTGCCGGGTGCCGTACGGGGAACGCGCCGCCGTCGAAGGGGCCGGCGGCGCCGACGCGCTGACGACCCGGTGGACGGTGCAGTGGGTGCCCGGGACCGAGGCGATGCTGGAGCTCGCCGGCATGCGGGGCGTCACCCTCGCGCAGGCGGCCGAGGGCACGCTGCGGCACCGGCGCCGCACCGAGCAGGACGACAACGGGCCCACGTCGGCGCAGCTGATCGACGGGCTGGCGGTCGCGGCCGGGTGCGGGCTGGTCGCGCTGACGCGGGAGCGGGTGGCGGAGGTCGCGGCGGAGGTTCCGGCCGCGGCGAGCCTGGACGAGCTGATGGCGGCGCTCGCGCTCGTCGACCGGCTCGACCGGGGGCACGTCCCGGGCATGCCCGCCGGCGTGCTCGACGGGCTCGGGCAGGTGATCGAGTCGCTGGAGTCCGCCGCAGTACGCCAGGTCGACGGCCTCACCGGCTCGGAGTCGGTCGACGACGTGCGGGCCCTCGTCGCGCTCGCCCAGCGGGCCGACGCCGCGGGGGTCGGGCTGCGGCTCGCCGGCGCGGTCGAGCGTCTCGCCGCTGACGGCAGCCCGGTCATGTCGGCCGCGGCGGGTGCGGTACAGGTGATGCTCGGCCTCGAGGAGCCGTCCGCGCTGGGGGTCCGGCTGGCCTCGTGGGTCGACGCCGCTCGTGCCGACGAAGGACGCCGCAGGCTGCTCGGCCATCTCCGCGGGCTGCTCACCGCCGCCGAGCCGCTGCTGCAGGCGGGTGAGGAGATCCTCGGCGGGCTGCTCGACCGGGTGGAGACCCTGCCCGACGACGACTTCCTGTCCCGGCTGCCGGCGTTGCGGGGCGGGTTCCAGGCGGTCAGCCCCGCCGGGCGGGACCGTCTCCTGGCCGTCGTCGAGCAGCGCCTCGGCGACGCGGGGACGGCCCGCGACATCGGCGCCGCGTCTGCCGAGGAACTGCTGGTGCGACTGCTCGCCGACCGAGCCGGAGCGGCGGCGCTCGCCGCGTACGGGCTGACGGTCCCCACCGCGGCACCGGCCACGGAGCCCACGGATTCCGGCAGCGCCGAAACGGGGCGGGCCGCGGAGAGCGGCGAGCCGGCGGAGCACAGCGGGCGGACGTTGTCCACAGTGGACCGATGGCGGTTGTTGCTGGGGCGGCGGTCGGAGGATCTCGGGCCCGGGGCCGCGCGGTACGCCACCGCGCTCGACGAGCTCTACGGTGCCGGTACCGGCGAAGGGGCGCGGGCCGATGCCGCCGGGCGGGCGGGGCGGGAGGCGCCGTTCCCCGGTGTGCGGGAGTGGGCGGAGGAGCTGACGGCGCTGTTCGGGCCGGGCATCCGCGAGGAGGTGCTCGCCCGTGCGGCGGAGTCCGGGCGGCGGGAGGCGGCGCTGCTGCTCGACCCCGACGCGGTGACGCCGTCGGTCGAGCTGCTGCAGACCGTGCTGTCGCTGGTCGGCGCGATGCCCGAGTCGTCGGTGGCGCGGCTGCGGCCGCTGGTCGCGCGGATCGTCGAGGAGCTCACCCGCCAGCTGGCGGCGCGGCTCCGCCCAGCGCTCGCGGGGATCACGACGCCGCGGCCGACCCGCCGGCCGGGCGGGCCGCTCGACCTGCCGCGGACCCTGCGGGCCAACCTGGCCACCACCCGCCGCGACGAGGACGGCCGGGTGCGGGTCATCCCGGAGCGGCCGGTGTTCCGCACCAAGGCGCGCCGCGGTGTCGACTGGCGGCTCGTCCTCGTCGTCGACGTGTCCGGGTCGATGGAGGCGTCGGTCATCTGGTCGGCGCTGACCGGGGCGATCCTCGCCGGGGTGCCGGCGTTGACGACGCACTTCGTGGCGTTCTCGACCGAGGTCGTCGACCTCACGGACCGGGTCACCGACCCGCTGGGGCTGCTGCTCGAGGTCAAGGTCGGCGGCGGCACACACATCGCGGCCGGGCTGCGGCACGCGCGGTCCCTGGTGACCGTGCCGTCGCGCACGCTGGTCGTGGTCGTCAGCGACTTCGAGGAGGGGTACCCGCTCGGCGGGCTGCTCGCGGAGACGCGTTCGCTGGTCGAGTCGGGGGCGACCGTGCTGGGCTGCGCGAGCCTCGACGACGCGGGCCGGCCCCGGTACTCGGTGTCGGTGGCGTCGCAGCTGGTCGCGTGCGGCATGCCGGTCGCCGCGTTGAGCCCCCTGGAGCTGGCCCGCTGGGTCGGGGAGAAGGTGCGCGCATGACCACGGCGAGCGGCGGGCTGCCGCCGGTGGCGGAAGCGGTGCTGGTGGCGGCGGTGGACGCGCTGCCTGGCAGGTTGCGCAAGAAGGTCGACGAGGCGGTGACGCGCTTCGCGGCGCTGCCGGTGACCGGGGCGGGCGGGACGTTCGTCGTCGCCGTCGACGATTCGACCGCCGTCACCCTGGTCACCGAGGGCGGGGTCGTCCGGTCGGTGGACGCTGCGACGTGCAGCTGCCTGCTCGCGCCCAACTGCCTCCACCGGGCGGCCGTGCTGGCGCTGGCGCCCGGCTACGTGGAAGGAGATCCGGCGCCGGCCGGTGCGGCGGTTCAGGAAGCTGTCGCGGAGCAGCCGGTCGCGGAACAGCCGGTCGCGGAACAGCCAGTCACCGCGCAGCTCGGCGCGGGGCAGCTCGGCGCGGAGCAGCCGGTCGCGGAGCAGCCGGTCGCGGAACAGCCAGTCACCGCGCAGCTCGGCGCGGGGCAGCTCGGCGCGGGGCAGCTCGGCGCGGGACAGCTCGGCGCGGGGCAGCCCGGCGCGGGACAGCTCGGCGCGGGACAGCCCGGCGCGGGACAGCCCGGCGCGGAACAGCTCGGCGCGGAGCAGGCGGTGGTCGTGCCGGAGGTGGAGGAGCCGGGTGAGGCGTTGACCGTGCAGCAGCGGGCGGCGGTCGAGCACCTGTGGCGGGCCGCCGTCGACGTGCTCGCCGCGGGGCTCACCGGGTCGGGGACCGTCGCGCGGACGGCGCTGCTGCGGGCGGCGCACGAGGGGCAGGCGTGCAAGGTGTACCGCCCGGCCGCCGCCGCACGGGTCGTCGCCGCGATGCTCCAGGCGGCGCGGACCGGCGACCCCGACTTCCGGCTCGGCGACCTGACGGCCGCGTTGCAGGAGCTCATCGGGGTCCTGCAACGCCTCCGGTCTGATGGCGCACCGTCGGGAGGGCTGCTCGGGGCGGCCCGCCGCGCGTACGACCTGCAGGGCAGCCTCAGGTTGCACGGGCTGTGCACGACGGCGGTGCTCGCCGACTCGGGGTATGCGGGGGTCGTGACGTACGTCGTGGACCGCGACGGCGGGATGTGGATGATCGCCGACCTGATGCCCGGCGACGCCAAACGGGCCGCGAAGGCGGGCAACGCGACCGTCGCGCTCGGGGAGACCGCGCTGAGCCACCGGGCGCTGACCCGGGCGGGTCTCGTGGTGTCGGGGGCGACGGCGTCGGCGACCCGGCAGCTGGGCGCGGGCAGGTCGGTGCGGGCGGTGACGGCGACCGGGCGCGGCTGGCACGAGGAGCCACTGGCGGGGCTGTGGGCGGTGCCGCTCGCCGAGCAGGTGCACCGAGCGTTCGCGGCGCTCGGGCAACCGGTGACGGACCGCCGGGCCGGCGACGACCTGGTGTTCCTGACGGTCCGCATCGAGGGCACCGACGGCGACGCCGTGCACGCCACGACCACGGCCGGCACCGGATCCACCGTCGGCACCACGCCCTCCGGCGGAGCCACGGCCACCGGCGGAGCCGCGAACTCCGGCGGCATCGCGTTGACGCTGCGGGTCGCGGACGACTCGCCGGCGCTCGGGTACCGGGACAACCTCCGGCTGCTCGGGCGCGCCGCCGGTCTCGAGCTGCTCGTGGTGGCACGGCCCGACCCGTCGCGGCCGGGGACGGTGCTGCCGCTCGCGGTCGCCCCCGTCGACGGCACCGTCGACGGCACCGGCTGGAACCTGCCCGCGGGCCAGGGCGGGCACGTGGACCTGGCGTTCGACCGGCTCCACAGCAGTCACCTTCCCCAGTCCTGCCCGCTGCTTCCAGAGGCGGGCGCGGCTCGTACACCTGCCGCTGACACCAACAGTGATCCTGTGCTGCGGTTGCTGGCGGCGCAGGTCGAGCGGACGGTGTCGGGCGGGCGGACCGTGCACACGTTCGCGGCCGGGCGGGGGCCGTCCGACGCGACCAGGCTGCGGCGGGCCAGGTTCGACGCGGGGGCGGCGCTGCTCGACCGGTTGACGGAGGCGGCGTGCACCCGGCCCCGGGACGCGTTCGGGCGGCTGTCGGGCGACGACGGCAGCGCGTTCGCCCAGGCGTGGCTGGCGACGGCGGTCTACACCGACGCCGCGACCCGCGCCGTC
The DNA here is from genome assembly GCF_042898305.1 of Dactylosporangium sp. NPDC000521. NCBI lineage: Bacteria > Bacillati > Actinomycetota > Actinomycetes > Micromonosporales > Micromonosporaceae > Dactylosporangium > Dactylosporangium sp. NPDC000521. The sequence continues at coordinate 108,694 of NZ_JBIAYW010000006.1, forward strand.
GCCGAGGCGACCTGGTTACCGGCCGGGACCGTGTAGGGGCTCAGCGCACGACCTCGGTCACGGCGGCGATCCACGCGAGCGCGTCCTGTTCGGCAGCGAACGAACGGCGCGTCGCGTAGACCGTCGCCGTGTCACCGATCGTGACCACGAAGGTGACCGCCCAGGTCTCCTGGTCGCGGCGGAGCATGCGGGCCTTCGTGTCGAGGTGCACGGGCGCGACCAGGGTCGCGTGGTCCAGGTTGAGATACGTGGCCTGCGACGTCGCCATCTCCACGACCGGGACGAGCCTCATCACCGCACTGTAGGCGATGAGGCTCGCCCCGCAGGCCTGGTCGGGCGCACCGGCAGGAGCAGCGGCACCCGGGTGAGGCGGACGGCCGGTGCGACCGCGGGGCGCCTCCCACGGAAGAGGGGTGCCGCCGGCCCGCAAGACCGGCGGCACCCCGTGCCTGAGCGTTGGAGGGTCAGATGTTCCAGACCTGGAGGGTCGAGATCTGCCCCGCCGGCCAGCCCGTGTTGGCGGTGATGTTCAGCCGGACGTAGCGCTGGGTCTGCGCCGGGAACGTGATCGTGACGGTGTTGCCCGCCCCGCCGGTGAAGGCGTAGGAGGCGGTGTCCTTCAGCGTCGAGAAGCTCGAGCCGTTGGTGCTGCCGACGACCTGGATCGTCTGGTTGCGGGCGCCCCACGCGGCGGGCAGCTGCAGGACCACCTTGCTGATGCTCTGCGCGGAGCCGAGGTCGACCTGGACCCACTGCGGGAAGGCGTTGTTGGCGCTCTCCCAGTAGGAGTTCTGGTCGCTGTCGGTGACGTTGCCGGAGCCGTACACCTGGACGTGGCCGGACTCGCTGGTCGGCTTGCCCGCGGCGAGGTTGGTGGGGGTGGTGCCCCCGGCGCCGGTGCCGGTCAGCGAGACCGTGGTCGGGCTGTTCTGCGCGTTGCTGGTGACCGTGAGCGTGCCGGTCCGCGTGCCGGACGCGGTCGGCCGGAAGGTCACGTTGACGACGCAGGACGCGCCGACCGCGATCGAGCTGCAGTTGTTCGTCTGCTGGTAGTCGCCACTGGTGGTCACACCCGAGACGGTGGCCGCCGCGGTGCCCGTGTTGCTGATCGTGACCGCCTGCGAGCCGCTGGTGGTGTTCAGCGCCTGCGACGCGAAGGTCAGGCCGGTCGGGTTGGCGCTGAGGACCGGCGCGGTCGGCGTGGTGCCGCCGCTCGGGTAGACCTCGAGCTCCGCGACCTGGCCGGCGGGCCAGCCGGTGTTCGCGCTGATGTTGACGCGGACGTACCGGGTGTTCGTCGCCCCGAAGGTCAGGTTGACCGTGTTGCCGCTGGCCGGGTTGAACGTCTGCGCGGCGGAGCCGACGATCGTGCTGAAGCTGGACCCGTCCGTGCTGCCCTGGACCGACAGCGTCTGCTGGCGGGTCGCCCACGCGGCGTCCGGCGGGAGCTTCAGCGTGACCTTGCCGATGCTGGTGGTCGCGCCCAGGTCCACCTGGATCCACTGCGGGAACGCGTTGTTGGCGCTCTCCCAGTACGTGGCGGCGTTGCCGTCGGTGACCGTGGTCGCCGCCTGCGTGCCGTTGACCTGGCTGCTGGCGGTGGCGGGCCGGTTGAGGGCGATGTTCGTGTTGGTGCCGATGCCCGTGCCGGACAGGCCGACCGTGGCGGGGCTGTTGTTGGCGTTGCTGGTGACCGTCAGCGTGCCCGTCCGTGCGCCGGACGCGGTCGGGGTGAACGTCACCGTGACCGTGCAGGAGGCGCCGACGGCCAGGGAGCCGCAGGTGTTGGTCTGGCTGTAGTCGCCGCTGGTGGTGACCCCGGAGACCGTGGCCGCCGTGGTGCCGGAGTTGGTGAAGGTCACCGTCTGCGTCGGGGCGGACGCGCCCACCACCGTACCGGCGAAGGACAGCGAGGCCGGGTTGGCGTTGACGACCGGTCCGGGTGCCACACCCGTGCCGGACAGCGGGACGGTGCTGGTGACGCCGGCGGCGGTCACGCTCAGGTTGCCGGTGCGGGTGCCGGCCGCGGTCGGGCGGAACGTGACGCTGACCGTGCACGACCCGCCGGCGGCGATGCTGCTGCCGCAGTTGTTGGTCTGCGCGAAGTCACCGGAGACGGCGATGGTGCCGACCGGGGCCGACGCGGTGCCGCTGTTGGTGATCGTGACGGCCTGTGCCGCGCTGGTACCGCCGGTCGCGACCGAGCCGAAGCCGAGCGCGTTCGGGCTGACGGTGATGTTGGAGCCGTTGTCGGGCAGGTACGGCGGGAACGTCGGCGTCGGCATCGTGCAGGCGGTCGAGCCGAAGATGCCGGAGTTGCCGCCGCCGTCGGTGAGGTTGAACCCGACGCCGCAGCTGTAGATCGGCGCGGGGCCCTGCGTGCCGGTGGCGGTGCTGTTCGTGATCGTCGCCGCGCCGGCGACCTGGAGCTGCGCCACGAATGTGCCGGTGTTCTGGATCGTCGCATTGTTGATCTTCACGTTGTTGATCTGTGAGCCGGAGACGAACTGGATCGCCTCGAACGGGCTCTGCTGGATCAGGATGTTGTCGACGTTGGTCAGGCCGTTCATCGCGCCGTCGCGGGCGTCGAACCACAGCGCGCCGACGCCGAACTGCCAGTTCGGGTCGAGGTTGCCGGACCGGATGATCGTGTTGCGCAGCACGTCGGTGCGGCCGATCGGGGTCGAGGCGAAGCGCTGCCCGACGTGGATGCCGCCGCCCTGGCTGAGGCCGGCGTCGATGACCTTGTTGTCGGTCACGAAGTTGTCGTGGCCGCCGTAGATCGCGATGCCGTTGGCGAGGATCGGCAGCTCGACCGTGTTGTGGTCGAACGAGTTGTTCACGTCCGCGTTCTGCTCGGCCCACATGGCCAGGCCGTCGTCGCCGGCGTTGCGGACGTGGCTGTTGGTGACCTTCGAGTTCGTCACGCCGTTGTGGAAGTTGATCGCGTCGGCGTTGTAGTTGCGCAGCCGCATCTGGTCGAACACCAGGTTGGTGAACGGACCGTCCATCCAGGCGCCGACCTTGGTGTGCTCGATCCACACCCGGGTGACGGTGGAGTTGCTCAGCGAGCCGCCGATGCCGTTGACCTGGTCGGCGTCGTTGCGCTCCTGGACGTTGCCGAAGATCGAGAAGTCCGACAGGTGCACGTTGGCGCTGGGCGACGGCGCGTAGTTGCCGTAGAACCCGATCCGGTCACCGGTCGTCTTCGAGTGCCACATGCCGGCACCCTTGATCGTGATGTTGTTGACCGCGATGTGACCCTGGATCTTGAACGTGCCCGGCGGGATCCACACCGTGCCGCCGGGGCCCGCCGAGGCGATCGCCTGGTTCATCGCGGAGGTGGAGTCGTTGACGCCGTTCGGGTCGGCGCCCTTGCTCGTGATCGACACTGACCCGGCCGGCTGCGACAGCGGACCGGCGACGTTCTCGAAGTCCGCGAGGTCGATGGTGTACGACGAGGCGGTCGAGTCCGCGTCGACCTGCAGGCGGAACTTCGTCCCCGCGGGGTAGACCTGCGGGAAGAGGCGGTTGACCTCGTCGTAGAAGTGGTGGTGGTTGTTGCCCGGCTGATTGCTGAACGGGTAGCTGCTGTAGTAGTGGCTGTACGCGTTGGTCAGCGTGAAGTTGTTGGACCGGACCCCGTTGATGTACAGCGAGATCGGCGCCGTGTACACCGAGCCGTTGCTGCTGTCCGGGATGCTGTAGCGGAACACCATCGAGTTCGTCGCGACCGGCGTGGTGAACTCGACGTACTTGCCGCTGCCCTGCAGCGTGACGGCTTTGCGGTAGGACGCCTCACCCGCGAGGGTGTTGTAGGCGGCGCTCGGGCCGATGACGGTGCCGTTGGTGGCGGCGTTCTCCGCCTGCACCTCGACATAGGGCAGCGTCGCACCGACGCCGCCGGTCGCGGCCGCCGCGGCCGGCGACATCGTCATACCGACGACGACGCCCGCGGCAGCGAGGGTGGTGCCCGCGGTCAGGGCGACGAGACGCCCTTTCCGCCTGGCACCTCGAGTGGACCGGAACATGTGTTGCTCGCTTTCGACGGAGCCGTGCCGCGCAAGCATCAGCCGGCCTGCCGCGACGTCGGCGGTTGTCGGGCTGGTCGGCGCTGGTGGTGACGATCGAACGGCGGGGGTGGGTTTTGTACACCGGTTGGCGGGGCGGTGCAAGAGGGACCGTAACTCCACCGACACCGCCGCGCAATATCCAGACACATCTTTGCTGCTTTCGAACGTGTTCTTGCAAGGGTTGAGCAGCCATCCGGTCACGTTCCGCTCGGCTTCGCCGCCCGACCGCTCGGCGCTCCACCGCGCCACTGGGCTCCCCCGCTCGATGTTCATCGCCAAGACTCGATGCGACCGTCCGCTGCCGCAGCTCGGGGTCCGTTCGTGCCGCTTCGTGCTGTGGACCGCCCTCGGACGGCAGACGAGAGGAAGCAGTACATGCGACGCAAACTCGCTCTGGTCGCCGGAGCCGTGCTCGGCCTGCTCGCGAGCCTGGCCCTGTCCCCCGTGGCCCCGGCCCGGGCCGAGTCGAACGGCGGCGTCCGCGTCATGCCGCTCGGCGACTCGATCACCGACGGGTTCAACGTGCCCGGCGGCTACCGGATCAACCTGTGGCAGCGGCTCGCCGCCGGCGGGTACACCGTCGACTTCGTCGGGTCAGGCTTCAACGGCCCGGCGTCCCTGGGCGACCACGACCACGAGGGCCACTCGGGCTGGCGGATCGACCAGCTCGACGCCAACATCGTGGGCTGGCTGCAGGCGACCTCGCCGCGCACCATCCTCCTGCACATCGGCACCAACGACATGAACCAGAACTACGACGTCGCCAACGCCCCGGCCCGGCTGTCCGCCCTCATCGACAAGATCCGTGCGAACGCGCCGTCGGTCGAGCTCTTCGTCGCCCAGATCACCCCCGAGACCAACGCGACGCAGGAGGCCCGGGTCCAGGCCTACAACGCGGCGATTCCCGGCATCGTCGCCGGCAAGGGTCCGATGACGCACCTGGTCGACATGCACTCCGCCATCACGACCGCCGACCTCGCCGACGGTGTGCACCCCAACGCCACCGGTTACGACAAGATGGCGGCCCGCTGGTACTCCGCCCTGCAGTCCGTGCCCGGCAGCCTCATCCCCACCATCCCACCGGTCGGCACCGCCGTCTCGCTGGTCAACCCGCAGTCGAACCGCTGCATGGACGTCGCCGGCGTCAGCACCACCGCCGGCGCCCAGATCCACATCTGGGACTGCCACGGCGGCACCAACCAGAAGTGGACCCGCACCGCCGCTGGCGAGATCCGCGTGTACGGCAACCGCTGCCTCGACGTCAACGGCAACGGCACCGCCGACGGGACGAAGATCCAGATCTGGGACTGCAACGGCACCACCGCCCAGAAGTTCACCTTCAACGCCAACGGCTCCATCACCGGCACCGGCTCCGGCAAGTGCGTCGACGTGAACGCCTCAGGCACCGCCAACGGCACCAAGGTCCAGCTCTGGACCTGCAACGGCACCGGCGCCCAGCGTTGGGCCGCCCGCCCCTAGCCTGACCTCCGTCTCGACCGGGTGCGTCCTGCCTGGGGCGCACCCGGCCCTCCCCACTCGAGACGGATCGGGGGCGCGTCGCGTTTGCCAGCGCGGCCGCATCGATCAGGCCACCCGACCACCGCCAACCCTGGGCGCACCCGGCCCTTCCCCTTCGATCAGGCCGGCCGGACCACCGCCGACCGCAAGCGCACCCTGCCTTCCCCGCTCGATCAGGCCGGCCGGACCAACCCGACCTCGTACGCGAACACGACCGCCTGCACCCGGTCCCGCACCTCCAGCTTCAACAGGACCCGGCCCACGTGCGTCTTCACGGTCGTCTCCGCCACGTTGAGCCGCTCCCCGATCTCCGGGTTGGACAGCCCCTCGGCCACCAGCAGCAGCACCTGCCGCTCCCGGTCCGTCAGGCTCGCCAGCCGCCGCAACGCCTCGGGGTCCTCGACCGCCGGCGGCGCCGTCACGAACTTCCCCGCGAACCGGTCCAGCAGGCTCCGCGTCGCCCGGGGCGCCACCATCGCGTCACCACCGGCGACGGCCCTGATCGCCGCCAGCAGATCCCCCGGCGGCGCGTTCTTCAGCTGGAATCCGCTCGCCCCCGCCTGCAACGCCGCGAACGCGTCCTCATCGGTGTCGAACGTCGTCAGGATCAGCACCCGCGGCCCACCCGGCCGCGCACACAGCGCCTCGGTCGCCGCGATCCCGTCCATCACCGGCATGCGGATGTCCATCACCACGACGTCCGCCTCCACCCGCCGCAGCAACCGCAACGCCTCGGCCCCGTCGCCCGCCTCCCCCACCACCACCATGTCCTCCTGCGCCGACAGCACCATCCGGAACCCAGCGACGATCAGCTCCTGGTCGTCGACGATCACCACCCGGATCACCGGCCCCACCCGCCGCCGGCCACCATCCCGACCTCGACTCCCCTGCCCGCCGCGCCCACGCTCAGCACACCCAGGTCGGCGCCCCGGCCCTGATGACCACCGCGCTCGCCTCCTCGGCGAACGTCGTCAACGCCCTGCTCCCCGTTTCCCCCAGACCCTTCGCCGACGCCCCGCTCACCGCCTTGGCCCACACCCTGGCCCACATCCCGCCTGCCGCCCTGACCCACATCCTGCCCACCGCCCTGACCCACATCCCGCCCACCGCCATGACCGATATCCCGCCCGCTGACCCGACCGACATCCCGTCCGCCGCGCTGATCCGCGTCCCGTCGGCCGCGCTGATCCGCGTCCCGTCGGCCGCGCTGATCCGCGTCCCGCCCGCCGCCCTGACCGACATCCCGTCGGCCGCGCTGATCCGCGTCCCGTCCGCCGTCCTGACCGACATCCCGGCCCGTTCCGTGGCTGCCGCGGTCACCAACGTGGTCAGCGCTCAGGCGCCTGTCGTCGAGCCAACCCACGTCCGCCCCACCTCCAGCCGCGCGCGCTCCGTCCGCCCCACCGCCGTCCGTCGGCACCGCGTCCGCCCCGGCCCCACCCGCACGCTCGACCCCAGCCCCGCTTCCATCCGTTGGCACCGTGTCCGCCCCAGCCGCACCCACGCGTTCGACCCCAGCCCCGCTTCCGTCCGTTGGCACCGTGTCCGCCCCAGCCGCACCCGCACGCTCGCCCCCCGCCCCGCCTCCAGCCGCCCGCACCGCATCCGCCCCGGCCCCATCCGCTCGCCTCCCGACCGCGCCGGCCTCATTCGCTCGCACCGCGTCCGCCCCGGCCCCGTCCTCGCGCTCGACGTCCGCCCCAGCTCCGTTCGCGTGCGCTGCGTCCACCGCGATGCCCTCCGCTCGCACCGCGTCCGCCGGGGCACCGGCCGCCGGCGCACCGTCCCCCTCGGCCGCGCTCACCGGAGGCATTGGCGGCACGGCCGGTGGCAGTGTCCTCGGAATGGTGGCGGTGACGGTCCACCCTCCGTCGAACCGCGGGCCGGCGCTCACCGTCCCGCCGTGCAGGGCGACCCGCTCCCGCATGCCGATCAGGCCGTGGCCGCCCGAGCTCTTCGCGACGGCGGGCAGCCGGCCGCCGCCGTCGTCGGTGGCCTCGATCTCGATGTGATCGGGCGCGTACTCCAGTCGCAGGGTCACCTTCGCATCTGGGCCCGCGTGCCGGAGGGTGTTGGTCAAGGACTCCTGCACGATGCGGTACGCGGTCAGCTCCTCCGCCACGCTCAACCCCACCGGGGTGCCCACCGTCTCCAGATCGACCCGCAGGCCGGCCCGCTCGACGAGCCGGTCGAGCTCCGCCAGGCCGACGCGCCGCCTGGACACCTCCCCGGCGCCGGGGGTCGCGCCCCGCAGGACGCTCACCACCCGGCGCATGTCCTCGAGGGCGTCGCGGCCGGTGGCGGCGATCGTGTCGAGGGCGTGGCGGGCCCGCGACGCGGACGGGTCGAGGGTGTACCCGGCGCCGTCCGCCTGGACGATCATCACGCTCAGGCTGTGGGCGACGACGTCGTGCAGCTCGCGGGCGATGGCGGCACGTTCGTCGGCGGCGGCGAGACGGGCGAGGTGGTCCCGCTCGCGCTCGAGGGTGGCGGCCCGCTCCTCGAGGCTCGCCACGTACAGCAGCCGGGTCCTCACCCCGTACGCGGAGAACCACACAGCGACGGTCAGCGTGCCGATGATCCACGTGATGGTGCCGAAGTTGTCGGTCCTGCGGGCCTCGACGGCGGCGCCGAGGACGACGCCGATGCCCGCGCCGACGCCGGCGAGGATGCCCCAGAACAGCTGGGGTCGGTACTTGACGACGGCGAACATCGACATCAGCACCGCCATGTCATAGAGGCGCATCGCGTCGTCGAACATCAGGTGCAGCGGCGCCGCCGTGTAGACGAGGCAGGCGACGATCAACGGAAAGCGGCGCCGGGCCAGCATCGCGGCCGCCATGACAAGCCCGATCGCGACGACGGGCGGCTCCAGCCCGCGCTCCATCACCGTCACGTACAGCACGGATCCTGCGAGGCCCCCGTCGAACAGCCAGGTCCTGACACGCCGGAGGTGTTCGCCGTTCCACACGTCGTCCACGATAGGTCTTCAATCTGCCAGTGCTACGACGACCGCGACGTTTGCCGCTCTGCGTGACGGGAGGACTGCGGCGAGTGCGCCTGCGAGCGTCGCGAGCCCGACGAACACTCCCAGCTGCGCGACCGGGATCGCGATCAGGGTGTCGACGTCCCCGAACGCCGCTTCCGCGGTGAGCCACCCGTAGACGAGGCCGAACACCACCCCGACGACCGCGCCGGCGGCGGCCATCAGTACCGCCTCGGCGAGCAGCGTCACGCGGAGCTGCACGCGGGTCAGGCCGAGCGCCCGCAGCAGCGCGGACTCGCGGGTCCGCTCCAGCACCGACAACGACAGCGTGTTGGCGATGCCGACGAGCGCGATGATCAGCGCCAGCGCGAGGAGGACGGCGATCACGGCGACGATCTGGTCGATCGCGGCGTTGCGTTCGTCGCGGAACTCCGCGAGGTCGCCGACCTGGACCAGGGGGTGCGTCGCGAGGGCTGCGTCGAGCCGGTGGCGTGCGCTCGTCGCCGGCACACCGTCCGCGGCGCGGAGCATGACGAGCGAGTCCCCGGAAGCGGCCGGGAACAGCGCCTTGTAGTCGGCGGCGGTGACCATGACGTCGCCGACGAGCGTCGCGCTCTGGACCGTCGCAGCGACCGTCACCGTGATCGTGTGGCCGCCCGGGCCTGTCAGCCGGAGCTGGTCGCCGACCCGCCGTCCGGAGAGAGCGTCTGAGCCGCTGGCCACGACGGCGGTCCCGGGCCGCAGGTCCGCCAGCCGCCCGGCGGAGACGACAGGCCGGTACGCCGTGCCGATCGCACCCTCGTCGATGGTGCCGACGAGCAGCCCGCCGCCAGTGGTCTTCGCATTGTCCTGCCGGACCGCCACGACGAGGTCGAAGGCGGGGTCGGCGCGCAGTTCCGCGGTCACCGCCGCCGGGACGGTCGCCGGCCGGTCGCCGCCGGTGACCGCGGGTGTGAGCAGGAAGTCGACGGGGAACGCCTTGTCGAGCTGGGCTTCGGCGGTGCGGTTGACGGTCGCGGCGATGGTGCTGCCACCGGCCATCAACGCGACGCCCACGAGCAGCGCGGCCGTGGTCGCCGCCGTGCGGCCCGGGTTACGCCTGGCGTTGGCGACGGCCAGGCGGACCGGCGCGCCGGCGAGGCGGACCGGCAACCATCCGACGGCGGACACCAGCGGTCCGATGAACAGCGGCAGGAGCAGCAGCACCGCGAGGAACACGCTCGTGCCACCCGCCATGACGATCACCATCGCGGTCTGCGGATCGCCGGTGCGCATCCCGGCCAGGGTCAGCGCGACCCCCGCGACGACGAGCAGCGCCGCGGACATCACCAGCACGACCCGCCCGCGCCCGCCGCCGCCGCGACCGAACGGCGTGATCCGCAGCGCCGCGATCGGTGGCACCCGGGTCGCCCGGATCGCGGGCACCAGCGCCGACACGGTCGTCAGGACCACACCGAGGAGCAGCGCCACCAGTACCGGCGAAACACCGACAACCAGTCGACCGCTGGGCAGCCCGATGCCTGGCAGGGCGGCTCCGCGGCACAGCCCGAAGCCGATCGCGACGCCGACACCGATCCCGAGCGCCGCGCCCGTGAGCCCGACCGCGGCGGCCTCGGCGACGACCCGCCGGAACACCTGCGCGCGGGTGGCGCCGACGCACCGCAACAGCGCCGTCTCCCGCATGCGCTGGGCGAGCAGGATGTTGAACGTGTTGGCGATGACGAGGGCGGCGACGAGCACCGCGACGACCGCGAAGAGCTGCAGCGCGACGAGCAGGCTGTCGATCTGGCCGAACGCCTCCCTGGCCAGGTCGCGCCGCAGCTGGTCGCCGGTGCGCACCTTCCCCGGCGCCGTGACGTGCGAGCGGACGGCCGCGGGTGCGGTGCCGTCGGCCACGGTCGCGACGACCTCGCGGAAGCCGGTGGCACCGGTGAGCCGCACGAGCGCCGGCCGGGTGAGCACGACGGTGGACGTGTTGCCACCGTCGACACCGGTGATATCGACGATGCCGACGAGCCGGAACTCGTGCCGCTGCTCGTCGGCGCCGACCAGCGCGATGGTGTCGCCGACCTGGTAGCCGGTGCGCCGGGCGCTTCGGGCGTCGAGCGCCGCGTCGCCGTCGGCCTGCGGCAGCCCACCCGTGCGCAGGTCGAACGGGCGCAGCTCGGCGCGCTCGCCGACGTCGACGGCGTGGCCGGGAACGCCGAACTCGGTGACGAGACGACCGGCGCGGTCGATGAGTGGCGCCTGCTCCGCCATGCGGCCTTCGACGCCGGTGACGCCGTCCAACCGACCGATCTCCTCCACTGTGGACAGTTGCAGACGGGTGCGGTCGGCGGCGGTGATGGCGAGGTCGACGTTGCGGGCGGAGCGGGCGTATTCGTCGAGCAAAGCGGCGCGGGTCGTGTCGCCGAAGATCATGATGCCGGCGACGAACCCGACGGCGAGCACGATGGCCAGCGCGGTGGGCACGAGGCGCCGCGGCCGCAGCCCGGACAGTGTGGTGCGTCGCATGTCAGGCCCCCAGCCGCTTGAGCAGGTCCAGCACGGCCTCGGGCGTGGGGTGGCGCAGCTCGTCGACGATGCGGCCGTCGGCGAGCATGACGACCCGGTCGGCGTAGGAGGCGGCGACGGGGTCGTGGGTCACCATGACCACCGTCTGGCCCAGCTCCCGGACGCTGCGGCGCATGACGGAGAGGACGTCGGCCCCGGTGCGGGAGTCGAGGTTGCCGGTCGGCTCGTCGGCGAAGATCACGTCGGGCCGGCCGAGCAGCGCCCGGGCGCACGCCACCCGCTGCTGCTGACCGCCGGACAGCTGACTGGGCGTGTGCCGCAGCCGCTCGCCGAGGCCGAGCACCGACACCACCTGCGCCAGCCGCCGGTGGTCGGGCCTGCGGCCGGCGAGGTCGAACGGCAGCAGGATGTTCTGCTCGGCGGTCAGTGTCGGCAGCAGGTTGAAGGACTGGAAGATGAACCCGACCCGCTCCCGGCGCAGCAGCGTCAGCGCCTTGTCGGACAGGCCCGTCAGCTCCGTGCCGCCCAGCCGGACCGAGCCGGACGTCGCGCTGTCCAGCCCCGCGAGGCAGTGCATCAGCGTGGACTTGCCGGACCCGGACGGGCCCATGATCGCGGTGAACTCGCCGGCGGGGAACGCGACGCCGACGCCGTCCAGGGCGCGCACCGTGGTGTCGCCTGTGCCATACACCTTCACGAGGTCGGTCACTTCGACCGCGAGCGTCGTTGTCATGGGAGGCAAGGTAGGCGCGGCGCGGGTCGCGCGTCGTCGTCGTCAAGCACACCATGGGTGTCCTACTCAGGTCGGACACGGGCAGTTTCGGGTCGGTCCGCGGGAGGACGACACGGCGGCGCGGGCGGGGCTAACTTCGGCGGCACCCGAGCGAGAGGATTCGCGATGCGCCACATGTACTTGTCCCGTCGCCGACTGCTGGGAGCTGCCGCCGTCTGCGCCGCGCTCGGTTTGCCCGCCTTGCCTGCCGCCGCCGCGCCGCGGGGTGCCAGGCCCGCGTTCCAGCTGCCCGCACCGACCGGGCCGCACCCGATCGGGACGGTGCCGCTGCATCTGGTCGACCCGGCGAGGACCGACCCGTGGGTGGCGCCCGCCCGGCCCAGGGAGCTCATGGTGCAGCTGTGGTATCCGGCCGCGTATCCGGCCGGCCCACCGGCACCGTGGCTGACCCAGGCCGAGGCGGGGCCCGTCGGCCGGGACCTGGCCGAGACGGTCAGCGGTGTCCAGCGGGACCTGCCTGGCCTGGCGGAGGTCCGCACCCACGGGCACACGGGCGCGCCGATCGCCGCGCGGCGTGGTGGCTGGCCGGTGGTGCTGTTCTCACCCGGGTATGGCGCCGAGCGCAACTCCAGCGCGGCACTGGTGGAGGATCTGGCCAGCCGCGGCTTCGTCGTGGCGACCGTCGACCACACCCACGACCCGCTCGCCGTCGAGTTCCCCGGCGGCCGGGTCGAGCCCAACACGATCACGCCGTTGATCGCGCAGATCGAGGACCCGGCCCAGCTCGACGAGTTCGCGGCGAAGATGGTCGCGGTCCGCTCGGCGGATCTGCGGTTCGTGCTGGACCGTCTGGCGATCCTCAACGACGGCGGCAATCCCGACGTCGAGCGGCGCCGCCTCCCGGCCGGGACCCTCGGCTCGTTGCGCCTGACGCACATCGGCGCCGTCGGCCACTCGCTCGGCGGCGCCACCGCCGCCCAGGCGATGCACGACGACCGTCGGATCAGCGCGGGAATCAACCTCGACGGCGCCCTCTACGGTACAGACGCCGCAGCGGGACTCGACCGGCCGTTTCTGCTGTTCGCGGCAGGCGACACCGACCGTGGCAACACGCCGGGCTGGGGTGTGTTCGCCGGCCACCTGCGCGGCTGGCACCGCGAGCTGAGGATGCCCGGCGCGCGGCACCTGTCGTTCCACGACTCGGTGCTGATGGTCCCGACGCTCGCGGCGCTGCCGGGCGCGCAGACCGGCGACGCCTACGGCACGATCGACGGGGCGCGGGTAACTGCGGTCGTCAGGGCGTACGTGGGTGCGTTCTTCGACCTGCACCTACACGGCTCCGGCGCCGACTCCAGGCTGCTCGACGCGGCGTCACCGCGGTATCCCGAGATCAGGTTCGTGGCATGAGCGGGCGTTACCGCGGCGCGGTGCTGGAGGACTTCACCGATGCGGCCGTCGCCCGGCTCGTCGGCGCCGACCGGGCCGGGTTCTGGCGGACCTCGGAGCACGCCCCCGACGAGCTCGTGGACCGGCTCGCCGACCGGGTCGCCGAGTCACCACCGGTCGATCCGTGGCGGCGCGGGTCGCCCGCCGACATCGACTCAGCCCGCGTGGACCTGCTGCTCGGGGCCGACACCGACCGGTCGCTGGCGCATCTGGGGCAGTTGGCCCGCTCGTTCGACGCGGTTCGCCAGATGTGCGGGGCGCGGGGCGTGTGGGTGCCGGCGGACGGCCCGGCGAGGCGGCGCTACCTGCCGCAGGGACGGACGATCGTGACTGCGCGCACGGCCGATCCGCGGTTGACGACGTTCGTCGACCCGGGCTCGGTGTTCGAGGATCCGCGCGGGCTGGGCTGTGCGCTGCCGCTCTCGGTGCCGCTGCTGGTGAGCGACGCGCTGTTGCCGGCGGTCGTGCGGGGCGGCGGGCACGCGTTCGTGCTGAGCCTCTGCTCGGAGTGCGACGCCGACGAGGATGTGCGCATCGGCTACGGCTGGGCGTTCGGGAGGTTCGACGAGGAGCGCGTCGAGTCGTGCCCGGGCCATCCACCCGACGGCGACCCCGAGCCGCCGCGGTTGCGGCTCGCGCCGGCCGGCGAACGCCGGTGGGACGACGTGGGGCGGCTCGGTGGGCGGCCCGCGTGGTCGCAGGCGTTTCCGCGGTGGCCTGTCTGCTGCGGCCGGCCGATGTGGTTCGTCGGGCAGCTACAGGCCGGCGAGTTCGGCGGCGTGGGTGGCGCGATCTGCGGGTTCCGTTGCGAGTGCGGCCGTGCGACCCAGATTCGCCAGATCACCTGAGCACCGCGGGCGACGGCCGGTCGCGGGCTTGGGCGGCGACAAGCCGGGCCGTGGAGCTTCGACCGGCGGCAGTCGCGTGGACGGCGGCGATGTGGGTGTCGGATGCGATCGGGGCGCCGTGCCGGCGGGGCAGCGACGGGGGTGGGCCTGCCATCGTGATCGAGCGCCGGACCGTTCAGGCCGCGAAGTGAGTCGGCTGCGACCGCGGCCCGAATGCCATGCCGGCATGACCGCGACGGGGGTGGGCCTGCCACTGTGATCCAGGGGCCATACGGGCCAGTTGCGACGGGAGTCGGCTTGCCACCGGGATCCGGGCGCCACGCCGGCCTGGCCGCGATCAGAGTCGGCGTGCCACCGCGGCCTGAGTGCGACACCGGCCAGGGGCGCGATCGAGAGCCGGGCAGCGACCGCGGTCCAGGCCCTACACCGGCCAAGCCGCGACCGGCGCGACCGAGAACCGGGCAGCGACCGCGGTCCAGATCCCGCACCGGCCAAGCCGCGACCGGAGTCGGCCTGCCATCACGGCCGAGCGCGACACCGGGCAGGGGCGCGACCGAGAGCCAGCCGGCGACCGTCGTCCAGACGCCACACCAGGGTCGCCACCACGGTTCGGCGTCACACCGGCCAGGCCGCAGTCAAAGTCGGACTGCGACCGCAGCCGAGCGCCACACCGGCCAGGCCGCAGCCAGCGTCGGACTGCGACCGCAGCCGAGCGCCACACCGGCCAGGCCGCGATCGGAGTCGGCATGGCACCTCGGTCGAGCCCGGCCGGGCTGCGACCGGGGCGACAGCAGATCCCTCAGGCTCTGCGGCTCCCGTTCGACCCAGCCCTCGGCCGCCGGCTCCGTGCCCCGCACCGCCACCTTGTCCCGCAGATGCCACGCCTGGTGCGTCGGTCCGGGTCCGGGGGCGGACGGGTCGGGCTGGGAAGGGTGGTCATCCAGGAGCGGTGGTGAGGCTTGGGCCTGCCCAGCCGCGGGTGGTGCCGTTCATGTCACAACCTCCTTGGTCGGAATCACCGTCGGAGGGAAGCATCGCGGCTGGGCGGTGTCGGCGCATCGGGAATTCTGCCTATGGGGGGACGGTGGAGGCACCCATGTTCAGTCCTGCAGGGTGCCGGCGAGCAGCCCCCGCATGAAGAAGCGGCCCAGCATGACGTAGAGGGCGAGTGTGGGCAGGCTCACGAGCAGGGCGCCGGCCATCGCCTGGCCGAAGGGGACGGACTGGCCGCCGGCGATGTTGTTCAGGGCGATCGTCACGGGCCAGGAGTCGCGGCTGGTCATCATGGCGCCGAACATGAAGTCGTTCCACGAGGAGGTGAACTGCCAGATGATCGCCACGGCGAAGGCCGGCTTGGCGAGGGGCACGGCGATGTCGACGAAGCTGCGCAGGATCCCGGCGCCGTCGAGGCGGGCCGACTCCAGGAGCGTGTTGGACAGGGCGACGAAGTGGTTGCGGAAGATGAGGGTCGTGATCGGCAGGCCGTAGATGATGTGGATGAGCATCAGGCCGGCGAGGCCGCCGGTCGGGTCGTTGCCGCCGCGGAGACCGACCGCGGTCATGGTCTGCGAGACGGGGATGATGACGGCCTGGTAGGGCACGAAGATCCCGAACAGGATCAGCGGGAAGACGACGTTGGCGAACGGGAAGCGGATCTTCGACAGGACGAAGCCGTTGGCGCAGCCGAGGAGGGCCGAGAGCAGGCTGGCGGGGATCGCGAGGGAGAGGCTGTTGCGGAAGCCGGAGGCGAGCTTGGGCCAGACGAGGCCGAAGTTGTCCAGCGACAGGCTGGTCGGCAGCTCCCAGATCCGCGTCGCCGACACGTCGACGGGGTCCTTGAAGGAGGTGACCACCAGGACGTAGACGGGGAGCAGGAAGAAGCACGCGAGGGCCCACAGCACGACGTACCGCACGACGCTGCGGGCGCCGCCGGCGGCTTTCGACGCGGCGGGCGGGATCGGGTCGGAGACCACGTGCCGGGGCACTGCGGCGGTGGCGCGCACCATGCGGACTACCCCCGTTCCGGAAGCGCGACGAGAAGCAGGACGGGACGCGGGACGAGACGCGGGACGAGAAGCAGGACGAGAAACGGGACGAGAAACGGGACGACGTGATCCGGAGCAGTGGAAGGCATGCGGGTTACCGCCGTTCCGTGCGGAGGGCGTACCAGACGTAGGGGCCGACCACGAGGGTGACGCCGACGAGGAGGACGGTGGCGATGGTGGAGCCGCGGTCGTAGAAGCCGCCGTCGAAGGTGGTGAACCACATGTAGAGCGACGGGGTGTCGATGCGGAGGTTGCCCTGGTCCAGGGCGTACAGGAGGTCGAAGGTCTTCAGCGAGATGTGGATCATGATGAGCAGGACGCTGAAGGTGACGGGGCGCAGCGCCGGGCGGACGACGTGCCAGAAGACCTGGGTCTCGCTGGCGCCGTCGAGGCGGGCGGACTCGCGGAGGGCCTCGGGGACGCCCCGCATGCCGGCCAGGAAGAGCGCCATGACGTAGCCGGAGAGAGCCCAGCCGGCGGGGAGGGCGACGGCCGCGATGGCCCAGACGGAGTCGGACTTGTGCCAGTCGCTGCGCAGGAAGTCGAGGCCGAGACCGGCGAAGAGCTTGTTGAGGCCGGCCGTGTCGCCGCCGGAGCCGTTGTCGAGCAGCCAGCGCCAGACGATGGCGGTGGCGATGAAGGAGATGGCCATCGGGAAGAGGAAGACGCCGCGGAGGAAGCCTTCGCCGCGGACGCCCTTGTCCAGGAGCATGGCCATGAGGAAGCCGAGCAGGAGGGAGCCGACGACGAAGACGACGGTGAAGACGACGAGATTGCGGACGTCGGCGTGCCAGCGCTCGTCGCGGAGCAACCGTGCGTAGTTGTCCAGGCCGACGAAGTGGTACGAGGGCGAGAGGCCACGCCAGTTGGTGAAGGAGACGCGGACGTTCCAGCCCAGGAAGCCGTAGACGAAGACGCCGATGAGGATCAGGGACGGCGAGACGAGGAGCAGCCCGGCCAGCCACGCGGGGCCGCGGCGCTTGCGGCGGCGGATCGGCGGCGGGACGAAGGGGACGTGCGGCGGGGCGTTGGAGTGCCGCGGCACGTGGACGGGGGCGGTCATCGCGTCTCCTGGAACTGCTGCTGCACGGTGCCGGCGAACTTGCCGAGGTCGCCGTGCTGGACGAACAGGCCGAGCGCCGAGTCGATCTCCGCGTTGTAGGCGTTGTTGGCCACGACGCCGTGGGCGAGAGAGCCGACGATGCGGGTCTTCGGGTCGCGCCACTGCCCCAGGGTCCAGCCGAGGTAGCCCTTGTAGAGGTCGGCCGAGGCGTCGGTACGGGCGGGTATGGAGCCCTTGAGGGGGTTGAACAGGTTCTGCCCGTCGGCGGAGCCGCACTCGATGAGCCACTTGCGGGACAGGTCAGGGCTGCGGACGCCGGTGGGGAGGGTGAAGGAGTCGGAGAGGAAGTCGTAGACGCCTTCGGTGCCGGGCGAGGTGGCCACGTCGTAGCCGTCGCGCCACCGCAGCTTCTTCGCCTGCTCCAGGTAGGAGGAGCTCCAGTCGCCCATCACGGCGTAGACGGCCGAGCCCTCGACGACCCGGTCGAGCTGCGGCTGCCAGTCCCCGGCCGCGGAGCGGACGTCGGAGTTGGCGAGGACCTTGCTGAACATGTCGAGTGCCGACGTGACCTGGGGCGAGGTCCACCTGATGTCGCCGGAGAAGAGGCGCTCGTAGGAGTCGGCGCCGAGCTCGCCGAGCAGGACGGTCTCCATGAGGTGCTTCTGGGTCCACTCGGGGCCGACGGCGAGCGGCACCTTGCCCTTGCCTTTGATCAGCGCGGCCTGGGTCAGGAAGTCCGCCCACGTCTTCGGCGGGCCGGCGATGCCGAGCTCACGAAGGACGCGCGGGTTGAACCAGATGAGGTTCGCCCGGTGGATGTTGACGGGGACGGCGTAGATCTTGCCGTCGATGGTCAGGTTGTCCAGCAGGCCCTTCGGGAAGACCTTCCGCCAGCCCTGCTCCTCGTACAACGTTGTCAGGTCCTGAACCTTGCCGGACCGGACGTCGTCGAGCAGCTCCAGGCCGGCGTGGCGCTGGTAGGAGTCGGGCGGGTCGTTGGCGAGCAGCCGGCTGGCCAGAATCGCCTTGGCGTTGGAGCCGGCGCCGCCGGAGACGGCGGCGTTGACGAAGCGGATGCCGGGGTTCGACGCCTCGAAGGACTCGGCCATCGCGGCCAGGCCCTCCTCCTCACCGGGTCCGGTCCACCATGAGTAGACCTCGAGCTGGTCGTCGCTCGCGCCGCCGACGGTGAGCATCGACAGGGACGCGAGCAGTGACACGACGAGCAGCGAGATGATGGCCAGGCGGCCCTTCCACACGTCGAACCTCCCGTGGCCTCGCTGGCGGGCGAATCCGGGTCACTCATGTCGTCGAGTGAACCTAGTGCTCACGGAAGTCGTTTGGTGATGAACGTCCGGTTCGATCGACGGCGTCGTACGGGGGATAACCCAAGACGCTCGGACGACTTATATCACAACCCAAAGTATGGTTCGATCCGCCGAAAAGCCCGAGGTCAGACCATGACCTCGGGCGGTTCGTGCCGGGTGGCGAAAAGGCTAGAGGCTGTACGCCTCCACTTCGGACAGTTGGCCGGCGGGCCAGCCGCTGTTCGCGGTGATGGTGATCCGCAGGTACCGCACGTTCCCCGCCGGGAAGGACAGGATCGCGGTGTTGCCGGTCGCCGGGTCGAAGGCGACGGCCGCCGAAGGCCGGAGGATCGCACCGGTCGCGCCGTCGGTGATCGTCACCGTCTGGGTGCGGGCCGCCCACGCCGTGGACGGGGGCAGCCGCAGCGTGACCTTGCCGACGGACACGGACGAGCCGAGGTCGACCTGGATCCACTGCGGGAAGGCGTTGTTGGCGCTCTCCCAGTAGGTGTTGGCGTTGCCGTCGACGGCGTTGCCGGAGCCGTACACCTGGGTGCTGGACGACTGGGTGGTCGGCCGGTTCAGCGCCAGGTTGGTCCCGCTCGCCGAGGCACCCTGCCCGGACAGGACCACGCTCAGCGTGGACGCGCCGTAGGTGACGGTCAGCGAGCCGGCCCGGGTGCCGGTCGCGGTGGGGCGGAAGGTGACGTTGACGGTGCAGCTCGCCCCGGCCGCGATCGACGTGCCGCAGCCGCTCGCCACCGTGTAGTCGCCGGCGGCGGTGATGGAGGCGACGGAGGCCGCGGCGGTGCCGGTGTTGCTGATCGTCACGGCCTGCGCCCCGCTGTACGAGCCGACGGTCGTGGCGGCGAAGTTGAGCGACGCCGGGTTCGCGGTCAGCGTCGCCGTGCCCGCCGACACGCCCTTGCCGGACAGCGCCACCGACGCCGAGGAGCCGCCGTACGCGACGGTCAGCGAACCCGTCCGGGTGCCGGCCGCGGCCGGGTGGAAGGTGACGGTGACCGTGCAGTTGGCGCCGGCGGCGATGACCGTGCCGCAGGTGGTCGTCCGGGTGAAGTCGCCGGTGGCGGTGATCCCGGAGACCGTCGCCGGTCCGGTGCCGGTGTTGGTGACCACCACCGTCTGCCAGTCGCTGTTGTCGTTGACCGTGGTGTCCTCGAACGCCAGCGACGCCGGGCTGAGCGTCAGCGCGGGGGTCCCGCCGCCGGATCCGTACACCTCCAGGCTCGACACCTGCCCGGCCGGCCAGCCGGTGTTCCCGGTGATCTGCAGCCGCAGGTAGCGCACCGAGGCCGTGACCGGAATGTCCGCCGTGTTGCCGGTGGCCGGGTCGAGCACCACGTCAGCCGCGGGTCGGAGCACAGCACCGGTGGCGCCGTCGAGGACCGCGACCGTCTGCCGCCGGGCGGCCCACGCGGCGGCGGGCGGAAGACGAAGGACCACCTTCCCGACCGTCGCGGTGGTGCCGAGGTCGACCTGGATCCATTGCGGGAACGCGTTGTTGGCGCTCTCCCAGTACGAGTTGACGTCGCCGTCGACCGCGTTGGTCGCCGGATAGCCGCCCTGCGCGCTCGACGAGCTCACCGGCTTGCCCAGCGCCAGGTTCGTGGTGCCGGTGGTGACGCCGGTGCCGGTGAGCTGCACGAGGACCGCGCCCTGCCCGTCGTCGCCGGTGATCGAGTACACCGCCGACTGCGGTCCGGCGGAGGTGGGCGTGAAGGTCACCGTCTGGTGGATGATGTCGCCGGGCGACAGCTGCTGCCCCTCCGACACGGGCGTGGTGGTGTTGAACGCGCCGACCGGCGGCGCCGCCTTGGTCAGGGTCAGTGTGATGTTGCCGGTGTTCGCGATGTCGAAGACCGCGGTCGCGGTCTGCCCGACCGGCACCTGGCCGAACTGGACCGGGTTGGGCGTGATCGTCAGCTGCGGCGCCCCCGTGACGGCGGTGCCGGTGACCGGGACGGTGACGGAGCCGGCGCTGCTGGTGACGATGAACGTGCTGTTGGCCGCCCCGGAAGCAACAGGCGCGTACCGGACGGAGACCGACACGGAGGCGCCCGCGGCGAGGGTCGTGCCGGTGGCGGGGACGCCGGTGGCGGTGAACGGCGCGGCCGGCGGCGTGAAGCCGGTGATGGTCACCGCGGACGTGCCGGTGTTGGTCACGCTGACGCCGAGGGTCTTGTTGGCCCCGGTCGGCACGGTGCCGAAGGACAGCGTCGACGGGGTGGCGCCGAGCCCGGGCCTGGTGCCGACGCCGTGCAGGTCGAACGGCACGGTGCCGGCGTTGGTGGTGAAGGTCAGGCTGCCGGTGGCGCCGCCGGTCGCGGACGGCGTGAAGCGCACCGGCACCGACAGGGTCTGCCCGATCGTGAGGTTCACCGGCAGGGCGGGCGGCGTGGCGGCGAACGGCGCGGCGGTCGAGATCGCGGTGATCGAGACGGCGCGGGTCGCGGTGACGGTGACGGTCGCGTTGGCGGTGCTGCCGACCGCGACGTTGCCGAAGTCGGTGGGCCCGCTCGTCAGCGCCGCCGTGGTTGGCCGGCCGAACCCGATGACGTGCCCGTCGCGGGTGCCGACGAAGACCCGCCCGCCGTCGGTCGCCGGGGTGACGAACTTGGTCGCGACCCCGATCGGCGCGCTGTAGCGCAGGTTGAGCCGGCCGTTGACCGGCAGCGCGTCGTAGGCGCGCAGCTGGCCGTTGGCGCCGCTGGACCCGTCGCTGTAGACGGCCCACACGATGGCGCTTCCGGAGGTGGTACCGGTGGACGTCACGACCGGCGAGCCGGACGTGTAGCCGAACGTCGACGCGCTGGTCCCGGCGGAGGTGAGCACAGGCAGGCCGGCGCCGTTGACCCCGTACTTGAACGCGCGCAGGAAGCCCTGGTTCTCGACCTGGTACACGTAGCCGCCGTCGCCGCCCCAGAACGCCGGGTGCCCCCAGACGCCGTTGTACGGCCCGGCCGGCGGGCCGACGGACGCGTCGCCGCCGCCCGGCCCCTGCGCGTTGCCGCCCAGGTTGTCGCGGTCCAGCAGGTACACGCGGCCGTCCTTGCCCGTCTGGACCAGCAGCTTGGGGTGGGCGGCGGTGCCGAAGCCCGCGGGCAGCGCCATGGGGCCGCCCGAGCCGAAGTCGGTGTCGTCCTGGTCGAGGCGGCTGTTGTTGAACGGGCTGAAGAAGTCCTTCGCGGTGAGCGAGCCGTCGCCGTTGACCTGCAGGCGGATGATCGACTCGGCCAGGGTGCCGGGCGGGCTGGTGCCGGGGCCGGGCGCGGGTGAGACGCCGTTGCCGGTGGACACGATGATCCGGCCGGGCCCGTCGGAGACGAGGCCGCCGCCGGACTGCCAGATGCCGGCCATGCCGTTGCTGCGGCCCGCCTCGGTGGACCACAGCGTCGTCATCTGCGGCGTCGTGGTGCGCACGCCCGCGATGTAGCCGACGTACGGGCCGTAGTCGCAGTGGCTGGCGAACCCGGCGTAGACGACGCCGTCGAGCAGCAGCAGGCCGGGGCGCTGCGCGGCGGTCTTCGGATTGAACGTGTTGCCCGGGTCGTTGGTCGGCGAGCCCTGGATCGTCACCGGCCAGCCGGCCCGCTCGGCGCCGGTCGCGGGGTTGATCGAGTGCAGGTAGAAGTGCGGGTGGTCGGCGTCGGGCCCGTCGTTGACCTTGGCCATGAAGAACACGGCGCCGGTCGCCGGGTCGTACACGGGCGTGCTGGTGACGCCGATGTTGGGCACCAGGTCGCCGCAGCCGATCGCCGAGGCGGGCCACGCGGGTCCGACGCTGCGGGACCAGATCACGGCGCCGGTCGCCGGGTTGAGCCCGTAGACCCAGTTGTTCTCCGTGGCGGTGATCAGGGTGCCGCCGGCGACGATCGGCTGCGCGTACACCTGGCCGTTGACGGTGGCCGAGAACAGCTGCCCGAAGTCGGAGGCGGACACTGCCGACGGCGCCAGGCCCGGCTCGTTGCTGTCCCAGCCGGTGCGCAGGTTGTCGACCGAGACGGTGGTGATGTCGGCATTAGACGGTTGGGGCGCGATGACCACCAGTGCGGACAGCGTCAGCGCTGCCGGCAGGAGGCGGATGAGGGCACGACGCATGACACGCTCCTGGCGGGGAACGGCAACGATGAAGGATCGAACCGTAACTTGGTCGATCCTTCATCGCAAGATGCTGACTGCCCTATGAAATTTTGCGACACCCCTATGTCAACGTTGGAACCACCGCGCGACCAGCCAAACCGGCAGCGGCCGAGCGGGATTCAGCGGGGGCCGTAGCGCTCGGCGGCGCGGGCCTTCGCCTTGGCGGCCTCGATCTTGCGGTCGCGCGGCGGCGAGTTGGTGACGAGCTGGCCGAGCAGCTCGCGAGTCGCGGCGGCGACGGCCGCGACGGCGGCGTCGAAGGCGGCCTGGTTCGCCTGCGAAGGGCGGGTCATGCCGGCGACCTTGCGCACGTACTGGATGGCGGCGGCCTCGATCTCGTCCTCGGTCGCCGGCGGCTCGAAGTTGTTCAGTACCCGGATGTTCCTGCACATGCCTCCACCATGCCAGGTCGCGCGCCGGCCGTCAGACCGGCCAGGGTCGCGGCGACGTCCGGCGGCGCGGGCATGGCGGCGATCTCGTCGCGGACCCGGCCGGCCCGGCGGGTGACGGCGGAGTCGGCCAGCAGCGACCGGACGGCGGCGCGGACCGCGGCCGGGGACCGGTCGGCGAAGGACACGGTGCGCGCCACACCGGCGGCCGTCAACCGGTCGGCGATGCTGAACTGGTCGCACATCTGCGGCAGTACCAGCTGCGGACGGCCCGCACCGAGCGCGGCCATCGAGCTGCCCGACCCGCCGTGGTGCACGAACAGGTCGCAGGTCGGCAGCAGCACGTGGTGCGGCAGCCAGCCGACGCGGCGGGCGTTGGGCGGCAGGTCCTCGATGCCGTGCACGCCGGCGCCGCTGACGACCACCTCGACGTCGAGGTCCCGCATGCCCTCGACGGCGGCGGTGAGCCCGTCGACACCCTCCGGGATCGGCACGGTGCCCATGGAGACGCAGATTCGGGGGCGCATCCGCGGCGCGAACAGCCACTCCGGCAGCGTGCTCGCGCTGTTGTACGGGACGTACCGCATCGGCAGCCGCACACCGGAGTCCTCCGGCGACGGACGCAGCGACGGCGGGCAGGTGTCCACGGTCGCGAGGGGCGCGTCGGTCGGCTGCGCGACGCCGAGGGTGTCGGCGAGGCGCAGCAGCCGGTCGGCGATGTCGGCGAGCGCGGCGCGGTGGACGGCGCCGGGGACGGGCAGCCCCCAGTGGTGCAGCACCCACGGGATGCCGAGCAGCGTGGCGGCGAGGGGCGCGGCGTACTCGACGGGCTCGGTGACGACGAGGTCGGGCCGCCACGCGCGGGCGAGGGCGACGATGTCGGGGCCGGTGCGTTCGGCGATGGCGGCGAAGACGGCCAGGTCGAGGGTGTCGTTGCCACCGAGGCGCAGGTGCTGCGGCCACAGCTCGAAGAACGACGCGTCACCGCCGACGACGGCGTGGCTGAGCCCGGCCCGGCGGATCTGCTGGCCCATCGACTGGGGCGCGGCGACGAGGACGTCGTGGCCGCGCAGGTGCATCGCCCACGCCAGGGGCACCAGCGCGTACAGGTGCCCGGGCGCCGGGTTGATGGTGAACAGCACCCGCATCAGCATGCCTCTCGGTTCACGACGGGGAGATCTTCGATGCCGCGCAGCATCGTGCCGGGGGCGCGGAAGCGCGGCCGGCCGGCCAGGCGCAGGCCCGGGAAGCGGCGCAGCAGCATGGGGAACAGCACCCGGGCGTGCGTGCGGGCGAGGGCCGAGCCGGGGCAGTAGTGCCGTCCGGTGCCGAACGACAGCGGTGGCCGGGCGGTGCGCCGGGTGATGTCGAACTCGTCGGGGTTCGCGGTGTACGAAGGGTCGCGGTTGGCCGCCCCGAGGATGCCGAGCAGCGCCGTGCCGGGCGTGACGCGCACGCCGCCGAACTCGCACGGCGCGGTCGCGATCCGTACCGCCACCTGCACCGGCGGATCGAAGCGCAGGATCTCCTCGACGGCCTGGTCGGCGAGCGCCGGGTCGTCGCGCAGCGCCGCCGCCTGCGCGGGGTGCTCCAGCAGCAGCCGCGCGCCGAGCGTGATGAGGCTCGCCGGGGAGTCGTAGGCGGCGCCGTAGAGCAGGGCGAGGTCGCCCTGGTACTGCTCGCCGCCGTCCGGCCGGTGCTCGCGGACCAGCGCCAGGAGCCCGTTGCCGGCGTGCGCTTCCAATACATTGATGATCGTCTCGCCAGCCGCGGCCATCGCGGTGCGCTGCCGGGGCGTCATGAACGGCTCGAACGCGGCGCTCCCGGCGCGGGCGGCGGCCCCGAGGCGCAGCGCGTCGGCGTCCGGTATACCCAGCAGCCGCCCCGTGACCAGGGATGCGAACGGCACCGCGACCGCGTCGGCGAGGTTGACGGTCGCCCCGCCGGCCAGCTGTGCGGCGAAGTCGTCCAGTACCGACGCGGCGACGGCGACGACGTCGGCCTGCTGCACGGGGCAGCGGCGCGGGGTGAGCCGCCGGGCGAGGTCGGTGCGCAGCGGCAGGTGCGCCGCCCCTTCCCGCCAGCCGAACGACTGGTAGAGGCAGCGAACGAGCCGGTGCTCGCGCCAGGTGGGGGTGAGCAGCTCGGGCGCCTCGCCGGCGCTGACGAACGTGGTGTCCCGCAGGAGGCGGGCGCAGTCGGCGTACCGGGTGAGCACCACCGCGTCCGTCTTGCCGGGCAGCTGCACGGGCAGGACCGGGGTGACCCGGCGGAGCCGCTCGTAGGCCGGGTACGGGTCGGCGTGCGCGGACGGGCGGACCAGGTCCACGAACGTCCGCAGGGCGCGCCGCCGGTCGGTCCCGGCCCAGAACCGCAGCAGCGCCTCGGCGGTGACGCCGGGCTGCTCGAGGTTGGGGCTGTGCGCGGCGCCGTCGATGACCGTGAGGGTCGCGCCGGCGCGCTCGGCGTAGCCGGCGAACTCGGTCGCCGACCACAGCTTCCGGTCCCGGTGGCCGTGCATGACCAGCAGCGACAGGCGGGTGGCGCGCAGCTCGTCGGCGCGGTCGGACTCCCCCGCCAGGGCGGCGAGCGCGCCGCGGACGAACGCGGGGCGCATCAGCCGCAGCCGGGTCCGCCAGAACTCGCGCCGGGCGACGTCGTCCTCGGGGATGAGCCGCCGCACGACCGGCCACATGACGGCGTTGCCCTGCAGCGACAGCGTGTGGTCGAAGCCGCCGAGAATCTTGCGGTGCTTCGGGCCGTCCATGCCGGGGCCGCTGCCGATGAACGCGGCGGAGCCGAGCCGGCGCGGCTGGGCGAGCGCGGCGGCGCGGACCACGAACCCGCCGTAGGAGTGGCCGACGACGTGCGGCGCCTCGGTGCCGCCGACGGCGTCCAGGACGGCGATCAGGTCCTCGGCGTGCCGGCGGATGCTGTGGTCGTCCGTATGGTCGACCGTGTGGTCGACGTCGTAGTGGCCGCGGTAGTCGTACGCGTAGGCGCGGTAGCCGGCGGCGGCCAGGGCCGGCAGCAGCGGCAGGAAGTCCTCCTTGGACCCGATCAGGCCCGGGCACAGGACGACCGGGACGCCGGTGTCGGCGGCCGGCGGCGGCAGCGCGCGCAGCGCCGACACGGCACCCCGGGCGGTCTCCAGCACGTCGTCACATACCGTGGTCACCGCATCACGGTACGGTACTTTTCGGACAAAACCGACGTTACACGCCGATGAGCGCCCAGGCGCGGGACCCGCCGCGGACCCCCGCCTGGTTGGCGACCAGCTGCACGTCGTCCGGCATCGCCACGACGAGGCGTTCGGCGTTGCCGCCGCCGAGGTACAGCCGGTCCCAGCGGAACACCGGTCGCAGCCCGTCGACGATCCGCAGCACCCGCCGCGACCACCGCCGGTCGCCGAGCCGGCGGCGCTCCAGCTCGCCGAGGAAGTCGTCGTAGGTGCGGCCCCGCGAGTACGGGGCGTGCGACAGCTCCAGGTGCGGCGCCAGCCGCCCCTCGTCGAACAGCGCGCTGCCGAGCCCGGTGCCGAGCGTGAGCACCAGCTCCAGGCCGCGCCCTTCCACGAGCGCCGCGCCGTGCACCTCGGCGTCGTTGAGGACCAGGACCGGCCGGGCGAAGGCGCGCCCGAGCTCGGCCCGCGCGTCGAACCCCTTCCACAGCGCGAACAGCTCCGGGTCGACCGGCGTGTGCGGGCCGGCCTCGTTGACGTAGTGCGGGGTGGCGACGACGACCCCGTGCCGGATCATCCCCGGCAGGCCGACGGTGACCCGGTCCGCCGCCGGCAGGCCCTCCGCGATGCCGAGCAGCACCTCGACGAGGCGGGCCGGCGGCAGCGGGTACGGCGTCGGCACCCGCACCGGCTCGCAGCACAGCGTGTCGGCGTCGTCGACCACAGCGGCCTTGAGCCCGCCGCCACCGCAGTCGATCGTCAGCGTCGTCACCATTCCAGGATTCTGCCTCGGAGCATCCGGGCCGCCACGACACGACAGGACACTGCACAGACTTCACAGAGTTTCCGGCGGTACCGGTTGACAGGCTACATCGAGTCACCTCTCATGGAAGGTAAGTCCTCTGCACGGAGGTTCGTCATGCGGACATTGACGCTGACCCGTACGCCGCTGCGCGTCAGCCTGTTCGGCGGCGGCACCGACCTGCCCGACTACTACCGCACGCACGGCGGGAAGGTGCTCAGCCTCACCATCGACAAGTTCGTCTACGTGACCGTTCGCGCCCGCTGGGACGACGCGATCGGCCTCAGCCTCGCTCACGGCTCCGACGAGACCAACCGCCCGGTCGTCCGCGCCGCCCTGGAGGCCACCGGCGTCACCGGCGGCTGCGACATCGCCAGCATGTCCGACGTGCCGGCGGGCGGCAGCGGCCTGGGCACGTCCAGCGCGTTCACCGTCGGGCTGCTGCACGCCCTGTACACGGCCACCGGCCGCATCGCCGGTCCGGCGCAGCTCGCCGACCTCGCCTGCCGGGTGGGCAGCGAGCAGGCCGGCAAGCAGGACCAGTACGCCGTCGCGGTCGGCGGCTGCAACGAGTACGCCTTCCACCCCGACGACCGGGTCTCCATCATGGGGGTGCCCGTCCCCGACGCCGGCCTGTCGGCGCTCGCCGGCCACGCGCTGGTCTTCGGTACAGGCCGCGCCCCACGCTCCGGCGACCCGCACCCACCGCACCACCTGCACGCCGTCAAGGACTTCGTCGAGCTCGGCCGCGACCGCCTCCTCGGCGGCGACATCAAGGGCGTCGGCACCCTCCTCCACGACGACTGGCACCTGTCCGACCGCGACGCCCAGCTCGACGCCTGGTACGACCGGGCCCTCGAGGTGGGCGCCTACGGCGGCAAGCTCCTCGGCACCGGCGGCGGCTACCTCCTCTTCCTCGCCCCGCCCGAGACCCACCCGCACGTCGCCGCCGCCCTCCCCGACCTGCGGCAGATGCCGGTCCGGTTCATCCCCAACGGCTCCCACGTCGTCACATCGATCCTCTGACACCCGGACCGCTCCCGGGTGACGGCCGGGTGAAAGCCGCCCTGGTCGAGGGCGGTGCGGGCTAGCTTCGACGGCATGACCGCCACGAAGATCACGCTGGACGAGGGCGAGATGCCGCGTCGCTGGTACAACCTCATGGCCGACCTGCCGGCGCCGCCTCCGCCGGTCCTGCACCCCGGCACGCTGGAGCCGGTCGGCCCGCAGGACCTGGCGCCGCTGTTCCCCATGGCGCTGATCGAGCAGGAGGTCACCCAGGAGCGGTACGTCGACATCCCTCCCGAGGTGCTGGACGTGTACCGCCTCTGGCGCCCGTCGCCGCTGTTCCGCGCGCACCGCCTGGAGAAGGCCCTCGGCACGCCGGCCCGGATCTACTACAAGTACGAGGGCGTGTCGCCGGCCGGCTCGCACAAGCCGAACACCGCCGTCCCGCAGGCGTACTACAACGCGGCCGCAGGCATCCGCCGGCTCACCACCGAGACCGGCGCCGGCCAGTGGGGCACGGCCCTGGCCTTCGCGGGCGCGCAGTTCGGCCTCGACGTGGAGATCTGGCAGGTGCGGGCGTCATACGACCAGAAGCCGTACCGCAAGCTGATGATCGAGACGTTCGGCGGCACGATCCATCCCTCACCCTCGGACCGCACGTCGGCGGGGCGGGCCGTGCTCGCCGAGGACCCCGGCTCGCCAGGGTCGCTCGGCATCGCGATCAGCGAGGCCGTCGAGGTCGCCGCGGGCCGCCCCGACACCAACTACGCCCTCGGCAGCGTCCTCAACCATGTGCTCCTGCACCAGACGATCATCGGTGAGGAGGCGCTGCTCCAACTGGCGAAGGTCGGTGCCACGCCTGACGTCATCGTCGGGTGTACCGGCGGCGGCTCCAACTTCGCCGGCCTCGCCTTCCCGTTCCTGCGCGAGAAGCTGGCCGGCCGGATGGCCCCCGTCATCCGCGCCGTCGAACCCGCCGCGTGCCCGTCGCTGACGAAGGGTGTCTACGCGTACGACTTCGGTGACACCGCGGGCATGACGCCGCTGATGAAGATGCACACCCTCGGCCACGACTTCATCCCCGACCCGATCCACGCGGGTGGCCTGCGGTACCACGGCATGGCGCCGCTCATCTCGCACGTCTACGACCTCGGCCTCATCGAAGCCGTCAGCAAGACGCAGCGCGAGTGCTTCGAGGCGGGTGTGCGCTTCGCCCGCACCGAGGGCATCATCCCCGCCCCGGAGCCGACCCACGCCCTGGCCGCCTGCATCGAGGAGGCGTTGCGCTGCAAGGAGAGCGGCGAGGAGAAGGTCATCCTGACCGCCCTGTGCGGCCACGGCCACCTCGACCTCCCCGCCTACGGCCGCTACCTCGCCGGCGACATGGTCGACAAGGAACTGTCCGACGAGGCCGTCGCCGCCGCCGTCGCCCTCCTGCCGGCGGTCCCGTAGGTCACACTCCGGCACATCGCGCTCGCACGGCGTCATCGCGCTGGACGGGGTGGTGCGCGGGCGGGAGAATGGTGGGGCAGCGCCTACCGGGGGGAGGCGGCGCGTGGTCGCTGGATTCGCTGTGTTCGCAACGCTTTCCGATCCTGCCGTCCCGTCCGGCCCGCTCTATGCCGGCACTCACCGCACGGCGGCCGCCGGCACCGACCGCACGGGACCTGCTCGCGCTGACCGCACGGCGGCTGCCCGCGGCATTGGCGGCACGGCGGCCAGCGGCGTCGGCGGCACGGCGGCGGCCGGTGCTGATCGTGCGGGGGCTGCCGGTGCTCGCCGCGCGGCGGCTGCGGCCGTGCTCGAGCACCGGCGTCAGGAGCGGCGGCGGGCAAGGGCGGAGTTCGCTGAGGCTCGTGCGCATGGCCTGCTCACCCGCCACACGGTGAAGCTGGCACGACTCCGCGGCGCCGCCACACCACCGGCTGTGCCGTGTCGCGCCTCCCGACCGGCCGCCCCGGTCCCGCGGGGTCCGGACCGCCGCGGACGGCCCGCTTCCGCCGCCGCGTCGAGGGCCGCCCAGCTCGCGTTGTTCCCGATCGCGCTGGTGCTCGATGCGCTCCAGCCACCGGACCCGGCCGGCCCACGGCTGACAGCCCTGGAATCCGGTGGGCCAGACTCCGGCGCAGTCACCGCGGTGCGTGGTGGTGAGCCAGGGGCCGGCTCGGCCGAACCTGCCCCCGAAGACCTTCCGCCTTCGACCGCACCGCAGGCCGCACCGAAGCCGGCCTGGACACCGCCGGCACGTCGCCGCGGCGGCCGGCGGCATGGGGCGTCCCGTGGTCCCGTGCGTGCGGGTCCCCCACGAGCCGGCGCAGGTTGAGCAGCCCGACGACGCGATCATGGCTGCGGAACGAAGGACAGCCCGCCGCAGTGATCGGTCCCCCGCAGTCGCCGCGCAGGGCTCGTCGATACTGCGACGTGGCCCGTAGCGCCTGCTTCGGTGCGCCTCGGTGTGCGTTGGCCAGGCTGCGGCGGACTCAGGCGCCTCGCCCAGCCGCGACCGGCCGCGCGGTGCGCAGGCGCGTGCCGTCGCCTCCTCCGTCACGTCGGAGTCCGGCCGCGTGACGTCGTTGCGTCGCCGCCGGCTGCGGCCACGGCGAGCAGCCCGGGCACGACAAGCGCGAACATCCTGCAGCCCAGGCACACCGAGCGCGGCCACGACGTGCTGTCCGGGCACGGTCCACGGCGAGCGGCCCGGGCACGACAAGCGGCGCGGGCGACCAAGGGCGTCATGGCCCGGGCACGACAAGCGGCGCGGGCGACCAAGGGCGTCATGGCCCGCGCCCGGTGGTGCGGATGGGGCTGACCCGTGGGCGGGGGTGCCCACGGGTCAGCGGGTGGAGCGGATGGAGCGGAGGCGTCAGAGGCCGGTGTTGAGGGCGGTCATCAGGGTGCCGTTGGTGGTGTCGCCGGACATTTCCCAGATCATGCCGCCGAGGAGGTTCTGCTGCTTCAGCCAGGCGGTCTTCTGGGCGATGGACCAGGCGTCGTCGAAGGTCCACCACTGGCCGCCGGGGCCGGTGTAGCAGGACGTGGCGATCGACTGGACGTCGTGGTAGACGGTGCAGCCGGGGACCATGGCGAGGAGGTTGGCGTAGCCGCGGGTGCCTGCCTCCTCGGCGAACTGGCCCGGGGCCGCGCCGGTGGCCGTCTGCCATTCGCCGTTGGAGGAGCCGGCGGCGACGCCCTGCCAGCCGCGGCCGTAGAAGGCGAACCCGACCGTCAGCTGGCGCGGGTTGACGCCGGCGGAGGTGTAGGCGGCGACGGCGTTCTGCACGCTGAAGGTGAAGGAGTACGGGTCCTGGGCGTCGCCGTACAGGTTGCCCTGGTGGCCCGTCCGGTTGGGCTCCCACGAGTTGTCGCTGCCGGCGCCGTGGAAGTCGTAGCCCTGGACGTTGGCGAAGTCCAGGGAGTCGAAGACGCTCGGGGTGCCGTCGGTGTGCGTGATGTCCCAGCCGGCCGCGATCTTCGCCGGGTCGGCGGGGGTGAAGGCGGTCAGCAGGTAACGCTTGCCGGAGGTGGCGCTCAGGGCGTCGAGCTGCTTGCGGAACTCGGCCAGCAGGAGCGTGTTGTTGGCCTTGTCCTGCGGGCCCCAGTGGTTGCCGGCGTGGCCTTCGGCGCCGGGCCACTCCCAGTCCAGGTCGATGCCGTCGAAGATGCCGGCGGCGGAGCCGGCGCCGCCCGCGTTGTTGTACAGCGGCAGGTTGCCCTTGATGTAGACGTCGATGCAGGAGCGGACGAGCTTCTCGCGGGAGGCGGGCGTGGCGGCCGCGTCGGAGAAGAACTTCGAGTAGGTCCAGCCGCCCAGCGAGATCAGCACCTTCAGGTTCGGGTACTTCGCCTTGAGCTTGCGCAGCTGGTTGTAGTTGCCCCGCAGCGTCTCCCAGCCGGTGTCGGCGACGCCGTCGACGGACTGGGCGGCGCTGAACGGGCGCGCGTAGTCGGCGTCGGCGTCACCGGCGCCCGTGCCCTGGTCGGGGTCCTGCGGGTTCTGCGTGGTGCCGCGGGTGACGCCCTGCAGGCAGGTCAGGTTCACCGGGTCCAGGTTGGCGAACGCGTAGTTGACGTGCGTCAGCTTGGCCGCGGCGCCGGACGTGTCGAGGTTCTTCACGAAGTACTGGCGGCCGTAGATGCCCCACTGCACGAAGTAGCCGACCTTCGCGTAGTTGCCGCTGCCGACGGCGTCGTCGGTCGTGACGCTGACCGCCGCCGAGGCCGGGGAGGTGTTGTCGTACGTGTCGCGGGCGCGCACCGTGAAGCTGTACGCGGTGAGCGGCGCCAACCCGCTGACCACCACCGACGTGCCGGTGGAGGACGCCGCCAGCGTGGAGCCACGGTAGACGTCGTAGCCGGCGATGCCGCTCGGATCGGTGACCGCGTTCCAGGCGAGCGTGACGCTGACCGAGGTCTTCGCCGTGCTGCGCAGGTTGCCGGGGGCCGGTGGCGCGGTGGTGTCGTCCGCGGGGTTGAGCGTGGTCGCGGAGACGGCGGCGCTGTCGGCGGACACGTTGCCGCGCGTGTCCCGCGCCCGCACCGTGAAGCTGTACGCGGTGTTCGGCGTGAGCCCGTTCACCACGGCCGAGGGGGTCGTGGAGGAAGCAACCACCGTGGAGCCGCGGTAGACGTCGTAGCCCGCGATCGGGAAGTCCGTCGCCGCCGGAGCGGTCCACGCCAGCGACACCGTCTTCGTCGTGCGGCCGGTGACGGACAGGCCGGCGGGCACGTTCGGGGCGCGGTCCGGGCTGCCGTCGCACTTGTTGCCGTTGATGCGGCAGTTCAGCGGTTCCGCGTTGGTACCGGTGGCGATGAACCAGAAGCTGTAGGGCTCGGTGTTGCGTCCGGCCGCCACGGTCCCGTTGTAGTGCGCGTTCACGACCGTGACGTGGTTGCCGGTCCGCGTGACGGTGCCGTTGTACCCGGTGCCGACGTTCAGCCCGGCCGGCACGTCGAACTCGAGGGTCCAGCCGGTGATCGAGGCGCTGGTCGGGTTGCTGACGACGTACTTGTCGACCCAGTAGGTGCCGTAGTCCGCGGCGGAGTACGCGGCGGTGAGCCCCGCGGGAGCGGCGTGCGCGGTGCCGGGTATCGCTACCGCGGCGGAGACGGTGAGCAGGATGGCTGCGAAGAGCCTGGTGGGGTGCACTCGTGCCTCCTATTAGGAAAGTTTCCTAATAGTCCTCGCGAAACCTGCGGAAAGTCAAGAATATCTATATGCTTAAAGCATTTAAGGTCGCCGGGGCGACCGGCGCCGGCGCGGCAGGACGACATTCCGACGGCGCGAAGGAAAGTTCTGCAAGCACATACGTCGATTTCTTGCATCAATCGGCCCGAGTTAGTAACGTCGGCTCACCAACCATCGCGACGTGTGGATGTGTGGGGCTTCGGCGGCCCGCGCACCTGCCGCCGGCGCGCCCGCCAAGCTGCGCCGGCATCGCGTGCCCCCGACCCTTCGGGAAGGACACCCGCCGATGCACCCCGCGTTCAGAAGAGCCGCGGCGGCGTTGCTGATCAGCAGCGCCGCGGTGGCCCTGCCCACCCCCGCGCACGCCCACACCACCATCAACCCTGCCCTGTTCCAGCAGGTCGAGCTCGCCAAGGGGATCAACGAGCTCGGCGAACCGATGTCGATCGCCGTGCTGCCCGACCGGTCGGTGCTGCACACGGCGCGCAACGGGACGCTGCGCCGCACCGACGCCGCCGGCAACACCTCGGTGATCGGGACGCTGCCCGTCTACACCCATGACGAGGAAGGCCTGCAGGGCGTGGCCGCCGACCCCGGCTTCGCCACCAACCGCTACATCTACCTGTACTACGCGCCGCCGCTGAACACCCCGGGCGGTGACGCGCCGGCCGCCGGTGCGGACTGGACGCCGTGGAAGGGCGTCAACCGGCTGTCGCGCTTCACGCTCAACACCGACAACACGCTCAACACCGCGAGCGAGCGCACGGTCCTCGAGGTCGGCACCGACCGCGGCATGTGCTGCCACGTCGGCGGCGACATCGACTTCGACGCGGCCGGCAACCTGTACCTGTCGACCGGCGACGACTCCAACCCGTTCGACTCCGCCGGCTACGCACCCATCGACGAGCGCACCGACCGCAACCCGGCCTACGACGCGCAGCGGTCGGCGGCGAACACCAACGACCTGCGGGGCAAGATCCTGCGGATCAAGGTCGGCGCCGACGGCTCGTACACCATCCCGAGCGGCAACCTGTTCGCGCCGGGGACGGCGAACACCCGGCCCGAGATCTACGCGATGGGGCTGCGCAACCCGTTCCGGATGAGCGTCGACAAGGCCACCGGCGCCGTCTACGTCGGCGACTACGGCCCGGACGCCGGCACCACCGACCCCAACCGTGGCCCGTCGGGGCAGGTCGAGTTCGACCGGATCACCGCGCCCGGCAACTTCGGCTGGCCGTACTGCACCGGCACCAACACCAGCGCCGAGACCTACAACGAGTGGAACTTCGCCACCAACAGCACCGGTCCCAAGTACAACTGCGCCGGCGGGCCGGTGAACAACTCGTTCCGCAACACGGGCCAGGGCACGCTGCCCGCCGCGAAGCCCGCCTGGATCCGCTACGCCGGTGACGCCGGCAGCCCGCCCGAGTTCGGCAGCGGCTCCGAGTCGCCGATGGCCGGTCCCGTGTACCGCTACGACCCGGCGAACCCGTCGGCGGTCAAGTTCCCCGCCGACCTCGACGGGCATTTCTTCGCCGGCGAGTTCGGCCGCCGCTGGATCAAGGCGATCGACGTCAACGGCGACGGCTCCCCCGGCGCCATCGCGAACTTCCCGTGGTCGGGCATGCAGATCATGGACCAGGCGTTCGGCCCCGACGGCGCCCTGTACGTCCTGGACTACGGCGCCGGCTTCGGCAACGGCGACGCCAACTCGGCCCTGTACCGCATCGAGTACACCGGCGGCGGCAACCGGGCGCCCGTCGCGGTCGCCGCCGCGAACCCGACCTCTGGCCCGGCGCCACTGACCGTGAACTTCAGCTCGGCCGGCAGCAACGACCCCGAGGGCCAGGCGCTGACCTACAGCTGGGCGTTCGGCGACGGCACCACGTCGACCGCCGCCAACCCGACCAAGACCTACGCGACGGCGGGCACCTACACCGCCACGCTGACCGTCCGGGACCCGCAGGGCGCCACCGGCAGCGCCAGCGTCCGCGTCTCCGCCGGCAACACCGCGCCCGTCGTGCGGATCGTGGCGCCCGCCAACGGTTCGCTCGTCTCGTTCGGCGACACCGTGCCGTACCAGATCACCGTAACCGACCCCGAGGACGGCACCGTCGACTGTGGACGGGTGCGGATGACGTACATCCTCGGCCACGACACGCACGGCCACCAGATCACGTCGCAGACCGGCTGCACCGGCTCGATCACCATCCCGCTCGACGGCGAGCACGACGCGGCCGCGAACATCTTCGCCGTCTTCGACGCGGAGTACACCGACAACGGCGGGATCACCACGCACACGCAGCACACGCTGCAGCCGCGGCACCGGCAGGCCGAGCACTTCGCCACCCAGCAGGGCGTGCAGACGTTCGACAAGGCCGGCGCCGAGGGCGGCAAGACCGTCGGGCAGATCGAGAACGGCGACTGGATCGCGTTCAGCCCGTACCTGCTGAACAACGCCACCTCGTTCACCGCGCGCGTCTCCTCCGGCGGCGCCGGCGGCACCCTGTCGCTGCGCGCCGGGTCACCGACCGGCGCGCTGCTCGGCTCGACCACCGTCCCGGTGACCGGCAGCTGGGACACGTTCGTCGACGTCACCGGCACCGTCTCCGGCGCGCCCGCCACCGCGGGCCAGCTCTACCTGGTGTTCACCGGCGGCGCCGGCGCGCTCTTCGACCTGGACGCGTTCACGCTCAACATCGGTGGCACGCAGCCGCCGACCGGCCGGATCGAGGCGGAGTCGTACACCTCCCAGAACGGCGTGCAGGTCGTCGCCGACGGCAACGCGCACGGCGGCAACCGCGTCGGCTACATCGACGGCGGCGACTGGGTCGGCTACGCCGGCGTCAACGTGTCCGGCAAGACCGGCTTCACCGCCCGGGTCGCGTCCGGCGGCACCGGCGGCACCATCCAGATCCGCTCCGGCTCGCCGACCGGCCCGCTGCTGGGCTCCGTCAACGTCGGCAACACCGGCGGCTACGGCACGTTCGCCGACGTCACCACCACCCTGACCGCAGGGAGTGGCGCGTTGTTCCTGGTCTTCATCGGTACGGGCACCGGCGGCCTCTTCGACGTCGACGACTTCGCCCTCACCGGCGGGTCCACGCCACCGGCGACGAACCTCGCGCTGAACAAGACCGCCACCGCCGACAGCCAGTGCGCCGCCACCGAAGGCCCGGCGAAGGCCGTCAACGGCACCGTCAACGGCGGCAACGCCGACAAGTGGTGCTCCCTCGGCACCTCCAAGTGGTGGCGGGTCGACCTCGGCGCGGTCACGACCGTGAGCCGGGTCGTCATCCGCCACGCCGGCGCGGGCGGGGAGAACACCGCCTTCAACACCCGCGACTTCGACCTGCAGACCAGCGTCGACGGCACCACCTGGACGACCGTGTCGCAGGTGCGCGGCAACACCGGCAACGTCACCACCTCCACGTTCGCCGCCACCGGCGTGCGGCACGTGCGGGTCAACGTCATCACCCCGACGAACAACACCGACACCGCCGCCCGCCTCTACGAAGTCGAGGTCTACGCGTCATGAGAAAGCTCCTCGCGCTTGCCGCGGTCACCGCGACACTCCTGGCCGCCGCGCCGGCGCCCGCCTTCGCTGACACGGCGTTCGACGTCCTGGTGTTCTCCAAGACGGCCGGGTTCCGGCACGACGCCATCCCGGCCGGCATCACCGCCATCCAGCAGCTCGGCGCGGCGAACGGCTTCACCGTCACCGCCACCGAGGACGCGGCCGCGTTCACCACGGCGAACCTCGCCCAGTACGAGGCCGTCGTCTTCCTCAGCACCACCGGCGACGTCCTCAACGCCGCGCAGCAGACCGCGTTCGAGTCCTACATCCGCGGTGGTGGCGGGTACGTCGGGGTCCACGCCGCCGCCGACACCGAGTACGACTGGCCGTTCTACGGCGACCTCGTCGGCGCCTGGTTCGCCTCCCACCCGGCGATCCAGCAGGCCACGATGAAGGTCGAGGACCGCACCCACCCGGCGACCGCCCACCTCGGCGCCACCTGGGTCCGCACCGACGAGCTGTACAACTACCGCACCAACCCCCGCGCGACCGCCCACGTCCTCGCCACCCTCGACGAGACCACGTACTCCGGCGGCACGATGGGCGCCGACCACCCGTTCGCCTGGTGCAAGACGATCCAGAGTGGACGGTCCTTCTACACCGGTGCCGGCCACACCCAGGAGTCCTATTCGGACGGTGCGTTCCGCGCCCACCTCCTCGGCGGCATCCGTTACGCGGGTGGCAAGGTCGCCGCCGACTGCACTCCCGGCGGTTCCCAGCCGCCGACCGGCCGGATCGAGGCGGAGTCGTACACCTCCCAGAACGGCGTCCAGGTCGTCGCCGACGGCAACGCGCACGGCGGCAACCGCGTCGGCTACATCGACGGCGGCGACTGGGTCGGCTACGCCGGCGTCAACGTGTCCGGCAAGACCGGCTTCACCGCCCGGGTCGCGTCCGGCGGCACCGGCGGCACCATCCAGATCCGCTCCGGCTCGCAGACCGGCCCGCTGCTGGGCACGGTGGCGGTGCCGAACACCGGCGGCTACGGCACGTTCGCCGACGTCACCACCACCCTGTCGGCCGGTTCCGGCCCGTTGTTCCTGGTGTTCGCCGGCACCGGCACTGGCGGCCTCTTCGACGTCGACGACTTCGCCCTCACCGGCGGGTCCACGCCACCGGCGACGAACCTCGCGCTGAACAAGACCGCCACCGCCGACAGCCAGTGCGCCGCCACCGAAGGCCCGGCGAAGGCCGTCAACGGCACCGTCAACGGCGGCAACGCCGACAAGTGGTGCTCCCTCGGCACCTCCAAGTGGTGGCGGGTCGACCTCGGCGCGGTCACGACCGTGAGCCGGGTCGTCATCCGCCACGCCGGCGCGGGCGGGGAGAACACCGCCTTCAACACCCGCGACTTCGACCTGCAGACCAGCACCGACGGGGTCGGCTGGGCCACCGCCGCCCAGGTCCGCGGCAACACGGCGAACGTCACCACCACCGCGTTCGCCGCCACCGGCACCCGCTACCTCCGCGTCAACGTCATCACCCCGACGAACAACACCGACACCGCCGCCCGCCTCTACGAGGTCGAGGCGTACGCCGTGTAGGTTTCACGCCCGCCGGTGCCCGGGACCTGCGCGAGCGGTCCCGGGCATTGAGCGGCGTCGAAAGACCCTGTTCTACTGCGCGGATGCGGACCCTTCTCGCGCTTCTCACCGCGGCCGTCGTCGGTGCGGTGCTGTTTCTGACGTTGCCGGCCGGGCCGGCGAGCGCCGCGGCGGTGCGGATCATGCCGCTCGGCGACTCGATCACCGGGAATCCCGGGTGCTGGCGGGCGTTGCTGTGGAACGACCTCCAGAGCGGCGGGAACACGAACATCGACTTC
The DNA here is from genome assembly GCF_042898305.1 of Dactylosporangium sp. NPDC000521. Lineage (NCBI taxonomy): Bacteria > Bacillati > Actinomycetota > Actinomycetes > Micromonosporales > Micromonosporaceae > Dactylosporangium > Dactylosporangium sp. NPDC000521. The sequence goes on from NZ_JBIAYW010000006.1 coordinate 147,352, forward strand.
GTGGGGACGCAGCCGCCGCAGGGCTGTTCGGTTCCGTACGACGGGGACGGCGAAGGGCACGGCGGGGCGCTCGTCACGGCGGTCGCCGACCAGAACCAGCTGCCCGCGTGGCTCGCGGCGAGCCGGCCCGACGTGGTGCTCATGCACTTCGGCACCAACGACGTGTGGAGCAACCGACCCACCGACACGATCCTCGCCGCGTACGGCAAGCTCGTCGACCAGATGCGGGCCAGCAACCCGGCGATGCGGATCCTCGTCGCCCAGATCATCCCGATGAACCCGTCCACCTGCGCCGAGTGCGCGCAGCGGGTGGTGGCCCTGAACGCGGCGATCCCCGGCTGGGCCGCGGGCAAGACCACGGCCGCCTCGCCGGTGACCGTGGTGGACCAGTGGACCGGCTTCAGCACCGCCACCGACACCGGCGACGGCGTGCACCCCAACGCGTCCGGGGACCGCAAGATCGCCGACCGGTGGCTGCCGGCCGTCGTGCGGGCCCTGAACGGCACCCAGCCGTCCGCCTCCGCCTCCGTGTCGCCGTCGCGGTCGGTCTCGCCATCGCCGTCCAGGTCGGTGTCGCCGTCGCCGTCGCGGTCGGTGCTGCCGTCGGACAGCGTCCCGCCGGTCCCGGGTTGTTCGGCCGCGTACACAATCGTCGGGCAGTGGCCCGGCGGCTTCCAGGGTGAGGTCACCGTCCGCAACGGCGGCACGTCGGGGGTCGCGGGGTGGACGGCGCGCTACACGTACAGTAGCGGCGAACGCGTCACGCAGGCCTGGGGCGCCACCGTCACCCAGACCGGCAGCGCCGTGACCGCGGACAACGTCGCCTGGAACGGCGCGCTCGCACCGGGCGCCAGCGCCACGTTCGGCTTCATCGGCAGCGGTACGCCGGGCAGCCCCCCGATCACGTGCGTCTTCCGCTGACCGTCGTGTGACAGGGTGTGCCGGTGACACGACCGGCGATCCTGCGAGGGCTGGCCGCCAACCCTGGCCTGGATCCTCTGCTGCTGGCACCCCTGCTCACCGCCGCCGACGCCGCTGCACCGGACGCGCTCGCCCGCCGGACGGACCTGCCGGCTTCGATGGCGCTCGGGCTCGCCCGGCACGCGGACCCGCAGGTGCGCCGGGCACTCGCCGGCAACCCGGCCGCCGCACCGCACGCGTGGCGGGCGCTGGTGCCTGACGGGAACGAGGCGGTGCGGGTCGCGCTCGCCCGCGGGCACAGCGCCGACCACCGCCCCGCGGCCGACCTGCCGCTGCCGGGGGACGCGCAGCTCGCGCTCGCCGCCGACGCCGCCGTCCCGGTCCGGCTGGCGCTCGCGCGGCGGCGGGACCTGGCCGAACCGGCCAGGCTGTGGCTCGCCACCGACCCGTCCGCCGAGGTGCGGGAGGCCCTGGCCCGGTCCTGGCCGTCGCCGCCGGAGCCGGTCCTGCGGCGGCTGCTCACCGACCCGGACGCGGCGGTGCGCAGCGCCGCCGTCTCGTCGGCGGTGCCGGCGGACCTGCTGCCCGGCCTGCTCGCCGACCCCGCCACCCGCGCGGCCGCCGCGCATCGGGCGGTCCTCGCCGACCTCGCCGGGCTGGTGAGCGACCCGGACCCGTGGGTTCGCGAGGGGGTGGCCGGCAACCCGGGCGCGCCGCTCGCCGCGGTGCTGCCGCTCGGCGACGACCCGGTCGAGGACGTCCGCGTGGCGGTCATGCTGCGCCCCGACCTGCCCGATGCCGACCGGTCGCGCATCGCCTCCGGGGTCGAGCCGCAGGATCACCACGTCGCCGACTGGCTGCGGCCCGGGCACGCGTCGCCGGCGGTCCGCGCGGCGCACGCCCGGTCGCCGTTCGTGTGGTGCCGCCGGGCCGTGGCGTTCTCGTCCGACCTGCCTGCCGAGGCCGTCGCGGCGCTGGCCGCCGACGAGGACCACAGCGTCCGGCTGCTGCTCGCCGAGCACCACCCGGACGTCCCTGGCCATGTCCTGCCCGACCTCGTCCGCAATTCCGGCCACGCCCGCTGGGAGCTCGCTCGGCACCCCGCCATGCCCGCCGGCGCCCTGGCGGCCATGGCCCTGGGCGACGACACCGACCTTCGCCGCGTCGCCGCGACCGCCCCGAACCTGCCACCGGCCGTCGCCGAGGCCCTCGCCGGCCACGCCGACGACACCGCCCGGGCGTACGTGGCGGCCAACCCCGCCCTGCCGCTCCCCGCGGTGCTCGCCCTCCTCGACGACCCGGACCCCCGCGTCGCCGAGGCCGCCGCCCGCAACCCGCGCCTGCCGCCCGCCACCGCCCGGGATCTCCTCGCCGCCGGCCCCACCTGACGCGCGGCCGGTCGTCCGGACCCGTCAGGCGGGGACGGTGAGGGTGCCGAGGGCGAGGGCGGCGGCGCCGTAGAGGCCGCCGTCGCGGCCGAGGGTGCTCGCCTCGACGCGGAGGCGGCGCAGGAACGCCATCCCGTCCCGGCCGGCGAGGGCGCGGCGGATGGGGGTGAGCAGGACGTCGCCCGCCGCGGCCACGCCGCCGCCGATCACGACCCGGTCGATGTCACACAGGGCGGCGGTGGTCAGCAGGGCCGTCGCCAGGGCGCCGGCCGCCCGGTCGAACGCGGCCACCGCCACCGGCACGCCCCGCCGCGCGTCCTCGGCGAGCGCCCGCGCGTCGGGAATGGGAGCATCAGCACCGCGCGGGCCGGCGGCACCGTCGTCCAGACCACCGGCGTCCGGCGCGCGGGTGGCCGGGACGGGCGGGAGGTCGGGACGCCAGCCGTGGGCGAGGGCCCAGCGGGTCATCGCCGGGCCGCTGGCGATCGTCTCGACGCAGCCGGTGGCGCCGCAGGGGCAGGGGGCGCCGGATGGGTCGACGGTGATGTGGCCGATGTGGCCGGCGTTGCCGGTCGTGCCGAGCCAGGGGCGGCCGTCGATGACGAGGCCGCCGCCGATGCCGGTGGAGACCACGATGCCCAGCAGAGAGCCCTGCAGGGAGCCGCCGGCCGGGGCCCGCCACCACTCGCCGAGGGCGACGCACTGGGCGTCGCCGGCCATCGTCACCGGCACGCCGGGAACCCAGGAGGACAGGGTGGCGGTGAGCGGGAAGTCGCGCCAGGCGGGGATGTTCACGGGGCTGACCGTGCCGAGCCCCCGGTCCAGCGGGCCGGCCGTGCCGACGCCCACCGCGGCCACCCCGCCGCCGCCCGCCAGGGTGGTGACCAGCTGGCGCAGCACCCCGGTCGGGTCCCGGCCCGCGAGGGGCATCTCGAGACGGTCGCGGATGGCACCGTCCGAGGACACCAGGGCCGCCGCGAACTTCGTGCCGCCGACGTCGACGGCGAGCACGGCGGTCATGGCCGGGCCTCGTTGACGCAGCGCAGCACCGGGTGGCTGAGCAGGTCGGCCGCGCGCAACGACGCGGCGGTGGTGACGGTGAAGGTCGCGGACTCCCCCGGCAGCAGCGTGACGAGCATGTCGTCGACCTCCGCGGCGGGGTCGAGCCGGTCGGGGAACAGCGCCAGCTCCCGCAGGACCGTGGTGGCGGTCACCGTCACCTCGTACCCGCCCGGCACCGCGGTCACGGCACCCTGGTAGGCGGCGACCGGATAGTCCACCGCGGGGTCCTCCTCGAAGAACCGGATCGCCCGGACCGGCCCCGCGGTGGCCACGATCAGCTCCCGCCGCGGGTCACCCGCCGCGGACAGCGCCGGCGGCAGCGGCACCGCGAGCACCGAACGCGGCGGCACCGTCACCGGCACGGACGACGCGGCGAGCACGGCGCCGGTCACCGAGCGCCGGGACAGTTCCAGCGTGCCCGTCCAGGGTGACGCGTCGTCGTTGACGAGCGTCAGCGCGGCGTCCTGGAACGTGAGCAGGCGCGGGGCGTAGACGCGGCGCAGCTCGTACCAGAGCGGCTTGCGCCTGCCGGAGCCGTCGACGGCGGACCAGGAGGTGACCGGCCAGCAGTCGTTGAGCTGCCAGATGACCGTGCCCATGCAGTACGGCATGAGCGAGCGGAACCGTTGGACCCCGAACGACACGGCGCGGGCCTGGTTGAGCTGCGTCAGGTAGTGCCAGTCGTCGAAGGTCGACGGCGCGGGCAGGTGCGCGCCCAGGCCCCGCAGCAGCTTCTCGTTGCCGCCCACGGCCTTCTGGTGGTGGAGCACCCCTGGCGAATCCGGTGTGAGTGGGTCGTCCGAGACGGCCGCCCGCAGCGTCGCGTACACCGGCGGCCCCTGAAAACCGAACTCCGCCACGAACCGTGGGGTGTAGTCCGCATACCGCGTGTAGTCGTCGCTGCCCCAGACGGTCCAGATGTGCACGGTGCCGGTGCTCGGGTCCTTCACGTCCCGGTCGGGCGCGCCGGAGTAGGGGCTGCCCGGCCAGTACGGGCGGCCGGGGTCCAGCGCGGCGACGACGCCCGGCAGCACCGAATGGTAGAGCGCGGCGCCCCAGGTCAGGTCGCCCAGCGAGGACTGCCAGTCCCAGTGCTGATAGCCCTCGATGTTCTCGTTGTTGCCGCACCACAGCACGAGGCTCGGGTGCGGCATGAGGCGCTCGACGTTGTCGCGGGCCTCGGCCTCCACCTCGGCGGCGAGGTCGTCGGGGTAGGCGGCGCACGCGAACGGGAAGTCCTGCCAGACGAGCAGGCCGAGCCGGTCGGCGAGGTCGTAGAAGGCGTCGGACTCGTAGACCCCGCCGCCCCACACGCGCAGCAGGTTGGCGCCCGCCCCGACGGCCTGGCCGAACCTCGTTTCGAGCGTCGCGGCGTCATCGGCGGGGAAGCAGTCGTCGGGGATCCAGTTGAACCCGCGGACGAAGACCGGGGTGCCGTTGACGACGATCCGGAAGGCGTCCGGGTCGATGGTCACGGTGCGCAGCCCGACCATCCGGGACCACGTGTCGTCGGCGGCGGTGACGGTCAGCTCGGAGCGATGCTGCTCGCCGTAGCCGAGCGGCCACCACAGCCTCGCGTCGGCGACGTCGAGCGACAGGGTGGCCGTGGTCGCGCCCGCGGCGACCTTGGTCTCGACGCCGGTGCCGCCGATGGTCGCGGTGACGGCGACGGCCTCCGTCGACGAGGCGCGTTCGATCTCGACCGTGACGTCGACGCCGTCGGCGCGGACCTGGGGGCGGACGGCGGCGAGCCGCGCGCCGGACCACGAGTGCAGGCCGGCGGGCCGCCAGATGCCGGACGTGACGAGGGTCGGCCCCCAGTCCCAGCCGAAGTTGCAGGCCATCTTGCGGATGAACTGGTACGGCTCGTCGTACGGCCCGGGGCGGGCGCCGAGCCGCGCCTCCTCCGCCTCGGCGTACGCGTACGGGGCGGTGAACGCGACCCGCAGGACGTTGTCGCCCTCGTGCAGCAGCGCCGTGGCGTCGAACCGGTAGCGGCGGTGCATGTTGGCGGTCCGGCCGAGGACGGTGCCGTTGAGCTCGACCTCGGCGACCGTGTCGAGGCCGTCGAAGACCAGGTCGACGCGGTCGTGGCCGTCCGGCGCCCACCGGAAGGTGGTGGTGTAGGTCCAGTCCGTCCGGCCGATCCAGCCGAGCCTGTTCTCGTTGTCGTCGAGGTACGGGTCGTCGATCAGCCCGGCCCGCAGCAGGTCGGTGTGCACGCAGCCGGGCACGGTGGCGGGGACGCCGGCATGGTCGGGCCCGGACAGCGTCCAGTTGTCGTGCAGCGCGCGGTACATGCTCAACCCCGTAGCGTTGGTGAACCGAGTAAGTGGAGATTGACGGTAACGGCGGCCGCCACGAACTGTCAACGAGGGGGCGTGAGCGGCTAGCATCGGTGAACCGAGAAAGGCGGCCGCAGGTGAAACGACCGACCATCGCCGACATCGCCCGGGAGGCGGGCGTGTCCAAGGGGGCCGTCTCGTATGCGCTGAACGGTCGGCCCGGCGTGTCCGCGGCCACCAGGGAGCGCATCCTGGCCGTCGCCGACCGCCTGCAGTTCCACGCCGACAGCAACGCCCGGGCCCTGGCCGGCGCGAAGACCAGGGTCGTCGGGCTGACGCTGCGCAGGCCGCCGAGCACGCTGGGGGTCGAGCCGTTCTTCATGGAGCTGATCAGCGGGCTGGAGCTGGAGCTGTCGCGGCAGTCGTACGCGCTGCTGCTGCAGATGGCGCCGGGGCGCGACGAGGAGCTCGCGTTCTACCGGCGGTGGTTCAGCGAGGGGCGCGTCGACGGCGTGCTGGTCTGCGACGTCAACGTCGGCGACCCGCGGGTGAGCACCCTGCAGGAGCTCGGCCTGCCCGCGGTCGTGATCGGCCCGCCCGGCGTCAGCGGGTCGCTGACCAGCGTCTGGAGCGACGACGAGCAGTCCATGGTGGAGGCGGTGGAGTACCTGGCGGCGCTCGGGCACCGCCGGATCGCCCGGGTCGGCGGCATCCCGCAGCTGGCGCACACGGCGATCCGCACGGCCGCGTTCGCCGGCGTGTGCGCCCGGCTCGGGATCGCCGACGCGGTGACCGTCCCGGCGGACTACACCGGCGAGGCGGCCGCGCGGGCGACCCGCAAGCTGCTCGGCGGGGCGCATCCGCCGACCGCGCTGCTCTACGACAACGACGTGATGGCCGTCGCGGGGCTGACCGCGGCCCGCGAGCTGGGTGTGTCGGTGCCGGCCGAGCTGTCGATCGTGGCCTGGGACGACTCGCCGATCTGCCGGCTGCTGCACCCGCCGCTGACGGCCCTGACCCGTGACATCGGCGCGTACGGCGAACTGGCCGCCCGCACCCTGCTCGCGGCGATCGCCGGCGAGCCCGTGACCAGCACACACGGCGCCCCGGCGCACCTCACGCCGCGGGGCAGCACCGCTCCGCCCCGCTGACGCCCGGTCACGAATCGGTTAAGGGCTCTTCCCATTCGCCTGACAACGGTGTCATCCTGCGTTCGCTCGAACTAAAACGCTTTAGACACCCCTTTGAATGGAGCGCCCATGTTCCGCCGAGCACTCGCGGTCGCGCTTGCCCTCTCCCTCGCGGGGTGCGGCAGCGGGACCGACCCGAAGCAGTCCGCCGACGCCGTGTCCCCCACCGACCCCGCCGCCGTCTCCGGCGAGATCACCGTGCTGACCAACCGCACCGACCTCGTCACCGACGGCACCATGCAGAGGTACGCCGGCCAGTTCAAGGCGCTGTACCCCAAGGTCACCGTCAAGTTCGAGGGCGTCACCGACTACGAGGGCGAAGTCAAGATCCGGATGAACACCGAGAACTACGGTGACGTCCTGCTGATCCCCAACACCGTCGTCACCGAGGACTACCCGAAGTACTTCGCGCCGCTGGGCTCCGCCGCCGACCTCAGCGCGAAGTACAGCTTCACCGACAAGGCCAGGGTCGGCGACAAGGTCTACGGCGTGGCCGGCTTCGCGTACGTCAACGGCTTCGTCTACAACAAGGACGTCTGGGCCCAGGCCGGCGTCACGAACTGGCCGACGACGCCCGCCGGGTTCATCACCGCACTGCAGGCGATCAAGTCGAAGACCGCCGCGACCCCGTACTACACCAACTACCACGACGGGTGGCCGCTGAGCTCCTGGTCGCAGGTCGTCGGCTCGGTCAGCTGCGACCCGAAGGCCAACGACAACCTGGTCACGACCAACCCGTGGGCCGACGGCGCCGACCTCGCCACCGGCGACACGCTGCTGTTCGACATCGTGAAGAACAAGCTCTCCGAGGCCGACCCGACCACCACGAACTGGGAGGACTCGAAGGGGCAGATCGCCACCGGCAAGATCGCGACGATGTGGCTCGGCTCGTGGGCGATCGCGCAGATGCAGGACGCGGCGAAGAAGGCCGGCAAGGACCCCTCGGTCATCGGCTACATGCCGTTCCCGAAGCAGGTGGACGGCAAGTTCTGCTCCGTCGTCGCGCCCGACTACCAGTACGCGATCAACAGCCACTCGAAGAACAAGGCGGCCGCCCGGGCCTGGTTCGACTGGTTCATCGACAAGTCGGACAGCGCCACCGTCAATCAGGCGATCTCCGCCGTCAAGGGCGCCCCGCTGCCGCCGGCGATGCAGCCGTTCACCGCCGCCGGCGTCAAGTTCATCGAGCTGTCGCAGGCCGGGTCCGCGAAGCTCACCAAGGTCGACAACGCCTCCGAGGTCGGCATCAGCAAGCCCGACTACCGGCAGAAGCTGGTCGACACGGCCCGCGGCGCCGCACCCGGCGACCTCAAGGGCGTCTTCGCCGACCTGACCAAGCGCTGGACCGAGGCCGCCAAGAACCTCTGACCTTCCGCCGCGGCTTCTGTGGCTCTGTGGCTTTGTGGCTCTGTGTGGCGTCGCTGTCGCGGCGGCGCCACCGTTCATCGGAGTGCCGTGAGAACCCGAATCATCCCCTGGCTCTACCTGCTGCCCGCCCTCGCGCTGCTGGTCGTCTTCACGTACATCCCGGTCGGCAGCATGGTCACCTACAGCTTCACCGACTGGGACGGCCTCGACCCCGACCCCGCGTTCGTCGGCGTGGACAACTACGTGCAGCTCTTCACCCGCCCGGAGCTGTTCAGCGTCTTCGTCGTCAGCGTGTACTACCTGCTCGCCGCCTTCGTGCAGACCGCCGTCGCGATGTACTTCGCGTTCATCCTGAGCTTCAAGCTGCGGCTGCGGAACCTGTTCAAGGGCATCCTGTTCTTCCCGTACCTCATCAACGGCGTCGCGGTCTCGTTCGTCTTCCTGTACTTCTTCCGCCCCGGCGGGACCCTCGACTCGGTGCTCGCGCTGTTCGGCGCGCACCCCGGCAGGCTCTGGCTCGGCGACCCCGACCTGGTCAACGTGTCGCTGAGCGGGGTGTCCGTGTGGCGCTTCCTGGGGCTGAACTTCGTGCTCTTCCTCGGCGCGATCCAGGCGATCCCGCCGGAGCTGCACGAGGCCGCCGAACTCGACGGCGCCAACCGCTGGCACGTGTTCCGGCACATCGTCGTCCCCGGCATCAAGCCGATCCTCAGCCTCAGCGTGATCCTGGCCGTGTCCGGGTCGCTGTCGGTGTTCGAGATCCCGTTCGTGATGACCGGCGGTGCCGGCGACAGCAAGACCTTCGTCATCCAGACCGTGAAGCTCGCCTTCCAGTTCAACAAGTTCGGGCTCGCCTCGGCGGCCGCGGTCGTGCTGCTGCTGATCGTGCTGCTGGTCACGTGGGTGCAGCGGCGTCTGGTACCAGAGGAGAGGACCGACCTGACATGACCAGGGCCTTGAAGTATCTCTCGCTCGTCGTCGCCTCGGTCGTCGTGCTGCTGCCGCTGGTGTCGGTGTTCCTCACCTCGCTGAAGACGCCGGAGGAGATGGTGGGCGGCGGCGACCCCCTGGCGCTGCCGCACGACTGGACGAACCTGTCCAACTACGCCACCGCGTTCACCAACGGGCGGATGCTGACCGCGTTCGCCAACACCGCGCTCATCCTGGTCGTCTCCGTCGCCGGCACGGTGCTCGTCGGCACCCTCGCCGCGTACGCCATCGACCGCTTCACCTTCCGCTTCAAGAAGGTCGTCGTCGGCGCGTTCCTCGTCGCGACCCTCGTGCCCGGCGTCACCACCCAGGTGACCACGTTCCAGGTCGTGGACGCGCTGGGCGTCTTCGACAGCCGGTGGGCGCCGATCCTGCTGTACCTGGGGACCGACATCGTCGCGATCTACATCTTCGTCCAGTTCATGCGCGGCATCCCGGTGTCGCTGGACGAGGCGGCGCGCCTCGACGGCGCCTCCACCTTCCGCATCTACCGCAGCGTCATCCTGCCGCTGCTGCGCCCCGCGATCGCCACCGTCGTCATCATCAAGGGCATCTTCGTCTACAACGACTTCTACATCCCGTTCCTCTACATGCCGTCGGAGGGGCTCGGGACGATCTCCACGTCGCTGTTCCGCTTCAAGGGCCCGTTCGGGGCACACTGGGAGACCATCTCCGCCGGCGCGATCCTGGTCATCGTGCCGACGCTGCTGCTCTTCCTGTTCCTGCAGCGGTTCATCTACAACGGCTTCACCTCCGGAGCGACGAAGTGACGCGTTGTTGGAGAATGGGTTGGTGACGCGACGGCCGACCATCAACGACATCGCCGAGGCCGCCGGGGTCTCGATCGGGGCCGTGTCGTTCGCGCTCAACGACCGGCCCGGCGTGTCCGCCCGCACCCGCGAGCGGATCCTCGCCATCGCCGCCGAGATGGGGTGGCAGCCGAGCGCCGCCGCCCGCGGCCTGTCGGTGTCCCGCGCCGAGGCGATCGGCCTGGTCATCGCCCGCGAGGCGGCGACCCTCGGCGTCGAGCCGTTCTACATGAAGTTCATCGCCGGCCTGGAGACCGAGCTGTCGGCGACCGGCACCGCCCTCGTCCTGCAGGTCGTCGCCGACCACGACCGGGCGATCGAGGCCCTGCGCGGCCTGTGGGCGGCCCGCCGCATCGACGCCACCATCCTCACCGACCTGTGGGCCGACGACACCCGGATCGCCGCGCTGTCGGCGATGGGCCTGCCGGCCGTCCTCGTCGGCCACCCGCGCCCCGGCTCCTCGATCCCCGCCGTGTGGAGCGACGACGCCGCCGCGCTCACCGAGGCGCTCGCGTACCTGGCCGCCATCGGCCACCGGCGGATCGCCCGCGTCGCCGGGCTCGCGGCGCTGGAGCACACCCGCATCCGCACCCTGGCCTTCCGCGCCGCCGCCGCACGCCACCACCTGGACAGCGCCGAGGTCATCGACACCGACTACACCTGGGAGGCCGGCGCCTGGGCCACCGAGCAGCTGCTCACCTCGGCCCGCCCGCCGACCGCCATCACCTACGACAACGACATCATGGCGACCGCCGGCCTGCACGTCGCCCGCAAACTGGGCCTCGACGTCCCCGGCGACCTGTCCATCATCGCCGGCGACGACTCGCAGCTGTGCGAGATGGCGTACCCGGCGCTGAGCGCCCTGGCCCGCGACGTGCACGCCTACGGCGCCAACGCCGCCCGCACCCTCCTCGCCCACCTCGACGGCGCCCCCGCCACCGACTTCCAGGACACCACCCCCCGCCTCCTCCTCCGCGACAGCTGCTGCCCGCCTTCAGCTTCGCTGTAGCGCTGTCACCCGCCTGCGGCCTTCGGCCATGGGCTCGCCGCCCCACCGCTCCGCGGCGGGTCCCGCCGGGGATTCTCACCCGGACCCCAATGCTCGCTTCGCTCGCACTGCCACGCGTGCCGCGGGCAGGACTGCGCGTCCGCGCCCAACCCGGTGGTCGCCCTTCGCTGTGGCTGGTCCTCATGATCCGGAAGACTTTTTGTCGCCAGAGCAGCAACAACCCTTCCGGATCACGGCAAGCTGGGGCCAGCAGCGGACCGGCCTGACGCAGGCAGGCGTTGACCGGACACGCCTCTCCCGTGATCCGGAAGACATATTGTCGCCGGAGCAGCAACAACTCTTCCGGATCACGGAAAGCTGGGGCCACCGGCGGGGGTCGGATATTCTCCGCAGGGCGGCCGGGGTGACCGGCGGGGTGCGGGTGGTGTCGTGGCCGGGAGGGACCGAATGGGGCGGCGGCCGACGATGAGTGACATCGCCCAGCGCGTCGGGGTGTCGCGGGTCGCGGTCTCGTACGCGCTGAACGGGCGGCCCGGGGTGTCCGAGGACCTGCGCCGGCAGATCCAGGACGTGGCGGCCGAGCTCGGGTTCGCGGTGCACCGGCCGGCGGTGGCGATGCACGGGGCGTCCTCCGACGCGGTGGGGTTGACGCTGCGGCGCACGTCGGCGGCGTTCAGCATCGAAGTGTTCCGGCGGCAGCTGATCAGCGGCATCCAGGTGGAGCTGTCGGCGCGCGGGTTCGGGCTGGCGCTGCAGTTCGTGGCGAGTGCCGAGGAGGAGATCGCCGTCCACCGCAGGTGGCACGCCGAGCGGCGGGTCGACGGGGTGGTGCTGTGCGACCTGCAGCACGACGACCCGCGGGTACCGGCCGTCCTCGCGATCGACCTGCCGGCGGTGGTGGTCGGCGGCAGCGGGGAGATCCCGGGCCTGGCCAACCTGTGGACCGACGAAGCGGCGTCGGCCGGGAAGGTCGTCGGATACCTGGCGTCGCTCGGGCACCGGCGGGTCACGCGGGTCAGCGGGCCGCCGGACATGCTGCACACGCAGGCGCGTACCGACGCGATCGCGGCGACGACGAAGGGCACCGCCATGACGGTGACGGTGGTCGCCGCCGACTACACCGGCGACGCCGCGGCGCAGGCGACCCGGCGGATCCTCAGCGGCAAGCAGCGGCCGACGGCGATCGTCTACGACAGCGACGTGATGGCCCTGGCCGGGCTCGGCGTCGCGGCGGAGATGGGCGTCCGCGTGCCGCACGAGGTGTCGATGCTCGCGTGGGAGGACTCGCCGCTGTGCGAGCTGGTCCACCCGGCGCTGACCGTCCTGCGCCGCAACATCGCCGACTATGGCGCCCGCGCGGCCAGGCTGCTGCTGGAGTGTGTCGACGGGCGGCCGCCGCGCAGCGTCCGGTACACCAACCCCACCCTCGCCATCCGGGACAGCACCGCCCCCGCAGCCGCCTGAGCGACGGCGGGGACGGTACACCGGAACCTCACGCCGGCAGGGTCCACCGCTGGTTGGTCTGGCCGTTGCAGGTCCAGATCTGGATCTGGGTGCCGTCGGCGCTGGACTGCCCCGTCGCGTCCAGGCACCGGCCGGTCGCCGGGTTGACGAGGGTCTGCCCCACCCTGCTCCACTGCTGGTGGTCGTTGCCGACGCAGTCCCAGAGCTGGACCTTCGTGCCGTCCGCGTTGGTGCCGCCGGCGACGTCGAGGCACTTGCCGAGGGCCCGGATCGTGCCGTCCGTGCCGACGGTCCACTGCTGCGCGCCGGTGCCGTTGCAGGTGTACAGCTGGACCTTGGTCCCGTTGGCAGTGCCGGAGGCGGCCACGTCGAGGCACTTGCCGGCCAGGCCGGTGATCTGGCCGGTCCCCGAGCCGCCACCGCCGCCGGAGCCGGGCACGGTGAACTCGCCCCGGACCAGGACCCTGCTGTTGAAGTACGTGTTCTGCACGGCCGCGTTGCTGTTGTACGCCGGGTCCGTGAGGTACTCCGCCCACACCATGAAGTACGTCCACCGCGGCTGCGCCTGCAGCAGCGCGACGCTCGGCACCTGGCCGACCTCGGCGAGGGCGATCGGCTTGCCACCGGCGACGTTCAGCATCGCCTGGTAGTCCGACGTGCTCGGCGCGTACTTCACCCACATGTCGAGCGTCGCCAGGTCCACATAGGACGGGCCGGGCCAGTAGTCGGCGATCGAGCCCATGTTGACGTCCTTGACGTTCCACACCCACACGAGGTTGGTGAGGCCCTGGGTGTTGGCGTAGTGGTCGTGCACGATCTGGAAGAGCTTGCGGCTGCCGTTCGCACCCGGCCGGCCGCCCCACCACGACCAGCCCTCGTTCATCTCGTGGACCGGGCGGAAGAGCACCGGCACGCCGGCGCTCTGTAGCTGCCGCAGGTAGGGCACGGCCTCGTTGAGGCGGTTCTTGAAGGCCGTGTTCAGCGACGTACCGTCGGTGACCAGCTGGCTCCACTGAGTGTCGCTCAGGTGGCTGAGCACGCCGGCGCTGTCCCAGCCGCAGGTCGAGCCCACGGTCGGCGGGCACATGTGCCAGGTCAGCGCGACGAGCGAGCCGCCCTGCCACTGGCGGATCGCCTCGCTGACCATCGTCTGGCGGGACGACACGTCGGCGGACTGGAACAGGAAGTCGCCGCCCCACAGGCCCGGCGTCTGGCCGGTGAGCTGCTGGGCGACCCTGGTCCACTTGGTCGGGTCGGCGTTGGGTTCGCGGTTGTGCTGGCCGGTGATGGCGTACTGCCCGCTGATCCCGCTCAGGTAGCCGATCAGCGCGCTGCGGGACGACACGGGGAACGCTTCGGCCGGCTGGGGCCGCGGCTGGGCGGCCACGGCGACGACGGCGGTCACTGCGGTCGCCAGGGCGGTGACGACCACGATCCAGGCTCTTCGCACGGGGGCTCCTTGAAGAAGGTTTACTGAACCGAGTAAGTGCAGGCAACGTACGTCGGCCGCTCGAACACTGTCAATAGAGGTGAACAAATGAAAGTGACGTCGGCCGCTGGAGCCACCTGCCGGTCCGACCGGGGCCTATGGTGGGACCCGATGGGCCCCGATGGTCGGCTGGAGCGTGGATGCGGCTGCGAGCGCTGGAGAAGCAGGTCAGGCGGATACTGGCCGGGCTCGACGTCCCGGACCCGTTCGACCTGCGGGCCTTCTGCGCGTCCGTCGCCGCCGCACGCGGGCGCGACCTGCACCTGCACCAGCTGCCGGCGGCGGGCGTCGACGGCACCGCGTGCGGGCTGTGGCTGTCGACCGACAAGGCCGACCACGTCTTCTACGCGGCCAGCACCGGGTGGCTGCACCAGCAGCACATCATCCTGCACGAGATCGGCCACATCCTGTGCGACCACGTCGCGCCCGCGCCGGAGCCCCCTGTCGGGGCGACGGCCGGGGCGACGACCGGGGACGGGTTGGAGGACGTGACCGCTCTGCTGCTGCCCGACCTGGATCCCGCCACCGTCGCCCGGGTGCTGCGCCGCTCGTCGTACAGCGCCCCCCAGGAGCAGGTCGCGGAGATGATCGCCACGATGCTCAACACGGCCGCCTCCACCGCCGCGCGGCCGACCGCCGCCGACCCGTCACTGGACAACCTGTACGACGCCCTCGCCGAGCCGTTCCTGGTTGAGCGCCGTGGCCGTTGACGCCGTCGATGTCCTCGAGATCCTGGTCCTGACCACGTTCTGGGCGTTCACGATCTGGCGGTTCGCGACGCCGCAGACCCCGCGGGGCAAGGCCATCCGGCTCGTCGTGCTGCTGGCGACGCTGTCGTTCACGTTCAACCGGCGGGAGATCTCGTACGCGACCGACACCCTCCTGCGCGTGCCGGACATCTCGGTCCCGCTGAAGAACCTGGCGACCGTCGCCGCGTCCGCCGGCATGGTCAACATCGTCGGGCTGCTGTCCCCCGACCCGGCCCGGTTCGCATGGCTCCGCCGCGCCGCGTACGCGCTGCTGAGCGTGACCGCCGTGGCGATGACCGTGCTGTTCCTGCTCGCACCGCGCCGCCCCGAGCGCTACGACTTCGTGTACGAGCAGGCCGGCACGCCGCTGGTCACCGCGTACGCCACGCTGACGCAGCTCGGGCTGGCCGTCGGGCTGATCTGCGCGCTGGTGCTCTTCCGCCCCGCCGGCCGGGGCGCCGCGCCGTGGCGGCTGCGGATCGGGATGTGGCTGCTCAGCGCCGGCGCCGTGGTCGGGCTGCTGTTCATGGCGAACCGCATCGTGTACCAGATCAGCCACGCCGCCGGCAGCCGCGCGCTCGACAACCCGGGCGCGCAGTCGGTCTCCCGCATGCTGCTGGCCCTGATGCTGCTGTTCTTCGGCCTCGGCGCCGCCTTGCCGGCACTGGGCGGCCTGCGGCGCTGGACGTCACGCTACGTGGCTCTGCAGCGACTGCGGCCGCTGTGGCGGGACCTGGCGACCGCCGCGCCCGGCGTCGTGCTCGGCGACCCGCCCGGCCGCCTCGGCGAGCTGGTCGCTCTTCGCAGCGTCGAGTTGCGCCTGTACCGCCGGGTCATCGAGATCCGTGACGCCCAGTGGCTCCTCGCCGGCCGCGCGGGCGACACCGACGCCGACGCCACCGTCCTGCGGGCCGCGGTCCTGCGCGCCGGCGGCGGCCCCTCAGCGAACATCGCCGCTCCGCCGCCGGCTGGTGGTGGTGGTCCGGCGACGGTCAGCGACCAGCCGGGACGGCTCGGTGGTCCAGGGCTGAGCGACAGTCCAACGAGCGACGGCGGCCTGGTTTCCGGCGGCGGCTCAGCGGGCAGCTTTGGCTCAGCGAGCGGCGGTCCGGCTTCCGGCGGTGGCCCGGCGGGCGGCTTTGGCTCAGCGAGCGGCGGTCTGGCTTCCGGCGGCGGCTCAGCGGGCGGCTTTGGCTCAGCGAGGGGCGGTCTGGTTTCCGGCGGTGGCGTGGCGGGCGGTGGCTCTTCGATGGCGGACGTCACTGCGACGACGGTCGGTGACGGTGGCGGTGCGGTGGCGCCGGGCTTGCCCCCCGGCAGCGGCCCGGCACCAGCTCTGGGGCCAGCGCCTGTGCATGTTCCGGCACATGCCGCAGGGCGGGCTCCCGGCCCGCCGAACGCCTCCCAGTCGGCCGGCGGGCCCGATGTCGACGCCGAAGTCCGGGCGCTGCTCGGCCTCGCGCGGCGTTACCGCGCCGCGGCCGCTCAGGGCGTCGTGGCCACCCCCGTTGCCTTCGCCGGCCACGACGATCCATTCCACCCGGAAGGATGACGTCAACTTCAGTTTATGGGGCGACATCGTCCATAAATCTGAGCTTATGATGGAGATTTCCATCGCCGGGGTGCGATTGTCAAGCGTCTACGTACCAGGAGGCCATGTGACCCTCGCGGAGAAGCTCGACCGTCTCTTCAGCACGGTCCACCCGCCGGGTCGCGGCGAGTACAGCTATGAGGAGGTCGCCGCCGCCATCCGGGCACGGGGAGTGATGATCTCCCACACGTACATCTGGCAACTGCGCAAAGGAGCACGGGACAACCCGACCAAACGGCACCTCGAGGCGCTCGCCGAGTTCTTCGGGGTCAACGCCGCATATTTCCTGGACGACGAAGCCGCGCGGCGCATCGACGAGCAGCTGGAGCTACTCGCCGCGCTGCGGGACAACGCGGTGCGCACCATGGCGCTGCGCGCGGCCGGGCTGTCGGGTCCGAGCCTCGAGGCGATCCACGGCATGATCGAGCACGCGCGCAGGATCGAGGGCCTTCCGGACGATCCACCGTCCACCGATGTGGTGCGAAACTGACACGCCGGGCGGGGTGTTGGCCCGAGGGCAGGCGACGGTAGCGTTGCGGCGGATCGCGCTCGCGATGGTATGGAGGGTTGGCACATGTCCCAGGGCGGAGAGCTGGCGACGGCTCGCGACGATTCCGGCGCGCGGCCGGCCTTCAAGGTCGCGTTGCGCGGCTACGACCAGGGACAGGTCGACCAGTACCTCGCGAAGCGGGACCGTGAGCTGGCCCAGCTCGCGCAGGAGCGGCGGCGGATCGAGGCGGACCGGCAGGACCTCGACACCCGGCTGCGGTCGATGCAGGCGCAGCGCCAGCAGCTGCAGCAGGAGCTGAACGAGATCAAGGAGCGGCCGGCGCAGGTCGACAAGGCCTCGTTCCGCCACCTCGGGCCGATGGTCGACGACATCCTGGCGCTCGCCGAGAAGCAGGCCAACCAGATCACCAGCACCACCCAGGAGCGGGCCGCGAAGCACCAGGCCGAGGCCGAGAAGGTCCTCGCCGACGCCCGCGAGCTGGCCGCGAAGACCCTGCAGGACCTCGAGGACGAGCTGGCGCAGCGCCGCACCGAGGAGCAGCAGGCGTACGAGGAGCGCCGGGCCGCCGCGCAGGCCGAGCTCGCCGAGATCCGTGAGGTCGCCGAGCGGCTGCGGGCCAACAGTGAGGCCGCGCAGCAGCGTGCCGAGCAGGAGGCCGCCAGGATCAACGAGCAGAGCGCCGCCCAGATCAAGCACACCCAGGCGCAGGCGAAGGCGCTCCTGGAGGCGGCCCACCTCAAGATCCAGCAGGAGATCGAGGCCGCCCGCAAGCAGACCCAGCAGGAGCTGACCCAGTGGAAGGCGCAGGCCGAGCAGGACATCGCCGACGCCCGTGAGGCGGCCGAGCAGGAGGTCACCGCGCACCGCGAGGCGGTCGAGGAGGAGCTCGTGCGCCAGCGCGCCGGCGTCGACGAGCAGTGCGCCGCCATCAAGGCCGAGGCCGAGCAGCACGTCGCCGAGCTGCGCCGCCGCGCCGACGAGCAGAACACCGCCGCCCAGCACCAGCTCGCCACCGTCCAGCGCGAGATCCAGGCCCGCCGGCAGGCGCTGTCCCAGCTGCAGGCCGAGCTCGAGAGCAACCAGCAGCGCCTCGCCCAGACCCGTCGCGAGGGCGCGACCACCGAGCGTGAGGTCCAGCAGTTCCAGCAGCGCCTGAAGGAGACCCGCCAGGACCTGGCCGAGGAGATGGCCCGCCTCGAGGAGGCCCGCTCGGCCGCCGAGGGCGCGGAGCGGCACGCCAAGGAGGTCCGCGCCCGCGTCCAGCGCGAGGCGAAGCGGGTCGCCGACCTGGCCGCCGCCGCCGTCATGGCCGCTGCCGCGGGCGGCGAGACCGGCGAATACGCGAAGATCCCGGTCCGCACCCCCGCCGAGCGCACCGCCGACCAGCAGCGCCTCGCCGAGCAGCAGCGCCTGGCCGAGCAGGAGCCGGGCGGCGGCCAGCCGTCGGCCGGGTCCGCACCGCAGCTCGCTTCCGGTCAGCCGCAGCCCGTGGCCCAGCCGGTCGCCGTGCACCCGCTGACCGGCCAGCCCGTCGCGGTCCACCCACTGACCGGCCAGCCCGTCACCGGCACGGGCCACCCGGTCGCCGGCCATCCCCTCGCCGGCCGCCCGCTCGCCGGCCTCCCGGTGCCCGCGAACGGCACCGACCCCGCGGGCCAGGACGCCGCCGACGACGACGACGAACCGGCCGACGACAGCACGTCCGGCGAGCACGCGCCGCTCGGCGAGCAGCTCCACGGCCCTAACGGCGCCAGCGGCGCCAATGGCACCAACGGTGCTTTGAACGGCGGCAGCGGCCTCAACGACAACGACGCCGAGACCGACACCGACGGCGACAGCCGCTCCGGCGAGCACGCCCCGCTCGGCGCCAACGGCCGCGGCGAGACCAGGTCACGCAGCCTGTTCGAGCCGAGGTCCGCCGCGCACGAGGACGCCGACCGCCCGACCGCCGGCAACGGCTACGCCCGCCACTCCTCCAACCACCCGGTCCCCACCCAGCGCGACGCCCGCGACCAGTCCGACGCCACCCGCTAGCGGCCCAGCCCCCACAGCGACCCGAAGTTCCAACCAACGGCCCGGAGCAGCCACCACGCAGCTCCGGGCCGCTGCACGCCCGCCCGGTGATGGTGCCCCGCAGCGCGGCGACCGCGCCGGCTCGCGCCAGTCGCATGCCCCGTCGGCTCCAGCCCGCGGCATGCCCCGCCGGCTCGCGATGCCCCGCCGGCTCGCGCCAACCGCATACCCGCCGACTCCGCCCGCGGGTTGACTGCCACCTCGCGCCAGTCGCATGCCCCGCCGGCTCGCGCCGACCGCATGCCCGCCGGCTCCGCCCGCGGGTTGACTGCCACCTCGCGCCAGTCGCATCCTCCGCCGGCTCCACCCCACGGCGTGCCCCGCTGGCTCGCGCCGACCGCATGCCCGCCGGCTCCACCCGCGGGTTGACCGCCACCTCGCGCCAGTCGCATGCCTCGCTGGCTCCGACCCGCGGCATGCCCCGCCGGCTCGCGCCAACCGGATGCCCCGTCGGCTCCGCCCGCGCCCCTCCAGCTCCGCCTCCGCGGCATGATCGCCAGTTCCGCCCGCGGCACACCCACCGCGATCCGGGCCCGAAGCAGTCACCATTCGGGGGAGTCACCGCGCAGCACCACACGCAGCGGGAACGGCGCGGAGCGGCGGCCGGGATCGGCGCGGATCCGGGTCGCTGCCTGTCCGCCAGGTCCGGAGCTGCCCAACCGCCGCCTGCCCGCCAGGTCCCGACCGCCGCCCGACCGCCGGTCCGCGCCTGTCCACCTCGGCGTTGGCAATACCCACGACGTCGACACCCGCAGCGCACACCGGCGCCACGAACAGCCACCGCACGGCTCCGGGCCGCCGCATGCCCGTCAGGTCCGCACCAACCGCACACCGCCGGGTCCGCGTCGCCGCATGTCCTCGGGGCCGCGCCGCCGCACACCCGCGGGTTCGGGGCGCCGCATGAACGCCACACACTCGCGCAGTTCACGAGCGCCGCACACGCGCGCGGTTCGCGCCGCCGAGTGCCCTCCGAATGCCCGCGCGGTTCGCGCCGCCGAGTGCCCTTCGAGTGCCCTCCGAATGCACTCGGGGTTCGCGCCGCCGGGTGGCCTTGGGGGCCGGGTCGCCGCGTGGCTGCCGGGTCGTGGCTGTCCGACGCGGCGGCGGGGCGTACCTGCGATGGCCGGCGACCGCAGTGCAGAGGCCGGCGACTCAGAGGCAGCGAGCAAGCCCGAGACGAGAGGCAGTCGGTGACGGGCTGACCGCTTCCAAGACCGTACCACCGCCGGAGAAATCGTCGTCCGGCGTCGTCACCGACCGTAACACCTTGCGGTCACGGTCACGAAGTCGTGTCACCTGGGCGTTACGCAGTGCGACGGGGGTCGATGGTGGATTGCGTGAAGTCGGCAGAAGTCGGGGTGGGGGTGGGTGTTGGCGCTGGGGTGGAGAAGCAGAAGACGCCACCCCCGGAGAACCGGGGATGGCGCCTGGGAGGCGATGCGGTGCGTGTGGCCAGCGCCGTGCCGACATAATCAGGCCGCTCCTGAGCGACTTGTGCCCCGATCTGGAATCGGGGGGCCTGTCGGCGAGGCCTGGCGCAGTCCCGCAACACCTGTGATTCAACCGGATCCGTACTGTGGCGCCAACCGGATTACAGGGCCGAGGCGAACAGTGACGCGTACACGAGCCGGGAGCCGTCCGTCACGACCTGGCCGGCGGCAGCGGGTCCGGACACAGTGGACAGTCGCAGGCCGAGGTACCGTTCGTCCTCGACGACCGAGTCCGGTTGCCACGCGGTGCGGGACAGCCATTCGCTCACCTCGGCCGCGACGGACTGCCGGCGGAGGCGGAGCGCGGCCCGCACGTCGTCCAGCGAGCCGGCGGCACGAGGCGGCAGCACTGCTTGCGTGCCGCCCGGCGAGCCGGTGTCACAAGGCGGGCCCGGCGGAGCGGTGTCAGGGGCGGAGGCGAGCCACGCGGCCGGGCCGTAGGCGAAGCAGACCAGCGCCATCCAGACCTCCGCGAAGTAGACGGGGTCCGGCGCGATCTCCACGCCGGCGAGGGTGTCGCCGATGAAGAACAGTGCGCCGAGTTGCCCGTCCAGCAGTTCCAGGCGGCTCTGGTACTGGGTGAGCACCGAGCGCTTGCGGGTCAGCACCTGCTCGAGGTGGCCGCGGGCGGGCAGGCCGTGCCGGCCGTTGAAGCGCGCGATGTCGCCCCACAGCTTGCTGTACTGGCTGGTCCCGCGCAGCCCCAGCGCCGCCGCGCGCAGCTCGACCGGCAGGATGAAGAACCACTGGTCGCGCTCGGAGAGGTAGCCGCCCTGGCTCGCCTGCACGCAGCACGCGTCGTCGAAGCGCAGCGTCTGCCCGGCCGCAATGAACGCCGACCGGCACAGGGCGTGGTTCTGCGCCGAGTCCTGGATGTAGCCGACGTGCAGCGGCACGATGGCCACCCCGGAAGGCGACGGGTTGGTCAGCTCGACCTGGCCGTACGTGACGACCCGGCTGAGCTTCAGCCCGCTGCGCGGCGGCACGATGCCCGGGTAGGACGGCCCGAAGACCGGCACCATGGTCAGCGCGCCGGCCCGCTGCGGCTGGCCGAGCCGGTGGCCGGTGGTGTCCACCCCGGCCGGAACTGGCAGGTGCATCACGGCCTCCCTTCCACGGAAGCTTCCAGCGCGAACGAGACTTCCAGGATCGCCAGACGGCGGCGCAGCTCGGCGACGATCCACCGGTCCGCGGCGGCACCGTCCACATGGGACAGCAGCCACAGTACGAGCGGCGCCAGGTCATCGGTGTGCCAGAACGGAAGCTGCGGCAGCGACGGCGCCGGCCGGCGCAGCGTCAGGTCGTCGGCGTGGCCGAACGTCGCCTGGCAGAAGACGACCGGCGTGCGCACCCCGGCGCCCGGCAGGGCCGCGGTGACCCACGCCAGGTCGCCCGGGTACACGTTCTCGTACCCGTCGGAGACGACCGCGACGACGTCCGGCGCGTGCGCCCCGGACAGCGCATCCAGCACGCCGGTGGCGAGGTCGGTGGCCCCACCGGGCCCGCCCGCCGAAAAGCCACCGAGTCCATCCGACGAAGGACCGCCGACGGACCCGGCCGCCGAAGCACCGCCGACGGACCCGGCCGCCGAAGCACCGCCGACGGACCCGGCCGCCGAAGGACCACCGACAGGCCCGACCGCCGAAGGACCACCGAGAAGCCCGCCCGTCGAAAAGCCACCGGGTCCATCCGACGAAGGACCGCCGCCGGGCCCGCCCGACGAAGAACGGCCAACCAGCCCGCCCGGCGAAGCACCGCCGACCGGCACGACGACGAGCCGTGCGCAGACCCGCTGCAGGACCAGCCGCAGCGCGGCGACCTGCGACGCCACCGCCCACTCGCGCTCACCGTACCCGCGCATCGACGCCGATTCGTCCAGCACCAGCGCGACCGTGCCCTCGTAGCGTGGCAGCCCCGCGACGGCCGCGTCGGTGTAGCGCTCGACCGCCGGCCACAGGTCGTCGCTCGGCCCGCCGCGCAGCAGGTGTACGAGCGTCGCCGCCAGGTCGCCCCGGTTGGTGGCCGTCACGGTCGCCGGCCGCTCCGCGCTCAGGTCGAGGCCGCCGCCAGTCGCCGGGAGCGGGACGAGCGCGGTGCCGGCGCGGTGCTCGTACACCAGCGGCACCAGCGACGCGACGGCCCCGGCGGACGGCGCGGAGCGCAGCAGGCGGTGCCGCGGCACGGAGCCCCGGCGCACCGCGTCGAGCGCGGCACGGGCGGCGCCGCGGCCGAGGGCGTGCTCGAAGCAGTCCTGCACGACGGCGCGCCGCGCGGCCACGATCTCGGCGGCCCGCGGGTGCTCGAGCAGCACGGTGAGCGCGGTCCGGGCGACGTGCTTGTGGTTGGCGCGGCGCCGCCGGGCGGCGAGCAGCACGGTCAGCACGTCGGCGGGTGGCAGCCCGAGCGCCAGCACGCGGGTCACCCGGGCGAGGGTGTCGCCTCCGGCGTCGCCGAGGCCGGCCCGCGAGGTGAGGAGCAGCTGCAGCAGCATCCGGGCCCGCTGCGACGCGAGGATGCCGGGGGTGAGGGCGGTCAGCGCGTACCGCTGCGGGTCGGCGAGGTACGCCGAGGCGTGCACCGCCTCGTCGTCGAACAGCACGGCTCCGGCGCGCGGGACCCGCAGCGCCGTGTCGTGCCGCCGCAGGTGCCGCACGAACTCGTTCATGCCCGCACGGTCGCACGCGGAAAATCACTGGAACGAATGCTTTTCCGTATGCAACCGGGCGCCCGCCGGCGGCGTGTTCCTGGGCATGGCAGACGCCGACACGTTCGCGGAGTTCTACCGGGCCACCTACCGGGGGCTCGTCGCGCAGCTCGTCGCGTACACGGGCGACCTCGGCGAGGCGCAGGACGTGGCGCAGGAGGTGTACGTGCGGGCGTGGTCGCGGTGGCGGCGGATCAGCGCGTACGACGACCCGCGGGCCTGGCTCGGCCGGGTCGGGCACAACCTCGTCATCAGCAGGTGGCGGCGGGCCCGGACCGCGCTCGCGGGCTGGACCCGGCACGGCCCGCCGCCGCCCGCGGTCCCCGGGCCGGACCCGGCGACGCTCGACCTCGTGACCGCGCTGCGCCGGCTGCCCGAGCCGCAGCGCCGCGCCCTCGTGCTCCACCACCTCGGCGGGTTCTCAGTCGCGGAGATCGCCCGGATGGAGGGCGCGTCGGAGAACACCGTGAAGGCGCGCCTGTCCCGCGGCCGGCAGGCCCTCGCCCCGATGCTGACCGCCGCCGACCCGCAGGAAGTGAGGCAACCATGACCGCTGTGGAAGACGCGTTCCGGAAGCTCCAGCAGCACGTCGACGCGGCCGCGGCCGTGCCGCCGGTCGCGCGGATCGCCACCCTGGGGCGGCGCCGCCGCGCGGGGCACGTGGTGGTCGCCGGCCTGACCGTCCTCGCCGTCCTCACCGGCGGGTGGTCGGTGCTGCGCGACCCCGGCCGGCGGGCCGCGCCGGGCGTTCCAGCGGTTTCGGCGTCGGTACCGGCAACGCCCACCCCGACCGGGAACCGCCCTGAGCGCGTCCCCCCGGGTTTCCTGGTGGGCGAGGCGGGCGCCGCGCAGCCGATCGACGACCACGACTACAACACCGGGTGCTTCGGCAGCCCGGTCGCCCGCCGGTCCGTCGCGCTGTTCTTCGGGGAAGCGGCACAGCGGGTCCAGGTCACCCAGTCCCTGTACGTGTACCCGGACGACGACGCGGCCAAGGCCGTCATGCGGGACCTCCGGGCGCTGATGCGACAGTGCAGCGGCTTCGGGGACGCTGAGGTGCTGCAGCCCGTGGCGAGCCCGCCGCTGGGCAGTGAGGCGCTGACCGTCACCGTGGCGCTGCCGCGGGACGGCGCCGGTGAGCACACCGGGGAGCCGTACCGGCTCGTGGTGGTCCGGGTCGGCACCGCGATCGCCGCGCTCGACGGTCTCGGCGCCGACAGGTGGGAGACGTTCCTTGCCCCGGAGCTCGTCGGCCGGATGTGCCCGTACAAGCCGGCCTGTGCCCCGCCGTCGCAGACGGTGCGGGCCACGAAGCCGGTGAACGGGGGCGAGGCGTGGGCGGTGGTCGCCGGCGTCGAGGGCCGGCCGGTCACCGAGAAGGCCGGCGACCTCGGCCGGCTCGGGTACCGTGCCTCGGTCGTGCCGACGGGCTGCGACGTGGGGTCCGCCGCGGCGCTCGGCGACCTACCGGCGACCAGCTACACGGTGGTGTACTTCGGATCCGAGCAGGACGCCAGGACCGTCGCCGGCCCCCTGGGCCTGCAGGTCGTCAAGGTCCGCACCTACTGCCTGTGAACGCCGGCCGTCGTCCGCCTCCAAAGCCACCGCCTGTGAGCGGCGGCCGTCCGCCTCCAAAGCCACCGCCTGTGAGCGGCGGCCGTCGGCCTCCGGAGCCACCGCCTGCGAACGCCGGCCGTCCGCCTCCAAAGCCACCGCCTGTGAGCGGCGGCCGGCCGCCTCCAAAGCCACCGCCTGTGAGCGGCGGCCGTCGGCCTCCGGAGCCACCGCCTGCGAACGCCGGCCGTCCGCCTCCAAAGCCACCGCCTGCGAACGCCGGCCGTCCGCCTCCGGAGCCACCGCCTGTGAGCGGCGGCCGTCGCCGGGCTCCAGAGCAACTGCCTGCGAACGGCGGCGGTGGCGGGCGACGCGGCCCCTGCCGTCGGCCTTCGCCTCGTACAGGGCCAGGTCGGCGTCGCGCAGGAGAGCGTCGAGGTCGGCGCCGGGTCCGTGGCCGAGCGCCACCCCGGCGCTGGCCCGGATGCGCAGCGAAGCCCCCGCGACCGTCACCGGCGCCGCCAGATGGGTCAGGATCCGGCGCGCGACCTCCTCGGCCGCGCGCCCGCCGGTGACCCGCGGCAGCAGCACCACGAACTCGTCGCCGCCGAGCCGCGCGACGGTCCCCGCGTCGCCGGTCGCGGCGGTGAGCCGCTGCGCGGCGGCGACCAGCAGCTCGTCGCCGGCGGCGTGCCCGAGGCCGTCGTTCACCTGCTTGAACCCGTCCAGGTCGAGCAGGATCACGGCGGTCGCCGCGCCCGGCGGGGTCGCGGCGATGTCGTCGGCGGCGCGGCGGGCCAGCAGCGTCCGGTTCGCCAGGCCGGTGAGCGCGTCGTGGTACGCCAGGTGCGCGAGCATCGCCCGCTGCTCCGTCAGGTCCCACAGCAGCCCCTGGTTGGTGCGGGCGCTCAGCAGCTGCCGCAGCACCACGAGGCCGGCGGTGCCGAGCAGCAGCCACACCTCCGTCGGCCCGGGGACCTCGCCGCGGGCGAGCAGGACGGCGGCGGTACCGAACGCGGCGGCGACCGGCACGTACGGCAGCAGCCCCCACCGGCTCGAGCCGTGCTCCGACTCGATCGTGTCCGGCGGCGGCACGACCGACCGGCTGGCGAGCGCGATCAGGGCCGACGCGAACGTGTAGCCGGCGCCGACGCCTCCCGCGTACGCCGGCTCGCCGTACACCAGGTTCGCGATGTAGCCGAGGTTGACGACGGTGAAGACCAGCATGCTGACCGCGAGGAACGACAGGGCGTTCGGCCCGCGGGACAGGCTCCGCGACAGCAGGACCACGGCGGCCGCGCCGCAGGCCAGCTCGAACCCGGGGAAGCCCAGGACCAGCGGGTACACCCGCGGCTCGACGACGGTGAGGACGTCGCGGAGCACGAGCTGCCACGCGACGAGGAAGAACGCCGCGAACACGACGATGCCGTCGATGGCGCGGCGCACCCGGACCGCGGGACTGCCCCGCCCGGGGGTGCAGAGCAGCAGCGCGACCGGTGTCAGCGCCACCGCGGTCAGGCTGGTGACCTCGGCGGGGTTCGGCTCCGGCCGGGCTACCGCACCGGCGGCGTCGAGCAGGTACATGAGGTTGGCGGCGGCCCACAGCGCGGACGCGGCGGCGGCGACGATCCAGCCGGCCCGCATCCTGCCGCGCGCCCCACGGGCCTGCCGCAGGTGCCCGGCGACCGCGTACGTGGACAGCAGGACGAGCGGCACCGACGCGGCCACCACGCCCTGCCGCTCGGGCAGCGCCCCGACGAGCAGCTGCGTGAGGACACCCGCGGCCGCAGCGGCCGCCAGCCACCCGCGAATGTTCCTCACCGCATGCCATCGGCAGGGTTCCGGCGGACCTGAGGACCGTACGGACCCCTGCATATACAGCTTCGCGGCGCCGTCGACACGGCTGCGGCGGTGCACAAGACTCGGGTCCTCGGGTGGGCTACGCGATGGAGTGCGGTATGGCTGTGGTGGAGATCCAGGCGGACCGGCGGTCGGAGATCGCGTTCAGCGGCGGGCGGGCCGGTTCGGGGCCGGCGACGTGGGGGCAGCAGGCGATCTGGGACGTGGTGCGCGACCTCGGCACCGACGCCGCCCGGTACAACGTGTCCGGCGGGATGCCGCTGCCGTCGCCGGTCCCCGCGGACCGTGTCGAGGCCGCGGTGCGGTCGCTGGTGCTGCAGCACGAGTCGCTGCGGACCATGCTGCGCTCAGCCGGCGACGGCCGCCTCGACCAGGTCGTGCACGCCTCGGGCGGCATCCCGCTCGTGACCCGCTTCGCCGCCGCGGACGCGGTCACCGGGGCCGCGTACGCGCTGCGCGACGAGCTGCTCGCCGTCCCCTTCGACGCGACCCGGGAGTGGCCGCTGCGGGTCGGCGCCGTCCACGCCGGCGGCGGCGTCCGCTACGTCGTGTTCTTCCTGTCGCACACCGCCTCCGACGGCTGGGGGCTGCGCAACCTGCTCGCCGACTTCGCGGCGCTCGTACACGGGACGCTGCCGCGACGGGACCTGCTGCAGCCGCTCGAAGAGGCGGCGTTCCAGACCTCCGACCGGGGTCGCCGGCGCGACGCCGCCGCGCGCCGCTCGTGGCTGTCGAAGCTCGGCAGCGGCCCGGCGAGCATGTTCCCGGCCCGGGCCGGCTCCGCCCCGGCGGCCACGTTCCCGAACGCGGTGCTCAACTCCCCCGCGCTCGGCCTGGCCCTGGACCGGGTCGCGGCGGCGCTGTCCGTCACGCCCGCCGCGGTGGTGCTCGCCGCTGCCGCCGCGTCCGCCACCCGCATCACCGGCGTCGACGAGGCCGTCTTCCAGGTCGTCGTCAACAACCGGTTCCTGCCGGGCATGGCGGGCGGGGTCACCACGATCGCCCAGGAAGGGCTGTTCCACCTCACCGGCACCCGGGTCGCCTTCCCGGAGCTGGTACGCCGGACGTTCGGCGCCGCCCTGTCCGCGCAGCGCCACGCGTACTACGACAAGCTCGCCCTCGACCGCGACGTCGCGGCGCTCGACGGCCCCTGCGACCACTCGTGCTTCGTCAACGACCAGCGGGGGCTGATGCCGGCCCTGGGCTTCGCCGCGCCCGCGCCGGCGCCGCTGCGCGAGGCCCTCACCCGCACCACGCTCACCTGGCCGGTGGAGCACGAGCCCCGCCGGGGCGTGTCGTTCGCCCTGGACGCCCAGGACGCGCCCGGCGCCCTGGAGCTCGCGATGACCGCCGACAGCGCCCTCATGCCCCGCGACGACATGACCGCGTTCCTGTACGGCGTCGAGGAGCTGATCGTCGCCCAGGCCATCGACGGTTAGCGTTGCACCTTCCAGATCCACACGTCGGCGACGTGTTCGCCGGGGCCGAAGAGCTGGTCGGCGGTCTGGCGGACGGCGTCGCTGTTGCCGTGGCTGTCGGCGAGGATGACGCGGTCCGCCTTCCAGTACGCGAGGTCGGTGCGGGCCTGGGCGATGTGCTCGGGGCCGAGCTGGGGCACGACGCCGTCGTTGCCGACCTGGCCCAGCAGGCTCCACGTCGGCGGGTACGTCGGGCCGAACATGGCTTTGCGCTCGGGGTCGTTCGGGTCGGGGGCGAGGAAGTAGCCGCCGGCGATCTTGAAGTCGATGCGCGCGTCGACGGACCAGCGCATCGCGTCGAGACCTTCCCACCAGCCGCCGGGGATGACGACGACGGTGGCCTGGTCCGGCACGTGCTCACGCCACATGCCGCTGCTGAAGAACACCGGCGGCAGCGGCCGGTCGTTCGTCGGTTGCGGCGTCGGTACGAGCGGCAGCAGCGCCATCGCGAGGGCGGCGGCCCACAGCCAGCGCCCCGCGTACGGAAGCGGCTCCTCGTCGTCGTCCACGACCTTCCGGCGGTCGTCCCTGATGTCGCCGGTGTCGCCGGTGTCGCCGGTGTCGCCGGTGTCGCCGGTGTCCGTCTGGGCGGACTCCGTGGCCGGCGCCTCCGCGGCGAACGCGGCCTCCTCGGTCACCTCCGGCCGGGTGAACGGCGCCGGCACGACGAACCGGTCGACGAGGATCGCCAGCAGCACCCCGACCAGCGGGGTCACGACGAGCGCGACCCGGGTCGGCACCACCGAGTCGAACAGCGGCAGGTCGACCAGGAAGCGCCACGGGCCGTGCCAGGTGGTCTCCTCGCCCTTGTACCGCACGACCGGGCCCAGCGACAGCAGCGAGAACACGACCGCGGTGACGAACAGCGCCCGGGCGCCGCGGTGCCGCCAGAGGGAGGCCGCGGCGGCGGGCAGGAGCAGCAGCAGCGGCCAGCCGAAGAACGTGTTCTCCTCGGTGGGGCCGCCGAGCTTCTCGATGCGCGGGATGTCGCCGAGGATGGAGCGGCGGCTGAAGTTCGAGAACCCGTAGAGGTCGGCGCTGAAGCCGTGCACGAAGTCGGGCAGCCCGTGGTAGGCCTGCGGGCCGGTGAACTGGTGCCACAGCGGGTACGCCATGACGAGCCCCGCGGTGAGGGCGGTGACGCCGAGCGCCGGCAGGGCCGCCCTCGCGGCCGGAAGCATCTCGCTGGGCCGCAGGAACACCAGCAGGAACACCAGCAACGCGAAGGCCGCGAGGAACAGGACCTCCTCGTTGATGAAGCACTGGTACACGACGAGCCCGGCGAGCACGAGGCCCTTACGGACGGTGTTGCCGGGCTCGCGCATGCGGAACACGGCCCACAGGATCAGGGGGATCATGAACTGGCCGGCGATGTTGGGGTGGCCGGTCGTCTGCGAGATCATCGCGGGGCCGAAGCCGCAGAAGAGCGCTCCCAGGTAGGCCGCCGCGCGGTGGCGGACCACATTGCAGCGCAGCAGCATGAAGAACCAGGCGACGGCGGTGCCGGCCGGCGCGATCGTGCTGATGACGGCGAACGTGACTGGCGCGCCGAACAGCAGCGTGATCGGGGCGAGCGGCAGGGCGAGCCCGAGGATGGACGTGTTGGCCATCAGGTTCACGCCCAGCGGTGCGTTGAGCTGGTCGGTGAAGAACGGGGTGTCACCATGGGTGAACAGCCGCGCGGCGTGCGTGAGCACCCACTCGAAGAAGACCTGGTCCTGGTTGTTGTCGGCGAGCATCCGGGCCTGGGGTGCCGCCCACAGATGGTGGAAGAGCACGACGGAGAAGACCACGTAGCTCACGACGACAAGCGCGTTCTTTCCGCCGGTTTTCACGGGTGAGACCATAGCTGTCCAGGGACCCGTGGCGCACGCACTGGCCTCCGGGCATCGACGTCGGTAAACTACGCCAATTCCGGATAACATGATCAGACCGTTGGATCGCCGAGCTACCGAGGAGAACGCCGTGGCGCCTGGAGGCGATCGGGATCGCAGTTCGGAGATCCTCGGTGACCAGCTCATCCAGTCCGAGGTCCTCGAGGGTCTGGCGATGGCGAAGAACCACCGCAAGTGGTTTGTCGCGTTCGCGACGCCGTACCTGGGCGACGACCCGATCGAGGTCAGCGCCGGTCTGGGCGACTATGCGGCGGAGTGGCTGGAGCACGCCCCGCGCATGACGGTCACGGAGGCCGACCCGGACCGGCTGCTCGCGCTCAAGGAGCGCTTCTCGGCCGACCGCGAGGTGTCGATCCGCGAGCTCATGCTGCCCAGCGACGTCACCGCCGAGCACAGCGCCGCCGTGTCGTACAACGTCCTGGAGCACATCGAGGACCACCTCGGCGCCCTGCGCACCATGCGGTCACTGGTCCGCCCCGGCGGCTACGTGATCATCGTGGTGCCGGCGTTCCCCTTCGCGATGGGCCCCGCGGACATCGCGACCGGCCACGTCCGGCGGTACACCAAGAAGACCATGCGTGACGTGCTGCTCGCCGCCGACCTGGAGATCGAGAAGCTGCACTACGCCAACTCGCTCGGCCTGATCGGCTACTACGTCTCCACCTGTCTGCTGCGCCAGAAGCCCGGCCCCGGCATGATGGTCAAGTTCTACGACTCGACGGTCGCCCCGATGACCCGCTTCGCCGAGCGCTTCGTCACCCCGCCCTTCGGCCAGTCCGTGATCGCGATCGCCCGCCGCCCCGCCTGAAAGTTTCGTCCCTCACGGAAATCGGCGCGGCCGCGCGGCGGCGAGCCAGGCGGCCGGGTTGGTGGTGGCGATCGGGTACCCGTACGTGAGGTCCGCGTGCCCCGATGACACGGTGTCCTCGGCCCACAGGCGTTCGCACCGCGAGCACCGGAACACGGCCAGCCACCGCCCCGGGTCGCTGGCGACGGGGTCCAGCAGCGGCCGGATCCGCGTCCAGTTGCCGGCCAGCCGCACCGCCTCCCACATCGCGCCGGGCGCCGCGAGCCGCTCGTGCCGGCAGCCGCAGACGAGCGGCTCGGCAAGGTACCCGTGCCGCCGCGCCCAGGCGAGCACCCGCGCCGTCTTCCGCCGCGACCGGTGCCCCCTCCGCTGCCGCTCGCTCGCCCACACGAGTACCGCGGCCGCCGCCGCGTCCACGCCCGGGTGCACGAGCGCACAGGCAAGCGCCTCGTGCGCGTGGTACGCCCCGGCGAACGCCCCCTCGGCCGCCCGCACCACCACCTCGGCCGGGTACTCCCCCTGCCGCGCGAGCGCCAGCCGGGAAAGTTTCGTGACGGTGGCCGGAAACATCCCGTGCTCGACGACCTCCCCGGGCGCTCCGAGCGCCAGGCCCCTCACGACCCCCAGCAGCCGCTCCGGCACCGGCGGCACATCCCCGGCCGGAAGGAACGCCGACCGCAGGTAGGTCAGCAGCTCCTGAGCCCCGGGGTCGTACCCGTACGCCGCCCGGACGAGCTTCTCCAGCTCCGGCCCGGCCGCCACCCCCAGCAGCGTCAGCCGCTCGAGCGGCAGCTCCCGCACCACCGCCCACGCGCCCCCGGCCTCAGCCGCGCCACCGTCGACGTCCAGGCCCCAGTGGCCGGTGTCCCGCGGCCGCAACCGCTCCACCGCCGCCCGCAACTCCCCCGCGGCAACGACCCGCTCCACCCGCCCAGTCTCCCACCCCGCGCCACCGCTCCCCCTGCTCCAGAACCGAGCGGTTCATGGAGTTCGCCGAGACCTGGGGCAGGAAGTACCCGGCGATCGTGAAACTGTGGTCCGGCGCCTGGGCGAGGTTCGTGCCGTTCCTCGCCTTCGACGTGGACTCCACCGGCGCCGGCCGAAGCCGGTGGAGTGCCGGCGCGGGGGAGGATCGCCGCCGGAAGCCGTCGCGGCAGCGGTGAGGGAATCACAGTTCAGCACTCGATGACGGTGACGGCGAGGCCGCCGCGGGCGGTCTCCTTGTACTTCACGGACATGTCGCGGCCGGTGTCACGCATGGTGCGGATCGCCTTGTCCAGGGTGACCTTGTGGCTGCCGTCGCCGTTCAGGGCGAGGCGGGCGGCGTTGATGGCCTTCACGCTGGCGATGGCGTTGCGTTCGATGCACGGGATCTGGACGAGGCCGCCCACCGGGTCGCAGGTGAGGCCCAGGTTGTGCTCCAGGCCGATCTCGGCCGCGTTCTCGACCTGGGCGGGGGTGCCGCCGAGGACCTCGCACAGGCCGGCCGCGGCCATCGCGCACGCCGAGCCCACCTCGCCCTGGCAGCCCACCTCCGCGCCGGAGATGGAGGCGTTGCCCTTGATGAGGATGCCGATGGCGGCGGCGGTGAGGAGGAAGCGGGCGACGCCGTCGTCGGTGGCGCCGGGGACGAACCGCGTGTAGTAGTGCAGGACGGCGGGGATGATGCCGGCGGCGCCGTTGGTGGGGGCGGTGACGACGCGGCCGCCGGAGGCGTTCTCCTCGTTGACGGCGAGGGCGTAGAGGTTCACCCAGTCGAGGACCTTCAGCGGGTCGGCGTCGCCGGCGGAGGCCTTCAGTTCGCGGTACAGCGCCGGCGCCCGCCGCGGCACGCGCAGCCCGCCCGGCAGGACACCGTCGCGGGAGCAGCCCCGGTCGACGCACGCCCGCATGACGGACCACAGGTGCAGCAGCCCGGCCCGGGTCTCGGTGTCGGGGCGCCAGGCGCGTTCGTTGGCGTACATGACGGAGCTCACCGGCAGGTCCAGCGAAGCGCACAGGGCCAGCAGCTCGGCACCGGTCGCGAACGGGTGCGGCAGCCGCGTGGTGTCGGGCACGATCCCGGTGTCGCCGACCACGAACCCGCCGCCGACGGAGAAGTACGTCCGCTCGGACAGCAGCGCGCCGTCGGCGGAGAAGGCGGAGAACCGCATGCCGTTCGGGTGTTCGGGCAGCGACTTGCGCCGGTGCAG
Source organism: Dactylosporangium sp. NPDC000521 (assembly GCF_042898305.1). Lineage (NCBI taxonomy): Bacteria > Bacillati > Actinomycetota > Actinomycetes > Micromonosporales > Micromonosporaceae > Dactylosporangium > Dactylosporangium sp. NPDC000521. The sequence goes on from NZ_JBIAYW010000006.1 coordinate 180,232, forward strand.
GACGACGTCGTCGTCGACGGAGAACGCGACGGAGCGGCCGGCGGCGAGCGTGAGCCGGCCGGTGCGGCGGATGTCGTCGACGCGTTCGTCGGCGGTGTCGGTGTCGACGGTCGCCGGGTCCTCGCCGAGCAGGCCGAGGACGACGGCCTTCGCGGAGCCGTGGCCGTGGCCGGTGGCGCCGAGCGAGCCGAACAGCTCCGCCCGCACCCGGGCGACCGGCAGCGGGTCCAGCGCCGACGCGAAGCGGCGGGCGGCGCGCATCGGGCCGACGGTGTGGGACGACGACGGGCCGATGCCGACGGAGTACAGGTCGAACGCGCTCAGCGCCACCCGGCTCACCCGACCAGGGCGGCGTAGGCGGCGGCGTCGAGCAGCTCGGGGACGGCGCCCGTGAGGCGGAGCGTGAAGAGCCAGCCGCGCCGGTACGGGTCGTCGTTGACCACTCCCGGCTCGGTGACGATGAGCGGGTTGACCGAGACGACGACGCCGTCGGCGGGCGCGAGGAGGTCGCTGACGGACTTCGTCGACTCGATCTCCCCGCACGGCTGGCCGGCGGTGACCAGCGTGCCGATCTCGGGCAGCTGCACATGGACGACGTCGCCGAGCGCGGACGCGGCGAACGCGGTGATGCCGACGACACCGTCGGAGAACCACTCGTGGTCGCGCGTGTAGGACAGGTGCGGCGGGATCGCGGACATGACACTCACCTCAGACGGGTGCGGCGAAAACGAGGACCTGACGGGGTGCGGCGGGATCGAAGACCTGACGGGGTGCGGCGGGGTCGAAGACCTGACGGGGTGCGGCGGGGTCGAAGACCTGACGGGGTGCGGCGGGACGGAGGACCTGACGGAGTGCGGCGGGACGGAGGACCTGGCGGAGTGCGGCGGGGTCAAGGGCATGGCGGGGTGCGGCGGGGTCGACGGCACGGCGCTCACCGCCGAGACCGGTAGAAGGGCAGCTCGACGACGGTGGCGTCGACGCGCGTGCCGCGGACGTCGACGGCGAGCCGGGTCCCTGGCGCGGCGAGGGCCGGCGGCACGTACGCCATCGCGACGGGATGGCCGAGGGTCGGCGACAGCGCGCCGCTGGTGACGGTGCCGGCCGCCGCGCCGGTCGCCGGGTCGAGCACCGGGTAGCCGGCCCGAGGCGCCCGCCGGGATCCGGTGACGAGCCCGGCCAGCACGTCGACCGGCGCCGAGCCGCGCCGGCGGCGCAGTGCGGCGGCGCCGACGAAGTCGCGTTTGGTGAAGTCGACGAGGCGGGAGAGGCCGGCCTGCAGCGGGGTCCGTCCGACGGACAGTTCGTGCCCGTACAGAAGCATCCCGGCCTCGAGGCGCAGCGTGTCGCGGCAGGCGAGCCCCGCCGGTGCCGGTCCGCGGCCGAGCAGCGTCCGCCACACGGCGACGGCGTCATCGGGGCGGCAGTAGAGCTCGAAGCCGTCCTCGCCGGTGTACCCGGTCCGCGCCAGCAGCACGTCCCGCCCGGCGAGCGAGAAGGGGCGGATCGCGTAGTACGGCAGCGGGCCCGGGTCGACCATCGCCGCCGCCGCGGGCCCCTGGACGGCGATGATCGCCCAATCGGCCGACGTGTCGCGGACGGTGACGTGGAAGCCGTCGGCGTGCTCGCGGAGCATCGCGAAGACGACGGCGGTGTTGGCGGCGTTCGCGACGACCAGGTAGTGCCGCTCCGCGAGGCGGTGCACGACGAGGTCGTCGAGGACCCCGCCGGTGTCGTGGCACAGCATCGTGTACCGGGCGCGCCCCACCCCGGCCGCCGACAGCCTGCCGACGAGCGCGAAGTCGAGGAACCGGTCCGCCTCGGCGCCGGTGACCTCGAGCTGGCCCATGTGCGACAGGTCGAACAGCCCCGCGGCGCGCCGCACCGCATGGTGCTCGGCGAGATCCCCCTGATAGCGCAGCGGCATGCGCCAGCCGGCGAAGTCGGTCAAGGTGGCACCCAGATCGCGGTGCACGTCGAAGAGCGGTGTCACGAGAGGCTCCCTGGGTCCGGATGCCGTCGCGGACGGCACCCCTGCTGGGTGACCTCCCCGCTCTGTCATCGGAACCTGAGAGCTTCACCGCCCGCGAAGAGGGCGGTTTGCACCGTGGGCGCAGGACACGGATCGTCCTGACTTTCCAGAGTCGCCTGACCGCGGCGGTACCGATGCCTGAGAGATTCTGGGGAGAACGTTGCTCCTTCGGCGCCTCGGACTGACCGAGGGCTCTCCCGTCGCGGGTCGTGCAGCGCGATATGTGGTTGTGGTCAGGACCGTAAGTCCCGCCGCACCGCCCCGTCAAGCCCGGAAACGTGTTGTGACACGAGACCGGAGGGCGTCTGCCGGAGGGTGAGCGAACAGGCGGGAACGGCAGTGGCCCGCGACGGCGACCGGGCCGCGGTGGAGGTCCTCGCCGCGCGTCCAGCCGCCGCGCGTCCAGCCGGGTCACCCGGACGTGCGCATTCATTGCTGTCCATGGCGCGGGTATCATGTCGGTGGGAGCCGCACAGCGCCGCGGACAGCCTCTGAGCTGCGCCGCAGGCGTCGCCATGCATGCAGTTCGCATCGACGTGACGGAGTTCCCCGTGCAACTTTCAGCCCGTATGAGACCGTTCGCCATCGGCGCGGTCACCGCTCTGGCCGCCGCGGTGGCCGCGGTCGTCGTCGCACAGAGTCCCGCCGCCGCGCACGGCTCGGTCACCGACCCGCCGTCGCGCAACTACGGCTGCTGGGCCAGGTGGGGCAGCGACTTCCAGAACCCGAACATGTCCCAGACCGACCCGATGTGCGCCCAGGCCTGGCAGGCCAACCCGGACACGATGTGGAACTGGAACGGCCTCTACCGCGAGGGCGTCGCCGGCAACCACCAGGCCGCCATCCCCGACGGCCAGCTGTGCAGCGGCGGCCGTACGCAGAACGGGCGGTACGCCTCCATGGACGCCGTCGGCGCGTGGGTCGCCGCGACGAAGCCGAACAACTTCACGCTGACCCTCACCGACGCCGCCCAGCACGGCGCCGACTACCTGCGCATCTACATCACGAAGCAGGGGTTCGACCCGACCACGCAGCCGCTGACGTGGGCGAGCCTCGAGCTGGTCAACAGCACCGGGCGGTACGCGCCGGCGCCGCAGTACCAGGCGCAGGTCAACGCCGGGAACCGCACCGGCCGGCACGTCATGTACACGATCTGGCAGGCCAGCCACCTGGACCAGTCGTACTACTTCTGCAGCGACGTGATCTTCACCGGCGGCACCGGCCCGACCGGCAGCGCGTCGCCCTCGAAGTCGCCGTCGACGTCGCCGTCCGCCTCGCGGTCGCCGTCGACGTCCCCGTCGGCCTCCCGGTCGGCGTCGGTCTCCGTGCCGCCGGGCGGCTGCACCGCGACCTACGCGAAGGGCAGCGAGTGGAACAACGGCTTCAGCGCGGCCGTCACGGTCACCGCCGGCGGGGCCGGGACCAACGGCTGGACGGTCCGCCTGACGTGGCCCGACGGCCAGACGATCACCTCGTTCTGGAACGCGACGCTCACGTCCAGCGGAGCCGTGTCGACGGCCACGAACATGACCTACAACGGCAAGCTGAGCGCCGGGCAGTCGACGTCCTTCGGCTTCAACGGCTCCTGGACGGGCACCAACTCCGCGCCGGCGTTGACCTGCACCGCCACCTGACGTTGCGCGACACCTAACTTTCGAGATAGCTGTTTATTAAAAGCTTTTTCTCGGAAGTGTACGTGCATCGCCAGGTGCTCATTCAGCACGCTCACGTCGTGCCCGGCAACGGTCCGGAGTTGCCGGGCACCGACGTCCTCTGTACCGACGGCGTGATCACGGCTGTGGGCCCTTCGCCGGCCGCCCGCGCCGCTGCCTCGTGTGACGTCATCGACGCGACGGGGCTCACCGTGACCGCCGGGTTCGCCGCACGCACGTCGCCGGGCCGTGCGTGCGGCGACCGCACGACGAGGGGCTGCTCGGGCCGCACCTGCAGCTCGTGCACCTCAACGCGGTCACCGCCGACGACGCGAAGCCGGCACCGGCACCGGCACGGCCGTGGTCATCACGCCGACGGTGGAGGCGGTCATGGGCCACGGCGCGTCCGCGTACGGGCGGCTGGCGGAGGCGGGCGCGCGGCCGGCGTTCGGAGCCGACGTCGTCATCAACAACCCGCCGGACCTGTTCGAGCCGCTGCGGGACACGCTGCGCACGGCCCGGCCGGCGACCGGTTCCGCGTCGGTGCCGCCGGCCGGGGACCTGCTCCTCGCCGCGACCCTCGACGGTGCCAGGGCCGTGGGTCTCGGCGGCGTCGTCGGTACCGTCGACGTCGGCAAACGCGCGGACCTGCTGCTCCTGGACGGCCTCGGCCACCTGCGGGGCGACCGGGCGGGCGCGGTCGTCTCGTGCCTGACCGCGTCGGACGTGCGGACCGTGCTGGTGGACGGCCACGTGGTGAAGCGGGACTTCGCCCTGCTGGTCTGACGCGCTTCGACCGGGGGCGGGACGCGTGTCTGCGTCCCGCCCCCGGTTCTCGCGGGTGGATCAGAAGTTGTCGGGGGTGCGGATCCGGCCGCGGATGAAGGCACCGGAGGTGCTCAGCTGGTTCGGGTTCGTCCAGCTGCCCGCCGCGCACGTCCCCGGCTTGAACGCGGCGCTGCTCTCGTTCGCGTCCGAGTACGTCCAGTTCGCGTAGCTGATCTTCTTCGAGTCGAGCAGGTCCAGCCACGCGGCGCTGCTGTTGAGGTCGACATTGCCGCCGCCGGTGTAGGTGACCGTGCCGAACTCGGTCACGAAGAGCGGCAGCCGGCCGGCCGCCCGCGACACCACGTTGCGGTAGTTGTCCAGGTGCGACGCGGCGTAGAAGTGGAACGTGTACATGATGTTCTGCGCGTTCACCGGGTTCGCCACGATCTCGTTCTCGTCGGTGCCGTCGGACACGCCCAGCGACGACCAGCCGCGGGTGCCGACGATGACGACCGCGTCCGGGTCGGCCGCCCGGATGACCGGGATGACCTGCTCCGCGTAGTTCTTGATCTGCTGCCACGAGACGCCGTTGGGCTCGTTGGCGATCTCGTAGATGACGTTCTTCTTGTTCGCGTTGCGCTGCGCCACCGAGGCGAAGAACGTCTTCGCCCGGTCGAGGTTGTAGTTCGGGTCACCCGGCGTCAGCGTGTGGAAGTCGATGATCGCGTACAGGCCCTTGGACTCGGCCAGGTCGACGTACTGGTTGACCTGGTTCGTGAACCCGGCCGGGTTCGTCTCGTAGCCCTGCTCCTGCACGTACATCGCGATCCGCAGCAGATCGGCTTTCCAGTCGTCGGCGAGCGCGGCCACCGAGGCGTTGGTGACGCAGGAGGCGAACCACTGGATGCCGTGGGTGCTCATGCCCCGCAGCTGGATCGCCTTGTTGTTCTGGTTGCAGAGGTTGACGCCACAGACGTGCAGCTGCCCGTTGGCCGCGAGCGGCGTGCTGCCTTGCGGCGGCGTGCTCGGGCTGGTGCTCGTCGACGGGCTGCTCGACGGGGTCTTCGACGGCGTCGGGCTGTTCGTGACCCCGCCGGTGCAGGTCACACCGTTGAGCGTGAACGACGCCGGCGACGGGTTGGCACTGGTCCACGTCCCGTTGAAGCCGATGCTCGTCGACGCGCCGGTCGCCAGGCTGCCGTTGTAGTCCAGGCTGCGGGCGGTGACGGCGGTCCCGCTCTGGCTGAACGTCGCCGACCAGCCCTGCCCGACCTTCTGCCCCGCGTCGGGGAACGCGAAGCCGAGCGTCCAACCGTTCACGGCGTCGCCGAGGTTGGTGATCGTGATGTTGCCGGTGAACCCGCCCGGCCACTGGTTCACCGTGTACGCGACGCGGCAGCCACTGGCCGCGGACGCGTTGACGGCGGGCAGGACGACGATCCCGGTGACCGCGAGGGCGGAGGCGGCGCCCACCGCGAGGAGTCCACGTTTGTGCAAGACCTTCATGACCGGCGATCCTGTGTGCTCCTCCCGGGTGACGCCAGTAACACTGATGTCCCGGGACACCCCTGACCTGGTCCTTTTCGCAGGTCAGCGCCCTTGCCGCCCGGCTTGTCGGCACCACGACGGCCATGAAACGTTCATGCCCGCTACCGTTGAGGCGTGAGCGGACTGCAGCGGTTTGAGAAGCGCCTCGAGGGTCTGGTCGAGGGCGCCTTCGCCAAGGTGTTCAAAGGCGTCGTCCACCCGGTGGAGATCCTCAACGCGATGCAGACCGAGGCGAACGCCGGGAAGACCAACATCCCCGGCGGCCGCATCCTGGTCCCGAACCGCTACGTGATCATCCTGTCCCCCGCCGACCACGAGCGCCTGGCCGCGTACGCCGCCGCCCTCGCCCGTGAGCTCGCCCAGTCGCAGGCCGAGTACATCGGTGAGCAGGGCTGGGCCGTCTACGGCGACATCCTCGTCGAGGTGTCCCGCGGCGAGAACCTGGAGACCGGCCTCTTCCGCGTCGACGCCCAGGTCTACACCGGCGCGGACCAGCGCACCCGCCGCGGCCCCGACAGCGGCGTCCGCCTCGTCACCGACGACGGCTTCGCCCACGCCGTCCAGCGCGGCAGCACCGTCATCGGCCGCGGCGACCAGGCCGACCTGCGCCTCGCCGACACGGGCGCCTCCCGCCAGCACGCCCGCCTCGACTTCGACGGCAACCGCCTCACCCTGACCGACCTGGGCTCCGCCAACGGCTCCCGGGTCAACGGCCAGAAGGTCACCACCGCCACCGTCAACCCCGGCGACGAGATCGTCATCGGCACCACCCGCCTCTCCGTCCGCGTCGAGCACCCCCCGTCCTGACCTGCCTGCTGCACACTCCGCCACGCGTCGAAAACCGCGACGCGGAGCCGCCACGCGAAGGACACGAACGCGACGCGGGCCCGTCCAGGAGGACGGGCCCGCGCTGGAACAACGAACGATCAGCCGCCGGTGATGACGAACTGTGAGCCGGGCTGGATGAGGATGTTGCCGTCGTGGGAGTTGGTGATGGTGACGTTGGTCAGGTTGGCGTTGCCGCGCGCGCCGGCCATGGCGAGGATGCCCGCGCCGTTGTTGGACTTGTCGATGCGCACGTTGGTGATGGCGACGTTCGGCATGTTGCCGCCGCCGTTCTTGAACTGGATGCCGTCGTACGTGGAGTCGATGATGTCGGTGTCGCGGATGGTGACGCCGACGATGTCCAGCGATGACGGGAACAGGGTGATGGCGCCGAACTCCTGCTGCTCGCCCCAGAAGACGCCGCCGCACCGGTAGAGGCCGTTGTTGGCGATGACCGTGGTGCCGCTGAACGGCTGCGGGGAGTGGTCGGTCGCCAGCATGATGCCGGGGTAGTTCATGGTGTCGGAGACGAGGTTGTTCTCGATGCCGTTGCCGTACCCGCCGTAGATGGCGATGCCGTTGGCGCGCCACGGGAGCTGGACGGTGTTGTTGGTGAAGTGGTTGTCGTGGGCGATGTCGACGGCCGCGTCCTTCACCCGCGGGTTGGCCCAGACGGCGAGCGAGTCGTCGCCGGTGGTGCGGAAGGAGGAGTTGAACACGCGGGAGTTCTTCGTGCCGTTGGAGAAGTTGATGCCGTCGGCGAACGTGTCGCGGATGCGCATCCCGGTGAACTCGAGGCCGTCGCCCGGGTTCCAGTAGGCGGGGGTGTCGCTGTAGTCGCGGCCGACCCACGCGCCGACGTTGACGTGCTCGATCCACACGTTGCTGATCTTCGTGTTCTTCCCGAAGCGGCCGTTCAGCCCGTGGCCGCGGTTGGCGCGGTTGGTCGTACCGCCGAAGATCGCGAGATCGGAGATCTGCGTGTTGTCGTCGATGTCGAAGCCGACGTTGCCCTCGTGGGGGTGGTTGATGTTGCCGACGACGTTCTGCGGCTCGGTGAGCGTGTAGAGCTGCGAGTGCCACATGCCCGCGCCGCGGATGGTGACGTTGCGGATGCCCTTCTGGTTGTACTGGCCGCGGGTCGGGTCGACGGCCAGGATCTTCTGCTCCTGGCGCCACTGGCCGGCCGGGATCCAGACGCAGCTGATGACGCCGTTCATGTCGTCGTTGACGGCGCGCTGGATGGCGGCGGAGTCGTCGATGCCGTCGTTGGGGACCGCACCGTACGTGGTGATCGACGTGCACCCGGCGGGCTGGCTGAGCGCCGGCGCGACCTGCTCCAGGTCGATCAGGTCGATGTAGTAGAAGGAGGCGGTGTCACCGGCGTCGCGCTGCAGCTTGAACTTGGTGCCGGCCGGGTAGGACGACGGCAGCAGCGCGTGCGACTCGTCGAAGAGGCGGCGGGCGTTGGCCTGCGGCGAGTTCGACAGCGACTCGGTGTCGTCGGTCGTGCCGTACAGCCAGCTGTACTTCGACGACAGCGTGATCTTCTGGACGAAGACGTTGTTGGCGTACAGGCTGATCGTGTAGTCCTGACCGCCGCCGGACGCGGAGTCGGGCACCGAGTTGCGCACGACGATCGAGTTCGCCTGGTTGGTCGAGGTGATCTCGACGTAGTTGCCCTGGCTGTTGAGGCGCACCGACGCGCGGCCCGAGGACTCGGTGCCGAAGTTGGTGTGCCCGAACGTGCGCAGCGAATCGGCGGTCACCAGGGTGCCCTGGTAGGTGCCGGCCTCCGCCTCGTACGAGGTGTACGGCACCGCCGCGCCCCGCCCGACGACGATCGACTGCGTGAAGGTGTTGTTGCTCTCGTTGGTCTCGGTGAGCACGCCGGTGGCGTCGGCGGTCGCGGTGATGGTCGCGCCGCCGCTGGTCGCGGTCCAGGTGCCGCTGATCGCGACGTTGACGGTGGCGCCGGCCGCGATGGAGGCGGTGGTGCCGTTGAGCGTGGTGCCGCCGACGGTGACGCGGGTGACGGTGTTGACGCCGGACGCGGTGGTGCCGCGGTTGTTGACGGCGACGGTGAAGCTGACGGCCGCACCGACCGCGGGGTTCGCCGGGTTCGACGACACGCCCAGCACCTGCAGGTCGGGGCCGGGCGCCTGGGCGACGACGAGCTGCGACGAGGCGGTGAACGCGTTGTTGGACTCGTCCTGCTCGGCGACCGTGTTCGCGGGGTCGACGGTCGCGGACACCGGGTAGCTGCCCATGGCGCGGGTGCCGGCGTTGACGGTGACGGTGGTGGACGCGCCGGCGGCGAGCGCACCGACGGCGGCGGTCCCGGCGGAGGCCCCGCCGACGTTGACGTTGACCGTGGTGGCGGCGGACGCGGCGGTGCCGGCGTTGCGCACCGTCGCGGCGACCGTGACGGGGGTGACCTCGGTCGGTGCCGACGGCGACCACGTGAGGGCGGTGACGACGAGGTCCGGGTTCGGCGCCGGGGTGCCGATGACCTGGAGCTCGGCGACCTGGCCGCCGGGGGCGCCGTTGTTGGTGAAGATCTGCAGCTGCAGGTCGGCGACGCGGCCGGTGACGGGGATCGACACCGTGTTCTGGTTGCCGGTCGGGCTGAAGCCGTAGTCGGCGCGGGCCTTCAGCGACGTGAACCCGGTCGCGGACTGCTCGCGGCCGAGGACCTGGATCGCCTGGGTGCGCGGGCCCCACGCGGTGTCGGGGTTGAGCTTCACGACGACGGAGCTGATGTCGGCGTTGGAGCCGAGCTTGACCGTCAGCGTGCCGGGGAAGCCGTTGGACTCCCAGTAGGAGCCGACGTTGCCGTCGTTGGCGTTGGCCGCCACGAACGAGAACACCGAGGAGTTGGCCTCGATCGCCTTGCCCTGGGCCAGGTTCGTGCCGTTCGGCGGGGTGGTCCCGGTCCGGGTGACGTGGTTGCTCTCCGCCGACGTGAGACCGGCCGGGTCGGTCGCCTTCACGTAGTACTCGACGGTCGCCGTGTCCGGCTGGGTGTCGGTGTACACGAGGACGTTGCCGCCGACGGTGGCCCGCAGCGCGCCGTTGGCGAAGATCTGGTAGCCGGCGATGCCCGCCGCCGAGGTCGACGCGGTCCAGGTGAGCCGGATCTGTCCCGACGCGGGCTGGGTGTAGGCGAGGTTGCCGGGTGCGGTCGGCGGCTGGACGGTGCCCGCGGCGCCGTAGATCTCGAACTCCGACAGCTGCCCGGCGGGCCAGCCGGTGTTGGCGGAGATGGTGACCCGCACGTACCGGACGCTGGCCGCGGTGAAGTTGATGGTCACCACGTTCTGCGCGGACTGGTTGAACACCCGCCCGGCCGACGGCGACAGGTCGTTGAACGCGGTGCCGTTGACGCTGCCCTGCACGGCGAGGGTCTGCGTGCGGGTGCCCCAGTTCGAGGGCAGCTTCAGCACCACCTGGTCGATGGCCGTGTTGGCGCCGAGGTCGACCTGGATCCACTGCGGGAACACGTTGTTGGCGCTCTCCCAGTACGACCCGGCGTTGCTGTCGTTGACGTTGCCGGTGCCGTACGGGCCGTTGGAGCTGCTGGCCTGCACGGACTTGCCGAGGGCGAGGTTGGGCCCACCGGCGGCCTCGGCGGCCGCGGGCATCGTGGCGGCGATGACCGCGGTCGCCAGGGCCGCGGCGAAGAGCCGCCACCTGGTCTTTCGAGTTCTCATGACGTCTTGGCCTCTCGGGGCGGGGCGCGACGCACCGAGCCCGCGGGAGGACGTCCAGCGGGCTGTCGGGGCTTGTTCGGTCGCGGCGGCGGGGACGGACGGTGAGGCGGACGGAGCAGGCGGTGGCGGTCGACTGCTACGCAGCTTGCACAGCGGCACTCAAAATCTTGACGGATTATGCAGACTTCTTGCGTCGCTGGGCATCCAAGATTTCAGATGGCTGACGGTTCGTCAACATGCCCGCGAGGGATTCGTTGACAAGGCATTGATAGGAGTGTTTATTGTTAGCCACTTTGCCTAATCCCTCGCCCCCGCTTCGTCAGGACACCCCCATGAAGAGACCCACCCTCGCCGGCGCCGCCCTGTTGGCGGCGACCACCGCGGTCGTCGCCGTGACACTCGGCGGTACCGACGCCAACGCCGCCACCGCGGGACCCATCACCGGACTCGGCGGCAAGTGCGTGGACGTGGCCGCGGCCAGCTCCGCCAACGGCACCGCGGTCCAGCTCTACGACTGCAACGGCACCGCGGCCCAGACCTGGACCGTCGACGGCACCACCGTCAAGGCGTTCGGCAAGTGCCTCGACGTGACCGCAGCGTCGACCACGAACGGCGCGCTCGCGCAGCTGTACGACTGCAACGGAACCGGCGCGCAGCAGTGGACCGCCTCGAACGGCGCCCTGATCAACACGGGCTCCGGCAAGTGCCTCGACGCGACCGGGCAGAGCTCGGCGAACGGGACCCGGCTGCAGATCTGGACGTGCACCGGGGCCGCCAACCAGACGTGGACCCTGCCCGGCGGCACCGTGCCACCGCCGCCCGGCGGCCTGAACCCCGCGGTCGCGCCCGGCGGCAACTTCGACCTGTCGATCTGGCAGCTGCAGCTGCCCGTCGGCTCCCCCGGCGCACCCACGACCATCCCGTCGTCGCAGCTGCGGGGCCCGAACGGGTACACGAACCCGGCGTACTTCTTCACCGACAAGAACGACGGCTCGATGACCTTCTGGGCCCCGGAGAAGGGCGTCACCACCCCGAACTCCAACTACGCCCGCTCCGAGCTGCGCGAGATGAACGCCAGCGGCACCGCCGCGGACTGGCGCCTCGCCGGGTCACACCGCATGAGCGCGACCCTGCGCATCCCGAACGTGACGAAGAACGTCTGCGTCGGCCAGATCCACCTCGGCACCGGCGGACCGTCGACGAAGCCGCTGCTGGAGCTGTACTACCGCCCCAACGGCGACATCTACCTCGGCACCGAGAACTCCCCCGACGGCGGCCAGACCCTGCACCTCGTCGGCAACGTCCCGCTCGGCGTCAAGTGGTCCTACGTCATCGCCATCTCCGGCGGCAACCGGATCAACCTGACCGTCAACGGCAGCACCACCAGCTACGCCATCCCGTCGTCGTTCAACCAGTACGGCATGTACTTCAAGGCCGGCTCGTACAACCAGTCCTCCTCCGACAGCACCACCAACGGGGCGAAGGTCAAGTTCTACGCCCTGACCGTGTCACACGCCTGATCCGGAAACGGCCGAGGGCCGGTCCCCCAGTGGGAGACCGGCCCTCGGCGGTGCGGGCAGGGGTCAGGGGTAGCTGACCACGTTGGACGGGGTGACGGCGGAGGCCTGGGCGGCCGCGCCGGTGTCGTTGATGACGTGGGTGATCGAGCCCTTGCCCAGCGACACGGTCAGGATGTTGTGGAACTTCACGTTCGGGGTGTTGGGCACCTCGAACGAGTGGTAGGCGGCGATCGACGGGTCCGTGGTGAACACGCAGTAGCTGCCCATGCCCCAGCCCTCGTGGCTGGTGACGTTGTTGCCGACCTTGTAGGCGGCGTAGCCGACGATCCCGTCGTGGGACCAGGCGGCGGCCGACGGCGGGTCGTACGGCAGCTCGTTCTGGAAGAAGATCGTGCGGCCGCCGTTGCCGTTCCAGACCACGTTGTACTTGTTGAAGTGCTCGACGAACAGGCCGTAGGCGAGGACGTTCTGGCCGTTGACGATGAGGCCGTTGTCGGACGGGTTGGAGGTCCAGCCCGCGCCGTCGCCGTGGTCGGCACGCCACGCCCAGATGTGGTCGATGATCGTGTTGTTGTTGTTGACGATCAGGGCCGCGCTCGCCTTGGCCGCGCCCGCGCCGCCGACGCGGAGGAACACGTCGGAGATGAGGTTCGGGGCGGCGGCGTGGTTGCCGCTGGCGCCGTTCGGGCCGACCTGCAGCAGCGCCGGGGAGTTCGTCGGGCCGGCGTCGAAGAGCAGGCTGGCGATCTTGACCCCGTCGACGTCGCCGACGGCCATCGGCAGGACGCCGTTGTCGGCGACGATCGTGGCGTACCCGAGGCCGAGGACCACGGTGTTCGCGCGGTTGATGTTGACGGTGCTGTTCAGGTGGTACACGCCGGGGGTGAAGAGCAGGTTGAGGCCCTGCGCGACAGCGGCGTTGAGGGTCGCGGCCGTGACGCCCGGCTTGGCGACGTAGAACTGGCTCAGCGCGAGCGAGGTGCCCGGGGTCTGGCCGTTGATCCAGGTGGCGCCGCTGCTGTTGGTGCGCAGCGACGGCACGAACACCCGGTAGGCGCCGGAGGAGTCCGTGTACAGGTACGGCTTCTCCTGCGTGATCGGGCTCTGGTTGATCGTGGTGTACGGCGGGTTCGGGAAGCTGTTCGCCGGGGCGCCCTGCACGCCGGAGAACACCATGTTCCAGACCGAGCCGTTCCAGCTGCCGATCGTGCTGTCACGGGTGAACCACTGCTGCTGCGAGCAGGGGTTGATGTTGCCGGAGACGCGGGAGTCGGCGATGTAGCCACCGGACGCCCAGCCGCAGTTCGGCGACGCGAGGGTCATGCCGCCGTGGATGTCCATGCGGCGGAACGGGGCCGCCTGCGCGACGGCCCAGCGGTCGATGCCGCTGACCGGGTACACGGACAGGTTCTCCGCCGAGCGCCAGAAGTTCTGCGTCGCGTTGCCCTGGAACCAGCCGGCGTCGACGGTGATGTCACCGTTGATGCGGACGTCCTGCGGGTTCTGGCCGAGGCCGTTGATCGAGGTGTAGAAGCCGATCTGGGCGTTGAGGCCGCTGTACGTGCCGGGCTTGAACAGGAACTGGATGCGGCCGGGACCGAACTGCGCGGTCTCCTGCTGCGCGAAGATCTGGTCGAGCTTCGCCTGGATCGTCGCGCTGGACTGCGACGGGTCGAAGACGATCACGTTGGCGCCGAGGTCGCCGCCGCCCTGGATCGGGCCGGTGGACGTCGACGGGGTCGGCGACGCCGACGGCGAGGCCGACTGCGACGTGGTGCCCGTCGGGCCGGAGCCCGTGCGGACGATGAACTCCCAGATCGAGTAGCCGTAGCCGGTGGCGCGGGCGGTGCCGTACACCCGGACGAAGCGACCGGTGCCGGTCACGTCGAGGGTCTGGATGCCGCCGGTGCCGCCGGTCACGGTCTTGATCGTGGTGTACGTGCCGCCGTCCGGCGACGTCTGGATCTGGAAGTCCTTGCCGTACGCGGCCTCCCAGTTGATCGTCACCTGACAGATCGACTGGCTGCTGCCGAGGTCGACGGCCAGCCACTGCGGGTCGCTGAACTGGCTGGACCAGCGGGTGCCGGTGTTGCCGTCCACGGCCGCGCCAGCGCCGTTGGCGCCCGCGTTCTCGCTGCTCGACGCCGTGGCGGGCTTGCCCTGCGCGGCGTTCGCCGTCGTGTTGCAGGTGCCGGGGTTGGTGCCGCCGAACGAGCCGTAGACCTGGAACTCCCACAGCGAGTAGCCGTAGCCGGTGGCCCGTGCGGTGCCGTACATCCGCACGTACCGGCCGGAGCCGGTGACGTCGTAGGTCTGCGCGCCGCCGGTCGCACCGGTCACCGACTTGATGTCGGTCCAGGTGTTGCCGTCCGGGGAGGTCTGCAGCTTGAACGCCGTCGCGTACGCGGCCTCCCAGTACAGCTTGATCTGCGAGATCGTCGCGCTCTGGCCCAGGTCGACGCGCAGCCACTGGGGGTCGGACGCGGCCGACGACCAGCGGGTGCCGGTCGTGTTGCCGTCGAACGCGGCGGAGGCGGGGGTGCCGCCGTTCTCGTCGGACGACGACAGCGCGGTCTTGCCTTGCGAGAGGAGGGTGTCGGCCGCGGAGGCCGAGAAGGTCGTGGTCACCGCGTACGTCGCCAGCATGAGTATGGCGGCGGCGGACGCGATGATCAGATTCCGGCGGCGGCGGTGCGCCGGTCGTGCGGCGGTCAGCATCAGTTGCTCCCGGTTTCAGGGCGGGGGCAGCCGGCAGCGCCACCGTAGGGGTACGGTGGGGCTCGGTCCGGCCATCCGGGGTGTGTCACTCCAGATCCGTGAACGGGCGGCTCCGGAGTCGGGGTGGGAGAGCGCTCTCCAAGGACGAGGGTTGTCCGATCGAGCGGCCCTGTCAAGAGGTCGGCCGCTCTGCGCCCCACTTATTTTTCGATCCGTACGAAGCGTGACGCCCGCCGACCTGCCCACAACCCTGCCCCCGCTGCGGCGATCACTAGAGAGCGCTCTCTCGTGACGGCCGGTGACACCCTCCCCCGCCCGGCGGCGCCCTACACTGTGAACTACGTTGCGCACGTGGCTGACTTCTCGTCGTAATGCGCGCGGAGGTCGTTGGCCGGCGCGGCTTCGGATCAGTGGCTGGAGAGGCGGAGGTCGCCGACCGCGGCGACGGCCGGACCCGAGCCGAGCGTGAACCCGAGATGCCGTAGGAGCGCCACCTGACCCGGGTCGCGGACGCCGCTGATCACCGTCTCGACACCCGTTGCGGCGACCAGGCGGGACACAGCGTCGATGAGAGCCTCGCGCCGATGGTCGAGGCCATCCGGGCGGACGCTCCCGGAGAACGAGCCGTCCGCCGAGAACGAGCCGCCTGCGGAGAAAGGGCCGTCCGGGGAAAACGAGCCGCCCGCCGCGAACGAACCGGCCGCGGAGAACGAACCGTCTGGGGAGAAAGGGGCGCCAGCGGGAAAGAGGACGGCGTCCAGCACCAGGCGTGTGAACGGCAACGTGGCCAGCAGGTCGAGGCGGGCGTGTGCGGTGCCGGTGTGGTCCAGGGCCAGGCCGACGCCGATCGCGCGGAGTTCCTGCAGCGCGCCGCGGACCCCCGTGCCGTCGCCGGTGTCCTCGCCCGCGAGGGTGGCCGGCACGGCCAGGGTGAGGCAGGCGGGGGCGACGCCCGCGGCCGCGAGGATGCCGGCGACGTCGTGCGGGAAGCCGGGCGCGAGCAGCGCCGAGCGGCTCACGTCGACGGTGAACGGGCGGCCCGGGGGTGTCACGCGGCACGCCTCGGTGAGCAGCCAGCGGACGAGCGGCACGGTCAGGTCGGCGACGTCGACGGACGGCCAGCGGGCGCAGAGCCGGCGCTCGACCTCGGCGCCGTCGGTGAGGCGGGCGATCGGCTCGCCGGCGAGTTCGACGCGGCCGGCGTTGATCGCGGCGCGGAGCTCGTCGGCGCGCTGGGCCGGGGTGGCGAGCAGACCCGCCAGCGAAGGGCTGTACAGGGCGCATCGTCCCTTCCCGCCCTGTTTCGCGGCGTACATGGCGATGTCCGCGTGCCGGAGCAGCAGCTGGGGGTCGTCGGAGGCGGGGCGCTGCGCCACGCCGACGCTGGCGTTCACGGTCAGCAGGTGGCCGTGCGTCGTGACGGGGTTGGCGAGCTCGGCCAGGATCCGCCGGGCGACCTCACCGGCGGCGAGGTCGTCGGCGAGCGGCAGCAGGACCGCGAACTCGTCGCCGCCGAGGCGGGCCACGAGGTCGCCGGGGCGCACGGCGGCGCGCAGCCGGCGGCCGACCTCGACGAGCAGGCCGTCGCCGACGTGGTGGCCGAGGGTGTCGTTGACGGTCTTGAAGTCGTCCAGGTCGACCAGGATGGCGGCGCCGCGGAAGGCCGCGTCGAGCGTGTCGTTGAACAGGGCCCGGTTCGGCAGGCCGGTGAGCGCGTCGTGGGTCGCCTGCTCGTGCAGGAGCCGCTGGTGCTCGCGGACGGTGCCGAGCAGCGCGTCGTTGTCCCGGAACGCGAGCAGCTGCCGCAGCACGACCGTGGCGGTCGCGGCGACCGCGCCGGCGAGGACGGGGGCGTCGCCGCTGTTCGCGATGAGCAGCAGGTAGACGGCGACGACCGCGAAGTAGGGCAGGACGCTGTACGGGCGGCGCCGCCGGCGGGGAACCACGGTCGCCGGGCGGACGCGGCGCAGCTGCACGACCCCGGCGAGGCCGACCATCGTGCCCTCGGCGGTGGTGACGATGTCGGAGACGCCGGCGAGCCGGTCGTTCTGCAGCACGGGCACGAGCGCGGAGCCGATCGCGCCGAGCAGGACGACGCCGGCGAGGGACTGCAGCGCGAGCATGTCGACGGCGTCGGTGCCGACGAGGATGAGCTTCACGACGGCGAGGACGGCGAGCAGGCACAGCAGGCTCAGGACCAGCAGGCCCAGGGCGCGCGGCAGGTCGGCGCGGGCGTCGGAGATCGGCTCGAGCACGAACTGCCACAGGAACGTCGCCGAGCACACCAGGACGGTCGCGGCGTCGAGGCCGAGGCGCAGCCAGTCGCCACGGCTTCGGCTGCGGGTCGGCAGCCGCAGCAGCCCCCACAGCACCAGCAGCAGCGCGACGCTGAGCAGCACCACCGCGCCGGCGAGGACGGGCCCGGACTTGCGGCCGCCGAGGCTCGCCTCGGTCAGGGGTTTCGTGGCCGGCGCGATGAGCAGCGCGGCGATGCCCATGAGCCGCCAGAAGCGCCGGCCGGCGGGGGCGAGCCGGTCCAGGCGGGACGCCTGGAACAGGAACGAGGAGGCGACCGCGAGGGACAGCGCCCCGGGCAGCCAGCCGAGGATCGTCAGGCCGCCGAACCCGAACCCGCGGGCGACGGCCCAGCCGACGGCGACCGCGAAGAGCGGGGCGTAGAGCAGCAGCAGCCGACGGACACCGTCGGTCAGCGTGTCAGCGCGCCGCTCCGGCTCGTCCAACGCCTGCCCTCACCCGCCTCGTCATGTGCCGGTGTTTCCCGGCCGACGTCTTCTTCGGCCGGAGTGGTGCCGAGCTGAGCGGTATCGCGTCCGGACAGGGTAGCGGTCCGTCACTGCTCACGTCGACACAGGATCTGCCGATCAAGGAGGCATGAGACTCCGACGGCTCGCGCCGCCGAAGCCGCTCGGCGGGCGGATCCGCTGGCTGTTTCGTGATCTTCGGGGTGTTCAACCTCGTCACCGTCCTGCCCCGCGTGCTGGGACGTCGCGATGTACGCCGCGAAGACCGCCGGCAAGGGGCGCGTCGCGCACCTCGACGAGACCGGCACGATGCGGCTCGCGGCCGCCCTGGACCGGCTCTGAACTCCTGAGACCCTCGGGCCGGAGATCCGCACATATTGACCTAAGTGATGGTGAGGACGACACTGGCTACCAACCTGTGACATCGATGTCACGATGTCACGAACCGGCCGCCACCGGGAGTAGTCATGAGACGTCACAACCATCCGTACCGACTCCTGCTCGCCGCCGCCGCGCTCGCGCTGGCCGCGGTGGGCCTCGGAGCCCCGTCCGTCGCCACCGCCGGCGACACCGCGTCGTTCAAGATGCCCGCCGACGACCCCGCCCGGGGCCTCGTCTACGGCGGGTTCAAGGCGGGCACCGGCCGCTGCGCCGGCCTGCTCGAGGTCAAGGCCGTGCCGGGCGCCTGCACGCACGGCCCTGACGCGCCGTTCCAGGGCCTCGACGTGTCCAAGTCGGTGCCGCCGCTGACGGGGCTCGCGGTCAACCCGCTCAGCGTCGTCTGCGACGGCGACGGCGTGTCCGGCAACCGCGTGCAGGTCCTGTACGTGCGCGGCTCCGGCAACGCCGACCGCTACAACCAGTACCTCGCGTCGATCCGCACCTGGTCCTCCCAGGTCGACGACATCTACAGCGCCTCCGCCGCGCAGACCGGCGGGACCCGGCACATCCGGTTCGTCACCGACAGCAGCTGCCAGATCACGGTCACGAGCGTGGCGATCGCCAACAGCGCGCTCAGCGACTTCGGCAACTCGGTCAACGCGATCAAGGCGCTCGGCTACAACCGCACCGACCGCAAGTACCTCATGTACGTGGACGCCACCGCGCTGTGCGGCGTCGCGTACGTCACCCTCGACGACCGGCCGGGGCAGGACAACGCCAACAACTCCGGCGCCTCGTTCAGCCGGGTCGACTCGGGCTGCTGGTCGGCGGGTCCGGCCGCGCACGAGCTGACCCACGCGATGGGCGCGGTGATGAGCTCGTCGCCGAACCACACCGCGTACGGCCACTGCACCGACGACTACGACATCATGTGCTACAACGACGGCCCCGGCACGGTCATGCGGATCGTCTGCGCCGACCAGGCCCAGGACAACCGGCTGGACTGCAACAAGAACGACTACTTCAACACCAACCCGCCCGCCGGGTCGTACCTGGCGACGCACTGGAACACCGCCAACAACCGCTTCCTGATCTCCAGTGGCGGTGGCGGCGGCGGTACGGGTGGGCCGCTCACCCTGACCGGCGTCGGCAAGTGCGTGGACGTCAACGCCGGCGCCACCGCCAACGGCACCAAGGTCCAGATCTGGTCGTGCAACGGCACCGCCGCCCAGAAGTGGACCCTGCCCGGCGACGGCACCGTCCGCGCGCTGGGCAAGTGCCTCGACGTCAGCGCCAGCGGCACCGCCAACGGCACCAAGGTGCAGCTGTGGGACTGCAACGGCACCGGTGCGCAGCAGTGGACGTACGTCTCCGGCAGCCAGGCGCTGCGCAACCCGCAGTCGGGCCGCTGCCTGGACGACCCGTCCGGCAGTACCACCGACGGCACCCAGATGCAGATCTGGGACTGCAACGGGACCAACGCGCAGCGGGTGACGCTGCCGTAGGGAACCTGTGACGAGGCGGACCCGCCGGGAATGTTTCCCCCCTCCCGGCGGGTCCTGCTGGTGTACTGACGGACGGGAGTGCGTCAGCCCGAGTGGGGGCAGGTGTCGCGGTACTCATGGATCGCCGGCCCGGACGGCTTCGGGCACAGGAACTGCTCGTAGCGGGTGTCGTTGTCGATGAACCGCTTGAGCCAGGAGATGCTGTACTTCGCGACCGTCACGTCGCTGGACGTGGGCGCCGAGTGCGAGGCGTTGTCGAGCTCCAGGTACGCCTTGTCGAGGCTCGCCGGCAGGCTCGCCGGCAGGCTCGCCGGCAGGCTCGCCGGCAGGCTCGTGTAGAACGGCCCGGCGTGCGAGGCGACCGGCGCGACGCTGTCGTTCTCGGCGCCGATGATGAGCGTCGGGACCTGCACCGACGACCAGGTCTTGGTGGTGTTCCACGGGGTGAGCGGGATCGCGGCCTGCAGCGCGGGCCGGGTGGTGGCCGCGGCGAGGCTGCCGCCGCCGCCCATGGAGTGGCCCATGACGCCGAGCCGGCTCGCGTCGATCCGCGTGCGCACGGCGCTGCTGCCGGTCAGGTAGTCCAGCGTGGCGAGCAGCTGACGGCCACGGCCGGCCGGCTGGTCCAATGTGGACAGCGTGTCGATGGTGATGACGACGAAGCGCTGCGAGGCGAGGCGCGGGCCGAGCCAGGCGACGCTGGACTGCGACGCAGTGTACCCGGGCGAGATCGCGACGGCGCCGAATCTGAGGTGGTGCATGGCGCGCTCATCATATCGGCATTGATAAATGCCAAGCCAGTCTGGAGCCACGCCGCTACCGGCGGGCAATCCCGCGACGGACCATCCCCCGGCGCTATGACGGCGCCCGCCATCCATGAAAACCCGTTATGAAAGCGCATTCCTGCGACTCGTAGGTCTTGCCGGGGCAGCAAACGTTTGCAAAGCTCGATGGATGACCTCCCGCCGAACCCTTCTCACCGCCGCGCTCGGCGCGGTCGCCGGCAGCGCCACCGCCGGCCTCGCCACGTCCCCCGCCGCCGCGTGGCCGGGCCCGCATGTGACCGTCGCCGCCGACGGCTCAGGCGACTTCACCGGCATCCAGGCAGCTGTCGACGCCGTGCCGTCCGGGAACTCCGGCCCGTTCACCATCAAGGTCCGGCCCGGCGTGTACCGCGGCCAGGTGATCGTCCCCGCTGACAAGCCCGGCATCGTGCTGCGCGGCCAGGGCGCCGACCCCACCCAGGTCGTGATCGTCGACGACCGCGCCAACGGCACCCCTCGCCCGGACGGCGGCACGTGGGGCACCTCGGGCAGCGCCTCGGTCACCATCTCCGGCGCCGGCTTCTCCGCCCGCAACCTGACCTTCGCCAACGACTTCGACGAGGCCGCCCACCCCGAGATCACCTCGAAGCAGGCCGTCGCCGTCCTCACCCGCGCCGACCGCGTCGCCTTCGACAACGTCCGCTTCCTCGGCAACCAGGACACCCTGTACGTCAACAGCCCCGACGCCGCCACCATCAGCCGCGTCTACCTGCGCAAGTGCTACGTCGAGGGCGACGTCGACTTCATCTTCGGCCGCGCCACCGCCGTCTTCGACCGCTGCGAGATCCGCTCCCTGAACCGCGGCTCGACCACCAACAACGGCTACGTGACCGCCGCGAGCACCTCGATCGCCAACCCGCACGGCTTCCTGATCGTCAACAGCAAGCTGACGAGCGACGCCCCAGCCGGGACGGTGTTCCTGGGCCGCCCGTGGCACCCGAGCAACGACCCGGACGCGGTCGCCCAGACCGTCATCCGCGACTCCACCCTCGGCGCGCACATCGCCGCCGCGCCGTGGACCGACTTCGGCACCTGGTCCTGGCGCGACGCCCGCTACGCCGAGTTCCACAACCGCGGCCCCGGCGCCGCGGTCACCGCCGACCGCCCCCAGCTGACCCCGGACCAGGCCGCCGGGGCGACCATCGACGCCTACCTCGGCGACTGGCACCCGCAGCGCTGAGCCGGCCGACGCCTACCTCGGCGACTCGCACCCGCGGCGCGGGCCCGGCGCTGAGCGCGTCGCCGAACCAACCCCGCAGGCCCCGCGCTGAGCACGTCGCCGAACCAACCCGGCCGGGCAGACCAAACGCGCGCGACCCGGGTTGCTGCGAGGCGGCGCTCGGCGGGGAAGGGATGGCTGGCGTAGGCGGTTGCGGCGGGACGAACGGAGGGGCGGCGGCGGTGGCGCACGGCTTTCAACACACCGTAACTCAGGCAAAAAAATCGGACAGCGAAAATGTCGACCGGCGCGCCACCGAGTGTAGTGCGTACTGGTGGGGGCCGCGCAAACGCGCAGGGGCGATGGCGTCAGGGAGTGACCGTGGGGGTGCCCAGGGCGACGGTCAGCAGAAGCAGCCACTCGGGGTCGCGGAGGCGGTCGCCGTACAGCTCGCGGAGCTTGGCCACCCGGTAGCGGACGGTCTGCGGGTGGACGAAGAGGTCGGCGGCCACGTCGTCGCGGCGGCCCTGGTGCAGCAGCCAGCTGCGCAGGGTCTCCACGAGCTTCGTGACGGTGGACTCGCGCTCGCCGGCGAGCGGGGCCAGGGCCTGTTCGCGAAGGTCGGCCAGGGCGCGGGGGTCGGCGGTGACGACGAGCTCGACCAGATGCTCCTCGGTGTCGATGGGGGCGGCGCCCGGGAAGAGCCGGGACACGCGGACGGCACGCTCGAACGAGTGGCGGGCGAGGGACCACGGCACCGGCGGGCCGGTGACGGCGCCGTGCGGGGCGACGAGGCGCAGCAGGTGGCCGCGGGAGGCGCCGTGGGCGTCGGGGACGAGCAGGACCGACGTGTCGCGGAGGTGCTCGACGGTGGTCTGCAGGGTCCGCGGGTCGAGCAGGTCGGCGACGGGCCGGGTGGCGTGGACTCCGCCGTCCGGGAGCAGGACCGCGGTCAGGGTCTGCGGCGGGGTCCAGTCGGCGGCCTCGGCGGCGGCCGCGGCCGCGGCGACGGCCTGGGCGGGCTCGCCCACCAGGAGGCTCTGCGCGAGCCGGTCCAGGGCGCGGCGGCGGGCGCGGCCGGAGGTCGCGAGCTCGTCGGAGTGGCCGGTGACGCTCGCCGCGGACAGCTCGTCGATGTACGCGAAGGTCAGCTCGGCGAAGCGGGCCAGGGCCGGTGCCGCCATGCCGGCACCGACGGTGACGGCGGCGAGCTCCCGCCACGCGACCCTGGCGCCGACCCGGTACGCGGCGAGGAGCGCGTCGAGGCTGCGGCCGGAGCGGGCCTCGCCCCGGCCGAGCGCGTACGCGCCCTCGAGGGACGCGGCCAGGGGTGAGGGGCCGGTCCTGCGGGAGGCGAGGTTCAGGAAGCCGCCGAGCGCGGCGCGGACCGCCATCTCGATCTTCGTGCCCATCTCGCCGGTTAGGGCGCCGGCATACGCGGGAACCTCCTGGACGATGGCGGCCACCGCGTGGCCGGCGACCTCCGGCAGGGCCTGGCGGAGGGATTCGGTGACGCCGGCCTGCAACCGGAACGCACCGAGCGCGCTGGTTTTGTCTTCAGGGAACAAGAATCACGCCTCGATTCACGCGGACCGGTCATGATTTTATCCTGAACATCCCCTCATGCTGGAGTCATGGCCGCAGCCCAAACCCTCCGCGCCGGTGCCTGGCGGGTCGTCGAGCTCCTGACGACGCCGCTGGTGCCGGCCGACTACCTCGACGTGATCGCGCCGCTGCGCAACGCCGACGTGCTGCGGGCGAAGGTCGTCGCGGTCCATCGGGAGACGGAGCGGGCGGTCACCCTCACGCTGCGGCCGGGGCGCGGCTGGCGGCGGCACGAGGCCGGGCAGTACCTGCGGCTCGGCGTCGACGTCGACGGGGTGCGGCTGTGGCGGGCGTACTCGCTGACCAGCGCGCCCGACCGGCCCGACGGCCTGGTCACGGTCACGGTGACGGCGGTCGGGGACGGCACGGTCAGCCGGCACCTGGTCGAGCGGGCCCGCCCCGGCATGCTGCTCGGCCTGGAGCGCCCCACCGGCGAGTTCACCGGCGCGCACGCGGCTGCGAAGGTCCTGTTCGTCACCGCCGGCAGCGGCCTCACCCCGGTGATGGGCATGTTGCGCTCCACCCGGCTGGCGGATGCGGTGCTCGTACACTCGGCGCCGACACAACACGACGTCCTCTTCGGCGACGAGCTGCGGGGGCTCGCCCGCGACGGCGGGATCAGGCTGGTCGAGCGGCACACCCGCGTCGACGGCCGCCTCTCCCCCGCCGACCTCGAAACGCTCGTCCCGGACCTCGCGGAGCGCGACACGTGGGCCTGCGGGCCCAACGACATGCTCGACGAGCTCGCGCGGCACTGGACGGACCAGCGGAAGCTGCACGTCGAGCGGTTCCGCCCCGCGATCGTCGCCGCGGACGGTGACGGCGGCACGGTGACGTTCCAGCGGTCCGGCAAGGCCGTCGAGGCCGGCCCGGGCACGCCGCTGCTGGAGGCCGGCGAGGCCGCCGGGGTGCTGATGCCGTCCGGGTGCCGGATGGGCATCTGCTTCGGCTGCGTGCTGCCGCTGCGCGAGGGCGCCGTCAGGGACCTGCGCGACGGCCGCGTCACCACCGCCACCGAGGGCGACAACGTCCTCGTCCAGACCTGCGTCTCCGCCGCCGCCGGCCCCTGCCGGCTCGAAGCCTGAACCCGCCCCCGACGGGCCGGAGCCCGAAACCACCGCCGACCCCTACGGCCGAAGCCCGAAACCGCCACCAGCCCAGAGGCCCGAAACCACCGCCCGGAGCAAGAACGCCGGCCCCCGGAACCTGCACACCGCCGGCACGAGAGCACGAAGCCGCCGGCACCCC
The DNA here is from genome assembly GCF_042898305.1 of Dactylosporangium sp. NPDC000521. Taxonomy (NCBI): domain Bacteria; kingdom Bacillati; phylum Actinomycetota; class Actinomycetes; order Micromonosporales; family Micromonosporaceae; genus Dactylosporangium; species Dactylosporangium sp. NPDC000521. Next base: position 204,489 of record NZ_JBIAYW010000006.1, read on the forward strand.
GCTGAAAGGACCCCGCCAAACGTGACCACGCTGCAGCGCAAGCCCGTCAACCCCGTCGGCCACCTGACGCCGCAGGACATCGAGGCGATCGGCCGCGAGCTCGACGCGATCCGCGACGAGGTCATCAGCAGCCGGGGCGAGCGCGACGCGGCGTACATCCGGCGGGTCATCAAGGTCCAGCGCTGGCTGGAGCTCGGCAGCCGCGGCGTGCTGCTGTTCTCGATCCTGCCGCCCGCGTGGCTGGTCGGCACGGCCGGCCTGGCGGTGGCGAAGATCCTCGAGAACATGGAGATCGGCCACAACGTCATGCACGGCCAGTGGGACTGGATGCGCGACCCGAAGATCCACTCGACGACGTGGGAGTGGGACAACGCGTCGCCGTCGGAGCAGTGGAAGCACTCCCACAACGAGCTGCACCACACGTACACGAACGTCATCGGCCGCGACAACGACCTCGGCTACGGGATCATGCGCGTCGACGAGGACCAGCGGTGGCACCCGGTCCACCTGGGCCAGCCGCTGTGGAACTTCGTCAACGCGTGCTTCTTCGAGTACGGCATCGCCGCGTACGACCTGGAGCTCGGCCGGAACCTGTCGACCAAGGAACGCCGGCGCAGCCCGAAGTTCAGAGCACAGGCCAAGCAGGTGCTGCGCAAGATCGGGCGCCAGGTGGCGAAGGACTACGTGCTGCACCCGCTGCTGTCGGGGCCGTCGTTCCTGCACACGATCGCGGCGAACGCGGTCGCGAACCTGATCCGCAACCTGTGGACGCACTCGGTCATCATGTGCGGGCACTTCCCGAAGGGCGTCGAGACGTTCGAGAAGTCGTCGATCGATGGTGAGACCCGCGGCGAGTGGTACCTGCGCCAGATGCTCGGCTCGGCGAACATCTCCGGCGGGCGGCTGATGCACATCATGACCGGCAACCTGTCGTTCCAGATCGAGCACCACCTGTTCCCGGACCTGCCGAGCAACCGCTACCAGGAGATCGCCCCGAAGATCCAGGACCTGTTCCAGCGGTACGGCCTGTCGTACACGAGCGGTCCGCTGCCGAAGCAGGTCGCCTCCGCGTGGGCGAAGGTGTTCCGGCTCGCGCTGCCGAACCGGCAAACCGCGCCGAAGCCGCCGGCACCCACGCGGCACCGGGAACCGGTGGGCGTCTCCTGACAGCGCGACCCGCGAAGCGCCAGCCGCTAAGCGCTACGCGCGGTCGTCCGGGCGGCCCTTGCCGATGCGGCGCAGGTAGTGGTCGACGGCCGCCTTGTCGTAGCCGCGCCACGAGGCGGACGGGAAGCTGACGGCGTTCGCCGCGGCCGCCGCCTCGGCACGCCGGGCCGGGTCGCCGGACTCCAGCGCCGCTGTCGTGGACGCCACGAACGCGTCGACGCGGGCGCGGTCGTAGCCGCGGAAGATGACCGGAAATTCGCTCATGTTCCCAGTCTGCGCCGCGGGACTCCCCGGCGCCACGCTACTGTGCGTCGATGACGCGGCGGTTCGAGGAACTCGGCTGGCAGCAGACCCCCATCGGCGAGGTCAGCCTGCGCCGGCGGCGCGACCCGTCGCTCGGCGTCGACGTGCACGAGGTGAAGCTCGGCGACGAGTACCTCATGTCGAGCCTGTTCACGGTGGCGGAGGTCGAGCTCGCCCGGCTCGGCCTCGCGCGGCTGACCGGCGGCGCCCTCGACGTGGTCGTCGGCGGGCTCGGCCTCGGGTACACCGCCCACGCCGTGCTCCAGGACCAGCGGGTGCGGTCCCTGGTGGTCGTCGACTTCCTCGACGCCGTCATCGGCTGGCACCGGCAGGGCCTGCTGCCCCTGTCGAAGGCGCTGACGGACGACCCGCGCTGCCGGTTCGTCCACGGCGACTTCTTCGCCCTGACCGGCGGCACCGGAAGCACCGCAGGCGCCGGCGGTGCAGAAGGCGACGGCGGCAACGGCGGCTATGACCCCGCCGAGCCCGGAAGGCGCTTCGACGCGGTCCTTGTCGACATCGACCACTCCCCGAAACACCTCCTGCACCCCGGCAACAGCGGCTTCTACACCGTCGCCGGGCTGCGTCGCCTCGCCGGGCACCTGCGGCCCGGCGGCGTGTTCGGCCTGTGGTCCGACGACCCGCCGGACGATTCGTTCACCGCCGCCCTTGCCGCGGTGTTCGCCGATGTACGGGCAACGGTCGTCGAGTTCGACAATCCGTTGCTGCGGGGCACATCGGCGAACACCGTCTACACCGCGGTCAGGTCACCGTAGGGTGCAGGCCGTGCCGTTGAGCGTGAACGCCGACGGGTTGGTGTTGCCGCCGGTGTACGACGCGAGGAAGCCGAAGTTCACGGACGCCCCGGCGGGGAGGGTGCCGTTCCAGGCGGCGTTGACGGCCGTGACCGCCGCGCCGGACTGGGTCAGGACCGTGCTCCAGGACTGGGTCACCTGCTGGTTCCCGGCGAAGGTCCAGCGCAGCGTCCACCCGTTCACGGCCGTCGAGCCGGTGTTGGTGACCGTGACGTCGCCGGCGAACCCGCCGCCCCAGTCGTTCTTCGTGTAGCGCACGGCGCAGCCCGTACCGCCGCCGGATGACGCGGAAGGCGACGCGGACGCCGACGGTGACTTCGACGGCGACTTCGACGCCGACGGCGACACCGAGGCGGACGGGGACACGGAGGCGGACGGGGATCTCGACGCCGACGGCGAGACCGAGGCCGACGCCGAGGCCGAGGCCGACGTGGGGGCGCCTTCCGTCTGGATGGTGACGTCGTCGAGGTACAGGTCGCCGGTCGTGTCCGTCGTCTCCAGGTACACCGACAGCGCCGTCGCGCCCGGCAGGAACAGGTAGTCGCCGGAGAGGCGGGTCCACGTGGTGCTGATCGCCGTGTCGGCGCTGACGTTCTCGTAGCGGGTGGCGGTGCCGTTCTCCCGCTGCATGCTGAGCCTGGCGGTGCCCGACCCGGACGCGGTGCGCGCCCACGCGGAGACCGTGTACAGCTTGCCGGGGGTGAGCAGGTCGAGGACCGGGCGGGACGGGCCCTGCCACGTCGCGGTCCGGCCCGACGACAGGACGCTGCCGGTGCCGCCGTGCGCGGCCGCGGTGCTGGCCGTCGTGACCTCGCTGCCGCGCGAGCCCCAGCCGGTCAGCCCCATCTCGAACGACCACGACGCGACCGTCACCAGGCTCGGCGTCGCCGGCGGCTCCGGCACGCTCGGGGTGCCGCCGAGCGCCTCGACGACCGCCGAGTACGCGGGCCGGGCCCGCCACTGCTCGTCGAAGAGGAGGGCGGCGCCGTACCCGGGGAAGAACGCCGGCACCCAGGAGTCGGCCTCGCCGACGCCCCACGTCGTCACCCCGGTGCACCCGGCGACGGCGGCGCACGCCCCGACGACCGCCCGGTAGTCCGCGGCCTGCTGGGTGAGCTCGGACGCGTCGGCGGGCAGCGGGATCCGCACGTCGAGCTCCGTGATCTCGACCTTCAGGCCCAGTGCGGTGAACCGCTCGATGTTCTGCCGCAGCGTCGACGGGACCTGCCCGACGATCAGGTGCGCCTGCAGGCCGACACCGTCGATCGGGACGCCGCGGGCCTGGAGGCGCTGCACGAGGTTGTACAGGCCGGTGCTCTTCGCGTTGACGCCCTCGACGTTGTAGTCGTTGATGTACAGCTTCGCCGCCGGGTCCGCCGCCCGCGCCGCGGTGAGCGCGTCGGCGATGTAGTCCTCGCCGAGCCGCTGGTACCAGACCGACGAGCGCAGCGTGCCGTCCTCGTTGAACGGCTCGTTGACGACGTCCCACTGGCTGACCTTGTCCTTGAAGTGCCCCGCCACCCCGGTCACGTGGTCGAGGAGCACCTGGCGCTGTTCCGCGGCGGTACGGTCGGCGCTCACCCACGCCGGCAGCTGGCTGTGCCAGACGAGCGTGTGCCCCCGCAGCCGCTTCCCGGTCGTGCGCGCGTAGTCGGCGATGAAGTCGGCGGCCGCGAAGTCGAACTGGCCCTGCGCCGGCTCGGTCGCGTCCCACTTGCCCTCGTTGCCCATCGTCACCGAGTTGAACTGCGTGTCGGCGACGGCCCGCCACTGGCTGGACGCGAGGGTCTTGACCCCGGCGGCCGTCCCGATGGAGAACCCGCGCGCAGTGGCCACCTGGGCCAGGGTCGGCCCGGCCGCGGCGAGCGCGGGCAGCACGCTCACCCCGCCGGCCACCAGTGCCACTACGGCGGCCGCGATCCCCGCGGCCCGCACCCGTCGTTGCCTCATGCCTGTCGCCTCCTTCATCGGCGGCGCTCACGACAGCACGCGCCGATGTCCCGGGACAACCGGGCCACCCGGCCCCCGCAGGTCGGCCGTGGTGCGACCGGTGAAAGATGCATGGGTGAGCTGCTATCTGCTGGAGTTCTCGGTCGGCCCGGGCGGCGCCCGCCAGGGCGACATCCACGCCGGCCGCGACCTCGACGCCCTGCGGGCCGCGTTCGACCGCCGGTACGACGACGACCACCTCGCGTACCTGACGCTCTGGTACGGGGCGGTGCTGCACCTGTGGGTCGTGCAGGACGGCACCCTCGCCGGAGGGTTCGACCTGCACCCGTTCCTGCGTACCGGCGACCCCCGGCACGACGCGACGGTCGCCGCGCTGCTGGACTCCCAGCGCGACGGCGAACCGTGGGACCTGTTCGACCGGATCATCGACCCCGGCGACATCGAATCCCTGGACGCGGTCCGGATCGTCACGCACTTCCTGGACCTGCAGGCCCGCGCCGCGACAGACCCGGCCGCGGCGGCGGAACTGGAGGCTCTCGACGAGGCGGTCTACGACGAGGACCTGCCACCCGTCCCCGGCCCACCGTGCCGGCTCACCCTCGACTGGCCGGCGATCGAGGCCCAGCTGCCGCCGCTGCGCGAACCGCTGCTGCGGCCGGGGCAGCCGACCACCTTCACCTGGACCGACGGGACCGCCCCGCAGTCCGACAGCTACCTGTGGCACACGAGCGAGCTGTACCTGGGCTTCAACGACGTCGAGAGCGGCCACGACGAGCTCGACCCCGTCACCGACCCATGACCCACCGCAACCCAGCCCGCCGTGTCGCAGCACCACGCCGACACCAGTAACAGTGCGTGACACACCGAGACGACGATTTGCAAGGCGTTGCTACGGTATTTGAAGCGGTCCCGATACCGGCACCCGCCACGTCCTGCCCGACGCAACGTGGGCCGCGACGGGCAGTCCAATGCGACACCACGACTCCCGGCGACGCCCGCACCCTCACGCACCCGCGTGCCCGCGCGCGGTCACCGGGTCACAACTCGCCAACCGGCGTGCGGCTGCGGGGACCTGTGGCGGGAAGGGCAGGGCGGGCCGCGACGGGTCATGCAACGCGACGCCACGACTCCCGACGACGCCCGCACTCTCACGCGCCGCACACCCGCGCGCGGTTACCGGGTCCCAACTCGCCCGAAAACGGCGTGCGGAGGCGGGGATCTGTGGCGGGAAGGGACAGTGCGGACCGCGACGGGCAGTCCAACGCGACGCCACCACTCCCGGCGACGCCCGCACCCTCACGTACCCGCCTGCCCGCGCGGTCACCGGGCCGCAACCTCGCCAACGGCGGTGCGGATGTGGGGACCTGTGGCGGGAAGGGCAGGGCGGGCCGCGACGGGCAGTCCAACGCGACGCCACCACTCCCGGCAGCGCCCGCACCCTCACACGCCCGCCCGCGCGCGGTCACCAGGTCGCAAACCTCGCCAAAACCGGCGTGCGGGTGCGGGACGTGTGGCGGGAGAGGCGAGTGGCGACCGCCGCTGGGATGTGCTTTCCGGAAACGGCATGAAGGGGCTGCGCCGGGCCGGCAGCGGTGTGCGCAGGCCTGGAAAACGAGCGCGGTCCCGGGTGGCGTATCGTCACCCGGGACCGGTCGGACCATCAGCGCGGACGTGTCAGCGGCCGCCGCCCATGCCGCCGAAGAAGTTGTTGCCCTGCATGCCGCCCTGCTGGCCGAGGCCGAAGCGACCGGCGAGGTTGGTGCCGGAGAGGGCGTCGTACGGGGGCATGAGCTCGGACGGCTGGACGACGACGAAGCCTTCGCCGGTGAACTGCATCTGCCAGCTCTCGCCCGTGTTGCCGCGGGGGCGCCACACCGAGGAGGACGTGACCGCCGCCTGCATGCTGACCTGCAGGGTCGAGGTCCAGGCGATGACCGCGTCGGCGTCGGCGAAGTAGTAGTTGTTGGGCGTGACGCGCATGACCAGCGGCGCGCCGGTCGTGGTCACCGCGACCTTGCCGCTGCCGTTGAGCTCGATGTTGTAGCCGCCGGCGCCGGCGATCTCGACCTGCGAGTCGATGCGGACGACGTCCCAGTGCAGCCCGGTCTCGAAGGCCAGGACGTTGTTGCCGTCGACGGTGAGGCCGTCGCCGGTGAGGTCCAGGATGTGGATGTCCTGCGCCTGGTTGGCGAGGAACACCGAGCCGCTGCCGCTGACCTTCATGAGGTTCAGGCCCTCACCCGTGAAGTGATGGGTGATGTGCGAGCCCCAGCCCTGGTACTGCGCGTCGAAGTTCACGCCGCCCTGGTAGGCGACCATCGCGCCCTTGCGGGCGTAGAACTCCCGCATGCCGCTGGCCTGGCCGAGGTTGGCCTTGAGCATCTTGCCGTTCTGCAGCACGAAGCGCTCGTTGCTCTGGACTTCCTGGTTGGCCAGCAGAGAACTCTGATACATGTCCGCCTCCTCAGCCCCGGACCGAGAACGTGGGACGCGCGTCCTCGCTCGGCTGGACCATCACGAAACCCTGCCCGGAGAAGCCGAGCTGGAACGACTCGCCGGAGCCGCGGCCGATGAGCCCGCCGAAGCGGGCGGTGCGCTTGGGGCTGATGCTCAGCCCGTCGGTGAAGCCGACCAGCGCGTCGGTGTCCACGTAGGTCGGTGCCTCGCGGGTGTCGAGCACGACGGGCGTGCCCTTGCTGGTCAGCGCGACCCAGCCGTTGCCGCGGATGACGACGTTGAACATGCCCATGCCGGACAGCATGCTGACGCCCTTGACCCGCTCGATGGTCCACGACAGGGTCGAGTCGAAGGCGAGGATGTTCTTGCCGTTGACGCTGAGGCCCTCGCCGGCGAGCTGCACGACGACGACCTCCTTGCCGTAGTCGGCGAGGTACAGCTCGCCCTGGCCGGTGGCGGTCATCAGCGGCACGCCCTCGCCGGTCGCCCAGGAGCGGGCCATCTGGCCGAGCTGCGGCGGGTTGGGGTTGAAGTCGATGAGCCCTTCGTAGGCGATCATCGAGCCGGTGCGGGCCATGAGATCCTGACCCGGCCCCATGATGATCTTGGCGATCTTGCTGCCGTGAAGACTCATCCGGTCCCGGACCTGCGTCTGGCCATAGTGTTGGAGCAGCGGACTCTGCACAGCGTCCCCTTTCAGACCTCGTAGGGCTGGACCACGACGAAGTGGCCCTGCATTCCCATGAACTGGAGCGCGACGGACTCGCCGCTGGTGCCGGCGTAGATCTGCCGGGACACCCGGACCTGTGTCGACACCGCGACCCGCATGCCGGCGGTCCAGGCGACGACGGCGTTCATGTCGCCGAACGTCGGGCCCTGGCACTGCAGCGTGACCGGGGTGCCCTTGGTCATGACCACGACGGTGCCCTGTCCCCTGACCTCCAGGTGGAACATGCCGCCGCCCGGGATGCCGGGACTCTCGATCCGCTTGACCTCGGTCTGGAGGGTGGAGTCGAAGGCGAGCACGTTGTTGGCGTTGATGCACAGCGCCTGGCCCTGCAGCTCGACGATGTGCAGGTCGTTGGCGTTCTCGGCGAGGAACACCTCGCCCTGGCCCTTCAGCGTCATGAGCTTCAGGCCCTGGCCGGTCATCGCGCCCTCGAACATCGCCTTCAGGCCGCCGGAGCCCTTGTACTCGAACTCGACGTTGCCCTGGTAGGCGACCATCGACCCGCGCCGCGCGTGGGCGTCCGGGCCGAGGGTGACCTTGACCAGCTTGCCGTTCTGCTTCGTCCAGCGGCCGGTGGTCGGCGCCTCCCGGTACTTCTGGATGCTGTGCATGACGCCGGGCTGGACCCGCTCAGCCTGCGACGGCAGCAGCTCACCCTGCTGCTGCGGGTAACCGGGCTGGCCCTGGGGCGGATACCCCGGCTGGCCCTGCGGCGGGTAACCCTGCTGCTGCGGGTAACCGGGCTGGGGCGGATAGCCGGGCTGGCCCTGCGGCGGGTACCCGGGCTGCTGGGGCGGATAGCCGGGCTGCTGCGGCGGGTACCCGGGCTGCTGCTGCGCGTACCCCGGCTGCGGCGCGAAACCAGGCTGCGGGGGCGGCGGCGCGAACTGCTGGGCCGGCGGCGGGGGCGGCGGGGCGAAACCCTGCTGCGGCGCCGGACCGGGCGGCGGCGCGAAACCGGGCGCGGGACCCGCCGGCGCCGGCTCGGGCTCGTCGTCGACGTTGCCACCGTACGAGCGGATCAGGTCGGCGAGACCGCCGGCGAAGCCCTGACCGACGGCGCCGAAACGCCAGACGCCCTTGCGGTAGAGGTCGCCGATGATGATCGCCCGCTCGGTGCCGAAGTCGGCCCCGGTGAAGCTGTACCGCATGACCTCCTGCCCGCCCGCGACGATGCGCAGATAGCCGGACTGGAGCTGGCTGGCGGTGCCGGACGTCTCGATCGCCGCGCAGAACGACAGCTTCGCGACCTTCTCCGGCACGGCGTTGAGCGTCGCCCGGAACGAGTCGGTGTCACCGGACTGCGGGCCCAGCTTCTGGATCGACCCTTCGGGCGACTTCGGCTGGTTGAAGAAGATGAAGTAGTTGTCGTCCACGAGCTTGTCGTCGGCGTCCAGGCCGAAGCACGAGATGTCCCACGTGATCCCGGGAGCGTTCAACTGGATGCCTACATACAGATCATCTCCGGTGGTGAAGGACGAAATCGGGCTCTTCTGCCCCCGAGTGAAGGTCTGAGACACGTGATCTCCTCGGCTACAACGACAGCGCGTCTGCGATCAACTTATATCGGCACCGGACAACCCCCGCGGGCCTCTGCCGGTTCATTGCCCGTTCGCCTGACGGGCGAGGCGGGCCAGGATCTCGTCGACGGCGGCGCTGCCCGTGGTCATGTCCGGCGTGAACGTCCAGGTCAGCCCCACCCACGGGTCGCCCATGTGGTCGCCGGCCACGACCGGCAGCCGGGCCATCGAGCGCCACACCGCCCCGACCATCGGGCCGAGCGTCGAGGAGTCCGCCGGATCGGCGACCATCAGCACGTGCACGCCGGCCTCGGGCCCCTCGTTGAGCAGGTACTGCAGGCGCGCGAAGGTGGCCTCGTCGAATCCGTACGGGAAGTCGTGCAGCACGAGCAGGCGCCGCCCGCCGTCGATGTTCTCGTACGGGGAGCCCATCGCGCCGGCGCGGATCGCCATCTGCACCAGGTCGACCCGCTCGACGAGGTGCTCCAGCATGTCGCTGAGCGCCTGCGGGGTCGCGGCGACCGGCACCGACGCCGCGCCGCCGGGCGCGCCGCCGAGGTGAGTGCCGTCGAAGGCGCGGGCCGCGGCGCCGCCGCCGGCGAGGTCCGCCACGGACACGCTGAGCTGGCCCGGCGGGTGCGCGGCGAGGAGCCGCACGACGACGGAGCGGGCCATCGCCTGGGCCGCGGCCCGGTCGGCGCCGGTCGAGTCGATCCACAGCGCCCGCATCAGCGGCAGCCGGAACAGCAGCGGGATCCGCAGCTCCGGTGACTCCGGCACGTGCACGTCCCCGACGCGGATGCCGGCCGTCATCGCCTCCGGCAGGCGCCAGTCCCGCCAGCGCGGGCTGTCCCAGGCGGCCATCGGCGCCGGGAGCGTGGCGGCGAGGCTCCTGAGCTCGGAGACGAGCTGGTCGACGTCGCGGCGGCGGTCCGCCTCGGCGCGGCGGACGAGCTCGTCGTGGCGGCGGTCGGCCTCGGCGCGGGCCGCGGCCGTCTGCGGCGAGTTGCGCAGCCGCGGGTCGTTGAGCAGTTCGCCGACCTCGGTGTCGCGGCGCTGCTCCGCGTAGCCGACGGCGGAGCGCAGCGCCGAGGTGGACCGGGCCGCGTCCTGGAAGATCGACCACACCTGCTGGTAGAGGCGCTCCTCCGGGGGGCCGCCGACCTCCGGCACAGGCTGCTGCGAGGCGGCCGGGGCCGCGCCCGTGCCGGGGAAGTGCGGCGACGACGTCACCGGCCCCGACGTGCCCGGGAAGTGCGGCGACGACGTGACCGGCGCCGGCGGCGGCTCCTCCTGCTCGACGTCCACCCCGTGCGCCGCGATCAGCTGGGCCAGGCCGCCGGAGTACCCCTGCCCGATGGCGCGGACCTTCCAGGCGCCGCCCCGGCGGTACAGCTCCCAGGCGATGACGGCCCGCTCCTCGCTGAGGCCCTGCATGGTGAACGTCCCCAGCTCGGTGCCGGTCGCCTCGACGAGCCGGGCGACCGGCGCCGGGCCGGACCCGAACGTCATGGTGCGGTCGTCGGGGCTGATGACGGCGATGACCCGGTCGACGTCGGCGGGGATCTTCGCCAGGTCGATCTCGACCCGCTGCGCCCCGCCGGCGCCGCCGTCCAGCCACGTCAACCCCGGCGCCGCCGGCTGGTTGTAGAAGACGAAGTCACCGTCGGTCCGGACGCGTCCCGTCTCCGCGAGCAGCAACGCCGACAGGTCGACCGCGACGGTCGCGTCGACCATGATCCTGACCTGCTGCGCCGCCAGGGGCGCGTTCTGCCCCTTGACGAAGACCAGCGTCATTGTTCCCCCTCCTGATGCCGACGGATCCTGACTCCTGGCTGCTGGCTCTACAGGAAGCGACCCAGCTGCGGGATCATCTCCAGCGGCTGCTTGGCGTTCTGGGGCTCGCCGATCGCCGTCATCTTCCAGGCGTTGCCGTCGCGGTGCAGCTTGGCCATGACCATGCCGGTCGCCGGTGTGCCGCCGGAGAGCGTATAGCGGGTGAGTTCCGCGCGGGTCGTCTCGTCCACCAGCCGACAGAACGCCTGCTCGACCTGCGCGAAGGTGTGGCCCTCGTACGACGTGACCACGAAGACGATCGCGGTGACGTGGGCGGGGACGCGGTTGAGGTCCACGATGATCGACTCGTCGTCGCCGTCGCCGGCGCCGGTGCGGTTGTCACCGGTGTGCTGGACGGAGCCGTCCTTGCTGCGCAGCTGGTTGAAGAACGCGATGTCGACCGGCTGCTTGTCGGCGAACAGGATCGCCGAGGCGTCCAGGTCGATCTCGACCTCGCGGTTGCCGAACAGGCCGCGCTTCTTCAGCGGGTCCCAGCCGAGACCCATCCGGACCAGGCTGAGCGACGAGCCGTCCTGCTTGCGCAGCGACACCCGCTGGCCCTTGCTGAGGTTGACGGGGCCGCCGGGTCCGCCGACCGGGGCGTCCTGCGGCGGCGCGGCGGGCGGCGGCGGCGCGACCGGCGGCATCTGCTGGGTCGGCTGCCCGTAGGCCGGCGCGACCGGCGGCTGGCCGTAGGCCGGGGTCTGCTGCCCGTACGCCGGGGCGGCGGGCGGCTGCTGACCATAGGCCGGGGCGGCGGGCGGCTGCTGGCCGTACGGCGGCGGGTTGTGCTGCGGGGTCTGCTGACCGTACGCCGGGGTCTCCTGCGGCGGCGCGACGTGCGCGGGCGCCGTCTGCGCCGGCATCGTGTACACCGGCGCGGCGGGCGGCGGCGGCGCGACGGGCGGCTGGGCCACCGGCGGCGCGGACTGCGGGGCCGGCGGCGCGGACTGCGGGGTCGCGGCCGGCGCCGGCGCGTCGTCGACCGACACGCCGTGGTCGCGGACCAGGTCGGCGAGGCCGCCGGCGTAGCCCTGGCCGACGGCCCGGACCTTCCACTCGGCGCCGCGGCGGTAGATCTCCAGCGCGATGACCATGCTCTCGGTGTCCAGGCCGGTGATCACGTACTGGACGAGCTCGGTGCCGGCCTGGTCGAACACCCGCGCGACCGGCGGCGCGAACTGGCCGAACCGCTGGCCGGTGCCGTCGACGCTGACCACGACGCGGACCTTGTCGACGTCTGCCGGGATCGCGCCGGTGGTGACCGAGGCCTCCCACTTGCCGCCGCCGGCGTCACGGACGGAGACGCCGGGGCCCTGCGGCTGGTTGTAGAAGACGAAGTCGGCGTCGGTGCGCACCTTGCCGGCCGCCGTCACCAGCAGCGCGGACAGGTCGGTGGCGACGCCGACCTCCACCACGACGCGCACGTCGTTGGCGGTCAACCCGGTGTTCTGGCCCTTCACCAGCACGGTGGCCATGCTCTGTTCTCCTCTTGTCAGATGTCTCTCAAGGCCGACCGTCAACGGTCTGCGCCACGTACCAGTCCAGAATCTCGTCGCCGGCCGCCGCCCCCGCGGAGGCCGTGGTCAGGCAGTGCGGCGAGGTGAAGCCCGTGAGGTGCAGTTCCCCGTGCGCCGGCCGGATCGCCGCGTCCGCCGCCCGGAGCATGTCGGCGTCCAGCAGGGAGTCCCCGCCGGCGACGACCCGGTCCGCGCCCAGCCGCTCGGCGGCGTGTGCCACCGCCGCGGCCTTGTCCAGCCCGGTGGGCAGAAGATACAGCTTCCGGCCCTGCAGCGAGACCCTCCAGCCGTTGATCCGCCCCCAGCCGGCGGCCTCCTCGGCGAAGTCCGTCAGCCACGGCTCCCGGACCTTGACGGTGAGGTAGATGAAGAAGTCCTCGACCGCGCGGACCGCGTCGAAGCCGCGCTGGTCGCGCCAGCGCAGCGCCTCCCGCCACACGTCGTCGAACGACGCGCCGCCCGCGCTGAGGCGCCCGCGCACCTGCCGCTCCCAGTCCGGGTCGGACTCGCCGCCGACCAGCAGGCGGGCGCCGTTGCACACGACCGCCGCCGCGGGGCGCCGGCCGGGCAGGCGCAGCCGCTGGTACTGCTCGACCGAGCGGGTCGTGGCGGGCACGACCACGCCGGCGTCGGCGAGCCCGGTCCACTGCCGCACGACCCTGGTGGTCATGTACGCGTAGATCCGGTCGCCGTCGACGTCGACCGGCACGAGCTCCTCGTCGGCGGGGCGGACGGGCCCGTGCGACATCGCCTTCTCGGAGAAGATCACGGTCCCGTCGAGGTCCGTGGCGACCACGGTCGTCATTGTGCGGTCCCTTGGAGCCCCTGGGGGCGGTTGAGGCCGACGTGGCCCTTGGGGCGGATCAGGCCGACGCACGCGTAGGGCAGGTCGGCGACCTCGTCGACCGGGACGCCGGTGTCCTTGGCGAGGAGCAGGATGTGGCCGAGCTCGGCGTGCGCGTCGGGGCGGATCAGGATCCGCCACGGGGAGCGGCGCAGCAGCACCCGGGTGGTCTCGCCGACGCCGGGCTTGAGCAGGTTGACGTCGTCGAGGCCGTACTCGGCGGCGAGCCGCACCGCGATGTTCCAGCCGCTCCAGTCGGGGGTGCGGTCGGTGGCGGCGAGCACGGGCCAGTCGGCGGCGACCCTGGCGGCGACCGCCGGGAAGTGCGCCTCGACCGTGTCGAGGAACAGGTTGGACACGTCGCCGGGGGCGAGCTCCCGGTAGAACTTCGCGCCGTGGAACTGGCCGGGCCCGATGTACCGGTCGTTGAGCACCGTCCGCGACACGAGACCCGACACGGTCGAGTTGAGGCAGGCGGACGGGATGAGGAAGTCGTCGCGGGTGCCGTAGATCTCCGTGCAGCCGCCGGGGTCGGCCAGCACCGCGAGCGTCGGGTCGAAGGGCAGCCCCGCGACGGCCTCGCGCAGCTCGCGGCAGATCGCGCCCTTGCCGGTCCACCCGTCGACGAACATGACCTGGGCGGGGTCGTGGTGGCGGGCGAGGTGCCGCATCGCCTCACCGTCGATGCCGCGGCCGCGCACGATCGACACCGCGTAGTGCGGCAGCTCCACGCCGTGCGCGAACTGCGCCCAGCGGCGCATGAGGATGCCGACCGGCGTGCCGGCACGGGCGAGGGACACGAGCACCGCGTCCGAAGAGCGTGCCTTGATGACCAGCTCGGTGACGACGCCGACCGCGTGCGCGACCCGCGCCGCCGACGCGGCCAGGGCCTCGTGGAACAGCTCGAGGTACTCCGCCGTCGGCTGGTACTCGATCGGCAGCGACTCGGCGTAGTGGCCGGCCTTCGCCTGCATCATCGCCTCGCGCTCCTCCGCGGGCGCCTCCAGCGTCACGTGCGAAAGGTCGGTCAGCAGCCAGCTCACCTCGGACGCGGCGTAGGACGAGAAGTCCGGGCCGTGCAGCGGCGGTGGGGGTTGGACGTTCACCGGGTACCTTCCTGCGGATCCGTTGCTCGGGGGACAGCCGGCCGCAGGTCCGGGATGACCACGACCGTGACACCTTGGCAGACTCCGCGCAGCGCCGCCACCAGCCCCCTGTCCTCCCACAGTGCGGGAGTGTCGCCGGTCCGGTCGACGACGAGCACGATCCGGTCGAAGCCGCGCACGTTGTAGGCGAAGCGGGGCTTGTCGATGTCGATCGCGTCGTGCGCGGCGAACGTGAGCCTGGTGCGGATCGCGTACCCGGGGTCGTCGACCGGCAGGACCGGTGAGCGGGTCGTGGAGGAGAAGCGGACCGGCCGGTGCCGGGCGAGCGCACGGGCCAGCAGCAGCGGCGCGTACATCAGCTCCTCGCTGCCCAGGACCAGCACCGGCGCGTCGGTGCTGCCGGCGGGCAGCTCCGCGGCCACCTGCGCCGCCAGCCGGTCGGCGGTCTCCAGCAGCGTGGGGCGGTGCACGGCGGCGAACCCGTGCCGGCCCCCCTCGGGCAGGCCGGCGGGCCACTCGGCGTCGATCCTGGTCACCGGGGCGTCCCCGGGTCGCTGCGGCGGCTGCGGTACGTCCAGCGCCGCCACCAGGTCACGCCCGCGTTCGAGGGCGTCACCTGGCAGGGCGGCCTCACCGGCGGCGAGGGACACCACGTCGATGCGGGTGCCGAGCTCCTCGCCGAGCGCGGCGAAGCCGGCCCGGTCCGCGGCGGTCCGCAGGTCGAGCAGCGCGGCGACGACGTACCGCTCGCGGGGGCGCACGGTGTGCAGCTCCCGGATCGTCGCCTGGGCGGTGCGGCCTGTGGTCAGCTCGTCGTCGACGAGGACGAGCGGGCCGTCGCGGTCGAGCCAGGCGGGGTCGGCGGGCAGCAGCAGGTGCTCGGTGGCGTGGCTGTGCGCCTCGTCGAACCTGCCCAGCAGGGCCACGCCGGGCACGGGCCGGCGGGTGGAGTGCAGGTACTCGGCGTCGGCGAACGTGTCGGCGACGATGTGCCCGAGGGAGGTGGCCGTCTCGGCGTACCCGACCACCAGCGGCGGCCCGTCGGGGACCTTGACCTCCTCGAAGTCGCGCGTGTCCCACCCGGCGGCCGGGTCGGTGACGGCGCCCAGGACCTCGGCGGCCCGCAGGCCGAGCAGGCGCCCGGCGGCGTAGATCGTGTGCGGGTCGGCGGGCACGTGCTTGCCGAGGACCTGCGACACCACCAGGTGGGCGCGCCGCGGGTTTCGCCGCACCGCGAGCCCCGCCAGGTCGGCGACCCGCGGGCCGCCGGCGTCCGCGTCGACGAGCCGGACGTCCAGCCGTTCGGTGACCCAGGTGCCCGACCAGATTTCACTCACGCCGCCGCCTCCGCTGCGCTCCGGCGCCGGCGCGAGCCAACCCTGTGACGATGGTTCGCAGTCTCTCCGCTGCGCTCCGGACCGCTCACGCTACCGGCTCCCTGCTGTTGACCGAGGCCTCGAGGAAGTCCACGAAGTCGAGCCCTTCGGCGGCCACGCCGAAGATGTCGGCGCGCACCAGGGTCCGCTCCGCCCACGACAGGTGCGGCCGGACCTCGTTCATCTTGTTCATGTAGACGCTGCGCAGCACCCCGCCGCCGCCGTCACCGGCGTAGTCCTCGCAGATGGCCTTCGCGTCGCAATACTCCTCGTGGCTGACGACGCTCAGCGCGTGCACGGCCGCCGCGTGGCTGGGGTGGATGACGGTCTTGCCGACCATGCCGTTGGCCTTGTCGAGCACGATCTCGCGGATCAGGCCGTCCAGGGACTGGCGGACCAGCTTCGTGCGGAGCATCGGGTCGTGGTTCTCGAACGGCGTCACCCGCAGCTGCGGCTTGAGCACCCGCTCGCCGCCGGAGAAGTACTCCCACACCGGACCCGTCACCTCGTACCCTGTTCCCGCGGTGGGCGACGCCGGGCCGCCCCCGCCGCCCCGGCGGGCCAGCACGTTGACGATGTCGGTCAGGATGCCGGCCACGACGTTGACGTCCCACGCGGTCAGCTCCGCCGTCCGGCGCAGGGCGTAGATGCTGCTCAGATCGGTCGCACCGACCCTGACGGCCAGGACCCGGTCGCGGTTGTCGTCGAGCATGTCACGGACGGCGAGCAGGGTCGGCATCCGGGTCTCCGCGTAGGCGATCTCCGGGGTCTCGAGGACCGGCATCGCGTACAGGGGCAGGCCGCTGCCGTCGGCGATCTCCCGGACCGCCTTCAGCCCCGCCTGGCCGGACTCGTCGGGGCGGAACTTCGGCAGCACGAACCCGCTGAGAATCCGCAGATCATCACCGAGCCGGTCGGCGAGCCGATAGATTTGGTCGGAGTGGCGGACCCGGACGAAGAGCAGGGGCGCGCTCGCCTCCATCCGCGCGAGCCGGCGCAGCTGGTGCGCGATGTTCAGCTCGGCCTCGTCGACCTCGCTGTCGCGGATCGAGTCCTCGAGGCAGCCGACCATGCTCATCACGCCTTCGGCGTGGCAGCGCAGGATGTCCTCGGCCAGGCGCGGACGCACCGCCGGGGAGTACAGGGTGGCACCGAGCGCCATGGCGAGCAATTCGGGGGGGCTTCCCTGGGAGAACGCAGCAGGCAGCCGATGGAACAGCGTGCCGGCCGACATCTCGTCCAGGTGGGAGAAGTAGCGCACTCGGTGTCCTTTCTTCTCTGACCCGGGCGGGACTGCGTGCTGCGGTGCAGCCGCGCGACCTGGACCTTAAGCCAGGTTTGTGAAATCGAGCGGCATGGACTGAAAACCCCCGTGGCGGAAATCAGACTGCGTGATCCTGCGATCGCTGCCCGTAACGGACCGGTGGGTATGCAACCGCGGGCCGTCCGTCCGTGTGGATGGGCGACCCGCGGCGGTGGTGCTGCTGAGACCCGTCAGGGTCAGACGTTGATGCCGAAGTCCCGGGCGATGCCGGCGAGACCGGACGCGTAGCCCTGACCGACGGCGCGGAACTTCCACTCGCCGCTGTTGCGGTAGAGCTCGCCGAACACCATGGCGGTCTCGGTCGACGCGTCCTCCGACAGGTCGTAGCGGGTGAGCTCGGCGCCGGTGTTCTGGTCGACGACCCGGATGTAGGCGTTGGACACCTGCCCGAAGGACTGGGACCGGGTCTCCGCGTCGTAGATCGAGACGAGGAAGGCGATCTTGCTCACCTCGGCGGCCATGCCGGCCAGGTTGACGTTGATCTGCTCGTCGTCGCCCTCGCCCTCACCGGTGAGGTTGTCACCCTGGTGCTGGACCGTGCCGTCCGGCGACGCGAGGTTGTTGAAGAACACGAAGTGCTTGTCCGAGAGCGACTTGCCCGACTCGCCGCAGATGATCGCGCTCGCGTCCAGGTCGAACTCGGCGCCGGTCGTGGTCCGGACGTCCCAGCCCAGACCGACGGACACCGCCGTCAGACCGGGCGCCTGCTTGGTGAGGCTGACGTTGCCGCCCTTGCTGAGGCTGACTCCCACGAACTCCTCCAACTACTCGGTATGCGGGTGTCCCCGCTGTTGCGATTGCGGTCCGAACCGTCCGGACCTTTCGAAAGCCGCCATGAACGTGCCGACTGCCGCGAAAAGCGTCGCAGATCAGCGGAGCCTTTGACGACAGGAGCTATCGGTCGCACCGGAAATTCATGTGCGAGTGTAGTGGCTGCCCCCAAACCCCTGATCGACCTCCTGCGCGGACCCGGCCCCGCGCAGGGCCGACACGATCCACATCGCCGCAGGTCACGGCCGAGTTTACCGATCGGGAGGACGTCGGCGGCGGCGCTTGGCGCAAGCCCGCGGACGTTTGCTCTGAATTCGCTGGGAACATCGGCCGGGGACGGCTGCCGCCCCGGTCAGGGGGTGTCGTCGGGATCGGGCGCGTCCGGCGCGGCCTGCGCCGGGTCGCCGCCGCGGCCCGGGCGCCAGCCGGCCTCGTTGAGGCGGCGCAGCCGGGCGACCCGCTCGGTCAGGTCCGCGGTGATCTCGTCGGGGCTGGTCCCCTCCTCCATCGCCGCCGACCGCGCGGTGCGCAGCTCCCGGTGCAGCAGCTCGGTGATCCGGTCAGCCGGCGGGTCCGTGGGCGGGGTTGCCATGCCCCTATGCTCCCAGACCGGCGCCCGAAGGGTCAGCCGTAGCCGGGGACCGCCGCCGGGACGTCCGCGCGCCCACCCGCCCGGCGGGCCTCTCGACGACGACCGGCGATACCGGCCAGGTGCAACTGCGCATGACGGCCCTCCGCGCTCAGTTCCCGGGCGCGCCACCGCGGCCCGAATGTTCATTGACGGACGGCACGCAACCGAAACATTGACCGCTGATTATCACGACCGCTCACAGCGGGAAACCGCACGCATTGACCGGCGCCGTCCGCCACGATCGGCCGCGGTGGCGGCCCGCTTGTCCGGGCGGAGGCGTTCGTTCATGAACGGCGGACGGCGATCCGTTGACGCCACGGTGCCGATCGACGAAACCGGCGACCGAAAGGCCGACCCGAACCGGTCTGATCGATCTCCGATTCGCCGGTTCGTGCCGTTCCCTTGCAAACATGCAATGCCAGACTGGCATATGCGTGCACCAAGGCGATTCGGCACGGCAGTACCCGCTGCCCGCCGCAACACGTGAGCCTCGATATTGTCGAAGGGGAATCGTCATGCCTCGACTCCGCGCGACGGCGGCCGATGAGGTCCGCGGCCTGGCCAGGCTTGGCACGCTCGCGGCGACCGTCGCCGAAGCGGACGAGCCGGAGCGCCTCCGGCTGACCGGCGGCGCCTACTCGGTGGTCTACCCGGTCGTCTACACGGGGCTCACCCAGGGCATGGAGCGCAGGCGCGGCCACCCGGCGTGCGCGGTGTCGGTCCGGCATCTGGCCGACGGCTGCCTGGACCGCTTCCATGACGACGTCGAGGCGGTCGTCCACGACGTCGTCCGGCGGGCGACCGCCCCCATCGACAACCTCGACGCGTGGATCTGCGGCCTCATCAACTCCGCCACCGTCAACGGGCACCGCCGGCGGCGCGGCGAGATCGGCGCCCTGCAGCGCCCCCGCGCCCCGAAATGGCTGGTCGACGGGCTCGGCGGCGACCGCTGGCTGGTCCACCTCGCCGTGCAGATGCTCAACTGGGTCGGCAACCCCGTCACCGCGGGGTCGCAGGTGTGGCCCGTCGACAGCTGGACGGTGCTGCGGAGCCGTTTCACCGGCGACTGGGACCCCGCCGCCGACGTGCGCCACGACATCGAGGCCGTGCTGCGGGTCATGCGGGCGAAGCGCGAGTGGTACGAGCGTTACGTCGAGGGCCCGCTCGGACACAAGCACGTGCCGGTGCCCCGGTTCGCGCCGGAGAACCCCACCGGCGACCAGGACGCCCCCGCCCTCAGCCTCGTCGACGCCGGCGAGCGCGACGACCTGTACATGCGGGAGCTCGCCCACCTGGCGATGACCGCGATGCGCACCCGGCTGCGGGCCGGCGAGGACCCGGCCACCGTCGTCGCCGAGGTCATCGCCGTCGCCTTCGGCGATGGCGCCGTGCCCGCCCTGGACGGCTCGCCCCGCCTGAGCGACACCGCGGGCTACCACGTCGGCCGCATCCTGCGTGACCAGGACCGCATCCGGGACATCGTGGCCGCGGTGCTCGCCGTCGTCGAGGACCGGTAGACCCCCGCTCCCTCCTCTGACGGACCGGTCCGTCAGAGAGCGCCGAACCGTGGGCGGCGAGGATGGGAGCGACGGCATGGACGACGAGACGCGGCGGGAGCGGTCCGCGGCCACGTTCCGCGGGGGGACGCGCTCCGTGCGCACGGTGCTGCTGTACGAGCCGGCGGTGCGGGACGAGCCCGGCGCCGGCGACCCGCCGCAGCCCTCGTTCAGCCACGTCGCGGCCGGTGGCTCGTTCGCCACGACGCTCCGCCGGCACCTGGGCGACGCCGGCCAGGTCAGCCACGGCATCGTCACCGACGACCCAGCCGACTACGGCTCGCTGCGCCCGGCACAGCTCTTCGGCGCCCCGCTGTGGTCCCCGCCCGACGCATCCGCAGCGCCAGTTCCTCCTGCTCCGCCCGCTCCGAACGCTTCGCCTGCTTCGCCCGTATCGCCTGCTTCGTCCGCGCCGCCTGCTTCGCCCTCGTCCGCGCCGCCTGCTTCGCCCGTATCGCCTGCTTCGCCCGTGCCGCCTGCTTCATCCGTGCCGCCTGCTTCGCCTGCTTCATCGGCGTCGCCGGACCCATCTGCCGCGCCGGTTCCGCCCGACCCGCCGGTTGTGCCTTCGCCGGTCTTGCCCGTCCCGCCCGCGACGCCGCCGCCGGTTCCGTCGCCGCGCTCCCCCGGGGCGCCGCCGTCCGTGCCGCCGGCGTCCGCCACGCCTCCACCCCCGGTCTCCCCCGCGCCCCCGCCGCCGATCACACCGGCGTCGGCGCCGGTGTCGCCGGGCCCGTTCGGACCGCACGCCGATTCCTTCCCGGCCGGTTCGCCGGTGTGGCGCATCCCGGGCGGCGGGCCGGCGACGACCCTGACCCCGGCGCTGGCCCGGGAGCGCGTCGCGGCGCAGCCGGGCGGCGCCGCGATGCTGCTGGCGCTGGTGTCGGCCCTGGACCGGGCCGGCGAGCCGGACGCGCCGGTGGTCGTGCTCGTCGGCACGGAGGTCACCCGGATCGTCGAGTGGATCGTCGCCGGCACGCTGCTGCTGCCCCCGGCGCGGGCCCTCGCCCTCGGCTTCGCGGTCAACGCTGGCGACCCCGCCACCGCGGGCGTCCCCGTGGTCGGCGTCGACCCCGCCACGGCCGCCGGGCTCACCGGCCGCGGGTACGCCGTCTTCGACCTCGCCGCCGACGCGTTCCCGGCCACGACGCCGACGGCGCACGCGCTGCGGTGGGTCGGCGTGTTCCTGCAGGACGACCCGCGGGCCGTCGTCGAGGCGCTCGACCTTGCCGCCGCCTGCGGCCTCGAGCCGGACGCCGCCGCCGCGCTCGGCCTCGCCGCCGTGCTGCGCCGCGAGCCGGCCCTGACGCACGCCCCGATGATCGCCGGCTGGCTGCGCGACGGCCCGCCGGCGCTGCGCCGCGCGTACACCGGCGGCATCACCGACATGTTCACCAGCTCCGTCACGGCATGGCCGCTGCCAGTCCTCGAGTCGCTCGACGACGCCGCCGCCGACGGGTTCGTGCCGGGCAGGGCCGCCGCGGTCCGGCTGGCGCTGCTGCGCGGCGAGACCGGCGCCGCCGCGCTGCGCGCCGAGGTCGTCACCCGCGTGCCGCCCGCACTGCCCGACGGCGAGTGGACGGCCGCGGACAGCACCACGGCCCGCCGGCTCGTCCTCGCCGCCCTCAACGCCGGGCCCGCACCGCTCGGGTCGGAGGCGCTGCTCCGGGTCGCGGGCCGCTACGGCATCGACGTCCAGCCGTCCGACCTCGCCGACCGCGGGCGGGACCTCGTCGAGTTCTGGGCCGGAAACCCGCAGGCCGGCTTCGACCCGGACCTGTGGCCGTGCGGCGACCGGCTCGCGGCGGCGCTCGTCGACGAACTGACCCGGCGGGTCAAGGCCGTCCCGGTGCGCCGCCACGACATCGCCGCCGGCTGGTGGCGGTGGCTCCTGCCGCGCATCGCCACCCTGGAGCCGCCGCTCACCGAGGCCGTCCTCGCCGGCGCGGTCAGGGACGGCGGCGCGGAGGGCGAGGACCGCGCCGCCCTCGTCGAGCACCACCTGACCGCGGCGTCGCGCGACCCGGACCGGTTCCTGTGGACGGCCGCCGCCCTGTGGAGCATGACCGACCCGTCGGTCGACGAGCTGCGGCTGCTCAAGCGGCTGGCGCCCGCGGGTGTGGTGCTGCCGGCGACGGCCCTGGAAGGGCTCATCGGCCGGTTGGTCGGCGACGCGCCGCTGACGCACGAGGACGTGGACGTCGCCCACCTGCTCGTCGACGCCGGCCTGGTCCCCCGCCACCGCCGGCTCTTCCAGCTGCTCGCCGACGACCGTGTCCTGCTCGCGGTGGTGCGCCGCCTGACCACGGCCTCCGACGGCCCGCTCGGTGACGGGTCGGTCATGGCGCTGCTGCACGAGCTGGAGGAGCTGCCGGCCCGCCTGGTCACGCTGCACGCCCCCGGCGTGGCCGCCGCCATCGCCCGCAGCGCCCCGCCCCGCGAGCTCCTCGCGGTCCTGCGCCGCCACCCCGGCATCGTCGAGCACTACGTCGCCCTGCTCAGCGACCTGCTCCGCAAGGCGGGCGACGAGCGGCACGCCGTCATCGCGTACCACCTCATGCACAACAACGAGAGCCGCGGCCTCCGCCCCGTCCTGACCGCCCCCGTCCTGCGCTGGGCGACCCGCGCCTCCAGCCGCCAGCTGCACCGCGTCGGCGAGCTCATCGCCGCCTTCGGCCCCGCCTGGTCCGCGTCCTGGGCGGCCTACCTCGACCACGTCCGCTCGCAGCGCCGCATCAGCCGCCTCATCCACCCGTTCGGCAACCACTGAACCCGCCCCGGCGCCGAGCACCCGGCATCCCGCCGGTCGCGGGCGTCACCGGCGGGTGCGGAGTGCCGCCAGGTTGCCGGCGGCGAGGAGGGTCAGCAGCGTGACCGCGAGCCAGAAGCCAGGGCCGGTGCCGACCATCTCGCCGGCTGTCCTGCCCTCCGGCAGGCGGCTCTGCTCGGCGACGGCGGCGGCCAGCCGGGCGGTGACGAGCAGCTGACCCGCGACGAGGGCGAGGGCGGCGAGCGCGGCGAGGACGGCGGCGGCCACCCGGCGCCGCCGGTCCTGCGCGAGCGCGACCGTGACGGCGAGGACAGCACCGAGCAGCAGGAGTCCGGCGATGTACGACGGCTGCGGCGCGAGCCGGTCGGGCAGCCGCTCGTCCGGCGGGCGGAGCTGGCCGGACGTGACGTCGGGAGTCCCGCCCGACGCGAGGTCGAAGCCGGTGTACCGGGTCGTGCCGCCGGGCTCCGCGCGGCCGTAACCATCGGGGAGTCCGCAGGAGACGGTCGCGAACGGCAGCGCGAAGCACAGCAGGATCAGCAGCACCGTCGCCGGGCTCCGCCACCTCCGCCGCAGCGGCGTGGATGCCGGTTTCGCCACCGGCGGCGGATGCGCACCGGGGGCGACCGCGGCCGGCGGGGCGACCGCGTGGAGGGCGCCTTCGGCGACGACGGTCTCGGGCCGTTCGACCGTGATGGGCGCGACGCCGAGCCTCGCGTGCAGCAACCGCCCCAGCAGCGGCAACCGGCTGCCCCCGCCGACGAGCAGCACCCCGGCCGGCTCCCCGCTCCCGGCACCAGATGCGGTGACGAGGTCGGCGGCCAGCTCGGCGATCGGGGTGAGGAGCGGGGCGGCGACCGACTCCAGCTCCTCACGGGTCAGGTGCTGGTCCGACGGGTAGCCGGGGACGTGGACGGGGGCGACGCTGAGCCGGGACAGGCTCTCCTTCGCCGCCCGCACCTCCTGCCACAGCAGCAGCCGGTCACGGCGGTCGGCGGCGGTCACCGGCGACTCCAGGCGCTGCCAAGCGGCGGGCGCGGCCGCGGACACCACGGCGCCCAGGACGCCGACCAGGGCGGCGTCGACGTCGAGGCCGCCGACGTCCAGGCCGCCCTGCGCCACCACCTGACCGTCGCGGACCACCGCGAGGTCGGCGGTGCCCGCACCGAGGTCGACGACGAGCAGCGCGGCGCCCGGCGGCACCTGGACGCCGGCCGCGGTGAGGTACGCGGCGGCGGCGAGCGGTTCGCTGACGAACTCCACCGCGCCGAGCCCGGCGCGCGCAGCCGCCTCGGCGAGGACCTGCCGCCGCGGCGCACCCCACCCGGCCGGCACGGTCAGCACCACATGACCCCCCGAAGCGTGGGCGGCGACCACGCGAAGGACCGCGGCGAGGGCATCGGGGACGGCGACGGCGTGCGGGCCGAGCAGGACGGTCCCGTCGTCGACGCGGCGCTTCGGGTTGGGTTCGAACGCGGCGGGATCGGCGCGGGCCAGGCGCTCCGCGTCGAGGCCCGCGACCAGGTCACCGCCGGCGCCGGCATGGACCGCGGACGGCAGCTGCTCCCGGCCGTCGAACAGGACCGGCCGGACCCGGCCGTCGCCGCCGCCAACCACCGCGACCGTGCTGGAGGTGCCGAGGTCGATCGCGAGCCGGTCCACGACCAGCAGCGTACGCCCGCCGGCCATCGACCGCCGCTGCTGCGCATTGATCCGGTGCTCCACGACGGCGGCCAGTCGGGCGGCGACCCGGCCCACGACCAGCACCGGCAATCGGCCACCGTGCACACCCACCCCGGCACGGACGGCGCTCCACGGCGGCCGGCTGGGGCGACGAGCCGACCCGCGACCAGCACCGCCACGCCCACCCACCCGGCGCGGGCGGCGCTCCACGGCGGCCGGCCCGGGGCGACGAGCCGGCCCGCGACCAGCACCGCCACGCCCACCCACCCGGCGCGGGCGGCGCTACACGATGGCGGCCAGCTGGGCGGCGACCTCGTCGGGGTGTGGGCGGGCGGCGATGGTCGCCTTGAACCTGCCGGCGGTCATCCGCAGCCCGTAGTCGGACAGGAGGCGGTGCAGCTGGTCGGCGGTGATCGCGGACGCCGACATCGCCCAGCCGGCGCCGGAGCGCTCCACCACGCCCGCGTTGTGCCGGCGGTCGCCGGGGCCGGGGACGACGAGCTGCGGGACGCCGGCGGCGAGCGCGCCGAGGACGGTGCCGGCGCCGCCGTGGTGCACGACGGCGTCGATGGTCGGCATGAGCGCGTCGAGCTGCACCCAGCCGGTGGTGTACACGTTGCTGGGCAGCGGGTCCGGCAGCCCGCGCTCGGGCCGCACGAGGAGGATGTCGGCGTCGACCCCGGCCGCGACGGCGGTGATCGCACGCATGATGCCGCCGCTGCCCGGCCCGTCCACGGTGCTGCGGGTGACGGCGATCCGCGGACGCGACCCGGCGGGCGGCAGCGGCGTGACCGGCTCGCCGCCGAGGGCCGCTCCACCGCCCGAACGCGCGAACGGCCCGCCCGGGGGCACGACAGCGCCGCCCACGTCCGCGGACGCACCGCCCACACCCGCGGACGAGCCACCCGGCTGAGCGGCGGAACCACCCACGCTCACGGACGAGCCACCCGGCTGAGCGGCGGAACCACCCACGCTCGCGGACGAGCCACCGGGCCGAGCGGCGGAACCACCCACGCTCGCAGACGCGCCACCGGGCCGAGCGGCGGAACCACCCACGCTCGCAGACGCGCCACCCCCAGGTGCGGACGAGCCACCGGGCCGAGCGGCGGAACCGCCCGCGCTCGCGGACGAGCCGACCTGGTGAGCGGAACCGCCCGGGCCCGCGGACGGGCCGACCTGGTGAGCGAAACCGCCCGGGTCAGCGGACGCGCCGGGCGGGTGCGCGAAAGCGCCACCCCGGCTCGGGGACGCGCCGACCGGCAGGCGCCGCATCGGCAGGCCGGCCCGCTCCCCGACGAGCTCGGCCGGCGCGATCTGCACCACGGCCGCCGGGTCGGGCAGGTCGGCGACGCGGTGCCGGCGCAGCGCCGGCCCGGCGGTCACGGCGGTGAGGACGGCGCCGTCGAAGAGGTTGTTCTCGTGCCGGACGGCGGGCACCCCGCGCCGCGCGGCCACGACCGCCCCGGCGACCGCCAGCGGCTCGTGCACCACCAGGTCGGGGCGGAACCGGTCGGCGGCCGCCGCGACACCGTCGACGAGCTGCTCGTTGACGGTGCCGAACAGCAGCCCGACGCCGCGGGTCCCGCCGGTGCCCGCCAGCTCGGCCCGCGCGACGAACGGGTGGCGCAGCATCGTCCGCCGGGCGATCCGGGCGAAGGAGAAGCCCGGCGCGACGTCGACGACGGGCAGCTTCGCGGTCCGTCCGGCGGTGAGCGCGTCGGCGGCGGTGGCGATCAGCACGTCGTGCCCGGCCCGCCGGAAGGCCTCCGCCAGGGGAACGAGCGGCAGCACGTGGCCCAGCAGCGGCGCGGACACGAACAGCACACGCATGAGGCGGACTCTAATCGATCTCTTCTGACCGGAGGTCCCGGATGGTGCGCCGAGCCGCTTCGAGCTGGTCCTCGAGGTCGATGATGCGGCACGCCGCCTCGAGCGGGGTGCCGCGGTCGCACAGCTCCCGGGCGCGGGCCGCGAGCCGCAGCTGGTGCCGGGAGTACCTGCGGTGCCCGCCGTCGGAGCGCAGCGGGCTGATGAGCTTCAGCTCGCCGAGGCGGCGGAGGAAGTCGTGCGAGACGCCGATGATCGCCGCTGCGCGGCCCATGGTGTAGGCGGGGAAGTCGTCGTCGTCCAAGGGGTGGTCTGAGGGGGGCACGTCACCTCCGCGTCGAGGGCCCCGGCGCATTCGCACCGGGGCCCAGGGTATTGGGTCGTAACACCATCTACCGACACGAATGCCGGATTGTCATGTCCACACCTGCCGCGACATGCGTCGACGGTGCGGGGATCGCATCAGCCAGACCGGAGACCACCTCTCGTTCGATGGATACTGCGGTGCTCGCCGGACCGTGTGCCACGGTCCACAGCGGGCGATCCAACGGTGTGAACCCTCCCCTTTCTCTCGTCGTGCCTTCCAACCGTGCCGGACGAGTCGCAGCCAGTCGCGGCTCTGTCCCATCACCCTCGGAGAGGGCGGCATCGTCAGCGTCGTTTTCCGACTCTCTTGACCCCAGTAACGCTACCCTCGCCCACCCCGAAAATCTAGCGTCGGCGTACCAGGTTTTCCGGCTTCACCCGAGGGGGTTCTCGGACGGCGTACCGCTGACACGGCCGCGGAGCAGTGCTACCGGGGGCGTGTCAGCGGTGGTCGTCAGCCGGCCGCGCGGTATGCCTGCCCTGCGGGGGTCGGCGTGGTGCCGTCCTTGTACAGGCCGTACGGCAGCGAGTCGCCGACCGCCGGCAGGGAGAACCAGGCGTAGCGCTCGATGTAGGAGGTCGCCTGCATGCGGGTGGTCGTCGCGGTGATGAACGCGGTGATCTGCGCGGTGTTCGGGTACTTCGGCGTGCCGGTGAAGTTCATCAGGCCGTACTCCGTGACCCAGATCGGCAGGTGGTACCGGTCGTAGACGGCCTGCAGGTACCCGGCGAACTGCCCGGCGGCGGCGTCGCTGAAGTCGGAGCCGTACCAGTGCAGGGTGATGAAGTCGACCCGCCGGTTCTGCTGCCGCGCACCGGTCATGAAGCGGTCCAGCCATCCGCCGGGGGTGTTGCCGCCGTACGCGACGGCGGGGCTGCCCAGCCGCATGCCGGTCGACTCGAGCCGTGGCCACAGCGACAGGGCCTGCTCGACGGTCATGTTGGCCTGCCCGGCCAGGTCGGGCTCGTTGAAGCCGAGCAGCACCTTGCCCTCGCTCTTCGCCTTCGCCAGGGTCGCGTCGGTGACGTTGGCGGCGCCCCAGATCATCGGCACGAACTCCGCGGCGGCGGGCATGCTGTCGTTGCTCGGCGACCAGTTGTAGTACCAGCCGGCGCCGACGTTGGTGACGGCCTGCGACAGCCCGGGGAACTCCCAGGTGCTGACGCCCTTCTTCTTCCCCGCCACGGGCGACTGCGAAGCAGGCGGCTGCGAAGAGGAGCCGGGCAGCTTCCAGGCCTGGTTGGCGCCGCCGGTGCAGGTCCAGATCTGCAGGCGGGTGCCGTCGGCGGAGCTGTTGCCGGACGCGTCCAGGCACTTGCCGGAGTTCGGGTTGACGAGGCGGCCACTGCTCGCCGTCCAGCGCTGCGCGCCGGTGCCGTTGCACGCCCACAGCTGGACCTTGGTGCCGTCCGCGGTGCCGGACGCGGCCACGTCGAGGCACTTGCCGAGCGCGCGGATGCTGCCGTCGGACTCGACGGTCCACTGCTGCGCGCCGGTGCCGTTGCAGGTGTACAGCTGGACAGCGGTCCCGTTGGCGGAGTTGGCGCCGGCGACGTCGACGCACTTGCCGCCGATCCCGGTGATCGGCCCGGCGGTGGCGGCAGCGGCGTTCGTGAGCCCGAAACCGAGCCCGACCACGCCGAGCGCGGCGACGGCGGCGGTCGAGACGATGAGTGCGAGGGTCCGTCGGCGGACGGTCCGATGGAGCTTCATGCCACTCAAGCTCGCCGATGCGAAAAAGCACGTCAAGCTGGATAACCCGACTTCATCAAAGTCTAAGCCAAACTTGAGAGAGCGCTCTCCGACCGTCGGGGACCGACTCCCGCACTGTCCGGCGTCGCCGCCGCAACGCCGGACAGTGGTCCCGGGGTTACCGCCGCGGCAGCTGCCGTGGCGCCTGCGGGATGCGCGGCTGGACGAGCGGCGGCCCGGCCGCCACCAGGTCACCCTGCACCGTCCGCAGCGACTTCTTCGGGTTGTACGAGGCGTCCCACAGGCACCCGAGGTCCTCCGGCGGGTCCTTGAACCAGCCCGGGATCCACGAGTACCTGTCGGTGAAGCCCCATACCGTGAACGACAGGCAGTGCCGGTTCATCAGGCACGCCTGCAGCAGCACGTGGTAGTTGTACGCGGCCGCCTGGTCCCGGGCGGCGACGTCCGCGCTGTTCGCGGCGGCGGCCGGGTCGTCGGCGTTCCGGGTGAGGCTGCGCGCGTCGACCTCGGTCAGCGCGACCGCGAGGCCCAGGTCCGTGAAGCGCCGCAGCGCGTCGGCCACCTGGAAGACGTCGTAGTTGCCGTACCGGGTGCTCAGGTGCCCCTGGCTGCCGACGCCGTCGATCGGGACGCCGTCCGCCCGCAGCCGCCGCACCAGGTCGTAGACGAACTGGGTCTTGTCGCCGGGCCCGCCGTCGCCGAACGCCTCGATGTTGTAGTCGTTGTAGAACAGCAGCGCCTTCGGGTCGGCGGCCCGCGCGGCCCGGAACGCCTCGGCGAGGTAGCCGGGGCCGAGCAGGTCGGCGAACTTCTGCTTGAACGACCCGGCGTTGCCGCCCAGGTGGATGGCGCTGGGCGTCTCCCACGGGTCGCTGACGGCCTCGTTGGCGACGTCCCACTGCCAGATCCGGCCGCGGAAGTGCGTCACGACGTCGGTGATATGCCGCTGCAGCAGGGCGCGCAGCTGCGGGCCGTCGATCGAGCCATCGTCGATGCCGGCGGTGACCCAGCCCGGCAGCTGGCTGTGCCAGCTCAGCACGTGCCCGCGGACCAGCTGCCGGTTGCGCAGCGCGGTGTCGACCAGCGCGTCGGCCGGGCCCCAGTTGTACGTGCCGCGGGTCGGCTCCAGGCTCTCCCACTTCATCGCGTTCTCGGCGGTGACGGTCGAGAACTGCGCGTCGACCATCGACCTGTAGGTGGCGTCGGCGGCGTACGCGGCGGGGTCGACGGCGGTGCCGAACTGCAGCCCGTGCCGCGCGGCGAGCGTGCGCAGCGTCTGGTCCTGCGGCTTCGGCGGCCTGGCGTCGTGCGCGGACGCCGCGACGGTGCCCATCGACCCCACCGCCACGACGGCGAGGACGCTCGCGTGCACCAGTCTTCGCAAACGCATTCGTGCTCCGTTTCTCAGGGTGCACCGTCGGGCGCGACCGCCCGGCCGGTGGCGGTGGAGATCATGCCGGCGCGCAGGCCGCGGGCGGTGAGGCCCGCGACGATCTGCGGCACGGCGTCGATCGTGGTCTGGTAGCCGTCGTGCATGAGCAGCACGCCGCCCGGCTGGAGCGTCGAGGCGGCCCGCACGATCTGGGCCGTGCTCGCGCCGTTCCAGTCCTGCGTGTCGACGCTCCACAGGACCTCGGTCAGCCCGAGCCGCGCCCCGGCGGCCTGCAGGGCGGCGTTCGTCTCGCCGTACGGTGGCCGGAACAGCCTCGGTGTGGTGCCGGTCGCCCGGCGGACGGCCCGCTGGGTCCGCACCAGCTCCGAGGTCATCCGCGCGGTGTCGAGCCGGGTCAGGTGCGCGTGCGTCCAGCTGTGGTTGGCGACCCACATGCCGGCGTCCTGCTGCGCCCGGGCGAGCGCCGGTTCGGCCTGGACGCGCCGGCCGACGTTGAAGCACGTGGCCCGCACCCCGGCCGACCGCAGGGCAGCCAGCAGCGCGCCCGTCGTCGCCGGGTCCGGCCCGTCGTCGTACGTCAGGGCGACGTAGCCGTCGGCGGCGCGTCTGTCATGGGTCACGTGCCCTCCGGGTGGCGGGTTGGCGGCGGGGTGCTTCGTTGATATCCGCCGATTCCCGGCCCGGGAACGAATTTCGGAAGCTTTCGAAAGCCCTTGACAGCTAAGGGTTGCGGACCGTGCTCTCCTCGATCAGCGCGATGAGGTCGGTCCAGTCCTCGAGCAGCTGCGCCTGGTCGACGCGGGCGAGGCGGCGCTGCGCGCCGCGGCCGGCGGTGGCGTCGGCGAGGTGCCGGCGCAGGACGTCGTCGACCTGGTCGATGGTCGAGTGCTCGCCGAGCAGGTCCTCGGCGCCGTCGAGGTCCAGGTACACGACGAGCTGGGCGCACAGGTCGCGGCAGCGGCAGACGAAGGCCGGCAGCCAGCGCTGCGGCGGGCCGCCGAGGTGCTCGACGAGCAGCTCGAGGTCGAAGTGCAGCTCGTCGCCGCCGTCGGCGCGCACCTGCCACGGCGGCGTCGCGATGAGCCGGTCGGAGGGGTCGGCGGCGGCGTGCCTGGCGAGCGCGGCCGTGTCGTCGAAGAGCAGCAGCCGGCCGTCGGGGTCGGCGGCGAACACGTGCTCGAACGCGCCACCGCCGTGCAGCTGCCCGCGCAGCGTGACGCCCTGCAGGCGCGGGGTGACGAGCTCGATCAGCTCGACGTTGACGAGCACCGTGCCGTCGGACCCCGGCGGCGCCGTCCACACAGGACCTTCGGGCCGCGGCACCTGCCAGGACCCCTGCCCCTGCCACGCCGGAGGCGGACCTTGCGGCGTTTGCGGCGTCTGTACGGGCGGCGCCGGCCACTGCTGCGGCGGTGGCACCCACGGCGGCTGGGGCGGACCGGCCTGCCGCGGTGGCGGGAACGGTTGCCGCACCGGCCACCCGGCGGGCTGCTGCGGGGGCTGCGGCACGGGCGGCTGCCATCCGGGCTGCTGCGGGGGCACGGCCTGCTGCGGGGGCACGGGCTGCTGCGGGGGCACGGGCTGCTGCGGGGGCACGGGCTGCTGCTGTGGCCACCCCGCGGGCTGCGGCTGCGATGGCGTGGGCGGCTGCGGGTGCGAGGGCTGCTGCCATCCGGGCGGCTGCCAGGTCGCGGGCTGCCCCTGCCCTGGCGGCACCGGAGGCAGCTGCCGCGGCGGGCCCGAGGCCGGCGCCGGCTGCTGCCACGCGGGCGGCGCCGGCGGGGAGTGCGGGGACGGTGGGGACCACGGCACCGCGCCCGAGCTGTCGCCGCCGCCGGAGATCGGAACCGGACCCGTCCAGCCGATCGGGCGCCGGCCGGCCGGCGGGCCCGCGGGCGGCAGGCCGGTCACCATCGGGTCGATGCTGCCGGCGGCGACCACCAGCTCGGGCTGGTCGATGATGGTCGGCGCGATGCCCAGCGCCCGGTGCAGCATCGTGGCGACGAGCGGCATCCGGCTCGCGCCGCCGACGAGGATGACCGCGCCGAGCGGGCGCAGCGGCACCGGGCACTCGGCGAGGGTGGCGGTGACCGCGGCGACCGTCCGCTGGATCAGCGGCGCGGCGAGGCCGTCCAGCTCCTCGCGGGTGAGGATCTGGTCGGTGTCCAGCAGCGGCAGGTAGAGCAGCGCCGAGCTGGTGCGGGACAGCATCTCCTTGGCGTTGCGGACGTCGTCCCACAGCTGCCGGCGGGCGGCACGGTCGGCGACGGTCGCGGGGTTGTCCAGGCGGGCCCACAGCTCCGGCGCCCCGGACCGGCGCCGCAGCAGGTCGACGATCGCGGCGTCGACGTCCTGGCCGCCGGTCTCGTCGAGGCCCGCGCTGCACAGCACCTCCATCCGGCCCGTGCCGCCGCCTGTGTCGCCGACCGTGCCGCCGTCGCCGCCCGCCGGGCCGTGGCGGACCACGGCGACGTCGAACGTGCCGGCGCCGAGGTCGTACACGAGCAGGTCGGCGGGCGCGGGTCCGTGTCGCCGCAGGTGGAACGCGGCCGCGGCGACAGGCTCCGGGACGAGCCTGACGACGGCGGGGTCCAGGCCGGCGGTGGCGGCGGCCCGCAGGAGCGTGGCGCGGCGGGCGGGGCCCCACGCGGCGGGGTGGCAGATGGTGGCGCCGGTGACGCCCGTGCCGCCGATGCGCCGCGCCTCGGTGACGACGCGGTGCAGCAGCGCGCCGAGCAGCGCCTCGACCGTCACCTCGGTGCCGAGCAGCACGACCCCGTCGTCGATGCGGCGCTTCGGGTTGCCTTCGAAGCGTTCGGGCCGGGCGCGGGCGGCGTACACGGCGTCCCGTCCGACGAGGAAGTCACCGGCGTGGACCGCGGACGGCAGCAGCGGCGCGCCGTCGAAGAGGACCGGCTCGGGCGGCCCGCCGTCGCGGCGCAGGAAGGCCACGGTGCTGGACGTGCCGAGGTCGACGCCGAGCTCCACCGCTGACCCCGCTCCTCCCCTGTGCCGTCCGACCATCGAAGTCGCGCACCCGCCGGGTGTCAAGCCGCCGGGCGGTCGTAGGACCCCACCGGAGCGGTCAGCCGTGACCGGCGGCCCGCCGGAGCGGTCAGGCGTGACCGGGGGCCCGCCGGAGCAGGTCGGCGCGGCTGATCGGGTCGACGCGGGTGCTGGGGACGGTGCACGCGTGCGCGCCGGCGACCGCGCCGAACCGGGCGCAGGTGCCGGCCGGCGAGCCCGTCAGGAAGCCGTACAGGAACCCGGAGACGAACGCGTCACCGGCGCCGTTGGAGTCCACGGCCGGCGCGGGCAGCTCGGCGACGGGCACGTGCACGACGTCGGACGCGTCGCGTTCGAGGACGTACGCCCCGCCGGCGCCGGCCGTCGCGACCGCGATCCGCGGCCGGCCCATGGCGAGCACCCGCCGCAGCGTGCCCGGCACGTCCGGCAGCGCCGCCGCGGACATGAAGACCAGGTCCGCGCCGCGGGCGAACTGCTCGTGGTAGGCGTTGACCCCGTCCCAGTCGTGCAGGTCGGTGGAGACGGTCACGGGCAGGCCCGCGAGCACCTCGACGGCGTGCTGGCACGGGTGGGTGATCGACACGTGCACGTGCCGGGCGGCCCCGGCGAGCGACAGCAGCAGCTCCTCGGGGAAGAGGGCGGCGTCGTCCTGGCGGCTGCCGTCGTAGAGCGACAGGCGGCGCCCGAGCGGGTCGACGAGGTTCACGGCGCGCTTCGTGCCGGCGGGCGTCGGCACCGCCACGAACGGCACCCCGCGCACCTCGTGCAGGTCCCGCACCAGCTCGCCCTCGGGGTCGTCGCCGAGCACGTCGAGGTGGGTCGTGGGCAGCCCGAGCGCGTGCAGCCCGAGGGCGACACCGTCGCCGGTCTGCCCGGCGCGGGTCCGGATCGCCGGCACCAGGTAGCTGTCCGCGAACGGCAGCGGCAGGTCCGGCACCGACACCACCGTGTCGACCCCGGCCCCGCCGAGCACCAGAACGGTCATGCCCCCGACCCTAGTTGATCGTGGCCGGGGGCACGAAGACCGTCAGCGCGGGGCGGTCCAGTCGGTGGCGACGCGGCCCAGCCGGACCCGCTGGGGGTGGTCACCGACGGCGACCGAGGCGACCTTCTGCCCCGTGGCGAAGCTGATCGCGGTCACCTGGTCGGCGCCGGACTCGGAGATGACGCAGTCGCGGCCGTCGGCGCTGACGGTCGCCCAGTACGGCTTGCTCGCCGTCACGAGCGGACCCGGCGTGAGCGTCGAGCGGTTCACGACGGTGGCGTAGTCGTCCATCGTGCCGGCGACGCAGACCCTGGTGCCGTCGGGGCTCATCGAGAGGCCGTGGTGGCGGGAGTCGTTCACCCACGTGGTCCGGTCCTCGCTGGTGGCGGGGTTCTTCGGCAGCGTCGCGATCCGGGTGATGCGGTCGGCGGCGACGTCGTACTCGACGAACCCGTTGAAGAACGACACCTGGAAGTACAGGGTCGACTCGTCCGGCGTGAACACGGCCGGGCGCACCGCGTCGGACAGGTCGCCGCGGCCGTACGCGTCGAGCCGCTGCCGCATGTCGATCACCTTCGCCGTCTGGAAGGTCGCGGTGTCCACGACGGTGATACGCCGGTCGCCCTTCGTCCAGTCCAGCCACGGGTCGTCCAGCGCGGTGTTGACCTCACCGATCGACATGTTCCACAGGAACCTGCCGCCGGCGGTGTAGACGTTCTCGTGGGGTTTGTCGCCGGTGCCGAAGGATCCGACCTGCCGCCCGGTCACGATGTCCAGCACGTGCACGGTGTTGGAGGTGGAGGCCGACACGGCGACCCGCGTGCCGTCGGGCGAGACGGCCATGTGGTCGGAGCGGAACCCGGACACCGGGAAACGCCACTTCAGCGCGCCGGTGCGCAGGTCGATCGAGACCACGTCGGCGAAGCTCGGCCGGGACACGACGAGCGCGGAGCCGTCGGGCGTGGTGTACATGTCGTCGACGAGCTGGTCGTGGCCCTCGCCCGGGCCCTGCTGGACGCCGAGGTAGAAGGCGAGCTTCACGGGGTTGAGGTAGATCTCCCACAGGCGCTGGGACTTGTCCGGCACGACGTTGATCCGGCCGAGGCGG
Organism: Dactylosporangium sp. NPDC000521; assembly: GCF_042898305.1. NCBI lineage: Bacteria > Bacillati > Actinomycetota > Actinomycetes > Micromonosporales > Micromonosporaceae > Dactylosporangium > Dactylosporangium sp. NPDC000521. The sequence continues at coordinate 239,268 of NZ_JBIAYW010000006.1, forward strand.
GTGTACGCGCCGCTGGGCCGGATGACGTCGACCGTGCCGTCCCAGTTGTTGCCGACGAACATGACCTGCTGCAGCGCGGCGGCGGACGCGGGTGCGGAGGCGGTGATCGGCACGAGGGCGGCGGCGGCGACGAGACCGGCGACGAGCGCGCGGCGGGCTCGCTGGAGTGTCACAAGGGTCTCCTGACGGCGGGGGTGTTGTTACCTTGCGGTAACAGAAAAGCCGCGGTACAAACGCATCGATAGTCGTCGGGGTCCAACGCCCGGCGGGTGGATTGTGCGCGGGCCACAACGGCGGGGGGCGGGACGATGTCGCTGGTGCCGTTGCTGCGGGACATGGCCGGGGACCCCGGCATCGTCGACGAGCTCGTCGCCGCGGCCCGGGCGTGCTCCGCGGAGGTGGCGCGGCTGCCCGCGGAGGAGAACCGGCGCCACATCGCGGTGCTGTTCATGGCCGGGCTCGCCGCGTTCGAGCGGCTCAGCGACCCCAGCGACGACGACTTCGCGGAGGCGACCCGGCTCGGCGCCGACCGGGCGGCGCAGGGCGTGCCGCTCAGCGCGCTGCTCAGCGCCGTGCAGGCGGGCCGGACCCGCGCCTTCGAGATCGCGGTGGTGCGCGGCCGGGCCGCCGGGATCCGCGACGAGGTCCTGCTGGAGGCGGCGCTGGAGTTCGACCGGTACGCCGGCGCCCTCGAACGCCACGTCATCTCCGGCTACCGGGCCGCCGAGCTCGAGCTGCGCCGCGACGGGCACGACGAACGCGCCGCCCTGCTGCGCCGGCTCCTGGGCGGCGAGCCCGTCGCGAACGCGGACCTCGCCCGCTTCCGGCTGCACCCGGCCGGTCGCTACCACTGCCTGGTGTCGGCGATGTCCGATCCGGCCCAGGCCCGAGCCCTGGAGCAGCGCTGGTCCTCGTGCGGCGGGCTCTTCGGCACCGTCGAGGGCCGGTTCGCCGGCCTGACGCACCGCCCGCCCGCCGACGACACCGCAGACCGGGCCGCCGCCGGGCAGACCGGCCCAGGCGGCCTGCCCGGCGGCCTCGTCGTGGTCTCGCCCGCCGTGCCGCTCGCGCAGGCCGGCGCCGCCTACGCGGTGTGTGTCGACGCCCTCGGCGCGGCCGTCAGGTTCGGCCGGCACGGCACGCTCGACGCGGTCGGCCTCGCCGGCGAGATCGCCCTGACCCTGCAGCCGCACCTGGCGGCGATGCTCAGCGACACCCTGCTCGGCGCGCTGCGGCAGGGCGACGAGTTCCACCGGGAGCTCGCCTCGACCTTCCTGGCGTACCTCGATCACGGCCAGCGCCTGGACCGCACCGCGTCAGCGCTGCACGTGCACCCCAACACCGTGCGGTACAGGCTGCACAGGCTCCAGGAGATCACCGGCCTGCCGCCCGTGGAGTCCGTCCTCGAGACGCTGCGTGTCTGGTGGGCGCTGCGCACGTGGCTGGACGCGGCTTGACCTTGCCGCAGCGTCAACGTTTCTACTTGTGGCATGCGGATCGGCGAGCTCGCCGCGCTGGTCGGGGTGTCCACCCGGACCGTGCGGCACTACCACCACCTGGGCCTGCTGCCCGAGCCCGAGCGGCTTGTCAACGGCTACCGCGAGTACCGGCTGCGCGACGCCGTCGCCCTCGCCCGCGTGCGGCGTCTCGCCGAGCTCGGCCTGTCCCTCGACGAGATCCGCGACGTGCTCGCCGACGACCAGGGGCGCGAGCTGCGGGAGGTGCTGCGGGAGCTGGACGACGACCTGGCCCGGCAGCAGGCCGCCCTCGCCGCCCGCCGGGAGCGGCTCGCGGCCCTGCTGGCCTCCCCCGACCTCGGCCCCGACTCGACCGTGTCGCCGGAGATGGCCGCCGTGCTGCGGGACCTGCCGGCCGGCGCGTCGGCCTTCGGCGCCCTCGACCGCGAGCTCCTGGCGATGATCGACACGAATGCCGGCTCGGACCTCGCCGACCTCCTGCGCCCGCTGACCTCGCCGGAGGCGCAGGCCCGGGGCGCGTCCCTCTACGCCCGGATGGACGAGCTCGCGGCCGCCGACGTCGCCGACCCGCGGGTCGGCGCGCTCGCCGAGGAGCTCGCGGACTACCTGCCGCCGCCGATGGCGGCCGCGATGACCGGCGCCGGGCCGGGCCACTGGATGGGCACCATCACCGCGGAGATGTCCGCCGCGCAGGCCGAGGTGTTCCGCCGGCTGCTGGACCTGCTGCGGGAGCGTGCCTGATGCGCGCCGCGTACGAACGCCTCGTGCCGCTGCGGATGCGGCGGGTCATCGGCTTCGACGCGAAGGGCACGGTGAGCCTCGCGCTGTGGCTGACCGGCCGCCGCCACGGCGTGCCCGCGGGTGCCGTGCCCGTGCCGTACTTCGGCGCGCAGGCCCCCGCGCTGCTGGTCTTCCTCGGCGCGATGGTGGTCGAGCTCTTCGTCGTCGAGGTCGTCCTGCGCTCCGTCGGCGCGCCCTACGCGGTCCGCGCGGTCCTGCTCGTGCTCGACGGGTACTCGATCGTGCTGGCGCTGGCGGTCATCGCCGCCTACGTGACCCGGCCGCACGTCGTCTCCGCGACCGAGGTCCGCATCCGTTCCGGCGCCTTCTTCGACCTGCGCATCCCGCGCGAGCGGATCGCGTCGGTGCGCCGGGTCCGCGCGTACGACGAGAAGGGCACCGTCCGGGTCGACGGGGCCACCCTCACCGTGGCGGTGTCGTCGCAGGCCAACCTCCAGATCGAGCTGACCGGCCCGGTCACGGCCGTCCGACCGCTGGGCGCGGCCTGCGAGGTCCGGACGGTCCGCTGCTTCGCCGACGACCCGGACGCCGCGCTCGCCGCCTTCGCGGCCCTCGGACCCGGGCAGGCCGCCCGGCCCGGGGACCGGGCGGCCTGAGCGGCGCGTTACGCGAAGGTCCACCGCTGGTTGGTGCTGGCGGCGCAGTCCCAGATCTGCAGCGGGGTGCCGCTGGCCGAGGAGACGTCCTTGGCGTCGAGGCACTTGCCGAGGGCGCGGACCGTGCCGTCGGCGTTCGCGGTCCACTTCTGGGCGGCGGTGCCGTTGCAGTCCCACAGCTGGACCTTGGTGCCGTTGGCGGAGCTGGCCGCGTTGACGTCCAGGCACTTGCCGAGGGCGCGGATCGTGCCGTCACCGGGGCGCGACCACTGCTGGGCGGCGGTGCCGTTGCAGTCCCAGAGCTGGACCTGCGTGCCGTTGGCGGTGTTGGCCGCGTTGACGTCGACGCACTTGCCGCCGATGCCCGTGATGCGGTTGCCGGTGGCGGGCGGCGGGGTCGTGGTGCCGCCGGTGGTGTACGCGTAGACCCGCACGTAGTCGACCGTCATCGTCTGCGGGAAGGTGGTGCCGCCGTCGGGCGAGCCGGGCCAGTTGCCGCCCACGGCGACGTTGAGCAGCATGAAGAACGGGTGGTCGTAGACCCACTTGTTGCCGCGGGTGTCGGCCGGGGTCTGGCGGAAGTACTGGGCGCCGTCGAGGTACCAGGTGACCGAGTCGGGCGCCCAGTCGACGGAGAAGGTGTGGAAGTCGTCGGCGAGCGCGCGGCCGCCGGACAGCACGGTGGAGCCGGTGAGCGGGTTGCCGCCGGAGTAGCCGGGGCCGTGCAGCGTGCCGTGGACGGTGCCGGGCTCCTTGCCCACGTTCTCCATGATGTCGATCTCGCCGCTGTTGGGCCACGGGTTGGTGCCGATGTCGTCGCCCAGCATCCAGAACGCCGGCCACAGGCCCTGGCCGCGCGGGATCTTGATGCGCGCCTCGAAGCGGCCGTACTTCTGCGTGAACCTGCCCGCGGTCAGCAGCCGGGAGGAGGTGTACGTGCAGCGCCCGTACCAGCAGTTGTAGTTGCCCGGGTTCTCCTTGCGGGCGGTGATGACGAGGTGGCCCGCGCCGTCCAGCGCCGAGTTGGCCGCGCCGTCGGTGTAGTACTGCAGCTCGTTGTTGCCGAAGCCGCCGCCGCCGACGTCGTGCTTCCACTTCGACGCGTCCGGCGCGGCGCCGGCCGCGCCGTTGAACTCGTCGGACCACGTGAGGTTGCCGATGCCGGCGGACGCCTCGGGTGTGTCGTGCAGGGTGGTGGCGACCAGACCGGCGACGGCGAGCGCGAGGGCGGTCGCGATCACCGTCAGCCGGCGCCGGGTGGAGGTGCGCACAGATGCTCCCGAAGGGTCTGGGGATTGATCACCGACCACGCTATGGAGAGAGCGCTCTCAGGGTCAATCTCCGCACCTCAAGGGCGCCGTTTGGTTTCCTTATCATTCGCTTTGCCCGTCGATCCGCACGGTGAACAGATCACCCGGCTGGCACGACAGGACCTCGCAGAGTGCGGTCAGCGTGGTGAAGCGGATCGCCTTCGCGTGCCCGTTCTTCAGCACCGAGAGGTTCGCCAGGGTGATGCCCACCTTCGCCGCCAGGTCGGTCAGCGTCATGCCCCGCTCGGCGAGCAGCCGGTCGATGTGCACGTCGACCCGGTGGTCGTCGGCCGGTGGCATCAGATGACCTCCGCCAGCTCGGCCTGCAGCGCCCGCCCCCGCTGGATGACCTCGCCGAGCGCCAGGAACCCGGCCCCGGACAGGCACCACAGCAGCGGCAGGTCGGCGCCGGTGCTGAGCGGCTCGGCCACCACCGCCCTGGACAGCTGCAGCCCGGCGAAGAGCTCGATCTCGAACGCCGCGAGGCTGCCCAGGAGCACGACCCAGCCGACCGCCCGGAGCCGCCGGACGTTGGCGGCGGCGAACGGGTCGCCGCGCCGGGCGGTGCGGACCACGAGCAGCAGCATCACGAGGGCGAACACGACGATCACGAACCACGGCAGGGACCGCGCGGCGTGCCACCCCACCTGCGCCGCGCTCGGGTCGTCGACCACGACGTGGACCCCGGCGCCCGGGTCGAGGCGCACCCCCGGCCGCAGCCCGGTCACGGCGTCCGGCGGGATCGCCACCCCGGCGCCGGCGACGACGCTGATCGGGTCGCGGGCCGCCATCGCCCACACGTCGACCACCGCCACCACGGCACACACCCCGAGGGCCACGAACAGCAGCGTCTGCAGCTCGCCGAGATGGTCCGGGCGGCGGAGCCGCGCCAGCAACCGCTGCATCGGCACACCTCCGCTCTTATCGATTTTCGATATACCGATAATCGATAAGAGCGCGCTCGGTGTCAAGCCCGCTACGATTTCGCTGCACCGCCGCATCCCCAGCGCATCCCCAGCCCCGGGAGGTCCCCCACCGTGCACGCCGACCAGTCACACCCCGACCCGCGTCTCGACGCCGGCGTCGTGTCGCCCGCTCGCCGGTGGAACTACTGGCTCGGCGGCAAGGACCACTTCCAGGTCGACCGGGACTCCGGCGACCGGATCGCCGGCGCCTACCCCGCGATCCGCACCGCCGCGCAGGAGGGCCGCGCGTTCCACAACCGCACGATCCGCTTCCTCACCCGCGAGGCCGGGATCCGGCAGTTCCTGGACATCGGCACCGGCCTGCCCGCGCCGCACAACACGCACGAGGTCGCGCAGGCGATCGCGCCGGAGGCCCGGGTCGTCTACGTCGACAACGACCCGATGGTGCTCGCCCACGCCCGCGCGCTCATGATCGGCTCCGCGGAGGGCGCCACCGACTACATCGACGCGGACCTCAACGACCCGGCCGCGATCCTCGGCGCGCCCGAGCTGGCCGCGACGCTCGACCTCGGCGAGCCGGTGGGCATCCTGCTGTACGCGGTGCTGCACTTCATCCGCGACGACGAGCACGCGCGCAAGGTCGTGACGGAGCTGCTCGCGGCCGTCCCGGCGGGCAGCTACCTCGTCGCGACGAACTCCACGAAGGACTTCGTCGAGCCGGCCGTCGGCGCCATGTACGACCAGTTCCTCGCGAAGGGCCTGGTGGACGCCTGGCCGCGGGACCGGGACACGTTCGCGCGGTTCTTCGACGGGCTGCGGATGGTCGAGCCGGGCATCGTGCCGATCAGCGAGTGGCGCCCGGACACCGGCGGGCACCCGTCGGCCGCCGAGGTCTCCATGTACGGCGCGGTGGCCGTCAAGTAGTCACGGCGAGACGGCGACGGGCGGGGCCGTCGCGACGGCCCGGTCCGGCTTCCCGGCGGCCCGCCGCTGCCTGGCGGCGCGCCACAGGAGCGCGGTCACGGCGACGGTCGCGAGGCCCCACACCGCGAACCGCACCGCCGCCGCGTCGTCGATGCCGTTGCCGGCCGTCACGAACGGCGGCCACCGGTCCACGGACGTGCCGAGCAGCTCCGCCATCCGGGACAGCGGCGCGTTGCCGGGGCTCGCCAGCCAGTGGAACCGCTCGAGCGGGTACGCGTCGGACAGCAGCGACATCGCGTACGCGTACCCGGCGAGGACCTCGGCGGCCACGAGCAGCCACCACGACGGCAGCCGCTGCAGCAGCACCGCCACGTAGTAGGCGAGCAGCGGCGTCGTCACCGACAGCAGCCGCCCCGGCGGCGAGAACCCGCCCGGCCAGTTCGGGTAGGTCGAGATGAGCAGCGCGTACGGCACGACCATGCCCAGCAGGATCAGATTGGTCCGGCGGTCGCACAGCAGCATCCCGGCGCCGGCGAGGACGAGGACGGGGAAGTTCGGCAGGAGGCCGAAGCGGCCGTCGTACGCGAGGTAGAGCAGCCCGCGCAGCGGCGACAGCCGCAGCAGCCCCTCGCCGAGCGCGTCGGTGCTGCCGGGGGCCGGGCTCAGCGACCGGTACATGACGACGTTGAACACCTCGAGCCCGGCGGCGAGCACCGCGCCCGGCACGAGCGCCATCACCAGCGTGCGGCGCCGGTACAGGAACAGGCACACACCGCCGAAGATCACCGGGAAGACCGCGTACCGCCCGTGCACCCACGGCAGGTAGCCGATCCCGGCCGACGCGAGCAGCAGCCGCCACGCCGGCGGCGCAGGTGCGAGCAGCACCCTGGCGGCGTAGACCAGGGCCAGCATGCCGAGCGGCTCCACGAAGAGCATGGCGGCGTACACGTACAGCGGCGACCCCAGTACGAAGAGCGCCGTGGCGAACCCGGCGAACGGTGTCCGGACGCCGTGCTCCCGCTGGAGCCGGTAGACGTTGACGACGGTCAGCACCGCGGCGAGCAGCGTGACGAGGTGCGCGCCGGCCCGGCCCCACAGCAGGAACGGCAGCGCGAAGAGGAACGGCGCGCCGAGGTTGTGGAACGGCACCGGCCGGCCGTCGACGACGGCGACGTGCGCGTCGATCTCCGCCGGGTAGTACGACCAGTACTCCCGCTGCTCGTAGACGGGGGTCGGGTCGAGCGTGTGGTGCTCGATCATCGTCTGCGCGAGCGCGAGGTAGTGCGGCTCGTCGCCCATCGGCAGCGCCGGCAGCCGCAGCCGCACCGCGACGCCGATGACGGCGACGGTGAGGGTCACGAGACATGCCAGCACGGTGCGGTCGGAGCGGTTCATGCCGACGGATCGTCGTGTCCCGCCGGTACGGGCGGCGTCAGCGATCTCTTGACCGGGCCCTTACCGGCGGCTGGCATGCTGGGGCGGGGTGACGGCTGGACGGCTGGAAGGTGGCGACATGCGGGTGCTGGTGGCCGACGACGAGCGGCTGATGGCCGACACGATCGCGGCCGGGCTGCGCCGCCAGGCGATGGCGGTCGACGTCTGCTACGACGGCGACGGCGCGGTCGAGAGGCTCGGCGTCAACCGGTACGACGTCGCCGTCCTGGACCGGGACATGCCGGGCCGCACCGGCGACGAGGTGTGCCGCTGGCTGCTCGGCACGAGGGCGGGCACGCGGGTGCTGCTGCTCACCGCCGCCGGCGGCATCCGGGACCGGGTCGAGGGGCTCGGCCTCGGCGCCGACGACTACCTAACGAAGCCGTTCGCGTTCGCCGAGCTCGTCGCCCGCATCCACGCGCTCGGCCGGCGGTCCGCGCCCGCGGTCGCCCCGGTCCTGGAGCACGCCGGGGTCGTCCTGGACGCCGGGCGGCACACCGCGATGCGGGACGGGCGGGTGCTGGGCCTGACGCCGAAGGAGTTCGCGGTGCTGCACGTGCTGCTGCGCGCCGGCGGGCAGGTGGTCAGCGCCGAGGAGCTCCTGGAGCAGGCGTGGGACGAGCACGCGGACCCGTTCTCGCACGTGGTGAAGGTGACGGTGATGACGCTGCGCCGCAAGCTCGGCGAGCCGCCGGTCATCCACACGGTCCCGCGGGCCGGCTACCGGATCGGCGCGGCATGAACCCGCGCACGCCCCGCCGGCGGGTCCTGCTGCTCGTCGCCGTCGCGCTCGCCACGGGCTACCTGGTGCGCGCCGGCGCCGACACCTACGCGCTCACGCCGACGACGTTCCGATTCCTCGCGCTGTTCTGCGATCCCCAGCTGTCGCTCTGCGTCGCCGCCCGCGACCAGGCGTGGTGGCTGGTGCCCTACGGGCTGGCGCTGGTGGCCGGGCTGGCGCTGCTGCGGTTCGTGGCGCCGCGCCTGACCGGCTGGGCGCTGCGCCCGATGCGGGACCTGGTGCCGGTCATCGCGCAGGTCGGCCCGCAGAACCTCGGCCACCGGATCCGGGCCGGCGGCAGCCGGCGCGACGAGTTCGCGGCGCTGTGCATGGCGGTCGACGACATGATGGACCGGATCGTCGCCGGGTACGAGGGGCAGCGGCGCTTCGCCGCGAACGCGTCGCACGAGCTGCGCACGCCCCTCGCGGTGCAGCGCACGCTGATCGAGGTCGGGATGGGGCAGCCGCTGACGGACGAGCAGTTCACGCTGCTGACCGCGCAGCTGCTGCAGACCAACGAGCGCAACGAGCGGCTCGTCGACGGGCTGCTCGTGCTCAGCGAGGCCGACCAGGGTCTCGCGGTGCGCCTGCCGCAGCGCCTCGACACGATCGCCGGGTCGGTCGTCGCCGCGCACGACGCGCGGGCCGCCGCCGCGGGGATCGCGCTCACCACGCACCTGCTGCCGTGCACCGTCCGCGGCGAGGAGGTGCTGCTCGAACGGCTCGTCACGAACCTGGTCCAGAACGCCATCAAGTACAACCACCGCGGCGGCAGCGTGCACGTCACGGTCGGCGGGCCGGCCGCGCTGACCGTCGCCAACACCGGGCAGGAGGTGCCGCCGCACGCGGTCGCGGAGCTGTTCGAGCCGTTCAAGCGGCTGGCCGCCGACCGCATCGACCACAGCGGCGGCGCCGGCCTGGGCCTCGCCATCGTCCGTTCGATCACCCAGGCGCACTCCGGCACTGTGACCGCGACCGCCCGGCGAGGTGGCGGCCTGCTCGTGGAGGTCCGCCTCCCGGCAGATACTGACTAATGGGGTGAAAGGGACGCGCTTGCCGCCGCCGCCGCTCCCGCCCGGACGACGCTGAGGCCATGCACCGCGTCACAAAGATCCTGCCGCTCGTATGCGCCGCCCTCGCGGGCGGGTGCACCAGCTCCGCCGGCGGTGCCGCGCCGGCCCCGTCGCCGCGGGTGTCATCGGCGACCGGCACGTTCGCCGCCTACACGCCGGGCGCGACCGCCATCACGTACGACCCGGCGCTCGTCCCGGACGGGGCGGTCGCCACCGTCAGCATCACCGAGACGTCGTCGGACAGCCGGGTCTGGTTCACCGTCGCCGGGCTGCTGCCGAACCGCACCTACGGCGTCCACCTGCACACGAACCCGTGCGGCGCGACACCCGACGCCGCCGGGCCGCACTACCAGCACCGGCACCCACCGGCCTCGCAGCCCAACGCACCGTCGCCGCCCGGGCCGGTGTCGCCGCCGCACACGGCGTCGCCGTCGCCGACGCCGGCGGAGCCGACCGCAGCGATGAAGGCCGACCCTTCGTACGCGAACCCGCAGAACGAGGTGTGGCTCGACGTGACGACCCGCGCCGACGGGCGGGGGTCGGCGGTCGCCACCCACTCGTGGACGTTCAGCCCGGCGCCGAGGTCCCTGGTCATCCACGCGACGCCGACGAAGACCGCCGACGGGCAGGCGGGCGACGCCGGGCCCCGGGTCGCCTGCCTGACCCTGCCGGCGTGACCGCCGCCGAGCCCCCTGCCGCCGGCGGACCGACCGCCCGGGAGTCCGTCGGCGAGGGGGCCGGCCCGGGGTCCGCCGAGACGGTCGAGGACGCGGTGCCGGACCTGGTCACCGTGCCGCTGCCGCCGGGGGCGAAGGCGCTGATCTGCGGGGACCTGCACCTCGGCTCGCACCCGACCGAAGCGTCCGCCCACATCGAACGCGACCTCGCCGACCGGCTCGGCGAATGGGGTGACGGCCCGGGCGCGGTCGTGCTCAACGGCGACGTGATCGAGCTGTGGGGCGAGCCCGGCGGCACCGTCGAGGCCGCCCTGGACGCGCACCCGCGGCTGACCGAGGCGCTGCGGGCGTTCGCGGCGGCGCCCGGCCGGCAGGTCGTCGTGGTCGTCGGCAACCACGACGCGGCGATCGCCTGGGACGGCGTGTCCGCGAAGACCTTCGCCCGGCGGGCCGGCGCCCGCTGCGCGCTGGCGGCGGACCTGGACGTCGAGACGGCCGCCGGGCGCAAAATCGTGCGGGTCGAGCACGGGCACGCCTACGACCCCGCCAACGCGCTGCGCGACCCGCGCAACCCGCTCGACTCGCCCCTCGGGCAGCACATCGTGCAGGAGGTGCTGCCGGAGGTCCGGCACACCCCGCTGCTCGCGGACCTCACCGCGATCGCCGACCCCAACGCCATCGGGCAGTACGTCGCGTCCCGGCTCGTGTACCGCAGGCTCGGCCCGCGCGCCTGGTGGCTGCTGCTGCCGCTGCTCGCGGCGGTGCTGCTGCGCGTACCGGAGCTGCTGACGCACTCCAGTGCGCTGGGGCGGCTGCCCAGATGGACGGCCCTGGCCGGCGCGGGGCTGCTCGCGCAGGCGGCGCTGCTGGTGCTGCTCGCCGTCCTGACGTCCCGGGTCCTCTACACGGCGATGGCGGGCAGCCGGCTCGGTCCCCGCGGCATGCACCTCAACGGCGCGCCGCGGGCGGTCGCGGCCTCGCTGTGCGCCGACGGTCTCACCGGGCTCGTCACCGGCCACACGCACCAGCCGGAGCTGGCCGCGGTCCCCGGCGGGTTCTACGCCAACAGCGGCTGCGGCGTGCGGTGCGTCGAGGCCCGCCCGGCGCGGTGGTTCCTGCCACCGGTGTTCGCCCCGGTGCTGCGCCGCTCCTGGGTCGAGGTGAGCGCCGGCCGCGACCTCCGCGTCGACCTGGTCGTCGGCGAGTCCTGCGACGGCGGCCAGACCCGCCTCGAGCGCCTCGCCGCCCGCCGCCGGGCCGCCGCCGCCGTGCCGCCGGGCGCGCCGAGGGTCGTGGCGAGCCTGCCGGGCGAGGCGGGCTGGCCGCTGCACCACACCGGGCTCGACCAGCGGGTCAGGGACGAGCGGACCCGGCGCGTAGCCGCGTGGGCGGTCGCCGCCGTCGCGGTGCTGAGCCTGGCGTCGGCGCTGACGACACCGCTGCGGGGGCGCCTCGCGGCCCTCCTGGGAACGCTGCCGGTGGAGGTGCCGCAGGCGGCGTCGGCAACGGTCGTCTTCTCCGGCACCGCGCTGCTGCTGCTCGCCTGGGGGCTGCGGCGCGGGCGGCGGCTCGCCTGGACGGCCACCGTGCTGCTCCTCGCGGCGACCGCGGTCCTGCACGTGCTGAAGGGCATCGACGTCGAGGAGGCGGTCCTCACCGCGGCGGTCGCCGGGTGGCTGCTGTGGCGCCGGGGCGCCTTCCCGGCCCGGCCCGGGAGCCGGCAGATCCGGCAGGCCACGGTGGCGCTGCTCGCCGGCGGGCTGCTCGTCGGGGCGGTGTCGGCGGCGCTGGTCCTCATCGCCGGTGAGCGGGGCGGCGCCGGGCCTTCGGGCGACACCGGGTCTTCCGGCGGCGCCGAGCTGACCGCCCGCGCCGTCGCCGACCGGCTCGTCGGCGACCGGGTCGTCCCGCTGCCGGCGGCCGTGCCGTTGCTGGCGCCCGCCCTGTACGCGGCCGGGCTCAGCCTGCTCGTCCTGGTGGGGTGGCTGCTCGTACAGCCCCGGCTGCGGCGTACACCGAGCACCGCGGAGCACCGGGCGGATCTGGAGCGGGCCCGCCGCATCGTGGCCGAGCACGGTGGCGACACGCTCGCCTACTTCGCGCTGCGCGACGACAAGTCGTGGTTCTTCACCGGCGACTGTGTCGTCGCCTACGCGGTCCGCGACGGCGTGTGCCTCGTCTCCCCCGACCCGATCGGGCCGGCCGAGCAGTGGGTGGCGGCGTGGGCGGAGTTCACGGCGTTCGCCGACCGGCACGGCTGGCCGGTGAGCGTCGTCGGCGCCGCCGAGGGCTGGCTGCCGGTCTACCGCTCGGCGGGCCTGCGCCCCGTGTACCTGGGCGACGAGGCGATCGTCGACTGCGGCGCGTTCACCCTCGACGGGCGGGCGATGAAGGGGCTGCGCGGCGCCTGCAGCCGGGTCCGCCGGGCCGGCTTCACCGTCCGCTTCCACGACCCCGCCGAGCTCCCCTCCGACCTGCGCGAGGAGCTGCGGTCGCTGATGACGCAGAGCCGCCGCGGCGACGTCGAGCGCGGCTTCTCGATGACGCTGTCGCGGCTCTTCGACCCGCGGGACACCGGGCTGCTCCTCGCCGTCGCCTACGGCCCCGACGGCCGCGCCGCCGGCTTCTGCCACTGGATCCCGGCCGCCGACATCACCGGCTGGTCCCTGGACGTGATGCGCCGCGGCACCGACCCCGACCTGCCCAACGGCCTCACCGACTTCATCATCGTCGAGACCATCGAACGGCTCCGCTCGACGGGCTCGTGGGGCCTCGGCCTCAACTTCGCCGTCATGCGCCAGGTGCTGGCCGGCGAGCGGGGTGACGGGCACCTCACCGACCTGCAACGCCGCCTGCTGCACCGCTTCTCCGGCAGCCTGCAGATCGAGTCGCTGTGGCGCTTCAACGAGAAGTACCAGCCGCTGTGGCGCCCCCGGTACCTGCTGCTCAGCAGCACCGAGCTCGCCGCGCAGGGCGTCGCGGTCGCCGGCGCGGAAGGCGTCTCCGAGCTGCCCGTGATCGGCCGGCTGCTCAACCGGTCATGAGCCCTTCGTGAGCCTCGTCCTGGCGGTCGCCGCGGCCTTCGGCTACGGCGTCGCGTCGGTGCTGCAGGCCTCCGGCGCCCGGCGCGCCCCCGGCGTGCTGCAGACCCTGCGCGCCCCCGCCTACCTGACCGGCGTCTGCCTGGACCTCGTCTCCTGGCTGCTGTCCGTCGCCGCGTTGCGGGTGCTGCCGGTGTACCAGGTGCAGGCGATCCTCGCCGGATCCCTCGCCGTCACGGTCGTCGCGGCCCGGATCAGGCTCGAGGCCCGCCTCCGCGGGCGGGACGTGGCGGCGGTCGCGGTCACCGTCGTGGCCCTCGCCGCCCTCGCGGCCGCGGCCGGCCCGCAGGACCCGGCGGCCCCGTCCGCCGCCACCCGGCTCGCCCTGGCCCTGGCCGCGGTCCCCGTCGCCCTCGCCGGCTGGGCCGCCGCCCGCCGCCGCGCCCCGAACCTCACCGGCGCCGTCGCCGGCCTCGCCTTCGGCGGCGCCGCTCTCTGCGCCCGCGCCGTCACCGTCTCCGGTTCGCTCCTCCTGGAGCCGCTCGTGTGGGCCCTGGTCGTCTTCGGGGTGACGGGCACGCTCCTGTACGCCCAGGCCCTCGAGCACGGCCAGGTCGGCCCCGTCACGGCCCTGCTCTGGATCGCCGAGGTCATCGTCCCCTCCGCCGCCGGCGTCCTCCTCCTCGGCGACCACGTCCGCCCCGGCTGGGCCCCGGTCGCCGGCACCGCCGTCACCGCCACCGTCGCCGCGGCCGCCGTCCTCGCCCACGCCCCGGCCACCGCCGCCGCCACCCAGTGACCGCGGGTGCTGCCCCACTGCCGGCTGGAATGTGTTGCTGGTGTTCGTCGGGTGTTTCGGAAGGCGTCGGCGGGGTGGCCGGTCAGGGTCGACTGGCAGGTGGCGGCGGACGAGCGGTTCCGCGACGTGGTGCGGTCGGGGCACACCTGGCTCAGCGAGCTCAAGCTGGACTTCGACCGGCCCGAGCAGCCGCCGGTGGCGGTCGAGCTGACCGCGACGTCGATCAGTTCGGACTTCCCGATCGCGTTCGACGGGCCGCTCAAGGCGGTCAACCCGGCGCTCAACCCGCACGTGCGGTACTTCGACGGTTCGAAGCGCGGCTATCTGCGGTGTGAGCTCAGCCGGAGCGGCTGGCGCACCGACGCCCGCACGGTGGACACGATCGCGAGCCGGACGGCGCCGGTCACCACCAGCGCGTCGTACGTGATCGAGTCCGGCAGCTCCACGCTGCGGCAGGCCTGACGCGTCGCGGTGCGTGACCGGGCGGACCGGTCACGCATCGTGGTAGAAGAAGCCGCCCAGGCCGACGGTGAAGATGAGCAGGCCGTAGGCGGCGTGCTCGACCGAGACCACGAACAGGGAACGGGTCCGCTGGTAGCGGCGGGCGAACAGCCAGCCGCCCGCCAGGGTCAGCGCCACGGCGAGCACGTTGCCGAAGATGATGTGCGCGAAGCCGAACGCGAGCGCGCCGGCGAGCGCGGCGACCCGCGGTGAGGGGAACAGCGGCGCGTACCGGTGCAGCAGGAACGCCCGGTAGAGCAGCTCCTGCGGGTAGACGGACGCGAGCGGGTAGAACACGACGATCAGGGCCCACAGCAGCGGCCGTTCCCGGGGCAGGTCGAGGAGCCGGTCCGGGGCGAGCCACGCGACCAGGCCGGTCATCGCCACCGCGGTGGCGCACCAGAGCGCAAGCATCGGCCGCCATACCGCGCGCCGCCCCGCGCCGCGGTCCCTCAGCGCGCCGCGGTCCATCAGCGCGCCGCGGTCCATCAGCGTGCCG
>NZ_JBIAYW010000006.1:254207-284515 GCF_042898305.1 Dactylosporangium sp. NPDC000521
CGGTCGAGCGGCGTGCCGCGGTCGAGCGGCGTGCCGCGGTCGAGCGGCGTGCCGCGGTCGAGCGGCGTGCCGCGGTCGAGCGGCGTGCCGCGGTCGAGCGGCGTGCCGCGGTCCAGCAGTGCGCCGGGGCGCCACAGGTCGCGGCGGTCGAAGCCGGGCTGCCTTCGCAGGTACAGCACGGCCACGGCGGCGAGCAGCAGCAGGGCGGGTATCGGGCCTCCGGGCGGTGCCGCCAGGGCGTACACCGCGATGAGCACGAAGAACACGAGCCCGAACTCGGCCGCGAGCCGGACCCGCATCAGGCGGCGCCGGGGGCGCGGCGGACGCTCCAGTCGAAGGTGCCCTGGCACACGACGCCGCCGGTCTCGTCGGTGATGTCGGCGGTGGTGGCGATCCGGACCCGGGTGGCGACGCCGATGAACACCTCGGCGAGGGTCTCGCGGGCGTCGGGGTCGAGCCGGCAGGTGGCGGTCAGCCGCCCGCGGGCCGGCGCGAGGAAGCGCATGGTCGCGGCGGCGCCGAGCGGGACGACACCCTGGACCGCGTCGGGGGTCGGGCACGCGGAGATGATCGCGGCGAGGCCGGCCGCGTCGGCGAGGGTGACGAGGCCGCTGGAGTGCAGCGAGCCGATGACGTTGGCGAGGGCCGGCGGCGCCGTCACCGCGACCACGCCGACACCGTTGACGGCGCGCACGACCTCGAGTCCCACGGTGCGGTGCGCCGGGATCGGATCCAGCAGCGACCGGGCCAGCGCGGTGGCGTCCATTCCGCCGACGGTGCGACGCCAAGATGACGGCCGCGCCACGCCCACACCATGGCCCGATGACGGTCAGCAGGCCGTGTCGCGAGGGAACGGCCGGCAGGATCAGCCGGCGACCCACGGGCTGACGCCCATCTTGCCCGTGTTGCCGGGGTCGGTCGACAGCGCCAGCGTGTGCCTCGCCTGGCCCGCGGCGACCGCCACGGAGATGTACGCGCCCTTGGCGACGGTCGCCGCGTCGGTGGTGAGGTTGCGCCACACCAGGACGGCGACGGCGGTGCCGCCGGGTGGCACGTCGACGCGCTTCGGCTGGACACCGTCATAGCGCTCGATCGTCGCGACGTTGGCGGTGCCGTCGAGGACCGCCACGTCGAGCGTTTGCTGCGCGGCGTCGAGGACGGCGATGTCGGGGTAGCCGTTCAGGGTGTAGACGGCCTTGCCGCAGTTGCGCAGCGTCACGCCGACCGCGCGCAGCCCCATCGCCGCGTCGACCTCCCCGACGGACAGCACCACGCCGGCGGCGTCACACGTCGGTGCGGGCGTCGGCACCAGGGTCGGCGTCACGGACGGCGACGCCGGCCCGATCGCCGGGATCGACACGTCAGGCCGGGCCACGGGTGGGTGGGCCGGCGTCGTGCCGCACCCGGCCAGCGCCGCCACCGCCACCGCCACCGTCATCAGCCGTCGTGCGCTCATCCCGCCGATCATGCCGTACCGCCGCGACCACCGCCGACCTGTGCACGGGTCGCCCACAGGACCTGCACAGGCCTTGCACGGGTCGTCCACGGACCCTTGCACGGCCCTTCCCGGGCCCTTGCACGGGCCTTTCCCGGGTCCTTGCACGGGCCTTCCCGGGCCCTTGCACGGGCATGCAACGATCCGGCTCGTGACCGACGACGACCTCTTCAGCCGCCACGACGCGGCATCCGCTCTTGTCCCCGCGGTGTTCGGCGACGACGACGCGGCCGGGTCCCGCGCCCGCGTCGCAGCGCTGCTGGAGGCGCTCGGCGCCGAGATCAAGGGCGGCCCGTCGCGGCCGCAGGACGACCCGCCGCACATCCTCGTCGTGCACACCAGCGACTACAACTACGACAGCACGGTCTACGCGGTCCCGGACGACGCGGTCTCCCCGCCCGTGCGCGCGGCGCTGCGGACGGTGCCGGAGTGCTTCGCCGCCCCGGACGACGCGTACCTGGCGTGCTGGGGCGACATCCTGCGGCTCCTGGCGGTGTGGGGGCTCGACGGCCTCACCGCGGACGCGTTCCACAACGTGATGGTCGAGGACTTCGGCGCCAGGCACAGGCACCGCGACCTGCCGGACCTGGCGGAGATCACCGCGCTCGGCGACGCCTGGCGAGGGTACGCGGTGGCCAGCCTCAACCATCACAGGACGACCGTCGTCGACGCATCGGCGCCATGGCTCGGGCACCGCTACCGGGAGCTGTACCTGTTCCGCCAGAGCATGTGAGACATCCACCGCACCGGTCGTTCAAGCGTCGGTGCGCGCGCTGAGCGGCCCGCCAGTACCCTCCGGACGTGATCAACGCGGAACCTGGCGAGCCGCGGCCGCTGCTGCCTGCGCCCTTCCAGCCCCGGCCGCTCCCGACGCCACCCGCGGAGCCGCGCCGGCCACGGCCGGCGGCCCGGGTCGCGATCGCGGTGGTGCTGGCCGCTGCCGTGGTCGCGGGGTTGTTCCTCGCGTCGTCGCCACCCGGCCAGCGGACGGCGCCGGCGGCGGTGACCGGCTCGTCACCCGCCGGACCGGCGCCGTCCGTGTCGCCCTCGCCGACCGAGAGGGACATCATCGACGCCACCCTCGCGGCGCAAAACCAGGCGCTGCTCCTCGACGACCTCGACGGCTACCTCGCGCCGGTCGACCCCGCACTGCACGAGTGGTTCCGGATGCGGTACGCGTCGCTGCAGGCGCTCGGCGTGGCCCGGTGGCGGTCGTCGGTCGTCGGCCGCCCCCAGCCGGAGGGCGATGGACGGTGGCACATGCCCGTTCGGTCGACCCACTGCTTCGGCACCGCGACCTGTCACGGCCTGACCACTGTGGTGTCCATGACATGGTCCGTCGTGGACGGCCGCGCGGTCCTGGTCGACGCGGAGCGCACCGCCGAACCGTGGGACCTGACGCCGTTGCGGGCCGTGACCGGGCGGCGGGTCATCGTCGCGGCGCCGGCGCGGTACGCGGGCAAGCTCGCAGCCACCCTCGCCACCGCCGACCAGAGTGCCGACCTCGCGGACCGCTTCTCGCACTGGGCGCTGCCGCCCGACCGCTACGTGCTGTACCTCGCCGGTCAGGCCGAGTGGGACACCTGGTTCGGCGGCCACAGCGACGGCACCGCGTACGCGCACATGGAGGGCGGCGAGGTGGTCCAGCGCGCCGACCAGGAGTTCCAGGGGCTGCGCAACCTCCTCGTCCACGAGTTCACCCACGTCGTCACCATCCGCGGCGAGGGCGGCATCGACGCGGACTGGTGGCTGATCGAGGGCATCGCGGAGTACGCCGCCGACTGGAACGGCTCATGGACCAACGACCGGCTGCCGTTCGTGCGCCGGTACGTGCGCGCGAACCGCTGGGACGGGTCACTCCCGTCCGGCCCGGCCCCCGAGCGTCTCGCCAAGGAGGATGCGATCGCCCGCTACGGTCTCGCCCTGCTCGCCGTGACCCGCCTCGTGCAGCGCTACGGGGAGCCGGCGATGTTCGGCTTCTTCGCCTCGGTCGTCCACGACGGAGAGGCACCGGAGCGGGCGGCCCCGGCAACCCTCGGCGCCGAGTGGCCCACCGTCGTGGCCGACCTGGTCGCCCACCTCCGCACCCGCGCCACCTGAATCCCCCACACCTTGACGCAGCCGTTCAACGCGGCACCGCAAGTCCGGTGCCGCCCGCGACCGTTCAACGCGACATCGCAAGTCCTGTACCGCCCGCGACCGTTCAACGCGACATCGCGAGTCCGGTGCCGCCCGCAGCCATTCGACGCGGCATCGCAAGGCTGGTCTCGCACGCAGCCGTTCGACGCGGCATCGCGAGGCTGGTCCCGCACGCAGACGGTCGACACGGCCAGGCCGACCGGCGCGAAGCGGCCGACCCGCGCCGCGGGACACGACAGCACCGCAGCTCACCTCCGGACACCAGGGCGCCTCACGACGAAGTGATCGAAGGACGGAACCGGTCACGATGGCGGCCAGAACCAGCCTTCGATCAAGCCCACCACCCGAAGAACACCCCAGCCTGGCCCGAGCCGACGCCCCGAAGCGCTCCCCCTGCGTGATCCGGAAGACCGCGTGCACTCCCCCGTGATCCGGTAAGCCCCATGCTGCCCTGGTATGCAGGTCCACCGGATCACGGAACCAACAATCGCGCCCCTGACGGCAGTGCCCAGACGGCGGTCACCGCCGCGACCCACGACCCGCCCCCCGCCGTCGATGCCGCCACAACACCGCAGCACCACCGGCGCGGTGATCAAAGGACGAAAATGGCCACGACCACGGCCAGAACCCACCTTCGATCAAGCCGACCACGCGAAGAGCGCCGCGCCCCGAACTCGAAGCGCCGCGGGCTGATCAGCGTGGGACCTGGCCGCTCGCAGGGAGGACGAACCCGTTACGACGGCGGCAGGAAGCGGCCTTCGGTCAAGCCGGCCGCGTGAAGAGCGACATGCCCCCGGCGTCGGAACGTCGCGTGCTGATCAGCGCGGAGACCGGCCGCTCTCAGGCGCGAACCGCCCGTCCGCTGCCCGATCGAACTACCTGTCCACCCCAGGCGCGAACCGCCGGCCGCTCCCCGAGCCGAACTACCTGTCCGCTCCCAGGACCGAACACCGTCCGCTCGCGGGCAGAGATGCCACGGCCTGGTCTGAGTCGACAGCCGAAACGCTCCCCCATGCGTGATCCGGAAGGCCTCGTGATCCGGTGGACCTCGTGCCGGCCTGGGTGCGCGAAGTCCACCGGGTCATGAATACGAAGGGCGATGGTGCCGTCCGTGCGGCGCCGCGGTCTCGCCTCGGCGTGGGGAAGGCGTCGCGGGGCGGGGTCAGGTGACCTGGTGCTGGTCGGGGAGCTCGGTCAGGCGGATGGTGCACAGGCCGCCGCGCTCCGCTCGCACGTCGGTCACCTTCAGCTGGGTGCCCGGGGTCAGGATGAACTCCTCCTCGCCGGTGAAGGCGGAGAACCGGCGGATGCCGACGGCGCGGGCGGGGTGGACCTCGAAGAGGGTGCGCTTGCCGCGGCGGCCCAGGAACGACTCGGCGACGCTGAGCTTGGACGTGCAGGAGGAGACGCCCCACCAGGTGACGGTCTGGCCGGCCGGGTACTGCGCGCGCAGGTCCATCGACACGCCGCGCCACAAGGGCTCGGTGCGGGCGGGCAGGCGGGAGACGGCGGAGAACAGCAGGCGCAGATACGGCAGGTAGGGCACGACACGGGAGCGGTCGGGGCTGCGCAGGCTCGCGTTGATCTGACGGTAGAACGCGGACTCGCAGGTGTAGAGATACAGCGCGGCGACCTCGTCGGCGGACAGGCCGTCGGTGTCGGCGCGGGACGTGCCGAACTGGTGCGACTGCTCGACGTGCCAGTCGAGGCCGGCGAGGACCTTCGCGGCGGGGGCGATCGCCTCGCGGAAGTCCATGAGCGGCGTGTCGAAGACGCCGGTGATGGCGGGGAGGGCGAGACCCTCGTCCTTGACGCTGGCGAGCCGCTCCAGGTAGAGCTGGTGCAGCTCCATTGTGGACGCGATGAAGGCGCCCATGCGGTCGGCGGTGGCGGCCGACGCGTTCCACCCCTTGCTCGGCAGCCAGTCGATCTCGTCGGCGCCGAGGGCGTCGAGTGCCGCATTGACGGTGGCGAAGTGCTCGCCGTCGCAGAAGATGTCGCCCTGGGCGGCCGGGTTGGCGTGGTCGATGTGGCGGACCCGCACGCCGGGATAGCGTCGCTCGAGGCGCTGCACGACGCTCTTGAGGCTGCGGGCGTGCGCGCCCCACCAGGCGAAGACGACGCTGCGGTCGGGCTCGTCGGCGTCCTGCTTCGCCTTCAGGATCTCCTCGACGAGCCGCTCGACGACGGGCCGCCAGAAGGCGGTGTGCTGATCGGTGGCCATCGCGCCGTCGCTGCTCGCGGTCAGCGACGCGTTGAGCAGCAGGACGCCCTGGGTGAGCATCGCCTGGAACCACTCCGGCGGCTGCACGGTGTCGTGCTGGCGCAGCAGCTTGCGGATGTCGGCGATCGGGGTCTTCTTGGGGATGCCGTGCTTCCACATCGCCGCGGCCTTGATGATGCAGCGGATGGAGATGACCTTGCCGAACTGGCTGTCGTCCCAGTCGTGGAACGTGTTGTCGAACATGGCGATGCCGGTGGCGCTCTCCGGCCGCGGGTAAGGATTCTGCCCGAAGACGACGACCTTCCACTTGTGCGGAGGGTTGGGCTTCAGCGCCTGGAACGTCAGCTCCCGCACGGGCACGACCTTCGAGCCGCGGCCCGGGCCGATGAACGAGGCCGCGGCCGGCTGCGCCTCGATGACGGGCTTCAGCAGCGGCAGCCACGGCTCGCCGCCGCCGCTGAACAGCTCGGCAAGGCCCAACTCGTCGTCGCTCATGATGCCCCCAGGTCGCCGTCGATTGGGGCCAGGCCCCGAAAACGCCCGGAGACTAACACCGACCTCTGACAATTTTTCCGCCGAAGCGCACCCGCTACGGTCCCCAAAGCCGAAGCCAAAGCCGAAGCCGGAACCACAGCCGGAACCACAGCCGGAACCACAGCCGGAACCACAAGCGGAACCACAGCCGGAACCGTAGCCAGAGCGGAGCGAGCCATGACCGGAAACGCCACGAACACGCAGCTCAAGGTGGTCCTCAGCGACGTCAACGCCAAGGTCGTGCAGGCCTGGCGGTCGGCGTTCCAGGACAATCCCGAGGTCGAGATCGTCAAGGGCTCGATCCTCGACCAGCGGGTCGACGCCTGGGTCAGCCCGACCAACTCCCAGGGCCGGATGGACGGCGGCGTCGACGCCGTCGTCAAGCGACACCTCGGCGCCGGCATCCAGCTGCGGGTGCAGCGGGCCATCCGCGACGGGTTCGGCGGAGCGTTGCCGATCGGCAGCGCGGTGTGTGTACCGTCCGGCGCCGCCACCCCCAGGTTCCTCATCTCCACCCCGACGATGACGCAGTCGGTGCAGAACGTCCGCGAGACGCTCAACGTGGCCCTCGCGTGCGCGGCGGCGTTCCAGGCGATCCACATGCAGAACGCGGCCGAGCGCGGCAGCATCACGTCGGTCGCGCTCGTCGGCATGGGCGCGGCCACGGGCAAGGTGCCGCCGCAGGTGTGCGCCAACCTGATGTGGGCCGGGTACACGTTGTTCGGCGAGTACTCGTTCGGCGACTACGACGAGCTGCGCGCCACGGTCTGCGCCCAGCTGGACGACATCGAGCGCCGTCCGGAGCAGGAGCGGGTCCGGATCACCCCGCCGCAGCGCCGATAGGCGCTTGCACGAGAACTGCACGCGGCCCGGGTCACGCTGCGGTCGTCGAGCGGGGCCCGGTCCGAGGATGGTCGCACATGGTGATGGTTGCGTTCGTGGTGCTGCTGCTCGTCGGGGTGGTGCACATCGTCAAGGCGGTGCGCTCCTCCGGCAGCGACCGACGGTTCCGGGCCCGTGCGGTCCGCGTGCCCGGTGTGGTCGTCGACGTCAGCTGGGAGTCCGTCCTCACCGCCACCGGGGTTCAGCTGGGGATGCCCGTCTTCCAGTACCACACCCGCGAAGGCCGCCCGATGCGCGCGACGGACCCGGTCGGGGCGAACCCGCCCCGCTTCCGGCCCGGAACACCGGTCGCCGTCCTCTATGACCCCAAGGCCCCGCACGTCGCCAAGCTCGAGGCGGACCTGGGCACCGGCAAGGGCCTGAACATGCTCAGCGCCGTCCTCGGTACCGCCGCCACGATCGCCGGACTGATCGGCCTGGCCGTCATGCTCAGCGGCTGACCGGCCCACGAATGTCGGCCAGGGTCGACGGGTATCAGCACATTCATGCGCCTCGCATCACTCGTCGCCGTCCGTCTCCTGTTGCCGTTGCTGCTCCTGTACGGGCTGCTGGTCGGCCTCGGGCTCCTCGTGACGCGGGTGCTGCCCGGCGTGTGGCCCCTGACCGTCGAGGACGGCGTCAACCGTTTCCTGGAGGCGCATCGCACCGGCCCGCGCACCGGCGTCTCGCTCGTGTTCAGCACCATCGCCAGTACACCGGTCATCATCGCCGTCACAGCGGTCGCCGCGACCGGCCTCACCCTCCTGCTGCGCCGCTGGCGCGAGCCGCTGTTCCTGTGCGCGGCCGTGAGCGCCCAGGCGGCGGTGTTCCTGTTCACGACCCTCGCGATCCACCGGCAGCGGCCCGCGGTGGAGCGCATGGACGGCTCGCTGCCCACGTCGAGCTTCCCGTCGGGGCACACGTCCGCGGCCGTCGCGCTCTACTGTGGACTGGCGTTCCTGCTGGCCCGCGCCGCCACCCGCCCCTTCACCCGGGCCGCCGCGTGGGCGCTGGTCGCCATCCCGCTCGGTGTGGCGGCGACGCGGATGTACCGCGGGATGCACCACCCCAGCGACGTCGTCGCGTCGTTCGTCAACGGGGCGGTCTGCCTGTACATCATGGCCCGCGGCATCCTCGACAAGGCCGTGCCCCGGACCCCGGCCGGCCGCCCCGCCGTGCCCCACCCGCGCGAGGCCACAGCCGGCCCGCTCCCGGCGACGCCGCGATCCCTCGGCTCCGCGGCGACCTGACGCTTCGCTCCCGCGTCATCCAACCTGGCTCACGGTGGCGTCCGCGGCGATGCGCAACGTCGCCTGCGGCACGCCGTCCGCGCAGCCCTCCTCCCTGGCCGGCCGGCCCTGGCAGACGACCGGCGCACGGACCGTGAGCTCGGCGGCGATCGCCAGCGGCGCGCCCGGCGGGGTCGTCACCGTCACGGTCACCGGGTCGGGCGTCAGCTGGGGCACGGGCGCGTACCCGTACCCCGGACCGGGCCCCGGCAGCCGCACCACCCCGCACACGTCCGCCGCCCCGTCCCCGGACCGGCACGGCGCCGCGCTGGTCGGCCCCGAGATCAGCAGCGTCACGTCCTGCTCGTGACATCCCCAGTCGCCGCACACCTTCAGGTGCACCGCCGGAACCTTCGCCGCCACGGCCTCGTCGACCTGCACGCTGAACCCACGCAGCAGCGCAGCTCCGCCGCCCCCGCCGCCCTCACCGGCGCCCGGCCCATCAGCGCAGCCACCGAGCAGCCCCACCACGAGCAACGCCACCACCGACATCCTCACACCAGCTCCGACGCCGCCACCCGCCGCCCGGTTCCCACCGCTACCGCCGCCCGGCTCCCAATCGGACACCGCCACCGCCAGACGGTCCGGTTGACCGCCACCGCCGCCAGATGGTCTGGTTCCACGTCCTCCGCCGCCCGGCGCTCAGACCCCGCACCCTCGCCGGGCGGTCCGGCTCCCACGTCCACCACCGCCCGGCCCCAGACCCGAAACCACTGGGTCGTCCGGCTCCACTGCCGGCCCGGCTCACAGATGTGACACCACCGCCGGGCGAGCGGGCTCGAAGCGCACCACCGCCCGGCTCGCAGGACCGACACCCATCGCCGGCCGTCCGCCCCCGAGCCTTAAACACCGCCCGGGGCCAGCTCCGACCCCGCTGCCGGGCCGTCCGGCTCGCAGCTCCGACCCCCTGCCGGGCCGTCCGGCTCGCAGCTCCGACCCCCTGCCGGGCCGTCCGGCTCGCAGCTTCGACCCCCTGCCGGGCCGTCCGGCTCGCAGCTCTGGCGCCGCGGCCGGGCAGGCGGCGCCCGGACAGCGACGGCGAACGGCGGAATCCTGGGTCAGGCGAGCCTCACCACCTGGTGGTCGTCGGCCGAGCGGCGGGCGGCCTCCAGCACGGCGAGCGTCGCGATCGAACCGGCGGGGTCGACCGGCGGCGGCGCGCCGTCGCGGAGGGCGAGGACGAGGCCCTCGTAGAAGCGCTGGTACGCACCAGGCTCGGTCACCACCGGCCGGTCCTGCCCGTCGACGGTGAGCACGCCGTGCCGGGCGGGGTCGTCCTCGCCCCAGCTGGGTTCCGTCGGCAGGCGGCCCGCCCGCAACGCGTCCTCCTGCACGTCCATGCCGTGTTTCGTGTACGCCCCGCGGTCGCCCAGCACCCGCAGCCTCGGCCCGAGCGACGCGGCCAGCGCGCTCATCCACAGGTGCGACCGGGCGTCGCCCTCGTGCCGCAGCGCCACGAACACGTCGTCGTCCACCTCGATGCCGGCGCGGCGGGTGTGGACCTCCGCGTACACCTCGGTCGCCGGGCCCAGCAGCTGCAGCGCCTGGTCGACGAGGTGGCTGCCGAGGTCGTACAGGAGCCCACCGACGTCGGCGGGGTCGGCGCTCTCCCGCCAGCCGCCCTTCGGCACCGGCCGCCACCGCTCGAACCTCGACTCGAACCGCAGCACCCTGCCGAGCTCCCCGGACTCCACCAGCCGCCGGGCCGTGAGGAAGTCGCCGTCCCAGCGCCGGTTCTGGTACACGCTGAGCAGCAGCCCCCGATCGGCCGCCAGCCGCGCCAGCGCCTCGCCCTCCGCGGCGGTCGCGGTCAGCGGCTTGTCGACCACGACGGGCAGCCCCGCCTCCAGCGCCGCCCGGGCCAGCGGCGCGTGGGTCCGGTTCGGCGAGGCGACCACCACCACGTCGACCTGACCGGCCGCCCCCCACAGCTCCTCGGCCGCCGTCAACAACGTCGCTCCGGGATACGCCTCGGCCGCGGCGCTGCGGCGATCGGGGTTGGCGGTGACGATCGCGCTCAGGGTCAGCCCGGGCGTCGTGCTGATCAGCGGTGCGTGGAACGCCGCGCCGGCCGTGCCGTACCCGACCAACCCGACGCGCAAGGTGGTGTCGCTCATGCCCTGCAGTCTCCCTTACCCCGCCACGGCCCATGCGGAGATCCCTGCCCGAGCCCTCCGAGCCGGAACACGGTCCGCCCGCCGGCGCCCCAGGTCACCGGCCCGGCACCCGGCCGCAGCGGTCTCGGGTTTGCGGTTCATGTCACAAGGTCCTGCAGGTCGCGGGCGATCTCCGAGTACGTGACGGCGTCGACCACGACGGGTGCCACGCACGCGGCGCACCCCGGGCCGGCGACGCTCCCGGCGTGCGCCACGGTGCCGGCTTGCGCGACAGTGCTGGCTTGCGCGACAGTGCCGGCTTGCGCGACAGTGCCGGCTTGCGTGACGTCACCGTCCGGCGACCGGGGTCCTCCGGGATGGTCGCGCTCGACACGGACCGTCATGGTCTGCTTGCCGCTGCCGTCCGACCGGCCGACGAACACGCCAGGTTCCAGATCGACCACCACCAGCTCGCCGCCTGGCAGCGGCCGGGTCACCGACCGGATGCGGCCGCCGTCGCCGGCCTGTGCCCGGAGCCAGCCGCGCCGGTCCAGCATGCGCAGGCGGCGCGCGTCGGTCGTCCGCCCGGCGACGCCGAGCGCCTCGGCAAGGGCCTCCCCGGGAAGGAGCACGACCCCGCCGCCCCGTGACCCCGTCGCGTCCGGTGGAAGGTGTACGGCGCGGCCCAGCTGAGCAAACGGCTGGACGATCTCGTAGTCGGCGAACAGCCTCGCCCAGCCCCCGCGCCCTTCCCCCAGGGTGACCGGGTGCGCGACCCCGACGACGGCGTCACCGGCAAGGGCGAACGGCTCGTCGTCGACGTCGGCGAACGTCAGGTCCTCCGCGATGCGGAACGCGGCAAGGAACGCCCCGCCGGGGCCGTCGTCGGCGGTGGGACCGGAGAACGTCGCCCAGACGAGGCGCCGGGCGAGCAAACACAGCAGCGGATGCGAGACGATGCTGTCGCGGAAGGCGGCGGCGGACCAGCGGCGCTGCGTGACCATGGCGGCTTCCAGACGGCGGGTCTGCTCGCCGGCGATGGTGCGGGCTTCCTTGCGCAGCTCGGCGAACCTGGCGAACGCCGCCGGCGCCGACACCGGGTCGTCCTGCGGCCCGGGCTTCGGCAGATCCCGGCGACGCGGCTCCCCATGGCGCGGCTCCCCCTGACCCGGCTCCCCCCGACCCGGCTCTCCGCCCTCGGGGTCACCGCGACGCAGGTCGCCGCGGCCCCGATCCCCGCCGCCCGGGTCGCCGGGATGCTTGCCGGGGCCTTCGACGGCGTACGGGCGGAGGTGTTCGTCGAGGCGGACGGTGAAGCGGCGGGGGCCGTAGTCGAGGACCAGGGCGCCGTCGGCGGGGAGGTCGAGGTCGGGCACGAGGCGGTCCGCGAGCTCCTCCGCACCGAGCCCGACGGTGGCCGCGACCTCGGCGGCCCGGCGGACGGCGTGCTCCTTCAGCTTGCCGCGAGCGCTCCCCGCGATGCGAACCAGCTGCCGCAGCGCACTGAGCGACCCGGCACCCGCCGAAGCCAGCGATCCACCAGAGGCCGAGGAGTCACCACCGGCCGCCGGACCGGCGAAGGCCGGCGGGTCGAGCCCGGGCGGGGATGGAGTGACGGCGGCGCAGCTCAGGGTGGCGAGGATGTCGACGGCGGCACGGGCGTTGGTCAGCTCGCCGGCGGCGGGCCAGGCGAGTGCGAGCGGGGCCAGCCGTGCCGCCGTCGAGTCGTCGCCGATGAGGCCGAGGGTCGTGAACGCCCACCGCTGCGAGGAGGGGCTGCCCGCGGCGCGCCAGCTCTGGAACAGCGACCAGCCGAACTCGGCCAGGCTCGCCGGGTCGCAACCCTGCCGGACGACGGCGACCCCCGCATACGGGTCGTCGAGGGTCGACATGGCCAGCATCGTCACGACGTGGCGGGTGGCTTCGACGGGCAGGACCGCCTCGCCGGGTGGGGTGGAGCGGACCCGCAGGCCGGGCAGCAGGAGCGCGTCAGCCCAGGCGGGGGTGGCCGGAATGCGGGCCGGCAGCAGGTGCAGCGGGTCGGTGGCGAGCAGGGTCCGGACGCCGGCGAGGGCGGCGGGGCCGTACCGATCGGCAGCGGCGAGGACGGTCGCGGTGTGTCCGCTGCTGACGAGGAACCGCAGGGCGGCGAAGGCGTCGCGGCGGGCCGTGCCGGATCGGCCCAGTGCCGGCGGGATCAGCGCGGACGCGGCCGCGGCCGGGTGGCGGCGCAGCCACCGCGCGGCGACGGGCCGGGTCTGCGTCGAGCGGGCGAACCAGCCGGCCATCCATGCCGCGACGTCGGGCCCGGCCCTGTCCAGCAGCGCGTCGGCGCTCGCCGCCGCCCACGGTCCGCCGCCGGGGACAGCCGGCGGGTCGGGGCAGACCAGGCCCGCCACGACCGGGGCGGCCGGCGGAGCGGTCCAGGGTGGTGTGGCCAGGATCGGCGGGACGGCGGCGGCCGGCGCGGACGGGACGCGCAGCAGCACCCCGACGCGTGCGGCCGCGGGCGGGCTGAGGGCCGGCAGCAGACGGGCGGCGCGGGCGGGGTCGGCGCGGACGTGCGCGGCGAGCAGCACGTCGATCGTCGGCGCGGCGGGAGCCTCGGCGAGGCGGCACAGCGCCAGGTCGGGGAAGCGCCGGATCGCGTCGGCGAGGGCTCGTCGCACCCGCCGCTCGCCGGAGCATGAGATCAGCGCGTCGAACGCGGAGCCGGTCGGGAACGTGGCCAGGATCCCCGCCGCCCACGCGACGGCGTCGGCGGTCAGCGGCTCGGTGCGCAGCCAATGCGTGAGGTGCGGCTCGAGGTCGGGGCCGATCGCCGCCGCCAGCCCGGAGATCGTCGGCTCGTCCCAGAACAGCCACTGCGGCGCGACGACCCGCAGGAGCACATCGAGCTGGTCGCGGCTGCGGACCGACGGCAGCAGCAGCCGGCACATCGTCTCGTCGCCGGCGTCGGCGAAGGTCGCGCAGTCCTCATCGACCCAGGCCGTCACCGCCGGCGCGAGCAGCGAGGCCGTCAGCCGCCGCAGCGGCCGCGGGTCGGACCGCAGCGCGGCAAGATCCTCCACCACCTCCGCGAACACGCCCGCACCCGACACCACCGCCCCAGACACGCCCACACCCGGCACCACCACCTCGGGCACGGCCGGGGCCGGACCGGCCGCGCCCGGCGTCACCAGGTGCGACCGCAGCCGCAGTGCGAACCGCGCCCAGGCGTCACGGAGGAACGCCTGGCGCGGGCCGCCGGCCGTGGACCAGGTGACGAACGCCGTCGCGCCCGTGCGGCCGGCGCCGGCATAGAGCCCGGCGAGCTCGGCCACCGCCCGCGCCACGTGCCGCACCCCGTGGTCCGCCACCCAGGCGTCGACGAGCGCGTCGAACTCGGCCTCGGGAAACCGGTCGAGCCGCCGCGCGAGCACGGCGACGGCGACGGCGAGCCCGAGCGGCGAGGACACAGGCGCGGCGGCGATCTCCGGAGGCGTCTCGACATGCCCGAGCACCGCAGGCAACGCGTCATCAAGCAACTGGCCAACCGACATCAAGCACCCCCCGACACCGCCACCATAACGCCACCCCCCGACAAGAAATCCGGGGACGATAGCGTAGGGATCATGTTCAGCGTCGCCCTCACCGAAGCAGCGCAGCTACGGCCGCTGGAGCCGTGGCAGGCCGAGGAGTTCCTCGCCCACATGGACCGCGCCCGGAAGACCGTCGACCCGTGGATTCCGTGGGCCGGGGCCAGCACGGACCTGGAGACGGCGCGGGCGACGCTGCAGCGGTACGCGGACCTCGCCGCCCGCGACGCCGGCCGGTTGTTCGGCATCTGGCTCGACGGGACGCTCGTCGGCGGGACGATGTTCGTGGCGTTCGACGCCAAGGCCGGCACCTGCGAGATCGGCTGCTGGCTGGAGCCGGCCGGGCAGAAGCGGGGACTCGTCACGCGGGCGGTGCGGGTGCTGGTCGACTGGGCGGTGCACACCCGCGGCATCCACCGCGTCGAGTGGCGCTGCCGGCCGGACAACACGGCCAGCAGCGCCGTCGCACGCCGCCTCGGCATGCGCCGGGACGGCGTGCTGCGGGAGGTCAGCCCGTACCAGGGGATCCGTCACGACCTCGAGATCTGGTCGCTCTTGAGCACCGACGAATCCTGATCGGAGGGATCGGAAGGATCGGAGGCGCCGGCGGGACCCGCGTCCAGCGAGGAGCGACCGGCATCCAGCGAGGAAGGCCCGGCGTCCAGCGAGGAGGGACCGGCCTCCGGCGCGGGGCCCGCGCGCAAGCTCAGCAGCACCGACCCCGCCAGCACCGTCACGACCACCGCCAGGCTCACCAGCGACGGGATCTCCGGCACCGAGGTGCTGATCGTCTTGTGCGCGGCCTGCAGGACCAGCTTCACGCCGATGAAGGCGAGAATGATCGCCAGCCCCTTCGACAGGTACCGGAAGCGGTCCAGCATCCCGGCGAGCAGGAAGTACAGCGCCCGCAGGCCGAGGATCGCGAAGGCGTTCGACGAATAGACGATGAACGTGTCGTCGCTGACCGCGAGCACCGCCGGCACGCTGTCGACGGCGAAGACCAGGTCGGCGGCCTCGATCGCGACCACGACGACCAGCATCGGGGTGGCGACCCACTTCACGCCCTGCTTGACGAAGAACTTCGCGCCGGAGTACTCGTCCTGGACCGGCAGCACCTTGCGCACGAGGCGCACGGCGATGTTGGTGCTCGGGTCGTAGTCGTCCTCGTCGTCCTTCATCAGCTTGTACGCGCTCCACAGCAGGATCGCCGCGAAGACGAACAGCACGACGGTGAACTTGCTGATGATCGCGACGCCGGCCGCGATGAAGATCGCCCGGAAGATGAGAGCGCCGATGACGCCGTAGAAGAGGACGCGGTGCTGGTACTGCTTGGGCACCGCGAAGTAGCCGAAGATCAGTGCGAACACGAAGAGGTTGTCGACCGACAGGCTCTTCTCCAGCAGCCACGCGGTCGTGAACTCCACGCCCGCCTGGGCGCCGAGGGTGGCCCAGACGAGGCCGGCGAACGCGAGCGACAGCGCCACCCACACCGCGCTCCACTTGGCGGCCTCGCGGAAGCCGATCACGTGGGCCTTGCGGTGGGCGAGCAGGTCGACGGCGAGCATGACGACGACACCGACGCCGAACGTCACCCACAGCCAGACCGGTACGTCGAGCATGAACCATCCCTCCAGATCGCAATTCGTCCGGGTTCAAGCGTCGCCCGCGACCCCGGCCCCCCGCTGCGTCGGCCGCAGGACATTCGACCGGCCAAACGTTGCCGACGACCGGCAACGAAGAACGCCGCACGACCGGCGGCGACAGCAGCGCTACTCGAGCGGCGTCGAAGGCCAGTCGAGCAGTCTGGCGGCCGTGACCGCCGCGTGGAGGGTGAGCCGCTCGGCGGGATCGGCCGGGTCCCTCCCGATCAGCTCCGCCACGCGGGCCAGCCGGTACGTGACGGCCCGCACCGACAGGTTCAGCCGGGCCGCCGTCTCGGTCGCGACGCAGCCGGTCGCGTAGTACGCGTCAAGGGTCTCGACCAAGTGGCCGGCGCCGCCACGGGCCCGGGTGAGCGGGGTGAGGGTGCTGCGGACCAGGTCGTGGACGGCCGGCAGGTCCTGCAGCAGCACCCGGTAGATGGTGAGGTCCCGCGCGTCGACGACGGGCTGCTCCAGGCGGAGGCGGTCGGCGAGGTCCAGCGCGTACCGCGCCTCGTCGTGGCTGGTCCGCACCGCCGCCGCCCCGATCCGCGGGCTGCTGACCGCGCCCCGCCAGGAGCGCCCCACCCCATGGACGCCCCGGACGGCCCGGTCCAGCTCTCGGGTGACGACGTCACGGACCGTGGCGACCGCCGCGGCGTCGGGTGCGGCGAACACGCACACCACCTCGCCGGAGCGGATCAGCACAAGCGGCTGCGCGTCGCCGTGGCGGCCCTGCAGGGCGCGTTCGAGGCGGCCCGGGGTCGCCGCGGTGTCGGGCCCGCCGAAGCCCGCCGGCCGCCGGACCACCAGCACCGCGACCGGCCCGGACAGCGTGAGCCCGATCTCGGCGGCGGGGCCGGTCGCCTCGATCGCCTGCTGACCGCCGGCGAGAAGCGCCTCCATGACGTCGTGCTTGACGGCCTCCTGCAGCCGGATGACGTCGGCCCGGGCCAGCTGAAACCCTTCGACCAGCGCGGCCACGCCGTCGTCGGCGGCCCGCAGCACGGCGAGGGCGGAGCCCCGCACCCGTGCGGCGTCCCCATCGGCCACGTCGGGCGCGTCGCGCCACAGCCGCCACGCCGCCGACAGGTACAGGTCCACCAGCGCGCGCAGCGCCACGCCCTGCACGGCCGCCCGGCGCCCGGACGCCGCGCACGCCTCCAGCTCACGGCGGCGCAGCCGCCGGCCGTCGGCGGTCGCGGCGACGACCGCGGTCAGGAACCCACCGAGCAGCGACGGGTCCAGCCCACCCGCGTCCCCCGCCGCGGCGGCGGCGATCCGCTCGAGGTCGGACACCTGCCACCACCCCAACGTACGAGAACCCGGACAACCAGGCTACAACCGGCGAAGCGCCGCGGCGGCACGATGCAGGCACGCGCACGCCTGATGGGGCCTCAGCCGCGGGCGGTGCCGAAGCCGAAGAGGACGGCGATGCCGAGGGCGCTGCGGGGCGCATACGGCTGCCGCCACAGCCCGCCGTGCGCCGCCGCGTGCGCCTCGTCCTCCCACGGGTGGGTGTGCGCGGGCCGCTCGACGTGCAGGTCGTGGACGAGCAGCGCGGCCATGAGGGTGTTGCTCGTCGCCGGTTCGAAAATCTCGATGCCGAAGCGGTGCGCGCCCGCGTAGGCGGCGGCGAGCAGACGGTTCTTCAGGACGCTGCGGGTGCGGGTCGCCGGCGCAACGGTCAGCGACACCGTGGCGCCCTCAGCCCGGGCGTGCGCGGCCCGCCACCGCTGGAGCCGCTTCGCCAGGGCGTAGTTGGGCCCCTGCTGCGGCACCAGGCTGTCGTTGATGCCGGGGTGGGTGCCCGCGTAGTTGGGCGCGAGCAGCCGCCCGCCGCTGAGGACCCGCAGCGGCCCGCGCAGCCGCCCGATGCCCTTGGCGGTCGCATACCGCCGGCCGGACTCGTCGACCGCGTCGTCCGGGACGGCGAACACGTCCGTCGGCGTGGCGAGGAACGCGAGCGCGAGGTCGGGTCGCGCCTGCCGCAGGTGTACGGTCAGCGCGTCCACGGCGACCGCGACCCGGACGTTGAGCGGGCCGTCGGCATACACGTAGTTGCCGAGCACCGGCGCGCCGTCCACCTCGCCGAGCCAGTCCGCGACCCGTCGCAGCTCGTGCAGCAGGTCGGCGCCCGCGTGCCTGGCGAGGTCGGCACCCTCCTGAGCGACGGGCACGTGCAGGCGCCCGCCGCAGCGGCGCGCGGTCTCCAGGAGGCGCTGCCAGATCGCGGGGCGGGGCAGGTCGACGGCGACGACGTCGGCGCCCCAGCGCAGCAGCGCCGTCAGCGGACCCATCTCCGCACCGGCGCCCAGCACCACGACGGGTCGCCCTTCGAGGGCGAGCCACGAGGGGTTGGCGGCGACGGTCCGCACCGCCTCCGCGCACGACGGCTCGATGACGCCGTTGCCGACCCACGCGTCGAGCTGGTGCAGCAGGCGCTCGCCCTCCAGCCGTTCGCCGCGGTAGGGCACGACGAGCGAACGCAGTGCCTCGCCCGACCCGGCGACGGTGACGGTCCGCAGGGGCGCGCCGGCGGGTGCGTCGAACACGCTCTCCAGGGGCTGCTCGTCGGCGTCCGGGCCGGGACGGTACCGCATCCGGGACCGCAACGACGAGAGCCCGTCGCCGGCGATGGCCAGGGCGGCCTCGCGGGACGGCAGCCCGGCCTCGACGAGCCGGTGGAAGTGGCGCAGGTACTCGCCGCGCCAGTTCTTCGTCGTCTCCGCCTCGCGGGCCCACTCGGGCGCCACGGACCGCAGCGCGTCGGCGACGACGCCCCGCCCGAGCGCGGACGTGCTCGGCGCACCGTCGACGGTGGGGATGACGATCCCGCTGGGCATGTCGCTCATGGGGGCAGTCTGCCAAAGCGACGGCCGCCCCGGACCGAAGGCCCGGGGCGGCTGTGGAAAACGTGGCGGTTGTGGAAAACCTAGAGCTTGACGTCGAAGCGCGGGTCGGCGGCGACGCGCTTGAAGGCGGCCAGCGCCTGCGGGGTGTCGTCGACGCGGATGTCGTGGCCCGACTGGTCGCGGGCGGTCTCGAAGTACACGAGGCCCTTGATCGCCGGCATCGCCGCGAGGTTCTTCAGCACGGTGTCGAACGTCTTGGCCTTGTTGACGCCGTTGACCTTCGCGGACGAGTCGTAGACGCCCCACTCGGCGACCATGACGGGCTTGCCGGGGTGCTTCGTGGTGGCCCAGGTGTAGAAGCCGGGGTACTTCGACTTCTGGTTGCCGGTGGTGCGGTTCATCAGCGAGGTGAAGTCGCCGCTGTGGAAGCCGTTCGGCTGCGCGTTGAGGTACGAGTCGACGCCGATCCAGTCGATCACGTCGTCGCCCGGGTACAGGTCACCCCACCACGGGGAGTTGTTCCACTTCTCGTAGTTCATGTAGGCGATCGTCGAGACGGCGTTGGTGACGCCGGCGGCGCGCAGCCGCAGGATCGTGTGCCGGTACATGGCGGCGAAGTCCTTCGCGGTCATGCCCGAGCCGGCCTTCGGGTTGACGTCGTTCTCCGGCTCGTGGTGCAGCACCAGGAAGAACGGCTTGGTGAAGTTGGCCTTCAGGTAGGCGGCCTCGCGGTCGATCCGGGCGTCCTGCGCGCCGGCGGCGACCTTCGCCCACGTCGAGCCGTACGCGACCTTCCAGTTGAGCATGAGGGTGCGCGGCCTCGCCGGGTCGGCGGTCATCGCGACCTCGTCCTTGGTCGGGAAGAGCTCGTTGCCCTTGTGGTAGGTGTGGTAGACGGCGGCGGTGCGGCCGGTCTTCTGCTCGAAGGTCTTCAGCGCCTGGTCGCGGGGCACGTCGGAGAAGCCGCCGGCGGCCGCGCCCCACAGCACTCCGCAGGCCGGGACGAGCTTGGCGTTCACCGTGCACTGGGTGCCCTCGGCCGTCGCGTCCGCGGCGAACGCGGCGGTGCCGGTGCCGGCGCCCGCGAGGACACCCGCGGCGAGCACCCCGATCGGCAGCAGGCGGCGAACGACGCGACGGACACGGTCGGAGTTCAGCGTGGCGAACGTCAAAAGATCTCCCCAGGTCTTCTTGCCGGGCCCCTGCGGCCTGACCTGAACAAGATTCCGGGGCGGCCGGAGCGCCCCCGGTTCGTCACCGGTTGCCGTTGAGGTGTCCGCCCCACGCTCGATGTCCGCGGACCGGTGGACACCGGTGGACACCCGTGAACACCAGAGCGGGCACAGACGTTGCAGCGCGGTATCGTTCCGCGGGTGCACATCCGATTCGACGTCCCGGCAGACCCCGCGTACGCGGCCCGGGTCGCCACCGTGCTCAGCGACGTCTACCTGCGCAAGTACCGCTACATCGGCTTCGGGCTGATCGCCTTCGGGCTGGTCGGCCTGTGGGTGCCGATCGGCGGCCGGAACTTCGACGCGAGCCCGTTCTTCACCGTCATCCTGGTCGTCGGCGTGCTGTCGATGCTGTTCCCGTTCTGGGCGCGCCGCTCCGCCCGGCGGCGCCTCGACGGCCTCGCGGTCGACGGCGGCTACGACATCAACGACGACACGGTGACGATGCGCAGCGGCACCGAGCGCGGCAGCCTCGACTGGGACGACGTCACCCGGGTCACCGAGGACCGCGGCTTCTGGGTGCTGTTCACCGGCCGGCTGCCCTACACGGTGATCCCCCAGCAGTTCATGACCGCCGAGCAGCAGCAGGCGCTGCGCGAGTTCCTCGTGTCGCGCGGCGACCTGCCACCGGCCGGGCCCTGAAATTCAACGTCCGCTGACCGAACACGCATTCACGGTACGGACCGGTCTCCGGACACCGGGAGAGCGCTCCCTCGAATTGCTCGGAAAGCATTGACACCCGGAATGGACGGCTGCAAGTATTGCCGGGTCACGCATTCACGTCCATCACGGGGAAGGACAAACATCGTGTCACGCACCGCCACGAAGGTGGCGCGCTTCGGCGCGGCCGCCGCACTCGCCGCAGGCCTCGGCCTGGCGGCACCCGCTCCCGCACAGGCCGCCGGCTGCTCCGGCAGCTACGCCCTGAACAGCGCGTTCAATTACAGCGGGGGCTGGTTCCAGGTCGGC
Organism: Dactylosporangium sp. NPDC000521; assembly: GCF_042898305.1. Taxonomy (NCBI): domain Bacteria; kingdom Bacillati; phylum Actinomycetota; class Actinomycetes; order Micromonosporales; family Micromonosporaceae; genus Dactylosporangium; species Dactylosporangium sp. NPDC000521. Next base: position 275,141 of record NZ_JBIAYW010000006.1, read on the forward strand.
AGCGCGCCGACGAACAGCAGCGTAAACCGCTACACCGGGTCGGTGAAGAACGACTCGAACTGCACCATGATGCTGTACACCGCCAACGGCACCTACTTCGCGGTCGCGCACGGCGGAATCAGCGCGCTCGGCGTGTACGTCTATTCCATCTCCATCTGAACATTGGAATGACGTAGCAATTCCGTGAAATGCAAGGAATGGTCCGCCGGGCATCGCGGCGGGCCATTCCGGCGTGCCTGAAAGCAATAATCGCGTGCGGTGCCGCACCGGCACCGATAGGTTCGGCCACAGACACAGACACACGAAGAGGAGAACGGTCATGCAGGCATCCGGCGCTCACCCCGGCCTCCCGTCCGTCCTCCCCGCCGGAAAGGCGCTTCGTGTTCCGTCTCTTCGAGAACCCCGCCGACCCCTTCCCCTCAGATGACCGCGCTCCCGCCGCCGGCGTACGGCGGTTCCTCCTCGACGAGCTCCGGCCGCTGCGGCCGGTCGTAGCCGCGGCCGCCACCACCACGCTGCTGTCCGCGGCGATCGAGGTGTGGCTCATCGGCTACGCCGGGCACCTGGTCGACCTGCTCGCCACCGGCAGCCCGGACACGCTCTGGGCCACGCACGGCACGCAGCTGCTGACCGTCGCCGCATTCGTGCTGCTCGTCTGGCCGCTGTTCAACTTCGTCAGCGAGGCCCTGGACGACATCGCGTTCCGGGCCAACGCGCGGCCGCTCGCCCGCTGGCGGGCACACCGGCACGTGTCCCGGCAGTCGGTCGGCTGGTTCCGCGACGACCTCGCCGGGCGGATCGCCACCTGGGTCCGCGACGGCGGCGACGCGGCGAGCACCGCCGCCTACTCGGTGATCCACACCCTCCTGCACGTCGTCGCGTACGTCGTGGGTTCGGTGTGGCTGATGGCGGGCATCGACGCCCGGCTGCTGCTGCCGCTGGTCGCCTGGATCGTCGCGTACGCGCTGCTCATGCGCTGGGCGGTGCCACGCTACCGGCGCGCGTCGGAGCGCCTCCAGGACGCCGAGTCGGAGCTGACCGGGCTGCTCGTCGACTCCTACGCCAACGTCGACACGCTCGCGCTGCTCGGCGGCCGAGATGCCCGCACCGAGCACGACCGCCGGGTGTTCGCGCGGGCCCGCCGGGCGCACCTGGACCTGCAGCGGGTCGAGGTCACCATGAACGGCACCATGCTGGCGCTCGGCAGCGCGCTGCTGGTCGGCCTCACCGGCTACGGCATCGCGCTGTGGCGGACCGACGCCGCGCCCATCGGCCTGGTCGCGGCGGCGCTGGCGCTGAGCTTCCGGATCACCGCCATGGGCGAGTGGCTGCTGGACGCCGTGTCGTCGCTCTTCGGCGCGGTCGGCGTGCTGCGGCGGGCGCTGCGGACCGTGGCGCAGCCCCTGGCCGTCGCCGACCGGCCCGGCGCGGCACGGCTGGAGGTGCGCGGCGGGGCGATCAGCTTCACCGGCGTCAGTCACCACTACGGCCGGGGAGCGGGCGGGCTCGACCGGGTCAGCCTCGACATCGCCGCCGGCGAGCGGGTCGGCGTGGTCGGCCGCTCCGGCGCCGGCAAGTCCACGCTCGTCGGGCTGCTGCTGCGCTTCCACGACGCGGAGTCCGGCACGATCACGATCGACGGCACCGACATCACCGCCGTCACCCAGGAGAGCCTGCGGGACCAGATCGCGATGGTGGCCCAGGAAGCGACCCTGCTGCACCGCTCCGTCCGGGAGAACATCGCCGGGCCCGGCCCGTGCGACGAGGAGCGGGTCACGGCGGCGGTGCGGCGCGCGGCCGCCACCGCGTTCGTCGCCGCGCTCCGCGACGCGGACGGCCGGACCGGCCTGGACGCGCACGTCGGCGAGCGGGGCGTGCGCCTGTCCGGCGGCCAGCGGCAGCGGATCGCGCTGGCCCGCGCGTTCTACCGGGACGCCCCGGTCCTGGTCCTGGACGAGGCGACGTCCGCCCTGGACTCCGAGGCCGAGGCCGCCATCCACGACACCCTCGCCGCCGTCATGGCCGGCCGCACCGTGATCGCGATCGCCCACCGGCTGTCGACCATCGCCCACCTGGACCGGATCGTCGTCCTCGACGAGGGCCGCATCGCCGAGCAGGGCACCCACGCGGACCTGCTGGCCCTCGGCGGCCGCTACGCCGACCTGTGGACCCGCCAGTCCGGCGGCTTCCTCGCCACCACGCCCGAGACCACCCGACCCGAGACCACCCGACCCGAGACCACCCGACCCGAGACCACCACACCCGAGACCACCACACCCGAGACCACCACACCCGAGACCACCACACCCGAGGCAACCGCACCCGAGGCAACCGCACCGGAGGCCATCACGCCCGAGACCACACCCGACGGCGACGCCGGCTCGCCGTCACGGGCCTGACAAAGGCACCGCCGCCCAGGAGTCCGCGCTGGTCTGCCGCCACGTCAGGTCGTCCGGGACCGGCCAGCCGTCCCGGAGATGGGTCCGCACGTCGCGCTGGGCGGCCTCGACCGGGGCGTCCGGCGGGGTGCCCGGCAGGACGCCGCTGGACACGTTCTCAGGCGACTCGCCCACCGAGAACCGCCAGTCGGCGGCCGTCCGGTACAGGAGCACCCATCGGATGCCAGGGTCGGTCACCGCACATCTCCTCGCCGGTTCTGGACGGGGTCGTCGTGCTCCGGCGCCGGGCCGGCAGAGGCATCACTGCCGGCCCGGCGTTTCCGGGGGGTGAGCAACGTCAGGTGCCGTCGGCGGGCGCGACGGCGTGCCGGAAGGGCCTGGAAGCGAGCACGGGCAATCCTTCCGGAGCGAACGATCAATGCTTCGGAAGATGCGGATGAGGCTCGCGCCGCGTTACACGTCGACTCCCCGCGACGCCCCGATCACCGCCTGCTGTCCCGCGGCGGGTGGGGTCAGGACAGGCCGAGCTCGCCGCGGCCCGGGTACGGGCGGCCCGCCTCGGCCTCCCAGCGGGACACGGCGTCCTGCTTCTGCGCGGCCGAGGGAGCGAGGAAGTCCAGGTACTGCAGGATCACGGCGCGGGCCTCGTCGAACGTGTAGGTGGCCGAGTCGCCGTCCTCCGCCAGGTCGGAGACCTGCACGCCGTCGGGGGTGACGAGGAAGAGCGAGGAGTTGCCCTCGTACCCCTCGGCGGGCGACTCGCCGGCGCGGACCCGGTCGATCTTGTCCACGAGCGTCAGCAGGTCCGGTGCGTACCTGATGATGTCGCTGATCAGCTGGCCGGCGAGGAGGTTGAAGTGGCCGGTCTCGGTCTTCGCCGACGGGACCCCGTGCTCGCCGATGCTGAAGGTGACCCGGTCGCGCATCGCACAAACACCCGTCTTCGTCGATCGGCCTGATTGATCGGCCTGATTGATCGGCCTGATTGATCGGCCTGATTGATCGGCCTGGGACCCCTGACAAGCTACCTGAGGTGGTCGACGGCGTTGTACGTGAGCAATCCGTCACCGTCGAACCGGGTGACGGAGGCGTTGAGGACCGGGCCCGCGGCCATGACGGCGGTGACCTCCTCGACGGTGAGCGGCTCCAGCAGGTGGCGCAGGACGAGGACGACCGCGTCGTGCGCGACGATCCAGACCCGCCGGCCGGGGTGGTCGCGCTCCAGGTCGTCGAGGGCCGCCCGCACGCGGGCCGCGATGTCGTGGAACGACTCCCCGCCGGGCGGCCGGTAGCCGAACTCGCCGGTCGCCGCGCGGCGGGCCGCCTCCGCCGGGAACCGGGCGCGGACCGCGGCGCCGGTGAGCAGCTCGAGCTCGCCCATCCGCCGGTCGACGAGCCGGTCGTCGAGCGTGGCGTCCGGCAGCAGGGCACCGTGCGCGGCGGCCTCCGTCCGCGCCAGCCGCCACGTCTGCACCGCGCGCACGAACGGCGAGCACACGACCACCTCCGGCCACCGGTCGGGCGGCTGCGCGGCCAGCCACCGCCCGAGCGCCGCCGCCTGCGCCCGCCCGAGCCCCGTCAGCGCGACGGCGGCGTCCGGCCCGGTGACACCGCTGTCCAGGCGCCGCTGCGCCTCCGCCACCGCGAACGCCGCGTTCGCCGTGCTCTGCCCGTGCCGCACGGCCGCCAGCTCACCGAGAACCGTCCCCATCGATCGATGGTCGCACCCTCAGCGCTCGTGTCGCTCCAGGAGCTCGATGAGGTGGGCGGCGTTGCGCTGCGAGTTGTCGGCACAGCAGTTGTTGAAGAGGACATGGGTCTCGCCGGTACGGCCGGCGAGGGCGCGCAGGTGCGTGGCCCACGCCGACAGCTCGGCGTCCGTGTAGAAGTGGGCGAACTTCTCGTCGATGTCGCCGCTGGTCCAGTTGGGGCTGTGGCCGTGGAAGCGGACGACGGCGAGGTCCGAGGTGGCCTCGACGACCGGCGGGACGGACGAGCGGTGCCCCTGCGGCATGTCGACGACGACGTAGGGCAGGTCGTGCTCGCGCAGGAACCGCAGCGTCTCCTCCCGCTCGTCGCCGGCGAACCAGGACGCGTGCCGGAACTCCACGGCGACGCGCAGCGGGCGGCACCGGGCGGCGGCGTCGAGGATCGTGCGGCGGCTCGCGGCGCGGGCCGTGAACCACGGCGGGAACTGGAAGAGCACGGCGCCGAGCTTCCCGCTGCGGGCGAGGGGGTCGAGCGCGGTGAGGAACCGGGTCCAGATCTCCTCGTAGGTGCCGGGCGGCAGGTCGTCCGGGTACACGCGCGGCCGGTCGGCGGCGGGGCGCAGGTCCTTCGGCAGCGCGGCGACCCGGGTCGGGTGGCCGGTCAGGAGGCCGAACGCCTTGACGTTGAAGGTGAACCCGGCGGGCGTGCGCCCGGCCCAGAGGGCGGCGGTGCGCTCGGCGGGCAGCGCGTAGTAGGTCGCGTCGACCTCCACGATCGGGAACCGGGTGGCGTAGTGGGCGAGGCGGCGCTCCGGGGTGTTGGCGCCGGGCGGGTACCAGCCCGACGCGAGCAGCGACCGGTGCGTCCACGAGGCGGTGCCGACCTTGATCTCACCCATGCCGGCACAGCGTCCCCCGCCGGCGCCGGTGCTAAACCCGGCGTCGCAGGTATCGATCGGCATCACGGGCCGTGAGCCCGGTGGGTGGAGCGGACCGCAAGCCTCCCGCTCACGTTGCCCCGACGCGGGCGCGGAGGCAGAATCCGGCGGTGACCTTCGCACGACCGCCACGGGGCAGGCGCACGATCATCGCCGGTGCGGCCGCCGTCGCGGCCCTCGTCGCGGGACTGGTGATCGCCGGACGGGACGGCGGCGGCACCGGGCCGGCCGCGGCACCGGCGACCCCGGGCCCGGTGACCTCGGGTCCGGCGGCGGCAGCCAGTACACCGGCGGCGAACGCGGACGCGAGCTCCCCCGCGCCGGGCGTGGGCGTCGCCACCACGGCCCCCGTGCGGAGCGTGCCGCCCACCACGGCGGCGGCGACGGTCGCGATGCCCGACCTGGTCGGCAAGAACGCGGCGGCCGCCCGGATCGAGCTGGAGCGGCTGGGCTTCGGCGACGTGCGGTTCGGCTCGCAGGACGCCGGCGAGCCGAGCGTCGTGCTGCCGCAGAACTGGACGGTGACCCGCCAGTCGGCCGCCGCCGGCGCGCGCGTGCCCACGACGACGGCGATCGTGCTGACCTGCACCCGCCGGGTCTGACCTGGCCCGCGCCGTCAGGTGGTCTCGGTGACCTTCGGCGTGATCAGGTGGGCGTAGCGGCGGGTGGCCACGAGCAGGAACCTGCCGTCGCCCTGCCGCGAGAACTGGCTGCTGACCAGATCGACCACCGCGGCCTGCTGGGGCAGCGTCTCGACGTACCTGCCGACCGCGGCCCACATCTGCTTCTCGGTCGCTCCCTTGTGGAACAGGTACTTCTCGAAGTAGGTGATGTCGTGGGTCCTCGTGGCCTTGAGGTGCCGGCCCAGCGACCGGCAGACGGCGGTGTTGTCGCCCGCGAGCTCTGCCTGCGTGGCCCTCTCGGGCATCGGCCGCGCGCTGAGCAGCGGCTGGAGCGTGGCGGCGTAGGCCGCCAGTGAGCCGCGGAGGGCGGCCGCGTAGTCCCCGCCCTTCGCGGCGTTCTTCCTGTCGGCCAGGAACTGGTCGGCGATCTCGTCGATGCGGCCCAGCCGGTTGCGCATGGCCAGCTCGAACTGGCGATCCAGCTCGGCCGTGGTGATGGTGGGCAGCGACGACAGCGGCCCGCCGGGGAACACCCGGACGGTCAGCGCCTGGTCCTTGGGCGCGCCGCCGCCACCGCCGACGCCCGTGTACGGGTCGCCGTCGATGATCATCCAGCTGACGGCGCCGACCTCGCCCAGGTCCGGGCGCAGCGCCGGCTCGGCCCGCTTGAGGTTGCCCACGATCTGGCCCAGCACCTCGCTGGTGACCGCCATCTTCCCCGCGACCGACGCGTGCCGGTCGGCCCCGTCCTTGTCCGTCTGGGCGAGCGCGCCACGGTCGTGGGCTCCCAGGTACTGGGTGACCCGCGGGTCGCCGAGCAGCGCGCGGGGATCCTTGCCGGACAGGCCGGTGCCGGACTCGCCCCGCAGCGCCTGCTGGTGGACGAGGGCGGCGTCGACCTCGGTGAGCTGGCCGGGCGTGAGCCCGACGGCTGCGCTGGTCAGCACGCGGACCTTGTACTTCGCCCCGCCGTCGAGGACCACGTGCACCTCGCCGGTGCCGATCCGCTTGTTCAGCCTGCCCGTGTGCGTGGCGTCGGCGTACAGGTCGACGAGGTTGCCCGGGGCCAGCCGGTATTCGGGTTGCATCGCTGCTCCTTCGCGCTCGGTGGGTTCGCGGCGATGGAGACGTGCCGGGTGACGGGTCCGATACCGGATGTCGCGATCCTGACAGCGCCGCGTGTCGGCGGGATCACCCTGAGCCAATGACGACTGCCGATGTTGACCCGGTGACACTGATGGTCGTAGTTTTCATCGACATCCATGGTCGATGAGAACAATTTCCGTCGGCCGGAACGTTCAGGAGGCACCGCCATGCCATCGAAACGTGCCCTGCGCCGCCCGCTGCTCGCGGGCGCCGTGCTGGCCCTCGCGAGCGCGCTCGGCGCCGTCGCGGTCACCGCGGCCACCGTCGGCTCGGCCGACGCGGCCCCGAACAGCTGCGGCTTCGTGTTCGACGACTTCAACTACAGCTCGTCCGCCGACGGGAACTTCACCGGTCACGGGTGGACCGCCAGGGGCAACGCCGGCGGTCCCGGCGTCCCGGGCGCCACGTGGTCGCCCGGCAACATCACGTTCCCGACGTCCGGCGGGCAGAAGGTCATGCAGCTGACCGCGTCGACGGACGGCACCGGCGCCGGGACGCGGCACGCCGAGGTGCTCTCCAGCCAGAAGCGGTACTTCGAGGGCACCTACGCCAGCCGGATCCGCTTCGCCGACGCGCCGGCGAGCGGCAACGACGGCGACCACATCAACGAGACGTTCTTCGCGATCAGCCCGCTCAACGGCGACCTCGACCCGACCTACAGCGAGCTCGACTTCTCCGAGTACCTGCCGAACGGCGGCTGGGGCGAGGCCGGGCCGATCAACTACCAGACGAGCTGGTACACGTACCGCAACGAGCCGTGGCTCGCCGACAACACGCACTCCGAGCAGCGGCGCAGCATCGACGGCTGGCACGACCTGGTGGTCCAGGTGTCCGGCGGGCACGTCAAGTACCACATCGACGGCGTCCTCGTCGGCGACCACTCCGGCAAGTTCTACCCGCGGCAGACGATGACCGTGAACTGGAACCTGTGGTTCATCGACCTCGCCACCCACACCGGCGGCACCTCGACCTACGTGCAGCAGGTCGACTGGTTCCTCTTCGCCCGCAACCAGGTCCTGTCGCCCGCCGCGGCGACCGCCCAGGTCAACACCTACCGGGCGGCCGGCAGCACCTTCACCGACACGTTCGACACGGCCCCGGCGTGCGGCGGCCAGTCCGGTACATCGGCGATCATCGGCAACGGCAGCAACCGCTGCATCGACATCCCCAACGCCAACGCCGTCGACGGCAACCGCCTGCAGATCTGGGACTGCAACGGCACCGCCGCCCAGCAGTGGACCTTCAACGCCGACGGCTCGGTCCGCGCGATGGGCAAGTGCATGGACGTCTCCGGCGGCGGCACCGCCGACGGCACGGTCGTGCAACTGTGGACGTGCAACGGCACCGGCGCCCAGAAGTTCACGCTGACCGCCGCCGGTGACCTCGTCAACACCCAGGCCAACAAGTGCGTCGACGTGCAGAATGTGGCCACCGCCAACGGCTCCAAGCTGCACATCTGGACCTGCAACGGCGCCAGCAACCAGAAGTGGCACCGGTAGCACCAGTCGCTCGACTTCGCCGGGGCGGCCGCCGTACGACAAGGCCGCCCCGGCGTCCTCAGCCCGGCGTCACAGGCCGGGCAGCATGGCGATCGCCGGCGTGCGGGCCTTCGCGACGCCGGCGCCCTCGTCGAGCAGGCGGTGCGCGTTGCGGGTGGTGAGTGCGCGCCAGGCGGGGTCGACGGTGCGGGCCTGGGCCAGGGCGCCGGCGGCCGGGGTCCAGCAGTAGTCGCTGCCGTACAGGACCCGTTCGTCGCCGAACGCGCGGGTCAGCGCCGGCGCGGCGTGCGGGAACGGGGTGCCGGCGATGTCGTACCAGAGGCCGGCGAGCTGCTCGCCGACGGCCGGGCCCGGCACCGGCTCCGGCAGCAGGCCACGGAACAGCTCGAGACGTTCGGCGAGCACCGGCAGCGCGCCGCCGCTGTGCGAGAAGACCCAGCGGATGTCGGGGTGCCGGTGCACGGTCCCGCTCAGCACGAGGTCGGCGGCCGCCCGGGCCGAGTCGAAGATGAACTCCAGCATCGGCCGGGGGCGGCCGCCCGCGACCCGCTCCCAGTTCGGCGGCGACACCGGGTGCACGAACACGATCGCGCGGCGGCGGTCCAGCTCCGCGTACAGCTCGGTGTAGCGCGGGTCGCCGAGGTACACGCCGTGCGCGTTGCTCAGCACGGCCACGCCGGCGGCGCCGAGCTCGTCGAGGGCGTACGCCGCCTCGGCGAGCGCACCCCCGGCGTCGGGCATCGGCAGCGCGGCGAAGTGGCCGAAGCGGTCCGGGAACCGCTCGACGACCCCGGCGGAGAACCGGTTCAGCGACCGGGCGAGGGCACGGGCGGCCGCGTCGTCGCCGAAGTGGGTGCCGGGCGAGGAGACCGACAGCACCGCGCGGGCGATGCCGGCCTCGTCCATCATCGCGAGGTGCTCCGGCACGCTCCACGTGGCCCAGCGGGGCATGCCCTCGGGGTGGACATGGCCCGCGCGGGTGGCCGCCGCCACGTACCCGGGCGTGACGAAGTGCGAGTGCACGTCGACGAGCTGGTGCTCCTGATCGTTCATGCCGTCAC